>NZ_BHVX01000006.1 GCF_003851545.1 Ralstonia sp. SET104 | reverse complement strand
CGCGGTGTTGAACACCTTGGACTTGTCCTTCAGGTGGATGTTGGCGCTACGCTCGGCCACTTCGAGGATGCGCTCGACGCCCTCGTCCATCAGCTTCTGCGTGCGGAACACGCCAGCGTGCGACTGCATGTTGCGGCGGATATCGTTGGCAATGTCCTGCGCGTATTCGCCCGAGCTGGACGAATCGAGCTTGGCCAAGCGCGACAGCGCTCGGTCAGCAGCGTCGGCCGGCAGCGGTTTATGCTCGCGGTTTTTCAGGTTCTGCGCAACGATGTGGTTGCCTGCCGAGCGGCCGAACACCACCAGGTCGAGCAGCGAATTCGTGCCCAGGCGGTTGGCGCCGTGCACCGACACGCACGAGCATTCGCCGATTGCGTAGAAGCCGTTGACGACCTCGTTCGGGTTGCCGTTCTTCGGCACGACGACCTGACCGTGATAGTTCGTCGGAATGCCACCCATCTGGTAGTGAATGGTGGGCACGACCGGGATCGGTTCCTTGATCGCATCAACGTTCGCGAACTTCAGGCCGATCTCGCGGATGGACGGCAGACGCTTCATGATGGTCTCGGCACCGACGTGGGTCAGGTCGAGCAACACGTAGTCGCCGTTCGGGCCGCAACCACGGCCTTCCTTGATTTCCTGGTCCATCGAACGCGACACGAAGTCACGCGGTGCCAGATCCTTCAGCGTCGGGGCATAGCGCTCCATGAAGCGCTCGCCGTCCTTGTTACGCAGGATGCCGCCTTCGCCGCGCACGCCTTCCGTGATCAGCACGCCCGCGCCGGCCACGCCGGTCGGGTGGAACTGCCAGAACTCCATGTCTTCCAGCGGGACGCCAGCGCGCGCTGCCATGCCCAGGCCGTCACCGGTGTTGATGAAGGCATTGGTGGACGCTGCGTAGATCCGGCCTGCACCGCCCGTGGCGAACAGCGTCGTCTTGGCCTCGAGGATGTAGACCTCGCCGGTTTCCATTTCCAGCGCCGTCACACCCAGCACGTCGCCGTCCTGGTCGCGGATCAGGTCCAGCGCCATCCATTCGACGAAGAAGTGGGTCTTGGCCCGCACGTTACGCTGATACAGCGTGTGCAGCAGCGCGTGGCCGGTACGGTCGGCCGCGGCGCAGGCACGCTGCACGGGCTTCTCGCCGTAGTTCGACGTGTGGCCGCCGAACGGACGCTGGTAGATGGTGCCGTCGGCGTTGCGGTCGAACGGCATGCCGAAGTGTTCCAGCTCGTAGACCACGTTCGGTGCCTGGCGGCACATGAACTCGATCGCGTCCTGGTCGCCGAGCCAGTCGGAACCCTTGACGGTGTCGTAGAAGTGATAGTGCCAGTTGTCTTCGCTCATATTGCCCAGCGAAGCACCGATACCACCTTGCGCCGCCACGGTGTGCGAGCGGGTGGGAAAAACCTTGGACAGCACGGCCACGGAGAGGCCGGCTTCTGCCAGCTGCAGCGATGCGCGCATGCCCGAACCGCCCGCACCGACGATCACGACGTCGAATTTGCGGCGCGGCAGCCCAGTCTTGACTGCGACCATGTCTTAAACCCTCCAGAGAATCTGAGCTGCGTAGCCCGCACAACCAACGAGCCACAGAATCGTCAACACTTGCAGCGTCAAACGCACTGCCACGGGCTTTACGTAGTCCATCCAGATGTCACGCACGCCGATCCAGGCGTGATACGTGAGCGACACGAATGCCAGGAACGTCAGCATCTTCATCCACTGGTTGGCGAACAGGCCCGCCCAGCTCTGGTACGACGTGTCTTTCGACAGCAGGAACGCAGCCAGCAGCACGATGGTGTAGACCGCCATGATCACGGCGGTGACGCGCTGCGCGAGGAAATCCTTCAGGCCGTAGTGCGCGCCGACAACCAGGCGCTTGGGACCAATTGCGTGCTGTGCCATGTTATGCGGTTGCTCCGAACAGTTTGATTACCACGATCGCCGTGAGCCCCAACGACGCCGCGAACACGGCGATTGCCGATCGACGGCTGTTCACCTTGGCGGTGGCGTTGTGGTCTACGTCCATCCACAGGAAGCGCAACCCGGCGCAGAAGTGATGAAGGTACGCCCAGCTCAATCCCAGGACGACCACTTTTACAGGCAAGGTCGCCAGCGTTTGCCTGAAGCCGTCGAAGGCGGGCTCGGAATCCAGGCTTCGCCCGAAGAGATTCAGCAGGAATGGCAGAGCCAGGAACAGCAGTGCACCACTGACCCGATGAAGAATCGACACCCGCGCCGCGATCGGCATGCGGTATCTGGTGGTGATGTCGGTCAAACCGGTGTTCCTGTAGACGACAGCTCCTTTGCTTGAATGGTTTGCCACGTTGTTCTCCAGACAGATTCCAAACAGATATGAGGTTAATCAAGCTTGTGGGTAGGCTCGGCGCCGTGGTGCGTCGGTCTCCAGCGATCAGCCTGCGCTTGCCACACCGGCGAGCACGAGTGACAAGGCTGCGACGGCGGTCAGCAGGCTGCGCAACCCGAAGTACCATGCCGGAATCGCTCTGCCGCGCCAGAACACGGCATCGACCGCCCAGCAGACGGCCAGCAAAATCGCCAGCCTGACGAGGGCAGCGCGAGGCTCCCCGCTGATCGTCAAGGCCCAGGCGGCGAACGATGGCACGACGCTCCAGGCAAGCTGAACGAGATGCCTGCGCGTGGCGACGGGCTCGCGCAGTACGAGGCCCCAGTGCACGGCACCCACGAACGACGCGATGGCCGCGCCATACATCAGCAACGCATGTGGATACTCACCGCTGCCGGCAGCGGTCCGCACGCAAAGCCAAGCCAGGACAACGAACGGAATGAGACCGCCGATGCCAAGCACCACAGCGAGGGCGCGCGCGTCCATCGACGGGCCGCTCATGATTTTGGCGGCACGAGCAACCGGCCGTGGCCGCCATCCACATTGATCTGCTGACCCGTGACCCAGGAGGCGGCGGGACTGAGCAGGAACTCGGCAAGCGCTGCGGTGTCGTCACCCTGTCCGAGCCGGCCCAGCGGGTTGGCCTTTGCGAGTCGCTCTGCAACCACAGGGGAGCCGGTCAGCCGTGCTGACATGGCCGATGTCGTCAGCCCCGGATGAATGCAGTTGACGCGGATACCGCGCTCCGCATATGTCGCAGCGGCAGACTGAGCAAGCTCGCCGACCGCTGCCTTTGCGCTGGCAATGGCTTCGTGATTCGGGAAGCCGGCGGTCGCGGCGACGGAGCCAATCAGCACGGCACTCGCGCGCGCCTTGTGCGCGATAGCCTGCTGCACGAACAGTCGTAGCACATTCCACGCCGAGACGAAGTTGGTATCGAGTGCCTGCTTGAGCTCGTCGTCCGACGTCAGGTGAAGCGGCTTGATGACGATCGATCCGACGCAATGCGCCAGCCCCTCCGGCGCACCGAACTGCGCTGCACCCGCCTCGATGGCAAGCTGGGCACTGTTCCTGTCGATGACGTCGGCGGGGCAGACCAATACCTCAGGTGATGCAAGCGATTCAGCGAGCGTTTCCAACCTGTCCCGATCTCGCGCCGTCAGGACCAGCGGAATGCCCGCGCGGTTCAATCGCCGCGTGAGCGCGCTGCCGACGGCGCCGCTGGCACCGGTAATCCAAACAAATCCCATTGTTACGTCCTAACGTGTTTTGGCCTAGAAGCAACGAGCAACCGGCGCTGATGCATGGCGACCTCTGGCGGCGTCAACCGGCACGCGCCAGCTCGCGGTTCATCAATCCTTCCTGACGCACGATTTCCGCAAGCGCGGTTTCGAGCAGTTGGGCGGCGCGATTCGCGACGTTGC
This sequence comes from Ralstonia sp. SET104, assembly GCF_003851545.1. Taxonomy (GTDB): domain Bacteria; phylum Pseudomonadota; class Gammaproteobacteria; order Burkholderiales; family Burkholderiaceae; genus Ralstonia. The sequence continues at coordinate 286,267 of NZ_BHVX01000006.1, read as the reverse complement.
CAAGACGGCGGTGCAACAGGGCATCACTCGGTGACCGCGATATGCATTCATCGCTGTAGCGTTGAAACGCACTGAGCTGCAGCACAAGTTCGGCAAGGTGCCGAGGGCATTCGCATTGGATGGCCGAGGCGATGCCCGCGAGCGAGGCAAGCGCTTTCTCGTCGAACCGGCGCATTGCGCGCGGCGCTGTGCCGACATTCAGTCTGTCTGCCTGACGGTGCGCTGTCGCCCAGTCGGCCAGTTCTGCGATTAGGTGCGCAGGTCTGGCCTGCGTGTCGGCGCGGCGAACGACGCGTATGCCTGCGAGCCCCGCCAATTCGGTCGCGCGGCTGCTGCCAAATGCGTAAATCACGCTGACCGCCTTGGCATGCACAGCTTCTGATAACGACACGATGCGTGCGACGGTCTCGTCATGCAGCGAGGAGACGGAGACCAGCAACGCATCCGCCGTTATTCCGGCATGGGCGTGTTGAAAAGCGTCTTCGAGGGAGCTCGCGTACGCGCAAATGCGCATGCTGCCAAACGTCGAGCCGGCGCCCGGCATATCGACCGGGCCGACCACCAGCAGAGAGAGCGCCTCGGGCAGTTCGGCTTGCATGTCCTCCGGCGACAGCATCAGCGCCTTCAAGGCCTCCCAGTCCATACCGGCGATCGCGCTGATCGGGTGGCCTTGATCCACGAGGATCCTGATCAACCGCAGTCGTCCCACATCGTCATCTGAATAGAGCCGCTGCCCTGAGGGCGTCTTTGGGGGGGAGACCACGGCATACCGACGTTCCCAGATTCGCAACGTGGCAGCGGGCATCCGCGCCAGACGCGCCGCTTCGCCGCTTCGGTAGCGGCGGGCCTCCGTTGAGGTGAAGTGCTTTCCCACGGTCTCTCCTGATCACAGCATCAGACTAGCGACTGACTGCATCAGAAGACAAAACTTTTTTACGCTGGTGAAACGTCTCGTCGGTACATGAGTCGAGAATGTGTTGATATTTGTGGCCGAAGTCGCAGTCGAAGAGCACATTAAATGGCCTTACGTCCCTATACTCAGAGCCAACTTCACAGCCATGCCGAATGTCGTTTTCGCCGGCCAATTTTGTTTCATGAATCGAGAATATGAGTCAGTCAGCGTAGCGATTGTGGGCGGCGGCATCGCCGGGCTCGCGTGCGCTGGCGCGTTGTCGCGAGGTGGATATCGAGTCACTGTGTTCGACAAAAGCCGCGGTGTCGGCGGCCGCATGAGCACCCGCCGAGGCGATGGCTGGCAATGCGACCATGGCGTGCCGTACTTTCTTGCGCGCGATTCGGAATTTGTGTCGGAAGTGGCGCGCTGGATGGCAGCGGGCGCGGTCGCACCATGGCACGCGCGGGTCGTGTCGATGGCTCCGGACGTACCTCCCATGGCCGCCCCTCCCATGACGCGATACGTCGGCGTGCCGACCATGACGATGCCGGCTCGGCTGCTGTCTATGGGTGCAAAGACGGTTACAGCCACGACCGTCGACGCACTGTTCCGCGAGGCCGGTTCTTGGCAGCTGTCGTCTGCCGAAGGCGGTCTCATTGGTGACCAGTTCGACATCGTCGTCGTGGGTGTTCCGTCGCCGCAGGCTGTACCGTTGCTTGAAGGCACGGCTTCTGATTTCGCGCTTGCTGCATCGCGTGCCCGGATGCGACCGATTTGGGTTGTGATGGCGCAGTGCGAAACCAATGCAGACCTGAGCTTCGATGCGGCAGTCGTCAACGGAGCGCCGTTGGCCTGGATTGCAAACGACACCAGCAAGCCCGGCCGCACCGGCTATTGCACCTGGGCACTGCACGCCTCGTCCGCCTGGACCGACGCGCATTTGGAGGACGCGCCGGAAGATGTCGCGCGCACCTTGGTTGCTGCATTTCGTGAACTGGGCGGGCCCGCAGTGCGTGCCGCGACAGCGCATCGCTGGCGTTATGCGGAACCCCTGGAGCCGAAGGGTGACGACGCGCCGGGTTATATGTGGCGCATGCAGGACGGCATCGGCATCTGCGGCGATTGGCTCGCTGGTGGCGGTGTCGAGGGGGCATGGCTGAGTGGCAACCGCCTGGGAGAGGCGATCCGACGTTCCCGTACGAGCCAAGCATGCGGCCCTCGCGCCGCGGCACACGTGGCAGCGCAATCAAGCTGACAACACAACAGGTGAGAACGATGCTCGACGAATGCGCCGCTTCATGGAGACACCAGATGCTCAAGCGCATGTTGAATGCGTTGCGGCTGCTGAAGCGCTCCCTGATGCCCAGAAAGGCCACGCAAGCACGCCGCCGGCGGCTGCAATTGCTGGCGCTTGTGGTTGCGGGTGGCACCTTGATGGCCGGCTGCGCTCCGACAAGTCCGCCACAAGGCATCTCCCCTGTTGCGCCGTTCGATCTCCAGCGTTACCAGGGCCGATGGTACGAACAGGCGCGGCTGGATCACGCGTTCGAGCGCGGCCTGACAAATGTTTCGGCGACGTACGAGCCACAGCCGGATGGGAGTGTCCGCGTCGTGAACCGCGGCTTTGATCCCGCCACGGGAATGTGGCGAGTGGCCATCGGCAAGGCCTCGTTCATTGGCGACCACGGTACCGGATCGTTGAAGGTGTCATTCTTTGGGCCGTTCTACGGTGGCTATCACGTGGCGGCACTCGATCCTGGTTACCGCTGGGCGCTCGTGGTAGGGCCAGATCGCAGCTACTGCTGGATCCTGGCGCGCGACAAGCACCTCGACCCAGCGCAGCGCCAGTCGATCGTTGCAAGGGCACGCATGCTCGGCATCGATACCGCAGCGCTGATCTGGGTGTCGCAGGAGCGGCAGGACCCGGCTGTGGCGCCTGCCCGGTAAGTGGTGTACGCCGATGACGTTCACTGTGGTCTGGTTCAAGCGCGATCTGAGGGTGCATGACCATGCCCCCCTGTTTCACGCCGCCAGGCAAGGGGCAGTGTTATGCCTTTACATCGTCGAGCCAAGTTACTGGGCGCAACCGGACGCAGCGCTGCAGCATTACCTGTTTTTGCAGGAGTGCCTGCACGACCTCGATGAGCAACTGCGCGCATGTGGCGCGACGTTGCAGGTTGCGGTCGGCGAGGTGACGGAGGTGCTCGCGCGGTTGCAAGCCTCGGCGCCCTTTACTCAGCTGGTATCGCACGAAGAAACCGGCAATGGACATACCTTCGATCGAGATCGGGCCGTTGCCCGATGGTGCCGCGACCACGGCGTGACTTGGCAGGAATGGCCCCAGCATGGGGTGATGCGGCGACTCTCTACACGAGATGGATGGCACGCGCGCTGGCACGCTCATATGCACGCGCGTTGTCTGCCCGCACCACCGCGCGGCAGCCTGCGCGGCGTTGCATTGCCGTGGAGTGCACAGGTGTTGCCCACCGGCCTTGGCCTCGGACTGGCAGCCAGTGCGCCACCGCGGCGTCAGCGAGGCGGCCGTGCCATCGGCTGTGCATGGTTGCAGGACTTCCTGCTCGAACGCAGCCGACGCTATCGCGGCGGCATCTCCTCACCGATTACGGCTCCCAGCGCATGTTCGCGTCTGTCGCCATACCTTGCCATGGGTTGCCTGAGCATGCGCGAGGTGATGCAGGCCACGGAGCAGCGCTTGTTGCAATTGAAGGATTGCACTGATCCGGGTGCAGCTTGGCAGCGCAAGGGGCTGGCGGCATTCGTCAGCCGCCTGCATTGGCACTGCCACTTTATCCAGAAGCTCGAATCCGAGCCCGCACTGGAGTTTCGGAATCTGCACCGTGGCTACGACGACCTGCGCGAGCGTGAGTGGAACGAGGCCCACTTTGACGCCCTCGTGAACGGCTGCACCGGTTGGCCGATGGTGGATGCCTGCGTGGCCATGCTGCGCGAGACCGGCTGGATCAACTTCCGCATGCGGGCCATGCTGGTTTCGGTGGCCTCCTACCCGCTGTGGCTGCATTGGCGGCCCGTGGGTCTGTGGCTGGCAAGGCAGTTCATCGACTACGAACCGGGGATCCACTGGAGCCAGATGCAGATGCAGGCCGGTACCACCGGAATCAACACCACGCGCGTCTACAACCCGATCAAGCAGGCGCAAGATCACGACCCGCAAGGCAGCTTCGTGAGGCACTGGCTGCCGGCGCTGTGTCGTGTACCAGACACGTGGCTGCTGCAGCCGTGGCGTATGCCGGCCGAGGTACAGGCGCGCTGCGGCGTGCGCGTGGGCGTGGACATCCCCGAGCCGGTCGTCGACCTGGAGGCGGCAACCCGCCAAGCCAAGGCGCGCATCCACGCCCTGCGCGCACGCGCCGATGTACGAAACGCCAACGCCGCCATCGTGCAAAAGCACGGCTCCCGCTTGCGGCGCGACAGGGTTGACCGATCTCCCCAAGGAGCGGTCATGCCCCAGCAGCAAAGTTTGGATTTCTGACGCCATCCATGCACAAGAAACCGAACCTGCCGAGCAAACAGTGCCGTCAATGTGGTTTGCCCTTCGTCTGGCGGAGGAAATGGGCAAAGACCTGGGGCGAGGTCAAGTATTGCTCTGAGCGCTGTCGCCAAGCGCGCAGGCACGCCACCGGAGATAAGGGGGGCACTTGAGTACGGTGCTGTTCTGGTTTCGTAACGACCTGCGCCTGCACGATCAGGCGGCATTGCGCGCAGCATGCGCAAGTGGGGCCCGATACGTTGTACCGGTGTACTGCCACGCAGACTATGACGAGCTGACCCCATGGGGTTTTGCCCGTGTCGGCCGTCACCGCCGCACGGTATTGGCGGCGGCCCTGCGCGATGTTGATCGCCAGCTTGCTGGCTTGGGAAGCCGCTTGCTCGAATGTCGCGGGCCGGCCGCCATGACGCTTCCTGCGCTGGCACGCGCTGTAGGTGCCACCGCCGTGGTGTGCGAGGAGATCGCCGCGCCACAGGAACAGGCCGAGGTCGAGGCATTGCGCAACGCTGGCCTGCAGGTCCATACCGTGTGGCAGAGCAGCCTGCTTGAGCCCGGCGACTTGCCGTGGGCGGTGCACGCCTTGCCTCCCACATTCACGCCCTTCCGCCAGACCATCGAACGCGCGAACGTCAAGCCGCCAGTCCCTCTCAAAGCACCGGCAAGGGTGCCGCCGTGGCCTGCCGGTATCCATATCCCTTCCGACCTGCGTTTTGCGCCGGCATCGGATCGTGTCGAGGGCGGCAGCCCGGATGCGCGTGCATCGTTTCCCTATGACAAGCCCGCGTTCGATGGCGGCGAGACAGCGGGCCTGGCTCATCTGACGCAGTACCTGGCGCGCAAGCTGCCACACAGCTACAAGCGCACCCGGAACGGTCTATCTGGGGTGGACTACTCGAGCAAATGGTCACCGTGGCTCGCCACGGGCGCATTGTCCGCGCGCAGGATCATGGCCGAGCTCCAGCAGTTCGAGACCATGTACGGGGCCAACGAAGGCAGCTACTGGTTGTGGTTCGAACTGCTGTGGCGTGACTACTTCCGTTTTCTGCACCTGCAGCACGGGCGCCGGCTGTACCGAGCCCAGGGGCTCGCTCAGCACCTGCCGATGCGACACAACACGCAGGGGTTCGAGCGTTGGTGCGAGGCGCGCACGAGCGAACCGCTGGTGGATGCCGCCATGCGCGAACTGCAGGCCACCGGATACTTCAGCAACCGGCTGCGGCAGGTGGTGGCCAGCTATTTGGTGTACGAGCTGGGCGGCGACTGGCGCGCGGGTGCGGCCTGGTTCGAAGCGCAACTGGTGGACTACGACGTCTACAGCAACCAAGGCAACTGGCTGTACATCGCGGGGCAGGGGACAGATCCGCAAGGCGGGCGGCGCTTCAATATACAGAAGCAGCTTTCGCAATATGACGCTGAAGGTCAGTACCTTCGCCTCTGGGGAATGCCGTGACGGAGCGTGCCAAAACTGTGCGGCTGGTGCTGGGTGACCAGCTCAACCCGATGCACTCGTGGTTTGCAAACGTGGATCGCCATGTGGTCTACGTGCTCATGGAGGTCCGTCAGGAAACCGACTACGTGCTGCACCATGCGCAAAAGATACTCGCCATCTTTGCGGCCATGCGCGACTTTGCGCGCCACCTTCGGGCCCAGGGGCACCGAGTGCGCTATCTCTGTATCGATGACGCGGACAACACCCAGTCGGTGACGGAGAATCTCGCCGCGCTGGCGCAAGGGTACGGCGCAGAGCATGTGGAATGGCAATCCCCGGACGAGTGGAGGCTTGACACGCAACTGCGTGCGTGGGCTGCAACCCAGAAGCTGATCACGCACGAGGCCGACACCGAACACTTCATGACTGGCCGGCCTGATTTGGCGACCATGTTTGCGGGCCGCAAACAGTGGCTGATGGAGCGGTTCTATCGGGACATGCGCCGACGCCATCATGTCTTGCTGGACGGCAAGGGCGATCCGGAAGGGGGGCAATGGAACTTCGATCACGACAATCGCAAGCCTTGGCGCGGTACGCCGCGCGAACCCGCTGACGCGAGACCAGTCCATGACCACCGGGATCTGTGGGCCACGGTGGAACGCAGTGGCGTAAAGAGCTTCGGCGACCCGCAAGCCGACCGGTTCCGCTGGCCTTTGAATCGTACGGAGGCACTGGCTTGCCTTGAGGCGTTTGTCCATCAGGCGCTGCCGCACTTTGGTGATTTTGAAGACGCGATGAGCAGCGCCAGCCCGAGGTTGTTCCATTCGCTCCTGTCGTTCGCGTTGAACGTGAAGATGCTCCACCCGCGCGAGGTCATCAGTCGGGTAGAAGCGGCTTATCGGAAGGGTAAGGCACCGCTGCCTGCCGTCGAGGGCTTCATCCGCCAAATCCTTGGCTGGCGCGAGTACGTCCGAGGCATCTATTGGGCGCACATGCCCGGATATGAATCACGCAACGCGCTCGATCATCACGCGCCACTGCCTTCGTGGTTCTGGAATGGAAAAACCCAAATGCGCTGCCTGCAGCACGCTATCGGACAGTCTCTGGAAACGGCCCACGCGCACCACATCCAGCGGCTCATGGTGATCGGCAACTTCGCGCTATTGGCCGGAATCGCACCGGGAGAGGTCCATCGCTGGTACCTCGGTGTATACATTGACGCCTTCGAGTGGGTGGAGCTGCCCAACACCCTTGGCATGAGCCAATGGGCGGACGGCGGCGTCATCGCAACGAAACCCTACGTCAGCAGCGCCGCCTATCTCGGCCGCATGAGCGACTACTGCAAGGGCTGCCACTATGACAGCAAGCAGCGAATCGGGGAGGGCGCTTGTCCGTATAACGCGTTGTACTGGGATTTTTTTGATCGCCACGCCGACGTGTGCAGCCGCAATCCTCGCCTGGGCATGGTCTATCGCCAGCTAGCCAAAATGCAGAAGGAGGAACGCGATGCCGTGCGCACGCAGGCTGCATGGCTGCGCGCCCGGCTTGATCAGCTGTGAAGGGCACATTTGGCAGCTCGCAGGGAACGTTGGCGGCCAGTCAGTCCGGCGCGTCCAGTGGCATTTTTGGGTCAACCATTCAGAGGACAAATCATCTTGCGCATTTTGCTGACTGGAGGCACGGGCCTGATCGGGCGAGTCCTTTGCCACCGCTGGAAAGGCGAGGGCCACGACGTCATTGTCTGGAGCCGTACACCGCACAGGGTGCCTACGTTGTGCTCGGGCGCGCGCGGCATCGCCACACTGCAAGAGCTTGACGACTCAGTTGCGCTGGACGCAGTGGTGAATCTGGCGGGAGCCCCGATCGCCGACCGCCCGTGGACCGCGCACAGACGCGATGTCCTATGGCGCAGCCGTGTCGATCTGACTTGCAGACTCGTGGATTGGCTCGGCGAACGCGTGCAGCGTCCTCGCGTGTTGCTCTCAGCTTCCGCCACCGGCTGGTATGGAGACCGCGGAAATGAGCGCCTCGACGAGGGCAGTCGCCCTGGCGAAGGGGACTTTGGTAGTCGACTTTGCGTTGCGTGGGAGGAACAGGCAAAGCGTGCCGAGCAGCTCGGCATCCGAGTGGCCCTGCTGCGAACAGCACCGGTGCTGGCCCGTAATGGCGGTATGCTGCCCAAGCTGCGGATGCCGTTCAGCATGGGGCTTGGCGGCCGTCTAGGGAGTGGACGGCAATGGATGCCGTGGGTTCATCTTGATGACGTGATTGGCCTGATCGAATTTCTGTTGCAGCACGAAGACTGCGAAGGGGTGTTCAATGCGTGCGCACCCCATGTCGTGTGCAATAGCGAATTTGCGCAGGCACTTGCGCGGGAGCTTCACCGCCCAATGCTCTTCTCAGTTCCGGCATGGGCGTTGCGCATGGCGCTCCGGGAAATGGCGATCTTGTTGCTGGGAAGCCAGCATGTTGAGCCCAGGCGCGCCTTGGAGGCCGGCTATCAGTTTCGATTTTCGCGCTTGGAAGACGCGTTGGCAAATTTGCTGACCGGAGCAAACGCTCCGGTCGATGCCATTACACCTGCCTCAACTTCCGAGATGTGACCGCTACCGTTGTCGGCGAATCGGCCAGCGGCACAAAGCGGCGTGTTTCACCGTCGAGTGCATCGATGCTCCCGTTTTCAATGTCATACACCCAGCCGTGCAGGGTCATTCGACCTTGCTCAAGCGCAAGCGCCACCGAAGGATGGGTGCGCAGGTTTGCGAGTTGTGCGATCACGTTTTCACGAACGAGCCCGTCCAATTTGGCGCGCGGCGAGTCAAATTCATGCATGGAGTTGATCGCCTTCGCGGCGTCCGAATGCCTCAGCCAGTTGGCCACTGCTGGCAAATGATCAAGGCACGTACAGCGTGAAATGGCACCCATGGCGCCACAGTCCGAATGGCCGCAGATGACGATGTCGCGGACACCCAGCACTGCGACTGCGTACTCGACCGTGGCTGAAACTCCGCCTGGCTCGGGGCCGTACGATGGCACGATGTTGCCGGCGTTGCGGATCACGAACAGCTCACCCGGTTCGCGTTGTGTCAGCAGCTCCGGCACGACGCGACTGTCCGAGCATGTCACGAACAATGCCTTGGGGCTCTGTGACGTTGCAAGCTGCTTGAATAGGTCCATCCGCTGTGGATAGATGTCGCGCTGAAAGCGCAGGAAACCGTCAATGATGTCGCGCATGGCGTTCTCCGATTGAGATGTGTCGATCCCCGCGTGGCAACGCTAGACTGCGCTGCCGCCGGGGCAGCCGCTATTTTCGTTGATATTCATTGATTCGTGGCTGGAAGCGCAACTGGCTGCGCTCAATCGTAGAAGGCCAAGCGGTGGCGTGGCCTCATGCCACCGGAGGGCATCGCTCGGACCAGAAGCAAGGCTAAGCAGCCGCCTAGACTACGCCCAATGACTCGGACATTTGAACTTGGCTATAACCGGACATTACAACTTGGGTCTAACACTTTTTCTCGCATAATTAAGGTTATGTAAAATTTACTGCACGGAACTGAAACGATGCCGCAGCAAGGTTTCCTGGATTGCTCCCCCTTTTTGCGCTGATGATCTCTTGCCCTGTTTATAGACTTTCTGTTTGCGCTGAACCACTTGTGGTTATCCAACGTGCTTGACCAGATAGATCGCTAGTGCTTCACCAGCGCTTGCGGTAGACCGACGGCTTCAGTGGCTCGAGCAGAATCGCGTGACCAAGTACGAGTGACCTACTGCACTGGCACTGCGATCACCGCTGCTCGTCGTCACTCAAGGCGTCAGATATGTACTCTACGGCTACCGCCGCGGCTATCGTACGTGAGACACCTGCTGCCGGCTCTTCATCAAAAGAAGCAACCATGCATTGGCCGATGAGGTCATCGCGTCAAACCACTCCGCCGCTCACCTGAGCTCAAAGTGCTCCAACGTAATTCTGTGCACTGATAAGGCGTGAATTTCGCAGTTTGTTGAGCAGCCAGCACTTTTGCGATTCCGTGCACGCCTTCTCGCAAACCGCATTTTATTCGCTCCTCGCGCACACTTTGTTGTCACGCACGCTCCGCATCGACCAAGGTTACTCGACGGTATGCTTTCTATTTCACTTGCGCTGATCTTGAGTGCAGCGCGATAGTCTTAGCACGCGCACATCGCCTGGTAGCTCCATCCGTTGCGATTCTTGTTACTGGGAAAGTCTCTATGAAAGTCTCTGTGACTCAATACGAAGACATGCTCAAAGCTACGTTTGAGAATGGCAACGAATTAACGGCTAGCGATCCCGTTGTGCTTGGCTCACGCCTCAGGGATCTCGGTGTCCAGCCTGTAGACGTGACGATGCCAGACTGGCGCGAGGGAGATGTCGCGCCGCTTACCGGCAGCAAAATCGCATTGTTGATGGCGTTGCGAGGCATGAAGCCGAGTTGAAGAGCCCCCGGCGGTGCTCAACCCACATCGCTTTCCCGTCACACTAGGTTGAACTCTTCGGGAGGATGGTCAACTAGCGTTGATCTCTTCTCGAGTCGGACAATTTGAGAGGTCCCCGCAATAACCTCCTCCAGCGGCCGGCAGTTGCGCCGCACTGCGGCTGACGGCCATGTCAGGCCTGGGCGAGATCGTTGATGCGCCGGTGCCCATATTTCGACACCTGGGACGTCATACCCCGCTGCGGTGGCACATGCGAGCCACTCGGCCTCTGCACGATCGGCCTCACTCTGGATAACTGAGAGTGCCTGCAGAAGGACTACGTGAACGGTCAGCCCTCGCTCTGTAGCCCAGTGAAGCAACGGCCCGGAGCAGCGTTCGCCGGTGCGTCGAGTCCAGTGTTCACGCATTCGCCTGGCAACACTTCGCGTCTGCCCAATATAGCAAGCGGCTTCAACTGAGCCCTGCGCTACGAGCGCATAAATCCAGAAATCGAAGACGATCCCCGAATCAGTCAGTACCCCCGCTCTGCCGGCTTTGTAGTGATTGGCGGGAAACAGCCTGAACCTACGGTGCCCTCTCATCACGACCGTAACAGAATCCTCGCTGTGCTTCGTGACAATCAGGCCCCGCTCTGTCACGAAGGAGCGCAATTGCGCCATCGTGGCAACAGAGCCCGCGTTGATGAGACGCTGGAATTCCTGCTTTAGGGTCATGGTACAAGGATCGAGAATCTCAGTCAGTGTTGGCTAAGCCGATGCATCCTAGCGACGAAAATCTCCGTCAAACGCGAAGCCATTTGACGGATGCAGACTCGATCTTGTCGGTATCCTGGTCGTACCAAGTTGCACATCCGATCATCTCAGTGCGGCTTGCATTGACTATCAATTGAACCATTCCTTGTCCGGTCAAGCTCCCCTGGCGGCCGACTTTCTTATACGCACCAAAAACCATACTGTGGGACACGCGGAGGTCGCAGCTAAAGTCTCGCGGCTGTACCGTGGTCTTACCTACTCCGGTCAACACGGACCCGATGTGGCTTAGCTGGACTCGCTCGGTCTCAGTGCGGCGGACCGACGGCTTGGCGGGATCAGGTTCATCAAACGTTTGTTGCCATACGCCCGCAAGATCAAAGCGCTCCGGATTCACAAGATTTACTAAGAAACCAAGCGATTGAGACACGATCTTGGCAAACGGTGGCGACAAATAGTTGGCGATAAGCCCACCGAGCACGCCCAATAAGAATCCTATTAACACACTCCCATCCTCCATAGCCCCTAATAAAACTCCACTTTTTCAAAGTCACCCTTGGTCAGGAAAAACCTGTCAATGTCTTGGACATCTTTCCCCGCGTCACGGCGTTTGTCGCGAACGCCTTCGCGTCTTTCCCAACCTCGATCCGTACCAAACTGTCGGCGCCGACGTCAGAGCTCATCACAACAAAGCAAAATCTTTCGAACTATCTCGAAAATTACTCTGACTCACTGATGCCGAGAGCGGGCCTAAATGCCGGGTTCATGACATAGACACCATCATTAATCGCCCGCGAGGCTCGCACCTGAAGCACTTTGAGGTCATAGTTCACATGATAAATATAGTGAACCTGTTCGTCCTGCAGTCGGACACCCAGAATTCCATAGTAGAGAAGAAAGTCGATAACTTTATCGACATCCACCTCGTCAATTCCCGCACTCCGAATCAATGTCTCAAGCGCATGTCGCGCCATCAGTGATGGTGCGTCGATGAATTGATACAGCAAATCTTTGGCCGCAGGAAAAACATCGGTTAGCTCATGATCGAGTTCGACTAGCAAGTCCTGCGAATAGGCACGCACACCCTTCTCCAAATCCGTTTCGTCGATCTTGGAATGCGAGAGATTGGCGGCAAAGCCCTTTGAATGAGCAAAGATCTTGATGATGTTTCTCGGCCGCATCAGTGATCGCTCAATGATGTATGAGGACGTTTCCTCTCCCTTGTAATGTGAGACACATAGCTTTGGCCAAATCTGATCAAACGTAAGCTCACTTGACTCCTCTGGCAGCGAGGCGACCAGCCTTAGTCTGAGAAGCTCTCTGAGCATGTCCGCGTCTGTCCAGTCTAGCGTTGCTCGCATCTCCTTCCCATAGTCAGCACTCTGTCGCATCAAATGCTCATAGACATCATTTCGGATAAACACGATACAGTGAACTGTATGTCCTGCCTTGCGCATGTCGCGTTCGACTTTGCGGCCCGCATCAATCAAGCAGCGCAAGACCATCGCGTCAACCACGTCGACGCCTTGTGTGCTCCACCCCTTGTCAAGGTTGTCAAAGAGAACCCATATGCCTTGCTTGTGTTCCAAATAGGCGCTAACCTGCGAACGCAGCGTCTTAACGTCGTGCGAATAGACAAGCTGAGTGACTTGGTCTGTCGAGAGCTTGGTGCCATCCGCAGCCCCATATCGTTGGACGTAGTCCTGCGCAATCCGCTGCGACAGCGTCAGAAGACGCTCGGAGAAGTCCCCCTCGACCGAATACCCCTCCGTCCGATACGTGCGCTCAAGTTCGAGGTATAAGTCTCGAATCTCATGGTTAAATTTGTGCGTAGCCTGATCTTTCTCCAGCAATTTGTAAGTGATCTCAAGGAGGATGAGGTACTCCCAGAACGCGGTAACCAAATGGTGGCTGGCGCCCTGCGTCAAGTGTGAAAGAATATCTTCCTTCAGTTTTAGAAGTTGATAGCCCTCCGGTTTCAAATCCAAAACGACATTGCGCTTATCGGAGCGAATCTTGTCTCTAGCTTGAATAAACAATGCGGTCTTTCCGGCCCCTTTACGGCCGACCACGAGATTAACTTCGCCTCTTAGAGCTTTGCTGAATTGATCGGTCGCCAGGAAATAACTTCCCAGTGTAGTCATCTCGTTCTCGGCGGTCGGATCGCCAATCTGAAGGGACTGTAGTTGCGTTAGGTTCTTCAGCGGTGTCGGATCACCGTGCTGCAGATAATCGGTGATCTCAAGCGAAAATGTCGCAATGTGCTGAACGATATCTTCCGCACGCGAGTACGTTTTGACTGCATCACGCACATCCAATGGAACCTTCGCATTGGCGTGTGTGAGGATCAATGTTGGCTTGTCCATCCCGTGTGCAAGTCCAGCAACAAACAATGTTCGAATATCGTGAACGATGTTCGTGTCTTGATCGCCGTCCAGCAGGGATAGGAGAACACCGGCTGAGGCGCCGACTTGCCGAATCGCATCGGTCGCAGACAATCGTGCGTCCTCGGCAGGATTGAAGCTTCTGTATTTGTATCTTGCTTTTTTCAAGCGTGACGTCATCAGGGTAGCAATACCACCTTTTGCGGGTGGCTCGACAACGTACACTGGGGCGAGGCGATCGAGTGAAGCTGGGAGCGGGAGTGGGTTAGGATCTACATAGGCCGACAACGAGTTTCCTAGGGCCTCGTCGTCCACATAGGTGTCATAACCGAGGGTATCGAAAATCCCCGCTTCGCGAGCAATCTTCTGATCCCCTTCCGTAGTTGCGTGTCGTACGAGATAGCAACGCCGCGAACGACCGATCGTATAACCTACCTCATAGACGACATTGGGGTTCAGGTATGTGATATCGGCAACAACATACTTCGAGGCGTCGATCCCCTCCAAAATGGGGGAAATGAGGGGATTGCCGGCGATATCGTTGAACTCCCACGGAGTGTACTGGATACGCTTTCCGACCTTGCGATTGGCCTTGGCAACACCTAGAGCAATGAGTTGCGCTAAACGGGCATCGCGGGATGAGTATGCAACGAAGGCTTGTTGAGGCCCCACGGGATTTTCCATCATCGTCTCGCTAACGCATTTCGCACATATTACTCGACAGAGCGCTAAAAAATGTACGGCGCCGCTCCTTCCCCAACTTTGGTATGGTAATATTTCGCCACCAGTTTGGATGTACTTATTCCCCGTGCATTCTCAGGGAGGCAGCCACCATTTGGACTCCCCGAGCCAGATGAGATACCGCTAATGGCGACGAAAAGCGGTACCGATTTGCCTGGCCCGCTTCACGTCGTCGCCGTGCAGATAGATTGACGTGGTCGAGACCGAGGCGTGGCGCAGATTGTCGCGCACAGTGGTCAGTTCCGCGCCGCGCGCGAGGGCGTGGGTGGCGTGCGTATGTCGCATCCAGTGCGAACTCGCTTTGCGCAGCTTCTCGGCTAACACCGCATGGTCGTTCTCGATGGTGTCAGCAGCCGTCTCAAAAAAGCGCCTTACCAGACTCCACAGCCGGGTTCCGGTAATCCCGCCGTCAGGATCTAATCCCAACCCACCAATCAGCGGCATCTTCGGATTCCACCGTGCTCGCGTGACTGGCAGCCCGCGCTCTACCAGGTAGCGATCGAGCGCGGTACGCGCCAGCGGCGGCAGCGCGACTTTGCCGGCGCGACTGCCCTTCCCTATCAAATTCAGCCAGTGATCACCATGCCGGTCGATTTCGATATCACCGAGCTTCGCAGAAACGAGTTCGCTCGCGCGCAGACCGGTCGCATACCCGAAATCCAGCACAAAGCGCAGCCGCTGCGCGGCCGGCGCCTCCCAGCCATACGACCACTCCAGGCCATCGGCAATGGTGCGGGCCAGCGCCCATTCGCCCTCCGTAAAGGCGCGCGAGGCATCCAAGGCGGCAGTCCGTCCGCCGCCGCGCACCTTGACGCCCGCGAACGGGTTGGCCAGCACGTAGCGCTGCTGAATTAGCCAGCGGAACATGGCGCCCAGCACCGACAAGGCATAGGCAATCGAGCGCGCCGAGAGCCCGTCCGTGAACGGTCGCCATTCGATGGAGGTGCGTGGGCGCGCCGGACCGATCCAGCGCTCGCGCGGTGTCGGCCGGCGCAAGAAGCCCCGGTAGGCAATCGCATCCTCGGTAGTCAGTGAGGAAAGCGCCCGACCGCGCTCGACAATCGCCCACAAGATCAGCCGCTCCGCCTCCTTGCGGTACGCCCGCTGGGTGGCGGGCGATTCGTGCAGGGAAAGCCATGCCTGAACGGCCTCGTAGTCGTTATCGGCAGTGAGCACGCAAGTCTCGCGCGGCGCACGGAATTGCCCCTGTGAGCCGTCAACTTCGTTTGGCAGGCGTATTTGCTCCCACGGCACCACCACGCCACGGACCTGCTCAGCGATCAGTGCCCGGGCACGCTCGGTCAATTGCGGGTGTTCGGCAAAGAACGCCTCGATACGCCGTGCACTAGCCTGCCCCAACCCGGGAATGACCGTCCACCACCGGCGCCGGCGCGGCACGCGGACAGTCAGATCCGCCAAGGTATCGATGCCAGCGGCCCGCAGCACGGCGGCGGTGCTCGCATTCAGCCATAGCGCCACGTCATCGCTGATGGCTGGTTCTGGCAATGGCAGCGTGCGGAGCAACTCGATCGCCTGGTCGGCCACCCTGCCCTGTTTGGCGCGTCCGGTCGCCGGCATCTCAAACAGCGCGGCCAGATCGTCGCGCTGGCGTCGGCGTGCAAAGGCCGCGAGTTGGCGCCGGATGCGGCCGAGCACGCCGCGCGAGGACTGCCCCGGCGACAGGCGCTCGCCCAGGTAGCGCTCGACAGCCTCGCGGGTGGACAAGCCGGCATGCCAGCCGCGCAGCGCCGCCAGTTCGGCGGCGTGCGGAAAACCGGACGGGGTGTCGATGGACGGATCGACGGGAAGCAGACGCGTTTTCATGGAAGGCAGTTTAGTGCCTTAATGAAGCTATTGCGATAAGCATACTTATCGCAATAGCATTACAGTAACGTCACCATGGCCGGTGTTCCAATCAAGATTAGCTGCGGAGATCCCGCACTCGAACGACTGGAGCAAGTTTGCGTCTCAAGTAGTGCAGTGACACGGGCATGCTCCTGAGGCCGGCTGCCCGCGTTTCATCAGATAGCGGTCGCGCCCATTTGATGATCACTCACATAATCAGCCGCCTCACCTCCCTGCGGCACGCCTGGCGGTAGGCGGTTCATGCAAGGAGAGCCATGCCCGCATTGCCTCATGGCCGTTGCAGCGGTGGGGATACAGGTTTCGTGCGGTAGGCTCCCAAGGCACTACCGCACTGCGCGCCTGCTCGGCGATACCTGGCTATTACGCCTTTGCAACACCCCGTCGGCGCTGCGTGAATGCTGCCGCGCCCACCACGACGAGCAGCATGGAGACCAGTGGATTTACCATGCCACCCCCGCCGGTGCTCGTAGAGGGGCTTGCTGTGGTTCCGGTTGAAGTCCCCGTCGAGGGGGGAGTTGTTGGCGTAGCAACGGCTGCTGCCACGTTTAAGCTCACGCTGTCTGTGGCGGATGTCCCGGCGCTGTTCGTGAGCGTGACGTTGAAGCTGTAAGTCCCTTGGCTCGGCGGCGTAAATACACCGTTGATGGCCCCGTTGGCGTCGGGGCCACTCGAGGTCACTGCCACCGTCACGCCGGCGGTTTGCTTCCAGGTGACGCTGGTGACGGTATTGCCGAGGCCTGGTCCACCAACCGCCGACATCGTCACTGCGGCATTCGCGGTCGCGCCAGCGGCAGGGGTCGCAGCATGCAAGGTCGGTTGGCCTTGTGTCTGCAACAGCGCGGAGACGCCGTCCAGCATGCCACTGCCGCACGTACCCGCGTGCGTTGCGCAATAGGTGCTGGCAGGAAACGGTCTGGACGATTGCTTGAGCAGCGTCGACACTTGGTCCGGCGTGAGGGTCGGCACAAGCGACAGCATCAAGGCGGCCACGCCCGAGACATGCGGCGTCGCGAACGACGTGCCCGCGCCGAGTGCATAGGCATCGGTGGTCGGCCCCTGCGTTCCGTTATTAAACAGCGACGGAATCAAGTTGCCAATGCCGGACAACACGATGCCGTGCCCGCCACCCGGCGCGCTGAGTGTCGTCTCCGCCCCGACGTTGGCATAGGATGCTCTATCCCCGTCGATGGTGTGCGCCGTCACGGCAATCACGCCCGCGCAGTTTGCCGGAGAGTCTACCGGGCCAGCTTCGTTGCCCGTCGCCACGATCACGCTTGCACCCAACGCCCGCACTGTGTTGACCCCGGCCTGTTCAGCGGACGTGCAACTTCCCCCGCCGCCCAAGCTCAGATTGAGAACCTTGGCCGGATTCGTGTTGACCGGAACGTTCTGCACTACACCACCGGCGGCCCAAGTCATCGCATCGATGATGTCGGAGCTGACGCCCCCGCACTTGCCCAGTGCGCGCGCCATTAGCACCCCGGTTGCAGGTGCGATCCCCGCGATACCAATCGTGTTCTGCTGCGCGGCAATCAGGCCTGTGACGAACGTCCCGTGCCAGTCGCTGTTGACGGCCGTGCCGCAAAACGTGGGATAGTTTGCAGCGTCGGAACTGCTGACCCAGTTGCCCGGATCGGAAGGGTCCGGGTCACGCCCCGGTTCGCTCGGGTCGTTCTCGACGAAATGGAGAGGAATCGACAATCCGGTTTGCGGATCCGGCGTGCCAGTCATGGCGGTGCTGCTGACAAAGTCGTAGCCAGTGCGGATGGCAGCTCCAGAGAGATCCACATGGGTCGCAATCAGGCCAGTATCGACTATCCCCACCGTCACTAGGCCCGAGCCCTTGGTGGTACTCCAGGCACCAGCGATGTTGGCCCCACCGGCCGAAGTACTCGCCGGCATCAAGTTCCATTGCTGGCTGAAGAGTGGATCCGTAACCACGGCCGCGGGGCGCATCTTGCGGTCGGGCGAAACATATTCGAACTGTCCGCTTGCCTCCATGCGGCTGGCGACGACCAGCGCATCGTCAAGCAACATCGCTTTGGGCAGCACGACCACATGCGCACCGGTTGACATCGGCCGCTTGTATCCAAGAGGCAGCTGCGCAGCGCTCGCCCAACGTTGGGTTGCAGCCGCCACGTCCAGGGTGCCGGCCGCATTCGCTCCACGCTCCTTAACGATCAACTGTGAAACCCACTGCGGTTCCACCGCAGCTTGTGATTGATCCGTTGCCCGCGCGGATAACACAGGCAACAAAGCACATGCGGTCAGTACTACAAAACTGAGTTGTTTATGTTTCATGGTCGATATTGAGAAACGAGGACATCCAGAATCTTCATTTCGGCGACTTCGAACGAAACTTGACAGCCGATACACCGACGTTCGTTGCCCACACGCGTACATGTGCGCACCTCTGCGAGACGACGTTACGTTTTGTTGCACTGGCGCTTCACTTGCGTCACGCATGCTCCATAAAATCGACTTGCCATTACCAAACACAGGAGGCGTGTATGACCAAAACCCAGTGGCTCGTAGCAGGTGTCATGGCCGCGCTTTGCGCGACCTCGGTTCCGGCGTTTGCCAAGGGCGGTGGCGCCGGTGGCGCATCGATGGGACACATCAGCAGCCAGGGCATCACCAACTCCAACGGCCCCGACTCGGCTGATCGGGACAAGGGCCGCGCCCGTGCGGAAGATCGCGCGCACGAGCATGGAAAGTCGCAGAAGCACATGCATTCGGGCAAGTCAAAGTAACGGCTGGCTGAATCACTGAAAAAAAGGCCGGTCCTCGCGACCGGCCTTTTTCTTTCTGCGCGCAACTATACCGTCAGCAATTGCCTTTCTTGGCCTGGCCCGGTGGGCAGAAGCCATTGCCCGGACCGCCTTGCGGTACCGCGACCACGCCCGCATCCGGAACGTAGACCGCACACCCGCCCAGCAGTGACATGCCCAAAGAAAAGATCAACAGAAGGTTCTTCATGGCTATGAGATGCCGATGCGGCGTTCGTGGTCAGAAACTGAAGTTGATGCCAGTCTGATTGCCGGCCGCAACATTAGCCGGTGCGGTTTGGACGGCGCCTGTCGAACTGGTGGCCTGAATCGTGTAAGCGCCGGCGGTGCCTGCTGGCGCCAGTGCAATCGGCAGCGTGGTGCTGTACGTTCCGGCCACCGGCGTGGCGGCCGGCAGATTCATGCTGTAGGCGCCCGTCGTGAGATCGGCATTGGCCGAGGTGATTTCGTACGACGCCGAGCCGACCGTCTGCAGCGCGACCAGCGACGCCTGTGCCGCGGCGGTGGCCGTGCCGGAGGCCGTACGGGTCACCGATGCCGACAGCGTAATCGGCTGGGTCGAGGTGGAAACCGTGGTGGTCGCACTCGCGGTCACGGGCACCGCGCGGATGACGCCCGTAGCGTGTCCGCCCGCCGGGTTGTTGTCGACGATCACAACATCGTAGTTACCGTTGGTCGAACTCTGCACGAGCGGCGACAGGGTGAACTTCCCGGTCGAATCTGCCACGGTGCCCTTGATCACGACGCCGTTCTGCTCCGCATAGACGGTGGCGCCAGTCTGGCCGGGCGCGACAAAGCCGGTGATTGCGCCACTCACCACGGCCGTGGTCGCGGTGACCACCGGTTTGAGCAGGTAGTTGCCGTTGCCCTGGGTGACGATCGACTTGCAGGCGTTGAAGTCCAGCACCAGATCCACCAGCGTGTTGGCTTGCACCGTGAAGGGCTGGATGATTTTGTAGCCGCTCTGTGTAGCGCTGGGGGTGGACAGCGGTTGCTCGGTGCCGCCAGTGGGCACGACCGAATTGGCCAGCGTATTGCCTTGGTTCGCGGCAAGCACCAGCCGAATCTGCTGGTACTGCCCAGCCGGCAGCGGCGCGCTGCCCAAATCGCTCAGAACACCGTTGGTCAGGGAGAGAAGATCGATCTTCTGCGGTGTCTGCAGCGTGATGTCCGTCCAGCCGCCATCGGCATCCGCCGCAGTCGAACTGGCGTTGACGCGCACTTTGTTGACGGTGACGTAGACGTGGTCGTAACCGCACGACGGTGCATCGGTCATCGAAACCTGGAGAGTGCCATTGCTGGTGCTGGCGCTGCCGCCATCGCCACCACCACACGCGACGGTAAGCAAGGAAGCCGGAACGGCCAGCAGCAAGCCTTTAAGAGATGGATTCACGAGGTGTCTCCTGGATAGGGAAGGTGCCGGCAGCTTAACGCCGCCAAATAACCGCACTCTGCACAAATTGCAACTACATGTAACCCCATCGAGCAGTCATGCGTCGCGGCATTTGTTGCTAAAGACCGTATGCAAGCTTGGTTATGCGATGCAGTGGCGAGTCCGTCACTACCTCATTTCTAGTAATTTCTGACGACAACGTTTGGGATTGCAAACTAGTCGCCGACGTTGCCCGCATCCCACATCCCGCACTCGCGGGCGCTGATCACCCCCTCCGCACTCGGATGATCAACGCTGGGTTGGAAGCAGGCGACGCTACCAAGCACTGCGCTCGCTATGCGCCACGTCAATGTTCACATGCCCAGTCTCATCGCGTATGATCCGGGCGACGAATGATGGTGCCCAATTAGAGGGTGAAACGGGAACACGGTATGAAGCCGTGGCTGCCCCCGCAACTGTAGGTGACGAGCCCGCATCAAATGCCACCGGAAACTTCCCGGGAAGGCGATGCAAGGCGATGACGCGCGAGCCAGGAGACCGGCCATCATCTCTTGTCGACGTGGGTTGAAGCCGGGCGGGGTGTACCGGGGGATACGTAAAAGCAGCCTGGCTGTTTTGTCCTGACTCGCGGCGATGCACTTTGCAAAGGGCCTCTTGATGGCATCGCCGCTCGCGCACCGTCCCGCCGCACCGCGCCGGACGCCGGTCAGCCTGCTTCTCGCGCTGATCGCAATCAATGTGCTTGTCTGGGCTTGGGCAATCGTCGCGTTTGCTGGGCAGCCCGCCCTGCTCGGTACCGCTCTGCTCGCCTATCTGTTCGGCCTGCGCCACGCGGTCGACGCCGACCACATCGCCGCGATCGACAACGTGGTACGCAAGCTGGTGCAGCAGGGCCAGCGCCCGTTCTCGGTTGGCTTCTTCTTCTCGACCGGCCATTCGACGCTGATCGCACTGGCTGTGTTCGTCCTTGTCGCATCCAGCTCCGCCATGGAAAGCCGCCTGGGCGTGTTCAAGGAAGCCGGCGCGGGATTCTCGACGGCCATCTCGGCCCTCTTCCTGCTCGCGATTGCGATGACCAACCTCTTCATCCTTAGCGGCGTCTGGAAGCAATTCGTCCGCATCAGGAATGGCGAACCCGTCTGCGCTGAAGACATGGACATGCTGATGGCCGGCAATGGCGTACTGGCGCGGCTATTCCGTCCGATGTTCCGACTGGTGACCAAGAGCTGGCACATGTTCCCGCTGGGTTTCCTGTTCGGCCTCGGGTTCGACACCGCAACCGAGATCGGATTGTTTTCGCTCTCGGCAGCCCAGCCACACCAGGGTGTGCCGTTCTTGTCCGTGATGGTATTCCCGGCCCTGTTCACCGCCGGCATGGCCCTGGTGGACACGGTCGACAGCATCCTGATGGTTGGCGCCTACGGCTGGGCCTTCATCAACCCGATGCGCAAGATCTGGTACAACTTCACGATCACGTTGACATCAGCACTGATGGCACTCGTGATCGGCACCATCGAGGCACTGGGTCTGCTGGCCAGCCGCCTGAATCTGACCGAAGGGCCTTGGGTGTGGGTGTCCCGCCTCAACGAGAGGCTGGCGGAGTTTGGCTATGTGGCGATCGGTCTGCTCGTCCTGAGTTGGGCCGTCTCGGCCGGCATCTACAAATGGAAGGGCTACGATAGCCTGCCCGCGTCAACGCTAGAGGGTAGCCCGCAATGAGATGCCACGACAAACACGTACTGATGTGCACTGGCCCGCGCTGCACAGAGAACGGTGCCACGGCTGAGGAGATGTTCAGGCTACTTGGCCAGGCCATCGACGCGTGTGACGGGCTGCGGGCCAAGCGAACCCGCACCCACTGCTTTGCTGTCTGCAAACAGGGGCCGATCATGGCGGTGTATCCGGACGGCGTCTGGTATCGCAATGTGGATGCCACAGCCATCCGCCGCATCGTCAGCGAGCACCTGTCGGGCGGCTGCCCCGTAGAGCCGCTGGTCTTTCATCGCCTGGGCGTTGGTGACATCGAGCCGGAGGCCGCGTCGTGACCGGCATCACCGCGCCTCGCATCGTATTGCTCAGCCATGCCGGCACCGACCTGACCGCGCTGGCTCGTGCCCGTGCCACGCTTCCCGATGACTTTGTCGCGGTGGATGCAGTGAACCTGCAGACCATCGACAGCGCCGAACGCATGGACGCGCTAATCGCGTCCACTTTGCCCGAAGCGCGCGTCGTGGTGGTGCGGCTGCTCGGCCGTGCGCATGACGTGCCGGGCTTTGACGCGCTATGCAAGGCCGCGCGGATACGCAGCCAGGCGCTGATCGTTGTCAGCGGCACAGGAGAACCGGACCCCGAACTGGCAGCGCTCTGCAACGTGTCTCCGGCCTTGCAGCATGAGGTCACCGCCTACCTCCAGGCCGGCGGCGTCGGCAATATGGCGCAGCTATTGCGCTACTTGTCTGACCGTCTGTTGATGACCGGTTTTGGCTACCAATCGCCGGCCGCCCTTCCCGAACACGGGATCTACCACCCCGCACTGTCGGCACACGCGACCCTGAGCGATTGGGCAACGATCCGCAACCCGCAGTGGCCGACCGTCGGCATCACCTTCTACCGGGCGCACTGGCTGAGCGGCAACACCCGCTTCATTGATGTGCTGGTCGACATGCTGGCCCAACGGGGCCTGAACGCGCTGCCGGTCTACACCGCCTCCCTGCGTACGCTGGATGCATCCGGCTTGCCAGCCGCACTGGCGCTGTTTGTTGCCGATGCTGCCTGCAGCATCGACGCGCTGATCAATACCACGTCGTTCGCCATGGGTGATGTCAACGCGGATGGCCCCACCCTGCCCGGCTGGTCGGTATCTGCGCTCGGGCATTTCGATATCCCGGTGATCCAGGCCATCACCAGCAGCATGACCCGGGCGCAGTGGGAGGCATCCGAACGAGGCCTCAACCCGCTCGATACCGCAATGAACGTGGCCCTGCCGGAGTTCGACGGACGGATCATCAGCGTGCCGGTGTCATTCAAGAGCGAACAGGACGAAACACATTACGAGCCGCTGCCCGACCGGATGCGGCGCGTGGCCGGCATCGCCGCACGTCAGGTGGCATTGCGCCGTACACCGGCGGCACACAAGCGTGTCGCCTTCATCTTCACCAATTCCAACAGCAAGGCCTCGCAGATTGGCAACGCAGTCGGACTCGATGCGCCGGCATCGTTGTTCGCGCTGCTGCACGCCATGCGGGCCCAGGGTTACAACATCGAGGGCCTACCGGAATCCAGCGATGCGCTCATCCACGACCTGATCGATCGTGGCGCGTACGACGAGAGCTATCTGAGAACGGATCAGCTTCGACGCGCCGTGGCCGCCGTTCCGGCGGCGCGCTACGCAGAATGGTTTGAACAACTGCCAGCCGCGCTTCAGCACAAGATGCGGGAGCGCTGGGGCGAGCCCCCGGGCAGCGCCTACGTGCACGAGGGCAATCTGGTGTTCGCCGGGCTCGAGTTCGGCAATGCCTTTGTCGCGCTGCAGCCACCGCGTGGTTACGGCATGGACCCGGACGCGATCTATCACACGCCAGACCTGCCGCCCACGCATCACTACTATGCGTTGTATCGCTGGCTGCGCGACGACTGGCAAGCCGACGCCCTCGTCCATGTCGGCAAGCATGGCACGCTGGAATGGCTGCCAGGCAAAGGCATCGGCGTATCGGAACAGTGCTTTCCGGATGCGCTGCTGGGCGACCTGCCGATGCTCTACCCGTTCATCCTGAATGATCCGGGCGAGGGCTCCCAGGCTAAGCGCCGTGCCCACTCGGTCATCGTCGACCACCTCACCCCGCCGATGACCACCGCTGACACCTACGGACCGCTGGCGCAGTTGACGCAACTGGTTGACGAGTACTACCAGGTCGAAATGCTGGACCCCGCGAAACTTCCCCTGTTGCAACAACAGATCTGGGATCTGATCAAGGAAGCGCGCCTCGATACCGATCTCGCGGCGATGCTGGGTCACGACCATCATGGCGATCATGACCACCAGGTTCATGAGGGGCACGCCCACGGTCACGAGCACCATCACCATCACCATCACGCGCCTGTCCGTGCGCAACAAACCACTGCCACCGGTTACCGCCCGCTGCAGACTGCTAAGAAGGCCACCGCTTCGACCTACCGGCCGATATCGCCCGGGAATAAGGGGCACCGCCACGGCAGTCATGACCATCACCATCATGGGCACGGTCATCATGCTCACGACCATGGTCATGGTGTCGGCCATCCCCATCATGAGGACCACCACCACGAGTGGGATGCCACACTGAACCAGGATGGCGTGCCGCGATCGCTAGCCAGGATGGAAGGCGTTGACGTCGCTCACTTGATCGAGGACATCGACGGCTATCTGTGCGAACTGGGCGCGGCGCAGATACGTGACGGACTGCATGTTCTCGGCAAGATACCGGCGGATGCCGCACTGATCGACATGGTGTGCGCGCTGGTGCGCCTGCCTAACCTGGCAATCCCCGGCCTGCCGGCGGGCGTGGCCGCCGCGCTCGGCATCGGCTGGACCACGCTGCAGGATGAAAAAGGCCGGCGGCTAGACACGGTACCGGCC
Source organism: Ralstonia sp. SET104 (assembly GCF_003851545.1). Lineage (GTDB taxonomy): Bacteria > Pseudomonadota > Gammaproteobacteria > Burkholderiales > Burkholderiaceae > Ralstonia. The sequence goes on along the minus strand of NZ_BHVX01000006.1, from coordinate 261,422 downwards.
GCGCTCCAGCGGTTCGCTGATCGCGCTCTCGTCACCCGCGCTGACGCAGTCGATGCAATTACCGCCATCGGCCGCCGGCTGGTGGCCGGACTGGCTGACTGCAACTTCGATGCGGCCTCGGTTGACACAGTACTGGCCCAGGCGCTGCCCGGCTTGGCCGGCACCGAAGGCATTCGAGACACCCTTGCCTATGTCTGCCGCGAACTGGTGCCGAACCTTGCGCGCACCTCGGAAGAAATCGACAACCTGATCAAGGGTCTTGCCGGCTGCTATGTGCCTGCCGGACCAAGCGGAGCACCGACACGCGGCATGGCGCACGTGCTGCCGACCGGGCGCAACTTCTATTCAGTCGACCCGCGCAGCCTGCCCTCGCAAGCGGCCTGGCGGATCGGCACCGGACTGGCCAACGAGGTACTGGCCCGTCATCACAAGGAAACCGGCAAGTTGCCCGAGTCGGTCAGTATCAGCGTGTGGGGCACCAGCGCCATGCGCACCCACGGCGATGACATTGCGCAGGTTCTCGCGCTGCTGGGGGTGCGCCCGCGCTGGCAAGCCGAGAGCCGACGCGTGGTCGGCGTTGAGGTGATCTCGCTGGCTGAGCTTGGCCGGCCGCGGATCGACGTGACGGTGCGCATCAGCGGATTTTTCCGCGATGCCTTCCCGCATCTGATCCAACTGCTGGATGAAGCGGTGCACACAGTGGCCAGGCTGGACGAGCCGCCTGAGCAGAACTTCCTGCGCAAGCACTATCTGGCCGATCTCGAGAACCAGTTGTTCAGCCGCCTGCCGCCAGCGGTCGCTGGGCAGCGTGCGCTGTACCGCGTGTTCGGTTCCAAGCCTGGCACCTATGGCGCCGGCATTCTGCCGCTGATCAACGAGCAGAACTGGCAGGAGGACGCCGACTTCGCCACCGCCTACATCAACTGGGGCGGCTACGCCTATGGCCGCAGCGACCATGGAACCGATGCCCGTGCCGACTTCGGACACCGTCTGTCCAGTGTCGAAGTAGCCCTGCACAACCAGGACAACCGAGAGCACGATATCTTCGACAGCGACGACTACCTGCAGTACCACGGCGGCATGATCGCCACCATCCGCAGCCTGACCGGCCGCCAGCCGCGCCACTACTTCGGCGACACCCATAACCCGGACAATCCGGCGGTGCGTGGACTCAAGGAGGAAGTCCTGCGCGTCTTCCGCTCGCGGGTTGCCAATCCCAAATGGATTGCCGGCATCCAGAAGCACGGTTACAAGGGCGGCCTGGAGCTGACCGCCACGGTGGATTACCTGTTCGGCTACGATGCCACCGCCCATGTCGTGGACGACTGGGTGTACGAGCAACTGGCCGAAACCTATGCCTTTGCCCCGGCAATGCAGCAGTTTTTTGCCGAAAGCAATCCGTGGGCGCTCAAGGCCATCACCGAACGGCTGCTCGAAGCAGCACAGCGCGGGCTGTGGGCCGAGCCCAGGCCGGAAACCCTGTCGGCACTGCAAGCGCTGCATCTGAGCAGCGAAGCCATGCTGGAAGCACGCGGGGAGACGCAGAAGCGATGAGAGTCCACTACCCGTTCGCCGCCATCGTCGGCCAAGAACAACTGAAGCGCGCGCTGCTGCTGTGTGCGATCGACCCGACCCTGGGCGGTGCGCTGGTCCGTGGCGACAAGGGCACCGCCAAAAGCACCGCCGCACGCGGCCTCACCGACGTGCTGCCACCGATCACCCGCGTGGCAGGCTGCGCGTTCAACTGCGAACCCGAGGCACCGCTGGCCGAATGTGACGCCTGCCAAAGCAAGGACCGCCACGCCGCCAGCGCGCCGGTCCCCTTCGTCAACCTGCCGCTCGGTGCCACGGAGGACCGGGTGCTCGGCAGCCTCGACTTTGAGCGCGCGCTGAAGGATGGAAAAAAGGCATTCCAGCCCGGCCTGCTTGCCGCCGCGCACCGTGGCCTGTTGTATGTCGATGAGGTCAACCTCCTGGCCGACCATCTGGTCGACGTGCTGCTCGACGTGTCGGCCATGGGCCGCAACACGGTGGAGCGCGAGGGCCTCGCGATCAGTCATCCGGCGCGCATTACCCTGCTGGGCACCATGAACCTGGAGGAGGGCGAACTGCGCCCGCAACTGCTGGACCGCTTTGGCATGATGGTCGAGGTGAGCGCGCCGCGCGACCCTGCTGTCCGTGCCGAAGTGGTGCGCCGCCGCCTTGCCTTCGAAGCCGATCCGGTGGACTTCATCGCCGCTTGGCAGCCAGAGACCGATGCCCTGCGGGCGACAATTCAGGCCGCCCAGCAGCAGGTTGCCAGCGTCGTGCTTCCCGACTCGCTGCTCGCCTTCATCAGCCAACTCTGCTGCGAGTTCGAAGTCGCCAGCCTGCGCGCAGATATCGTGATGCACAAGGCGGCACGTGCGCTTGCCGCGCTCAGCGGCCGGTCCGTGGTCAGCGCTGAAGACGTGCGCGACGCGGCCGAACTGGTGCTGCCGCACCGCCGCCGCCGCAAGCCGTTCGAGCAGAGCGGCTTGGATCGGGAGCGTCTGGATGCCCTGACGCAGCAGCAAGCCGCCATTCCTCCCCAATCGGATGCGGGTAGTGGGCCAGACAACAGCACAACGGAACCTGCGCCTGTCGACAGCGGCGCCACGGACGACGATGACGACGATTGCGATGACGAAGCGATGCCAATCGGCGGCGCGCCGGAGCAGTTGTTCGCGTCTGTTGCGGCGGGCGAGATCGGCCGCATCGATGTGGCCGCACTGCGGGCGCGCGAAGCCAGCGGCCGGCGCAGCCATGTGGCCGGCACGCGGCGCGGCCAGTATGTCAGCGCCGTGCCGAGTGAAGCACCCAGCCAGCTCGCAGTGGACGCCACACTGCGTCACGCGCTGCTGCGCAACCCGACGGATTTCGCGGTCACCCGCGCCGATCTGCATGACAAAGTGCGAGTGGGCCACCAGGCCAACCTGATCCTGCTGGTGGTGGACGCCTCTGGCTCGATGGCGGCGCACCGCCGCATGGAGACGGTCAAGTCCTGCGTGCTTGGCCTGTTGCAGGATGCCTACCAGCGCCGTGATCAGATCGCGGTCATTTGCTTTCGTGGCGAACACGCCGAGCTGGTGCTGCCGCCAACCCGGCAGGTCGAGCAGGCCGAGGCTGCCTTGCGCGAGTTGCCAACCGGTGGCCGCACGCCGCTTGCGCATGCGCTGCAACTGGCGGCGTCCACGCTGGCGCGGCAGGATGGGCCTACGCCTCTGTTGGTGGTGCTCAGCGACGGGCGCGCCAACATTGCGCTGAACGAGGGCGCCGACCCATGGAAGGAATCGCTGCAGGTTGCAGAAGGCCTGGCCACGAGCGGCATACCGGCACTGGTTCTCGACACGGAACAGGATTTCGTACGGCTTGGCCGCGCCCGTGAACTTGCCAAGGCGCTGCACGCAGATTACCTGCCGATGGACCAACTGAGTGGCGAGCAATTGAGACTCACCATTCGCGAAAGGCTGCCGCAATGAGCGCCCCAGGCAAGGTATACCTCATCGGCGCGGGCCCAGGCGATGTGGAGCTGTTGACGCTGAAGGCTGTACGCCGGCTGGAGCGTGCCGACGTGGTACTGATTGACGACCTCGCCAACCCGGAGGTGCTGCAGTTCGTGCCGAAGGATGCCCAGGTGATCCATGTCGGGAAGCGCGGCGGTTGTGCGTCCACCGCGCAAGCTGACATCGAGCGCCGTATGCTTGACGAAGCGCTGGCTGGCCGCTGCGTGGCCCGCGTCAAAGGCGGCGACCCGTTCGTCTTCGGCCGCGGCGGTGAAGAGATGCAGACCCTGCTTGCCGCCGGCATCGAGGTGGAAGTGGTCAACGGCATCACCGCCGGCCTCGCGGTGCCGGCAACGCTCGGTATCCCGCTCACGCACCGCGATCATGTCCATGGCGCGATCTTTGTCTCCGGTCACTCCCACAAGGGCGATGGGCCCGACTGGCACCTGCTTGCCCGCAGCGGCATGACGCTGGTGATCTACATGGGCATGGCTCACCTTTCTCACATCAGCACGCAATTGCAACAGGCGCTACCGCCTGACACGCCGGCGGCAGCCATCCAGCATGGCACCCGGCCTGAACAGCGGCAGGTCTTGAGCACGCTCGCACGCCTGGCCGACGATGTGGCGGCAGCCGGCCTGGGCAGCCCGGCGCTGCTGGTGATCGGCCCAACTGTCGGTCTTGCCAGACCCTTGTCGGGCGCCTCGCTCGATTACACGCAAACATAAGGACGCCCCATGATCATCTGCATCGGTGCCGGCCCCGGCGACATCGGCTACCTGCCGCAACGCTCGGCCGAGTTGATCCGCAACGCCGACGTTGTTGCCGGCTTCAATGCCGTGGTCAACGTTGTCCAGACCCTGATCCCCGCAACCGCAGAAGTCGTCCAGATGGGCTACCGCGACCAGGTCGCCCAGCTCGACAAAGTGGCAAAGCTGCACCACGCCGGAAAGAAGTGCGTGGTCGTGTTCATGGGCGACATCCACTTCAGCGGCTTCCAGTATCTGGAACGGGTCGAACGGGCCTGCGGGCATCCGGTCGATACCATCCCCGGCATTTCTTCCGCGCAAATCCTGGCCTCGCGCGCCAAGGTATGCTTTGACGAAACCACCTTCATCACCTTCCACCGCCGCGGCGACCTGACACCGTTCAAGCGCCACCTCGTGCACGTGCTCGAAGACCAACGCAACGCCATCGTGATCCCCTGTCCGTGGGACGAAGCGCGCTCTTTCATGCCCTGGCATATCGCCGCCTATCTGCTGGAAAACGGCATCCCGGCCGGGCAGCCGGTGGAGGTGTGGGAACACCTCACGCGAGGCGATGCGCAATGGCGCGGAACCCTGGCCGAGTGCGTGGATCAGCGTTTTTCCGACATGAGCATCATGCTGATCCGCACGCTGAACCCGATCCCGAGCCAGATCGAACCGCCACCGGAGGGGCGATGAGCCCCGCGGCCGATTACGCCATCGTCCTGGCCGGACATGGCAGCCGCGATCCGGACGGCGTCAATGAATTCACGGCGCTGGTCGAGCTGCTGCGCGAGCGCGCCGGCGGCCGCACCGTTGCGCACGGCTTCCTGGAGTTCGCCACGCCAACGCTCGACCAGGCGGTCAACGCCGTCATTGCCGATGGCGCACGGCGTGTGGTGATGGTGCCTGGCGTGCTGCTTGCCGCCACCCATGCCAAGAACGACATGCCGAGCGAATTGCTCGCGCTTCATCAGGCGCATCCCGGCATCGACTTCCATTTTGGTGCGGCGATGGATCTGCACCCCAAGCTGCTGCAGCTGTGCCGCGAGCGCGTCATCCAGGCCGAAGGGCGTTCCGACAAGACGGTGGCACGCGACGACACCTGCCTGGTTGTCGTCGGGCGCGGTACCTCGGACCCCGACGCCAACTCCGAGATCGCCAAGCTGACGCGCATGCTGGAGGAAGGCCTCGGCTTCGGCACCTCGTTCGTCTGCTATTCCGGCACCGCCCGGCCGCTGGTGGCCGACGGCCTGAAGGCGGCGGCACTGCTGGGCCACAAGCGAATTGTCGTGCTGCCCTACTTTCTGTTTGACGGCGTGCTGGTCAAGCGCATCTACGCCGCGGCGGACGATCTGGCCGCGCGCAACCCCGGCATCGAGGTGCTCAAGGCCGGCTACCTCGGCGCGCACCCGCACGTGGCCGATGTGTTTCTGGAGCGCGCGGCCGAAGGCGTTGAAGGCCGTGCCACCATGAATTGCGCGCTGTGCAAGTACCGGGTGCAGATCATTGGCTTCGAGGAGCAGGTCGGCACGCCGCAGCAGGCCCACCACGGCCTGGTGCGTGGTCTGCTGGGCCGCGAGGATGCCCGCGATGGGGCCGCTGCACCGCAAGTTGCCGAATGGCCGGCCTACGTGCCACACCCGATCGAAGCCGAAAGCATGCGCATCATCGACGAAGGGCGTGACTGGAGCGGCGTGCCTGCCGATCACCAGATCGTGCTCAAGCGCCTGGTGCATACGAGCGGTGACTTCGATATCGTCGACGACTTGTACTTCTCGCCCGGCGCAGTGGAGACGGGTATTCGGGCGCTATTGCGCTGCCGCCGCATCGTTGCCGATGTGACCATGGTGCAGACCGGGCTCAAACGCGCGGTGCTCGATCAACTGGGCGTGCAGACGTGGTGCGGTGTGCATGACGAGGAAACCCGATTGCTGGCCGAGGCGCACGGCATCACGCGTTCCGCCGCCGGCATCCGGCGCGCGTGGCAGAAATTCGGCAATGACGTCGTTGTCGCGATCGGCGATGCGCCGACTGCGATCATGGAGCTGGTGCGGCTGGTGCGCGAACACGGCTGGCGCCCGCAGTTGGTGGTCGGTCTGCCGGTCGGATTCGTCGGCACGCGCGAATGCAAGGATGAATTGCGCCGGTTGCTGCAAGTGCCGCGCATCACCAACCGCGGCACGCGCGGTGGCTCGCCATGGGCGGCGTCGGCCGTCAACGCGCTCATGATCGCCGCCATCGATCAGGTCTATCGCCAGAACCAGATGCAGTGACCAGGGATCCGCTCCGCCGCCCCTTCGACCTCGCGACGTTGGCCCCCAATGGCCTGCGCCGTGGGCGCACGACCGGAAGTTGTGCCACGGCCGCGGTCAAGGCTGCGCTGATGCTGATGCTGCGCGGCGAGGTGGTCAGCGAGGTCGAGGTCAGCCTGCCGGATCCGGACTACTACCTGGTGGTGCCGGTGATGAACGTGGAACGACTGGCGAGCGGCGCAGTACGCGCCGAGGTCAAAAAGGACGGCGGCGACGACCCCGACAACACCGACGGCGCGACGATCTTTGCCGAGGTGACGGTCAATCACGGCGGCGAGATCCGCTTTCTCGCGGCCGAAGGCGTCGGTACCGTGACCCAGCCCGGTCTGCGCGTACCGCCAGGGGAAGCGGCAATCAACCCCGTGCCGCGGCAAATGATGCGGATGGCGGTCAGTGAAGTCCTGAACGGCGCGGCCAATCCCGGATTCGATCTGGCCATCGGTTGCGTCAATGGCGAGAAGATTGCCAAACGCACCTTCAACCCGGTGCTCGGAATCGTCGGCGGCATCTCGATCCTCGGCACCAGCGGCATCGTCGAGCCCATGTCGCTCGCGGCCTGGATGGCATCGATCGAGGTCTACATCCGCGTCGCCCTGGGCGAGCAGCCGCAGGCCATCGCCTTCACCCCCGGCAAGATCGGCCGTGAATTTGCCACCGACACCCTGGCGCTGCCGAAGAAACAAGTGGTGCAAATCGCCAACTTCATTGGCGCCTCCCTCGACTACACCCAGGCGGCGCTGGACGAGGCACAAACGCGCCTGGGGACCCTGTGGGTGCTCGGGCATCCCGGCAAGCTCGCCAAACTGCTGGAGGGCGTGTGGGACACGCACTCGAGCAAGAGCGGCATGGCGATGCGCTCCGTCGCTGCCGTGGCGGTCGAACTCGGCTTCGCCAGTGGGCTCGTTGAATTGATAGAGAAAGCCAACACCGTGGAAAACATCGTAGAGATCTTGCGAGACAAGCCGGGCGCCCAGGCGTTCTGGACAGACATTGAACGACGGCTGGCCGCGTTGATGCAGCCTAAGGTGCCCAGTGTCGACTGCGTGGCAGTGCGGCTCTTCGCCATGGATGGCACGCCGCTGGGAGAGGCTGCGTGAGCCCGCCCGGCCATTTCGTCGGCGTGGGTGTCGGCCCGGGCCCTGCAGGGCTGATTCCGGTCGCCGCACTGGCCGCGCTGCACAGCGCGGACCTCATCTATTTACCGCGCGCACGCGGCAGCGAGACCTCGGTCGCGCGCCAATGCCTGGCCGGCCTGGAGATTCCGGAGACCAAGTTCCGCGAGATCGAGTTCCAGATGGATCCGGACCGCAGCGTGCTGTCTGAACACTATGGCGATCTGGCCGAAGCGGTCGCTGCCGAACTGCGTCAAGGGCGCAATGTCGCGTACCTGACCATTGGCGACACGATGACGTATTCGACCTATGGCTATCTGCTCGCCGCGCTGCGCGACCGGCTGCCTGGCGTGCGCCACACCACGGTCCCCGGCGTCACCAGCTTTGCGGCGACCGCGTCGGCGCTGTCGTGGCCGCTCGGCGAGGGCAAGGAACGGATTCTGATCTTGCCGTGCCCCGATGACATGGCCGCCCTGCGCGCCGACATCGAGACCCACGACATCGTCATCCTGATGAAGATCGGTGCGCGCCTGCCGGCCGTGCTGCAACTCCTGAACACGCTCGACATTGCCAGGCACTGTGCTTTCGCGCGCCGCATCGGCCTGCCGGGTGAGGTGCTGTGCAGCGATGTGTCGCACCTGGACGCCGACGCGAGCGGCTACCTCGCAACCATGCTGATCCGCCGCACCGCCAGAGAGAAACGTCACGTATGAAGGTCTATTTCATCGGCGCCGGCCCCGGCGCGGCCGACTTGATCACGCTGCGCGGCAGCCGCATCCTCGGCAGCGTGCCGATGGTGCTCTACGCGGGTTCGCTGGTGCCAGCCGAGATGCTGCAGCACTGCCGGCCAGAAGCCGAAAAGTTCGATACCGCGGAATTGTCGCTGGACGAGCAGGAAGCGCTCTATCGCCGCGCCCAGCTTGAGGACAAGGACGTCGCGCGGCTTCATTCCGGCGACCCGTCCATCTACGGTGCCACCGCGGAGCAGATGCGCCGGCTTGAGAAGCTCGGCATCGCTTACGAGATCATCCCCGGCGTATCGTCGTTCACGGCCGCCGCCGCTGCCCTCGGCAGTGAATTGACGCGGCCGTTGGTATCGCAGTCGGTCATCCTGACACGCGTATCAGGCCGCGCGTCGGCGGTGCCGGAGCTCGAATCGGTCCTGCGCTTTGCGGAGCATCAGGCAACCATGTGCATCTTCCTGTCAGGTCAGCGCCTGAAGCAGGCCGTTGCCGATCTGCTGGTGCATTACCCGGCCGATACCCCGGTGGCGCTGGTGCGGCGCGCGAGCTGGCCGGATCAGGCCATCCACCGCAGCACACTGGGTGCGCTGATGGGCGAAGTGGAGAACAAGGACTGGTTGCTCACCACGCTGCTGCTGGTCGGTCAGGCGCTCTCGCGTGAAGGTGGGGTGGAATCCAGCCTCTACGCGGCAAACTTCACGCACATCTTCCGCGATGGCAACGACCGCAAGACACGGCGCCCGCGCAAGCGCGCAACGGTGAAGGCTCCCGCATGAAACCGATTGCGGTCTGGCCGATACGCTGCGACGCGTTGCCGCTTGGGCAAAAGCTGGCCGCCGCGCTGGATGCGGACCTGTACCAGCCGTGGCTGAATGCGGACGAGACACCCCGCGACCAGTTCCGCCGCCAGTTCCGGCTGCACCGCCAGTGGGTCGTGGTGATGGCAAGCGGCATTGCCGTGCGCTACCTCGACGGCTTGCCAGAGAGTAAGTACCACGACCCAGCTGTGGTCGTGCTCGACGAGGCCGCCCGCTTTGCCATCCCGCTATTGAGCGGGCACGAGGGCGGCGCCAACGCGCTTGCCTACGCGGTTGCCAGGCTGACCGGCGCCACGCCGGCAGTCACCACGGCAACAGAGGCGCTCCGGCCCCTGACGCTCGGCATCGGCTGCCGGCGCGGCAAGTCCACCAATGCGATTGAGCAGGCGGTGATGCATGCGCTGGGCCTACGCGCAATGGCCGAAGTGCGCGAGGTTGTGACGGTCGACATCAAGGCCGACGAACCAGGCCTGCTGGAATTCTGCGCCCGCCATCAACTGCCCTTGCGCGTGATCGCGCGAGCCGACATCGCCGCGCGTGCGTGGGTGGGTCTGCCGTCCGCCTGGGTGCGCGAGCAGGTTGGCGTCGACGGGGTGTGCGAGCCGTGCGCGCTTATTGCCAGCCCGCGCGGCCGGATGATCGTGCCCAAGACCGTGCTCGATGGCGTCACCGTCGCCATCGTCGAAGACCGGATGACACGCATTGAACAGAATGAACAAGACTGACCCAACCATGACCGGCAAACTCTATCTGGTCTCCGTCGGCCCGGGCACTCACGAGCTGATCCCGCCGATGGCGAAAGCCGCGCTGGAAGCCAGCGAGGTGATCGTCGCCTACGACCTTTACCTGACCTGGATCCAACCCTGGATTACCGGCAAGGAGATCCACACGCTGCCGCTGACACAGGAGCGCGACCGCGCCCAGCTCGCCATCGCGCAGGCCCGGGCCGGCAAGACCGTGGCACTCATCTCCAGCGGCGACATCGGCATTTACGCCATGGCTGCGCTGGCATTCGAGGACATGGCCGAAGACGACCACTACGCGGTGCAACTGATCCCGGGGATTACCTCGGCCAATGCCTGCGCGTCCCTGCTCGGCTCGCCGCTGTCGCACGACTTTGCCACGCTGAGCCTGTCTGATTTGCTCTGCCCGTGGGAGTGGATCGAATCGCGCGCGCGCCACATCGCGCAGGCCGATCTGGCCGCCGTGTTCTACAACGTGCAGAGCAAGCAGCGCCAGGATGGCGTCTACCGCATTCTCGACATCATGCTCGAGCACAAGCGCGGCGAGACGCTATGCGGCATCGTACGCAATGCTTACCGCGATGACCAGACCGTCGACATCCTGACGCTGGCGGAGCTGCGCGCGCGCCGCTTCGACATGCTGACCACCCTGGTGATCGGCAACCGCTTCACCCGGCGCAAACGCGGCTGGATCTATACCCCGCGCGGTTACGGAAACTGGGATGACGCGCCGGACACCGTCACCGCAGCCAGCCTGCCCGCCGGGGCGGTCTGGGTGTTCTCCGGCACCAGCGACGGCAATGCGCTGGCGCGCGAGATCGGCGCGGCGGGCCACGCCATTGTTGTCTCGAGCGCCAGCGAGTACGGAGCCGAGCTGGCCGGCAAACATTGCCCGGGGGCCGCAGTCATCGCCGGCCGCCTCGGCATCGAACGCCGGCGCGAATTGCTGCGTGAGAGCCAAGCATCTGCCATTGTCGACGCCACTCACCCGTACGCCACCGAGATCTCACCGCAGCTGATCGCACTTGCTCGGGAACTCGCCCTGCCCTACCTGCGCTACGAACGCCCGCGCGCCATGGGCGAGCTGCCAGCCCGGCATGTGGCTTCGATGGAGGATGCCGCGCAACTAGCCATGCAGCTCGGCCAGAGAATCTTCCTCGCCACGGGCTCCAAGGACCTTGCGAGCTTCGTCCAGGCGGATGACGCGGATGGGGCGTCAGCGCACCAGTGGTTCGCGCGTCTGGCGCCGGACCCACAGCACCTGCAACGCGCGATCGACGCCGGCCTCCCGCGCTCGCACCTGGTCGCCATGCAGGGGCCGTTCTCGCAGATGGCCAATGAGACCTTGTGGCGCGACTGGCAAATCGACTGCGTGGTCACCAAGGATTCGGGCGACGCCAGCGGCTACCAGGCCAAGGCTGCTGCCGCTGCTGCGCTTGGCATCCCGCTGATCGTTGTCGATCGCCCCGCCATCGACTATCCGGCCATCAACTCCGATTTTGCCGGCGTTCTGGACGCGTTGCGGAGGTTGCCAGCATGAGCCAGCCACGCATTCCGGTGACCGTCATCACCGGATTTCTTGGGGCCGGCAAGACCACGCTGCTGTCGAACCTGATGCGCGACAGCAGGCAACGCCGCCTCGCGATCCTGGTCAACGAGTTTGGCGAGGTCTCGATCGACGGCGCACTGCTGCGCGGCGAAGGTGGCGAGGTCGAAATCCACGACCTCTCCAACGGCCTGGTCGCCTATGACGACGACGAAGACTTCTTGCCGACGATGCAGGCGCTATGGCAACGCCGCGGCCTGATCGACCATGTGCTGATTGAAACCTCCGGCCTGGCGCTGCCGAGCGCCGTGATGGCGCAGTTGCAGGGAGAGGCGCTCGCGCCCTATTTCGTGCTCGACGCGACGCTGGCGGTTGTCGACGCCCCGCTTCTGCTGGCAGGCGGTTTCGGCCAGGCCACCGCAAGTGCGGACCAGGCCCTTGGGCAATCGGTCGCGAGCCTGTTCGAGCAGCAACTGGCCAACGCCGATATCGTCGTGCTCAACAAGATCGATACCCTCGGTGATGACACCTTGTTGGAAGCCGAAGCGCGCGTGCGCGAACTCGCGCCCTCGATCCGCTTTATCGAACTGGCCTACAAGGCAAAGCTCGACACACGTCTGACGCTGGGCCTGCACCTGCACGAGCCGGCCAATGCCGGGCACCGTCACTTCGGACCTGTCGCCAGCATGCCGGGGCTGAAGATGCGTCCGCTCGCGAACCAACGCCTGCTCGATGGACACAGCCACGGCAGCCTGGGCGCACACAGCCATGGCCTGGCCACGCACAAGCATTTCCATGAGCAGGATCCGGGCTGGTTGTCGTTCATGATCCGCAGCACAGACGCGCAGGACCCGCAGACGCTGCGCGAAGCCATCGCCGCTATCGCGTGCAGCGAACCGCTTCTGCGCATCAAGGGCTTCGCGTCGCCGCGTGACGGCGGCGGCAGGCTCATCATCCAGGGCGTGCGTAGCCGGATCGAATTGCGAACGGAACCTGACGCTGCACCGGCGCGGCACGCGCAACTCGTCTTCATCGGGTATCACCCGAGCCGCACGCGCGTCGTCGAGCAGTTGAGCCAATTGACGCGCACGACATGGCGTTGAGTGAACGACAAGGGAAGACGTCCATCATGCAAACGGACCCGGCCGCACACCAGCGGATGACAGAACGGCGCAAGGCCGGCTTCGAAAAGAAGAAGGCCGCCGCCACCCTGGAGAAGGGCCTGCTGATCGTCAACACCGGCACCGGCAAAGGCAAGAGCAGCGCAGCCTTTGGCATGGGGCTGCGCGTGGTTGGTCATGGCATGCGACTCGGTGTCGTTCAGTTCATCAAGGGCGCATTGCATACCGCCGAGCGCGATCTCCTGGGCGGTTTTCCCAACTGCGACTTCCTGACGATGGGCGACGGCTACACCTGGAACACCCAGGATCGTGACGCGGATATCGCAACGGCCCGCAAGGGCTGGGCCGAGGCATGCCGCATGATTGGCAGCGGCGCGTACGACATGGTGATCCTGGACGAGCTGAACATTGTGCTCAAGTATGACTACCTCCCGCTGGCAGAAGTGCTGGCCGTCTTCGCGGCGCGCCCACCTGCCCTGCACGTGGTGGTCACCGGCCGGCATGCGCCAGAGGCGCTCATCGAGGCAGCCGATCTCGTCACCGAAATGCGTCTGGTCAAGCACCCGTATCGCGAGCAAGGGGTGAAGGCGCAGCAAGGCGTGGAGTACTAGCGCATGTCTGAGCAAGCCAAGCCTCGCTCGTGCCCGGCGCTGTTTCTCACCGCACCGGCCTCGCATCAGGGCAAAACCACGCTGACGGCCGGCCTCGCTCGTCATCACCGCAACCTCGGGCGCACGGTTCGCGTGTTCAAGACTGGGCCCGATTTTCTCGACCCCTACATTCTGGAGCGCGCGTCGGGCAACCCGGTGTATTCGCTCGACTTGTGGATGACCGGAGAAGCCGACTGTCGCCACCGGCTTTACGCTGCGGCAGCAGACGCCGACCTAATCCTGATTGAAGGCAGCATGGGCTTGTTCGATGGCACGCCTTCGAGTGCGGACCTCGCGGCTACGTTCAGCGTGCCAGTCCTGCCCGTCATTGACGCAAACGGCATGGCACAGACCTTTGCAGCAGTGGCCTACGGCCTGTCGAATTTTCGACCTGGGCTGCCGTTCCATGGTGTCGTGGCCAACCGCGTTGCCAGTGCCCGCCATGCCGAGATGCTGAGTGAGATGCTGCCGCCATCGCTGCGCTGCGTCGGCACCGTGATGCGTGACGATGCGATGACCTTGCCTGAGCGCCATCTTGGCCTGGTTCAGGCACAGGAGATCGTCGATCTCGAGCAGCGCATCGAGACCGCCGCGGCACGCATCGCCGGAACAGGGCTGTCGGAATTACCTCCGTCGGTCTCGTTCACGCCTGTCGCGGATACTCCAGTACCGAGGCTCCTGACGGGAACAAAAATCGCCGTTGCGCGAGACCAGGCCTTCTCCTTCATCTACCCGGCCAATCTAGAACTGCTCACCGCGATGGGAGCCGACATCGCGTTCTTCTCGCCACTGGCCAATGAACCGCTGCCGTCGGCTGACGCAGTCTACCTGCCGGGCGGCTACCCGGAACTGCACCTCGACACACTCGCCGCCAACAGCGTGACCAAGGCGACGCTGTGCGCGCACGTTGCAGCGGGCAAGCCTCTCTATGCTGAGTGTGGTGGCATGCTTTACCTGCTGGACTCACTCACCGACAACGCTGGTAGAACCGGCGCGATGCTCGATCTCCTGCCCGGCCATGCAACGCTGCAGAGCCGGCTTGCCGGGCTCGGCCTGCAATCGGTTGAACTCGACGGCGCAACGCTGCGTGGCCATGCTTTCCACTATTCAAGCCTGCAGACTCCGCTCGCCCCGCATACCCACGCCCGCCGCGCCAGCGGCACAGCACAGGGCGAAGCGGTCTATCGCCACGGCAGCATGCTCGCGAGCTACCTGCATTGCTACTTTCCCTCCAACCCGTGCGCCGCTGCCAGGCTATTCAAGCCATGAACCCGTATCGATACAGCGAAGATGAAATTGCCGCCGTCTATCGCGCCATCCGGGAGCGCCGCGACATGCGCCACTTCCGGTCAGACCCGCTCGACCCGGCATTGCTCGAACGCTTGCTGCACGCGGCGCATCTCGCCCCCAGCGTCGGCTTCATGCAGCCCTGGCGCTTCATTCGCATCACTGACAGGTGCCTGAGAGCGCAAGTCCATGCGCTGGTCGAAGCCGAACGCGAGCGCACCGCGGCTGCACTGGGCGAGCGCCAGGACGAGTTCATGCGACTCAAGGTCGAGGGCATCCTGGACTGCGGGGAAGTTCTGGTGGCCGCCCTCATGGATGGACGCGAGCGGCATATCTTTGGCCGACGCACCATGCCGGAGATGGATCTCGCCTCGGTGGCCTGTGCCATCCAGAACATCTGGCTTGCCGCGCGTGCGGAAGGGGTCGGTATGGGTTGGGTTTCCTTATTCGACCCTGAACAGCTCGGCCGACTGCTACGACTGCCGCCCGGCGCCCGGCCAGTTGCCGTCCTCTGCCTCGGTCATGTCGACAGCTTTTACGAGAAGCCGATGTTGGAACAGAAGGGCTGGGAAAAACGGCGATCACTCAACGAAATGCTGTTCGAAAACAGCTGGAGTGATCACGGCACCGCGCGCTCTTAGATGATGCACGCGTCGTGGCTCTCAATATCCACGCCGATGAAAGGGAGTCGTTGGCATCCCAGGAACAGGCGGGAACGCCACGAACCCCCAACGGCATGTGCGGGCTTCGCCGGCAAACATTAGAAGCTCCGCATCCGAGCGCACACCTTCCAGAGCAAGAGAAAAGGAGTCTCGCCCGTTTAGCCGAAGATAGCCTTCCGCATACATCGCAAGGAAAATCGCCCGAAGCGGTAGCCGAGGCAGGCTTTGAAGGGAAGGTTCTGTAATTCGGAAGAATCCCCACGGCATCGCGGTCCGGACATCAGCATGAACTGAACAGTCGCGGTAGTCTCGCTCGATTGCGTATCGCAGCAGTTTATAGGCGCACTCCTCACGAGGAACCCCACGACAGTCAATGTCACCGTAGTTGAGCGGCTTGGGTTCCATCAGACACTCCCTCAGATAGTCTTCCCTCGGTGAATGCTGGCAGTGCGCCAGAATCCAGCGTTGCAGCAAGCGAAGCGTTGCTTGATAGACGCCAATGACCCGCCGTTCAACTTTTCTTGATGTTAACTGGTACAGCGATACTTTTTGTCGCCACGTCAGCACTGTCAACACCGGGGAAGCCTCAAGGAACGGGGCCGGAACCAGGGTGCAGAACACACTGGCACGGCGGCTCGCCAGCTCACCTCGCAGAGCGCGCCCACAGTTCGCCTGAAATAACTGAGGAATGGTTCGACGTTCGGCCATAAGCCGCTTTGCCCAATTCCAGTAAGGGGCGAACGCCTCTAGAAGCATAGATCGCTGCGCTTCTAGCTGATAGTACGTTGCCGGTGTGGGAACCTGAAGTCCCAGCGGACGACGGCAATACGCGCAACGATAGGGCGTTTTGAAGAGCCATTCGGTTATCGCACATTCTCCCACTGAGACACCGCAGCATGGGCACGACTGCACTAGTGGCTCCCCATGTAGAGGGCAAGCCGCTATGGGTGAGAGCTGGAATAGGTAAGAGTGGTAGCCGTGTGAGGCACATCGCGCGCAGAAACGAAGCTTCGTGGACAGTAGTCCCGTTTGCTGCAACTGGAAGTACAGGTGCTCCTCTCGCTTATCGAGTTGCCAGTTGGTTAGTTGGGCAAGCCTGGATTGCCCTGCCTCCGTCAGCACAATCGGCGACCAGTACGTGGTGCATAAACCTTCCGCACGAGCATCACGCGCATTCAATGCATTCATATGGGCCAACCTCAAGAGCACCGACTCGGTTGACTCGAAAGGCAGCGGAGCGAGATCCGCGCCTGCAACCACGGAAAGAATGGTCATTTCATCAGCAGCCGCGGCGGCGTATAGTTTCCACGAAGCACTGCATACTGAACGGCTCTCTTCCAATCTTCCGGCTGCAAATTGAACTCGGGCGCGTCCAGCTGGGCACTGCGCAGCAGCGTCCAGCGAATGGCGTTGAATATCACGCCTAGCGTGGGCTTACTTTGCCCTGCATTAGGAAAGCACTGTGAGAGCGTTTCGAACACATGCAACGTTTGTTCTGCCAGTCGAAAGCCATTCGCATACGCTTGCGGGAAGAAGAATTCGGTCCAACGAACATCGCTCCCTTCGGGGAACTCCGATGCGTCGAACGCTTCGAGAATCACCTCGATGTCATGTGCGGTAGTTACCCCCCTTAGCCCAAAGTGCTTGCAGAAGAAGTGCCGGAGCAGCGATCGATCGTACGGGGGGGCCTCAAAGGTACGTATGTCCCGCTGATTGTCCGCAACCATTGCTGTTAGCAGAACAACGCCTCTAGCCCACAGGCGATCCTGAAGATCGAAGAGGGCTTCGAGTTCTCGCTCTTGAATTTCTTGCGCGTTGTCTACGCACCAGATGGCGGTGTAGCCCGTGCCACGCCTACGGAGATCGTCGACGATTTTCGTTACGAGGCGTTCGCGCAATGGAATGACATCACCAGATAGGAAAGCATGCTCCGTGCTGCTAAGCATGGCCTGCCAGGCAGCCTTCTGATTGGGCACACCTGACGCGCTCGCGCAATGGTAGTAGGCTCCGATCTGTGGATACTCTGACTCCAGCAATTTCATGCATATACGGAGGGCGCAGGAGCGACCATCTTTCCGCTCCCCGGAGATGTAAAGTCCTTGTTCGCCAAGCAGGATGGCTGCTTTAAAGTTTCGATACATCTCCTTCGCCATTGGTGTGACGACTTGAGTTTGATACCTCATCGCTGGGTGTTCAAAGAACAGCTCGCGCCGAAGAGGCGTATCTCCCACGAGCACACTCTTTGATACCCCTTGCCAACCGGCGATGGTCGCCTGCTCGATTACCAGGGGTTCGACCATCATGGCCTGCCTCGCTTGGTGAGGTCAGGAACCTCGTCCAGACCGAAGGGGTCAAGCCCTGAGCCGCCCCGCAATTCACCAACGTCAACGCCATTTGGCTCCTGATAACCATCTCCAGCCTCGGAATCGTGTGGGCCGGTGCCGGCATGAGCTTCCCGCAAGCGTTGCTCGCGGGCGAACCATATCGCGTCTCTGGATGAGCGCTTCCGCGATCTTGCTCCTGTTCTCGTCTGGCGAGTTGCCGCCCATTCCTTTTGCCATACTTCCAGTGGGTCTTCGCGCTCGTGTGCCGCGAGCCGCAGCCCTGCTCGGTTGATCAACTGCCGCATGCGCAATGAAATGGCATACTCGCGCCACGCTCGCTCAGGGATAAGCAAGCCGAGGCTTTCTCCAGTCTTCGGCAATATGGCGGTTGCCAGTCGTGCGTCGTATCTCTTGATGTATAGCAGTATCGATTTCCCGAGCAACTGCCAGGAGCTAGCAAGTACAGGATTGGTGTATCGGCATCGCCCCCATCGCACATAGGGTCGCTCACCCTTCTTCAAACTACCGCGTACGGTACATTCGACAATGTGGTCGAGAAGGTCCGAATTCTTTATGGCGATCTGCGGCAGTGGATTGGGGAAGACGCCAGAGGCGGGATCGGCCAGTGCGCGTGAAATGTATTCGGTAGGCGAAGACCAGTGAAGGCGCTCACTGGCATTCCGGTTGTGCGCTCTGCAGCAATTGCGCAGTAGTCGCTCTACTTCGCGGTAGTCCAGATGTAGGCTGATCGCTTCTTTGGCGGCGTCCCCTCGGAGGGGATCCATCGGTCCTGTACCGTAGCTAGACCGAAGGCGCTTGGCTCCGGTCGCGGAAAGGCGTCCAATGACATGTTCTACAACGTCGCGGCGCACCCACGTTCGATACGGTCCAAAGTTCACCGCACATCCCAAGGTGAAGATGATGCGATCAACAACCTCGAACGCTCTATTGCATCGTGCGTTGTCGAGCTTTAGAACGGAGACGCCGGAGAACCCAAACGACGGCAGCAACTCATGGATATGCGTTGGAAGCTCAGCCGCTCCGCTTTGTGTCGCCTTCTCGGAATAGGTCTCAGGCCTAATTGCGCGATCCAACGCCTCCAATACACTGTCCGCACTAGGGTCGACCTCCATGGTGTTGAACGCGCTCCAGGTGCCGGAGGTGTATTCGTCCACCAACACGGCAATGTACCAACGCGGCAAAACTTGCGCTAACTCCTTGCCCTCCGGGGTCTTGAACGTAAAGCAGGACGCCGTATCGGCTTTGCCGTAATCCAAGATCGCAAAGGTGCCCGGACGTAGCGGCTGAATCAAAGGGGGGATGCCCCTCCCTACTTTCGCTAGGCGGTCGGCCGCAGCCTTCCCGTATCGCATCTTTACGCCACGATCGGCGTTCTGCGCAATCAGCTGCTTGCAGTAGCGAATCAGCGTGCAGTAGCCCTGATCGCCGCAGCAAAACGGCCAGTCTGTTTCGTCTAGGCCGAGCCGACGAAGCTCTTCAAGCCAACCAGCATGCACCGTCCGAAACGTCGGGCGGCGCTCCAAGGCGCGCTCGTCAGTTCCGAGAAGCAGCCTGTACAAGATGTCCTCCACCTCTGCGTGCTGTTCCAGCAAGCTCCCCATGGCGCCGGCGTAACCGGAAGAAGAGCCAGGAGTCAGGCGAAGAGGTTTCCTACGTTGATATACCCGAATCCTCAGCCTTGGAAGCAGACCGAACAAACCGTAGATGCCGCCGGTGGGACTGGGAGCGGTGAACCGTTGCAGCAACCGGAAAACCTCCCTGCGCCCCAGGCCCACCTCGGATTGGATCGTCGGGAAATCACGCCGCTCGGCGTACATCCGTAGCGCGCGTTCTCGACGTCGATAGATCTCCTGATCCTGCTCGCTCAGTTGAAGGATTGCGGGCCGTGGCCAGCTTTCCGGTCGGCCGAAGGTCGCGGGGATGCGTGTACGCGTGCAGCCTCGGCTCATAAGCCCTCCGCATGCAGGATCGATGCATCGCTCAGCAACGTGGTTGTCAGATCAGCCGTTAGTCGGCCTAGCTGCAGCTCGCGGGCAATCACCGCCAGCATGATGGCGGGATCACAGCCAGGTTGATGCAACGCGATGGTCAACTCGAACGAGCGTGTGCGGGAGAGGAGTGCCGCCAGCGACTCCGCCTCGGTCTCACGTGACAAAGACCGCGCGGCCGTCATAGCACGGGACAGCACCAGCCAGTTGTCGAACAAATAGCGCTGCTGCTCCAACTCACGAACCGTCACAATGCAGCATGCAGCTTGGCGTTCGCTTGCTCGCTGATTGAGCTCGCTGAAGGCCGCTGACCATTGCTCACCCCAGGGAGGTTCGTTCCGACGGTAGCAGAACCACGTCTGCCTAGCCTCCACGTCTTCGGCAATCGAAAAGCTAATACCGGAAACATTGCCAGGCGCTTCCCCTGGGTTCGGAAGAGCTGGAGGCCGATAACGCACAAAATTGGGGTTTCCCTCAAGAAGAACGCAATGCATGAAGGGCACGTCACCCTCGATGCGATACAGCGCCTGGTTCTTATTGGAAAAGAAAATCCAAAGATTAGCTGCGTAGTTGTGCCTGCGCAGCTTGCTCGAATTCACACTATCCCGCCAGCCTCGCGGGGATGGTTGAGTGCGCATGATCGACTCCCAAATTCACTGCGCACAGAACCCTTGACTTCGGCGGGAAAACGACCAAAATCAGACTGTACGCTAAGGAGGGACGAAGATGTCTTGCTGTAACAAGGCCTCTTCCTGAAAGTGATTTACTGTCTTAGCAGCATCCTCCACGCATGGAACAAGGCGACCGAGCAAGGTCGCCTTTTCTTTTGAGCAAGCAACCCCTTGACGTTAATATAAATCCCCGGCATTTCAAGGTCGCC
The DNA here is from genome assembly GCF_003851545.1 of Ralstonia sp. SET104. Taxonomy (GTDB): domain Bacteria; phylum Pseudomonadota; class Gammaproteobacteria; order Burkholderiales; family Burkholderiaceae; genus Ralstonia. Next base: position 240,942 of record NZ_BHVX01000006.1, on the reverse strand, counting down.
TTGATAAATCAGCTTTGCGGGCTAGACTACCCAAGTCGATATAATTTTTTGGCGAGCTATTGTGCAATATTTATTGCACACAAATCCATATCACATTGGAGTTATTTAATTAAAGAACAAAAAAATATATCACCATTAGCTATGGCGATTTGAGAACGAATACCAAGTGATGGGCGTAAGGAAACTGGTGGACGCGGCACGCTGATCCGCCGTCGGAAGACGCGCCCAGTGGAACATCCCCCTGAATCACCGGACGCAGTCACCCACTTAAACTACGGGTACGGCCGGGCAAAAAAGTTGATTGCGCGCTCGCCATCGTTGCCACGGGACGAGCCGCTGCGAGCGACGTTCGCTGTGGACTGCTGCGACCGCGAGGCGACGAGCTGGGTAGCGACGACCGGTGGCTACAGGGGCGATGTCGTGCGCGACGTGATGCTGGCAGCCGTCGAGCGGCGTTTCGGCAATGTTCCGAAAGCCCCATCGGAAATCGAATGGATGACGGACAGCGGTTCGGGCTACATTGTCGGGAATCCACCCAAGATGTCACCGCTCGAGATCTGGACTACTACTACAATCAGCGGCTTGTCAAATTGTGCACAGTGTTCTTCCCATGTGCGTCGCACCGGATTCTATGCACATCTTTAAGTCTCTTCAGCACGGCGGAAGCTATTTTCCCGCCGCCCCTAAGGGCATAAATTCGTTCTCAACGTTCCTGAGGTTTCCGGAACTGGCCGTGCGCAGTCAAACATACCCTCGCTCCTTGGGGAAGGGAATTACGTCGGAGCACTCTCAAACGTCGATGGCTGACGTCGAATTCACCTTGCGGCGCAGTTCGTACTTCTGGATCTTGCCCGTCGACGTCTTGGGCAGCGGACCAAAGAACACCGCCTTCGGCACCTTGAAGCTCGCCAGCAGCGTCTTGCAGTGCGCGATCAGTTCTTCGGCGGTGGCGGTAGCGCCGTCCTTGAGTTCAACAAAGGCGCAGGGCGTCTCGCCCCACTTGACATCGGGCTGAGCGACCACGGCGGCAGCCAGCACTGCCGGGTGACGATACAGCGCGTCTTCCACCTCGACGCTGGAGATATTCTCGCCCCCCGAGATGATGATGTCTTTGCTGCGGTCCTTGATCTTGATGTAGCCATCGGGCATGCAGACGCCCAGGTCACCGGTGTGGAACCAGCCGCCAGCAAAGGCCTCGCGTGTGGCCTTCTCGTTCTTCAGGTAGCCCTTCATGCAAATGTTGCCGCGGAACATGATCTCGCCAATGGTTTCGCCATCGGCGGGCACAGGCTGCATGGTGTCTGGATCGAGCACCACCACCTGCGACTGCAGGTGATAGCGCACGCCTTGACGCGCCTTCATGGTCGCGCGGTCGTGCTCGGGCAGTGCGCGCCAGGCATCCTGCTCTGCGCAGACCGCTGCGGGGCCGTAGACCTCTGTGAGGCCATAGACGTGGGTGAGCTCGAAACCCATCGCTTCCATCTGCGCCAGTACAGCGGCCGGCGGCGGTGCACCCGCTACCATGCCACGCACCGGCCCGCGCAGCCCTTCACGCCAGGATGGTGGCGCGTTGACCAGCGCCGTGTGCACGATAGGCGCGGCGCAGTAGTGCGTCACACCTTCGTCGCGCATCAAATCGAATACCACCTTGGGCTCGAACTTGCGCAGGCAAACGTTGACACCCGCACGCGCCGCAATCGTCCAAGGGAAACACCAGCCGTTGCAGTGGAACATCGGCAGCGTCCACAGATAAACGGGGTGCTTGGGCAGATCCCACTCCAAAATATTGGACACCGCGTTGATGGTGGCGCCGCGATGGTGATAGACCACGCCCTTCGGGTCGCCCGTGGTGCCAGAGGTGTAGTTGAGCGCAATGGCATCCCACTCGTCGGCCGGCAGTTGCCACGCGTAGAGCGGATCGCCCGAGGCGAGGAACGACTCGTAATCCGTTTCACCGAACGGCTCGGCCTGTGGACCCAGCGCGTCGTGCACGGCAATCACCTTGAGTCCAGGGATCTCCAGCGCCATCTGCCGCGCCAAGTCGGCAAACTCGGAGTCGGCCAGCAGCACGCGCGCCTCACCATGGCGCAGCATGAAGAGCAGATTGGCGGCATCCAGGCGGATATTGAGTGCGTTGAGTACCGCACCCGCCATGGGCACGCCAAAATGGGCCTCAACCATGGCCGGGGTGTTGGGCAACAGCGCGGCCACTGTCTCGCCCCGGCCGACGCCGGCAAGAGTCAGCGCGCTGGCCATACGGCGTGCCCGCGCGTAGGTGTCGCGCCAGTTCTGGCGCACCGGGCCGTGCACGATGGCCAGGCGGTCGCCATACACCTCTGCTGCGCGCGCGAGAAACTCGATCGGGGTGAGCGGTACAAAGTTGGCTGCGTTACGGGCCAGACCGCTATCAAAATCTGTGGGCATTACCGTGTCTCCATTGCGTGGCGGGCGCTGTTGCTTTTTGATGGGCAACGCTATCATCGGCCAGCTTCCGTACTCTGTCATCCGGATGACAAACTGCCCGAAAACCGGCGTCAACCCAAGGCTGACAGGGTTCTTACAAAACGAACGCCCTCCCCACGCGCCGGCCTCCATTTCACTGATGTTATGCACGCCCTCACCATGACCGCACCTCGCGTTCTGTCGCCTGCATCCCAATTGGAGGGCCACGCGTGGTTTACCGCGCTGGCCCCCGAACACCAGGCGCTCGCCGCACGCGAAACCGTGCTGCAGGCGTTCGAGCCCGGCGCCTTTATCGCACGGCGCGGCGAACCCTCGCGTTACTGGATTGGGGTGGACAGTGGCCTCATCAAGTTGGCCGTGTACACATCTGATGGGCGTGGCTGCACGTTCTCAGGTGTACCTGCAGGTGGCTGGTGTGGTGAAGGTAGCGTCATCAAACGCGAAGATCGCCGCTACGATGTGATTGCCATCCGTAGCTCGCACGTGCTGCTGGTGCCCGAGCCCGTGTTCAACACGCTGCTTGCACAGAGCCTGCCGTTTGCCAGCTTTGTGGTGCGCCAGCTCAACGAGCGCATGGGCCAGTTCATTGCCACCGTGCAGAACGACCGTCTGCTGAGCGCCGATGCACGGGTGGCGCAAGCGATTGCCCAGTTGTTCCATCCTGCCCTGTACCCCCGCACAAGCACGGTGCTGGAACTGTCACAGGAAGAGATCGGGTTGCTGACGGGGTTGTCGCGCCAACGTGTGAACCTGGCGCTACGGCGGCTCGCCGATGGCGGCATGATCACACTGTCGTACCAGACCATCCGCGTAACCGATCTGGAGCGGTTGCGCCTGTTCGGGCTCTCGGAGCTATAGGCCGCCCCAAATACTGTCACCGAAGCGACATTGTCCCGCGTGCGGGTAGACATAGAATCCTGCGACAGCTGCCGCCTGCCCTCACCTCGTCACCCATGCCGCTCACTAGCAGCACCTACGTTCGACTGTCACGCCTGCGCTTTCCGTTTGCGGTACGCGTTCAGGCTGAGCAAGGTAGCGCCTGCCTGCGTGATGCGAACGGCCGACGCGAGGTACGCCCCGGGGACCCATTTATCGTGCCCGCTTTCGCCCATTTCGGCTGCGACTTGCCGGGAACGCCTTGGCAGCCGATCACCATTACGCTCGCGGCAGTGCCCGATGCCAGTTGCCCACGCATGGCAGCCATCCATCACGACAAGCCATGGTCACGCACCTTGGCCAACCTGGTGTTCGAGCACCCGGCGGGGGTATGGAACGCAGCGACTCTGAGCGAGCTTTGGCGGACAGGCACGCGACAGATGCGCGCGCGCCTGTTTGCAGAAGGTGAAGCGTTCAATGCACTCGTGCGCGAACAACGCGCCGCGCAGGCGCTCTACGCGCTGGCCTCGCTGGCCTCGCTGGAAGGCAGTACCGTGCCGTTAGCAGACACGCTGGAGATCACTGAGACGTTGAAGACGCTTGCTCGGCAAAGCGGTTTGCAATCCATCAACGCATTGAACGCAACCTGCGCCAACCTGTTTGGTATCGAACTCGAACAGTTGATGCCTGCATACGCAGCGACCTCGGACACCACCGAGCATGCTGGCTCTGCAACCTGGACCGGCTGGGACCAGCCACTGGCGTTGAGGGCCTAGGTACCGTCCATCACCACTTCGAGATGGGACGCTCCCGAACCAGTAAAAGTGCATGCAATTTCTTACGCATGGCGCAGTACAGCCATTTTTTTGACTGGAACATTGCATCCAGATTTACATCGCCGCACTCCAGTCGATAGTCGCAGGAGCGGCGGCGGTGATAGTCCTGGGCAAGCCGAACGCATCAAACAGGCGCGTCACATTTCCCCCAACAAAGAGCGTTATCCGTGAGATTTCGTCTGCATCAACCGACAGGACATGCAGCGAATGCGCAGCCAGCGGCGCCATTGGAGCGGAGTGCGAACGGAAATACGCTGCAAATCCAGGGGCGCCATTTGCCCGAATTGCTTTCATATGTATGTCCAAGTATGACGGCCACGCCCATGCGAAGAAAGCGCGTATCGATTCTCGTCCGGCGTACCACTGCGCTAGCGGTGGCATCGTGTAAATCGCATCTTGCTTGAGCAGTGTGGCTAACCGATCGGCATCGCGCTCTTCCCACGCTTGCACGTAGCCTTGAAGAAGGCTCCTTTCGCTTGGAGTTGTCTCGCTTACGTGGGAGGTCTCTCCGGTGCTGTAACCAGTGGCCAATTTCAGGCGGGCGCGTTGCAAGGCGCTGTTGATTGAGGCGACAGTTGCTCCCAGCAAGCCTGCCGTCTCCGCTACCGACCACCCGAGTACATCACACAGCAAAAGCGCAGCCCGTTGTCGTGGGGCGAGTTGCTGGATGGCGGCCATGAACGCCAGGCCCGTGGCTTCTCGCATGCTGATACGTGCCTCGGGAGTCGGGCCTGGATCAGTGACGGCATCGAGTTCCGATTGTGGGTAAGGCTCCAGCCAAGCAACATCTGGCGCGGGTCGCCCGTCTGGCATGTCGGTGGTGGGGCCGTCGAGCTGATCTGGGAGGATGCGCGCCAGATTTTTCCGTTTGCTCAACGCGTCAAGACAGACGTTTGTCGCGATCCGATAGAGCCATGCCCGAAACGAACCGCGGCCATCGAACGTGTCGTAACTGCGCCATGCACGAACGAACGCATCCTGAACGGCATCCTCGGCCTCATGCAGTGACCCGAGCATGCGGTAACAGTGAACCTTGATTTCCCGCCGCGCCGCGCCGAGAAGTCGATTGATATCCCTGTCACCAAGTTCGTCGCTGTGGGGGGCAACTCCCGACCTGCTGCCCAGAGGCTTCATGCGTGGTCTCCCCTTTACCGGCTTGCGCCAAAGTCTATGGCATGCCGCTCGGCAAATCTGCCAAAGAACGTCGGCGATACATTGAAGCGCTTGTGCGTCGATAGATCAATGGTCGACTCAGACCCGCCCTGGAGCCGTTCGTGGACTTGCTTGTCCAGCGCGTCGGCAACCTCTGTAGGAATGCCCGCCGCAACCAGGGCACGCCAACGCTCGAGCGGACTGATGGGTACATACCTGATCTTGCGGCCGGTTGCCGCGGACAAATGCTGCGCAATGTCCGCCATGCTCAAAAGCTCAGGCCCCGTCATTGGCAGCACTTCCCCATGGTAGCCGCCATCCCGAAGCAACTGAAAACCGACCTTTCCAACGTCGATCAAATCCACCGGACTCAGCCTAACGTTGTCGAGCGCCAGATACAGCGAGCCATCGTTAATGACGCTCGGTGCTTCAAAAATGTATTCCTGCATGAAACCGGTGGGCCTGAGGCTCGTCCAGGCCATGCCGCTACCCCGCAGGTGCGCTTCGATCCGCTTGTGCATGTTACTGAACACGAACGTCGTTTCTCGCCCCGCGTTCAGACCGGATAACTTGATCAGGTGCTGAACACCGGCCGCTTTACAGGCGTCGATGAAGGTGACTTGCGTACGGAACATGTCCAATGCAGGCGACGAAATCATCAACACTCGGGTCACCCCGCGCAGCGCGTTGCCAAGCGTTAGGGGTACCGCCATATCCCCTTCGACAACCTCGATCGTGGGGATACCGCGGTACCAATCGGCCTTCAGTTTGTCTCGCACAAGGAGCCTCACGGGAACACCGTGCTTGATGAATTCCTGTGCAATGTATGAGCCGGTGCGCCCTGTAGCGCCAGTCAGCAACAGCATATTTGTATCTCCGGGTAGTCAGTCGTGGTTTCTGCAGGGACCAACAGTGCGATCCCTCACTGAACAAGACTGATCTGCCCCGCCGTTCTCATCGGCCGTTCTGACGGTGAGCGAAATTTTTTCTGGCGCCCCGATGAATTTCAATCGCGTGCCCAGTCATATCAGTAAGCCCCAGCACAGCCGACAGGGGCGATTGCCCCATCCACCCATGGACCAATCATGAAGCTCTACTACGCGCCCCAAAGCTGCGCTCTCGCACCGCACATCGTCGCCGTCGAAGCCGGCATCCCGATCACCGCTATCCCTGTCGACATTCCCACTCTCAAAACCGATGCGGGCATCGACTACCTGACTATCAATCCAAAGGGCTTCGTTCCGGCACTTGAACTCTCCGATGGTCAGGTTCTAACCGAGAACGCTGCAATCCTGCAGTTTCTCGCCGATCAGGCGCCCGGCGTTGGATTGGCGCCCGCCAACGGAACGTTCGAGCGCTCCCGTCTCCACGAGATGCTGCACTACCTCGGCACCGACATTCACCGCGGCTACAGCCCGCTATTTCGGAGGGAAACTCCGGCTCAGACCCGGGAAGAGAGACAGACCAGCCTCCGGCGCCACTATGCAGTTCTCGATACCCTGCTGTCGCGCGCGCAGTTTCTTCTCGGCCACCAATTTAGCGTTGCCGACGCGTATCTCTTTACCTTGACGCGCTGGGCGAAGCTCATCCAATTGGATCTTTCCCAATTCGGCCACCTGCAAAGCTTCCAAGCGCGTGTTGCTGCTCGTCCAGCAGTGGTCGCCGCAATGAAGGCTCAAGGTTTGGTTGACGCGTGACGCCCTAATACTTTTGGCCCGAGAGGACACCATGCATTCACCGAATACAGCAGTGCCCGCGCCTGCCGCACGCACCGATTTGCAGGGCAGGATCGCGATGATTGTGGGAGCAAGCCGCGGCTTGGGGAAAGGCATCGCCAAGGCGTTTGCCGATGCAGGCGCCAAGGTTGTGGCCGTATCACGCACGCCAGTGCCCGCAGATGCGCCAGGAGATGGCGCCACACACACTGAGATTGCTGATGCCCGCACTGACACAACTGCCGCCACGCTGCTGACGAAGCATGACCCAGACATCCTGGTCCTGGTCGCCGGTGCCATTCCACCCATGGGGACAATCCGAGAACAGTCTTGGGAGACGTTCTCCCTCAACTGGGACACCGATGTGAGAATAGCCTTCCATTGGTTGCAAGCGGTCTTGTCGAAACCGCTGAAGCCAGGAGCGCGAGTGGTCGTGATCAGCAGCGGCGCAGCGATCGCCGGCTCACCACTAAGCGGGGGCTACGCGGGCGCCAAGGCAACTCAGCGCTTCATCGCACAGTACGCGCAGGACGAGGCATTGCGCGCCGGCCTGGACATTGCAATCTCGACCGTGCTGCCGCGTTTCGCGCCGGCGACTGGCGTTGGCACGCTTGCGGTACGCGCATACGCCGAACGTGCGGGTGTCGACGTCGATGAATACCTCCAGACGTTTCAGCGCGCCTTCGGAGCGCTCGTCACGCCCGAGAGTGCCGGCTGCGCAATAGTCGGCCTCGCCTGTACAGAAGCCTCGGAAATAGCTCCTGCTTACTTGTTGACGGGAGACGGCTTGCAGAAGCTCAGCTAACGATATGAACTGAAGAGCGGCTTGATCCCGTTCTCCTGGTAGTTTCTCGACTTGATCACTTTGAACTGAGGGGGCGCAGCGCGTTGAATTCCAACGCCGATCGGTGCGTTGACTGCGGTTCGGCTCTGGTGATGCGCCTAAGCCCGGTTTCGGGTGTCTCCAACGCGCTGCGGTTGCGCAGGCTCACCTGCTCTGCCGATCACACCAGCAGGGTGGCAACTGCCCACACAATCAACGCGGCCCCCAGCACGTGACCGACGCGTTCACCGCCGGGCAGGACTTTTTCCACAAAGACAAGCAGCGACAGTGCGGCAATCCAGACAAGATTCATGATGCCGCCGACGAACAACAGCGCCATCAGCAGCCAGCAACAGCCAACGCAGTAACTGCCATGGCGCACCCCGAGCAGGAAACTTCCCACGGGGCCCGGACGCCAATGCGCAGTGAGGAAACTCACCGGTGAACGGCACTGCGTCAGGCAGGCGCGCTTGAGCGGCGAGAATTGATAGGCGCCGGCCGCGGCCAGCACGAGCGCAGAGAGGTACGCGCTCTTCGACCACAGCATCATTTCCGACATGACGCCCGTCGGCTGCAGTGCTTTCTGCAAAGCTGCCGCGCAGATCGAGAAAAGCAGCCAAGCGCCCAGATAGCCAGCCAGAAGAGACATCGACAAGGTGACTGACTGGGCGCCGGCCGTGCCGTGGTGGTGCAACACGCGTCGATACAGCAAGACGAGCGGCGCAGCGCTGGGCGTCATCATCGCGACCATCATCACCCACCACATGAAGATCACGGTCGGCAGCGAAGGATCCATGCCGCCGCCGTCATCTGCAAGCCGATGCGGAAACAGCGCAATGGTTGTCATGTCAAGCGCGGACATGCCCATTCCCGCGCCTGTCCATAGGTAGCGCCACGACAACGCAACGGCAGCGATCATGCCGACCGCCGCGATGACACGTTCACGCCCAAGGATACTTTCGACGCGCCTCATATGGCAGCGAGATGCCGGATCGGTCCTTTGTTATTCAGGTGCAGCCGCGCGAATTGCGCGTAAGTCCCCTTGAGATCCAGTGCGATGTTTCCCTGCGAGCGGCTGGTGCCGGAGCCGACCTCGGCAAGTTCGTATTCGAAACCGTGTGGCAAGTGAATCCGCGCCCGATGCTCGGCGCCCGTCACCGGATTATGGATCGGTTCCCCGGCCACATCGAATACGCCGTCGACATGAATCTGGCCGCGTCTGGCGTCGACATCGACGTCGTAATCGATCTTCGTAAAGATCGGATCGAATGCCTGCTCAAGCGTCGATGCAAAGACCGAGAACATCGTCGCGAATGGCTCAGTGTCCTGTCCCGTCATGATCTTCAGGATCGCTTCGCGTTGTTCGGGGCTGGCCCGTTCGTCAACGATCGGCTGGCACTTGCCCTTGCCTTCATGAATCGGCCCTGGCCACTGAAACACCACCGCCATGTTGACGCCATCGAGCCGCACGTCTCCGTAGTAACCGCGACTGATCGATATGGCGCCCATTGCTTCGCAAAAGCCGTGGGTCGGCAGCGCATTGAATTGACAAGGGCAACCGTATGCGCAATTGCAGTTGATCAACTCGGTGCCTTGAATTTCCCAGGAAATCATTGCCGTTCTCCTCGTGCCCCACGATGCGGGGCTGGAATCTAGCAGGCGTTGGCAGGCCTATGCGGGAACGCATCGACCATGGAACCAAATGCCGCAACAATGATGCCAACAGCGTAAGCCGTTGATTTTCAATGGAAATTCTTCTACTAAAAGGTTTGCCTGAATGCCGGACTGCCAAAAGCGTTTCAGTTCCGATACGCAGGCATAGCGGCACGCCGACACCCATCGCGCGAGTCTGGAAAGGCTGAACTGAACGCGTGTAACGCACACCGCATCCCGCACCGCACCGCACCGCACCGCACCGCACCGCACCGGACGGAGCGTGCGCCGTGCGGGGCAAGCACGGATGCCTGTACGAGGCGCTATGTCTTGGCGACGAAATCGGCCATATCAGATAGCACCGGCCCAAGAAATTGCAGCGGCGGAGCAAGTGCTGCGACCAGCGTCTTATGATCCAGGCGCGGGTAGACCTTGAGTTCAACCGGATGTCGATACGCCGTCAAACGCTCGGCCAGCGATAGCGTGTTGCGGCGCACGTCGACATAGGCATCGTGCTCTCCGGTGAGCAAAAGCGCGGGTGGCTGCCAACGTTGATCGACATGAAACAACGGCTGACTGTCTTGCGTCTCGTGCGGATGATTGAACACGGGCAGTATGTCAGCCGTCTGGATCGGCAGGAAGTTATACGGCCCTGCCATTCCGATCCAACCCGAAAGCGACTCGGTACTCAGCCCGTACGCCCCCAGCCAGCGCGAGTCCGTGGCCAGCATGGCTGCGTTGTAGGCGCCCGCGCTATGGCCGGCAACGAACAGTCGCGCATCTGCGTATCCCTGCCGTGCGAGCCAGCGCTGCGCAAAGGCCGTGGCGGCAGCACAGTCCTCCAGAAAACCCGGATAACTCACTTCCGGATAGAGCCGGTAGTCGACCACCATGGCAATCGCACCAACCGCTGCCAGTGCCTCACCGACGAAGGCGTAGTCCGCGCGTGCGCCCTCTCGCCAAGAGCCTCCGTAAAAGAACAGGACGGCGCGTGCGGGCCCCGCCATGGGCCGGACAGGTCGATAAACGTCCAGCTTCTGCCGTGGGTTGTCGCCATATGCCAACCCCGGCGTGAGGATATTGGCGCCGGACCTGGACACGGCGTTCAGAACATCCAGGGCGGAACAGCCAGCCACGGTCGATAGCGCTGCGGCCAGCCAGGCTCGACGAGTCAAGCGCGTCATCGACATACTCAATCCAGTGCCGGGGCATGTCGGCGCGTTTCGCACGCACAGAGGCGCACACCGGAATGAGTCTGAAGCCAGCCAGCACGGCAGCAATTGAGCCGGATCACCATGGATATAAAAGAGGAGCCGTTATGTGTGCTGGCATATACGGCCCGTCGGCGCGAGTGGATGCAGCCGTGCCTGCACAAGAGCCCTCACCCACACCGGAGTTTCGTCAGATCGCGGTTCATCTTGCGTCCGGGCTCGAATCCGCCACCATGCCTTTGATGCCACAGTCCCTTTCAGCCGGGGGGGGCCATGGTTTTTTTACTGCCGCTGATAACGCAAAGGCCGGCAAATTCGCCGGCCCTCACTTACACAACTCAGCATCTGCCAGGCTTGTGCAATCTCTGCGTCCTCTAATGCACCTGCAGCGCGTGCCAGCCGCCGCTACGTCTCATGCATTGCGCCCTTGCCTACGACGGGACCTGTCGGTTGTCCCGTTGGAGAGCCCCCTTTGGGCTCCAGTGAAACGGCAAGAACCGCACGGGCATTGACCTTGGCTGCATTTTCCTTGGATAGCGCGATCGAGGTCGATCGATTGGACGAGAACACGCCCAATGATATTGGCTTGCTATTTTCGGGAATCAGCCAGAGTTCGGTCGAGGCGCTCTCGGCAACCTGCAACGCAACGGCCGGCACCACGACAATCTCCCGCTTTGCCGTGTCGATCGTCATTGTCCAATGCGGCAAGCCATTCTCGCCGGTGATGGCCGCTGCTATGTAGGCAGGCTTCGCACCAGGCGGTGTCGCCGTCGGTGCAAACAGGGAGAGATTCAACGCAACAACCGCAACCATCGCAAAGGTCGTTGCGAGCGCAAAAGTGCGCCAGAGGCCAATACTGTTCCAGATCCGCCGCACTGTTGACTCACGCGCAGGCGCTGTTGCGTGATCAACGTGGCCCAGGTCGGCCTGGATCCGCCTCCACACACGCGCGGGCGGCTGCAGCGCTTCGGCGTCTTCCCCGAGGGGCGACAGGCGCGCCTCCCAGGCGCTGACGGCATTCCTCAGGGCAGCGTCCTGATCCAGCGCACGCTCAAGCGCCTTGCGCTCCCGGCTCTCCAACAGTCCAAGAACGTATTCGGCGCAGTCCAGATCGCGATCGGGCGTCATGGCTGTTGCTCCAGGCACGTCTTCAACTGCAGCAGACTGCGCCGCACCCAACTTTTCATCGTACCGATGGGCACGCTCAGGCGCGCTGCGAGTTCCGGGTAGCTCGCACCCGTAAAAAACGCTTCGACGATCACGCCACGCTGTCGCGCTTCAAGCTTTTGAATGCAGCCGTCGAGACGTCGCCGCTCCTGACTCATGCCAGCCGCCTCCGGTGGCGTCGCTTGCTCGTCGACGATGTGCGTCCAGTCAGTCTCTTCTCCCGCTGTCTCGCGCATCTGACGAAGGCGATCGATTGATTTGTTTCTCGCCAGCGAAATCAGCCACGTCATGGCAGTTCCTCGGCCAGGATCAAACTGATCGGCGCGCTGCCAGACGGCGACATAGATTTCCTGGAGCACATCTTCCGCCTCACCTGAGCTGCGGAGGATGCCGTATGCCAGCGAGTAGAGCTTGGGAGAAGTGAGGGCGTAGAGTTCGGCGAAGGATGCGCGGCTGCCTTCTGCCGTGTCTTTGAGGAGCTGAACCAAATGTTCCCGGCCACCTTCCTGGCGCGCTGATGTTGAGTCCTCGGACTCGAGCAAAGATGCTCCGACAACGTGCATATGATTTCGCGTGCCTCGGTTGCCCGCAACGGGATGCGGCAAAGGTATACCAACGGCGTCGTTCGCGCAACGAGCGTCCGGGGCGAAGCGAAGTTTGGATGGCATGCCGTTTCTCTCATCACCGTTCAAGCACGCGCGAGGGCATATGCCCCCGCGCTGCACGTGATCGACTACGCGGCCGCTTACGTGACCGATTACGGCAGCAGTACCTTGTCCACGACGTGAATCACGCCGTTGGACTGGTACACGTTGCCGATCGTCACGGTGGCGACGCCGCCCTTGTCATCGGTGACGGTCAGATGATCACCCTTCTGCATGACCGTAAGCGCATCACCCTCGACGGTCTTGAGGGACGCCTTGCCGCCGCCATCTGACACGGCTTTCATGAGGTCCTGGGCAGTGAGCCGGCCAGGCACCACGTGATAGGTCAACACCTTGACCAGGGTCGGCTTGCTCTCCGGCTTCAGCAGGTTATCGACCGTGCCGGCGGGCAACGCGGCAAAGGCCTCGTTGGTTGGTGCAAACACGGTGAACGGCCCCTTCCCGGACAGCGTATCGACCAGACCGCCCGCCTTCACAGCAGCCACGAGCGTGGTGTGGTCCTTCGAATTGACGGCGTTCTGAATGATGTTCTTGGACGGATACATCGGCGCGCCGCCCACCATGACGGTCGCTTCGCTGTCGCTCATGGCGGCCGCCGCAACAGAGGCGTAGCTGCCAGAAATCACTGCGAGGGAAAGCACAACACCAGACAGCCCAGCCAGTTGATACTTTTTCATTGTTGACCTCAATCGTGGCACTTCGCAACGTGGAAGCAACCGATATACGAACGGCAGTCGCGGGCGGATGCACTGGCAGGTCGTGCAACAACGCAGCAGCCGATTGCGCTGAGTTGAACCAGGCTTGCGTCAGAAAAAATCCCGCGCAGATTTGCCGCGCGCGGTGAACACTGAGTACAGTGCAAGACAACCGCCGCGCACCCGGTTCAACGGCGATGGCGTTATGCATGCCTTTGGGCATCGCGGGCTTGACGACCCACCCACTCCGCAGCACGAACCTTTGTCATATGTTTGCCAAGCGCCTCCAGACCCTCCGCGCAGTGGCCGCAGCACTCGGCGCGGCCGCGAGCTTTCATACCCTTGCTGCTTGCCACGACACGCTGACGCCCGCCGAGTTGTCGGGCAAGGGCGCGTTGTGTCTCTTCGGATTCTGTCTGTACGACGCGCAGTTATGGAGCGCCAAGGTCCCGCCAGGCTACGACGCCCCTTTTGCGCTGGAGATCACATATCGCCGTGCCATCACAGGCACCCGCCTCGTCGATACGGCCATTGATGAAATCCGGCGGCTGCAGTCGCCCGTGCCGTCAGACGCAACGCTGTCACAGTGGCAACGCGCGATGGTGCCGGCCTTTCCCGACGTCAAGTCCGGCGACACGTTGTGCGGCGTCTACCTGCCAGACCGCGGTGCACGCTTCTATGCCAATGGGCGCCTGACGACCGAGGTGGACGACACCGCCTTCGCACGTGCCTTCTTCGATATCTGGCTTGCACCCGGCACTCGGGCACCGGCGCTGCGCCGCCATCTGTTGGGCGAGTCACGTTGATGCACACGCGGCTAATCGGCGTCTCCCGGCGATTGGAAGCCCGGTTGCCCCAGTTGGCTGGGAAATTGCGGCACGCGGCGCAGGCGCGATGTGTCGTAGCCCATAGCTTCAAGGCGGCCAAGCGCCGCGCGGTAGTCGGCATCGCTCATGTCGGGGTCGCGCGAGAACACCCAGCCCAGGCTCTTGTCGGGGTAGCCCAGAAGCGTGACCCGGTAATCCGGATCAACATACAGCGTGAGCTGCGAGACGTAGATGGGCCAAAACAGGCGCACGCGCCATTCGCCGCCGCCGCTGCCCGGCACGACCGAATCGACAAACTGCATGCGCTTGAAGGCTGCGTCGAAACCGCCAGGCCGGTAGACGTAGGCATCGTCGATACGGCCGTCGGGGCGCAGGGTCCATTCGGCGTAGCTGCCGACATTGCCCCGCTCGCCAAAGTACGGAATATTCGCGATGACATACCACCGGCCCATGTAGCGCGGGAGATCAACCGGCACCGTATGCAACGGCACCGCTGCCCTGGGATTCGGATTGGGCGGCGGGCCGGAGCACGACGCTCCTGCGAAGACCAGTCCGGCCAACACAAGGCAGCGCGCCCAACGTGACGGGGTAAGCGAACTGTGGCTTCTTTCATGCGTTTTCATCGCACCCTCTTCTATGCGGTGGCCGGACAAGCCGGCTGGTTTATCTGCGTGCTCAGCGCAGCACGCGATGTTGCCTCGGTGGGCATCGCCTTCGTTGCGATCCTGCTGGGGCTTCATCTGCAACAAGCCCGCCAGCCCAGGAAGGAGCTGTGGCTGGTGCTGCAGGTGGTCGCGGCTGCGGCGCCATGGGAAACGCTTTTGATACGCGCTGGCCTGATCGCCTATCCACATGGCACGCTTTGGGCAGGCTTTGCGCCGCCGTGGCTGCTTGCGCTTTGGGTGCTGTTCGCAATCCAAGTGAATATCCTCTTCCGTTGGCTGCGCGGCCGCTGGCTGCTAGCGATGACGCTGGGGGCCGTGGCTGGCCCGTTGTCATTCCGCGCGGGCGCGGCGCTCGGCGCGGCGCAGATCCCGGATGTGCCAGTGACGATGGCCGTGCTGGCCGCCGGGTGGGCGCTGTGGCTGCCGATGCTCGTGTGGACCGGGCAGCGCAGCGATGGAACGCGCACGCTGCCCTAGACTTCTAGCGCTTTACAAACCGGTAATGCGCCACGCCCCACTCGTTGCCGCCGGCATAGCCAAACAACGTCGACACTGCCAGGTAAAACATGCGCCAGCGCTGGAACCACACCGCGGCGTTACGGGCGCCATAGGTCTGGGCAAACACTGGCATCAACCGGCTGCGGGCGTCATCAAGGTTGGCCAACCAATGGTCGGCCGTGCGCGCATAGTGCGTGCCGCTGACCCACCATTGCCTGGTCACACGCAAGTCGCTCTGGAAGTGCAGCAACAGCGCCTCCGACGGCATGGTCCCGCCCGTGAAGAAGTACTTCGACATCCAGTCAGTACCGTCCTGCACCTCGAAGTGATACGCCAGCGTGCGGTGCGCAAAAATGTGTACGAACAGCACCGCATCGGGGCGCATCCACCGCGCAATCTTGGCGAGCAACAGGCCGTAGTTCTTCATGTGCTCGAACATCTCAATCGACACGACGCGGTCAAAGCGCCCGCCTTCTGGCATCTCTGCAAACTCGAAATCGACGATGTTTCCCGTGTGCACGCTCAGGTTGGTCAGGCCCCGCTCTGCGGCACGTGACTCGATCCAGCGACGCTGCCCCTGCGCGTTGGACAATGCCACGATGCGTGCCTTGGGATAGCGCTTGGCCATCCACAGCGAGAGCGAACCCCAGCCGCACCCCAAGTCGAGAATGCATTGGCCATCGGCCAGACCGGCGCGTTCGGCATAGCACTCAAACATGGCTTCCTCGGCCTGGGCCAGGGTTTCCGTACCGGTTGGGTACAGCGCGCATGAATACTTCAATTGAGGGCCGAGATGGGCCTCAAAAAATGCCGGCGGCAATTCGTAGTGCTGGGTGTTCGCGGCATCGGTCTCAATGGCGATGGGGCTGGCACGCAATTCATCGAGCAACGCATTGGTGCGCCGCGAACGCAGTTCGCCGTTGTTGATGCCCTCATCGCACAGACGCTGGCGCATGAGGCTGCGCATGCCTGCACGAACGAGCCCATCCGGCAGCCAGCCGCGCTCACAGCATTGAATGAGCCAACCGTCGCGCGGCTCTGCAGCACGCTCGGGGGGCATCGTGGACGTGGATAACGCAGTCATAAGAGGTCTCCTCAAGCGCGGTAGATCAGTGGCGCGGTGGCCAGGGGATCAGGATGCTGGTGGTGCGTGCGTATTCGGCGTAGTCATGGCGCGTGGCTTGCATGTGCGCTTCCAGCATGGGAATGCCGGAGACCTTCACAAGCAACCACGCCATCGCGATTGGCGGCAGCACCGTGAGCCATGCCCACGGTGCACCCACCGCGAGCGGCACATAGGCCAACCAATGCACGCACTCGAAAAAATAGTTCGGATGCCGCGAATACCGCCACAGTCCTGTGCGGCAGGTCTTTCCACGGTTGGCCGGGTCAGCCGCAAACTTGCGCAATTGCCGATCCGCCAGCGCTTCCCCACCCACCGACACCAGCCAAAGCGTGACGGCGGCCGCCACCGCAAAGGTGCTCGGCGCATCGGGCCGATAGCTCGGCACGGCAAACGCAATCGACAGCAACATCGATACCGCCGCCTGCAACTGGAAGAAACCGAACATGTTGCGCGGTGCCGCCGCGCCCCATTCCTGGCGCAGTTTTCTGTAGCGCGCATCTTCGGGCTTGCCGGCATTGCGGCGCCACAGGTGCCAGCCAAGACGACCCCCCCACACTGCGCCGCCCACGCCCACCAGCACGCGCGCGTGTACCGAACCAGTGCCCAGCCATGCATAGATGAGCGCCACCAGCCCGAGTGAAAATGCCCACACCGGGTCGACCATGCCGGCGTTTTCATTGGTCAGTTGCCAAGCCCACACGGCACTGAACACCGCCACGAGCACTAACAGCGCAACAAGCGCGACACTCCAGACCGGCATGATCACCCCCGTTCGAGCAGAAACTGCGACACGCCGATCCTCCCTTCATCGAAGCCGGCTTCGCAATAGGCGAAGTACAAACGCCAGATGCGGATGAAGGGTTCATCAAAGCCGAGTGCGCGCACGGCGTCCAGCCGCGCCTCGAAACGCTGGCTCCAGCGGCGCAATGTCTCTGCGTAATCGCGGCCGAAGTCGAGGCGGTCTAACACCCGCAGGCCATGTTGCTCTGCCAGGCGGATAAAGCGCTCGCGGCTGGGCAGCATGCCACCGGGGAAGATGAACTGCTGAATGAAATCGGTGCCGGTGCGATAGCGCTCGAAGTGGGCTTCGTCAATGGTGATGCTCTGTACGAGTGCACGGCCTCCGTGGCGCAGGCAGCGCACCAGCGTCTTGAAGTACGTTGGCCAGTACGCTTCGCCCACCGCCTCGAACATCTCGATGGATGCAATGGCGTCGTACGACGTATCCAGATCGCGGTAGTCGCGCAGTTCCACCTGGGCGCGTGGCTCGCCTGCGAGGCGCTCGGCCGTGTAACGGCGCTGCTCTTCCGACAGGGTAATGCCGTGTACCCGGGTGCCGCGTGCACATGCCATTTCCATCAGGCCGCCCCAGCCACAGCCGATTTCAAGCAATTCCATGCCCGGCCCCAGCCCCAACAGATCGCACACACGCCGATACTTGGCTGCCTGTGCATTGGCCAGGCCATCTTGAAGACGGCCGTTGAACCACGCTGACGAATAAGCCATGCCCTCGTCCAGCCAAAGCCGATAGAAATCGTTGCCCAGGTCATAGTGCAAATGGATATTGCGCCGACTGCCTTTGCGGCTGTTCCGGCGCAGCAAGTGCCGCAGCCGCAAGACAGAACGTGCCAGCGCGTTCCCGAAAATCGCCTGCTCCAGTGTGGCGGCGTTCATGATGGCAAGACGGAGCAAGTTGGCGAGATTGCTTGTCTCGACCCATCCGTCCCGATACGCCTCGGCAAAGCCAACATCACCGCTGCGCAGAATGCGGGCGCAGGCGCGCCAGTCGACAATGCGCAGATCGGCAGACAGCGCCGAGGCGGCATCGCCGATCTGCACGTCTCCATCTGGGGTGATGAGGTGCAGCAAGCCGTGACGCATCCGGGCTGCCAGCGCCACAAACAGGCGGCCACCGGCGGGAACGTGGGGCGGTACCCACGCCTGAGAATACGTGGCAGTCATCGAGGCGGCTCCATAGAAGACGATGGGTTGCGCGGGTGGCGGCCAAGGAACGGCACACCCTTTATCCACAGGCGAAACGCTTGCCAATGAATACGGCCGATGACCTGCACCGCCAGCAGCGGCTGCCGAAACAACACGCGGCGCAGGTGTGCGGCATCAAAAGGCTGCAGCCGTCCGCCAATGGCGGTGTGCAGCAACGGGCCGTCACTGTCGCGGTAATCAATGCGCACCAGAGCCGTCGCCGGGGTCTCGGTAAAGCGAAACTGATAGCTGCCCACAACCGCGCAGAAGGGTGAAACATGGAGTTGCTTGCGGCAGGTCAGCACCGTATGGGCCCCTATGGGCCCTCCGTCCTGCGCACAGAGCAGATAGCTGTGGTGCTGCCCAAAGGTGTTGTTGACCTCGGCCAGCACCGCGCGCAGCGTGCCAGCCGCGTCGTGGCAATACCAGAACGAGACGGGGTTGAACATCCAGCCGACAACGCGCGGAAAAGTCTGCAGCCAGACCTCACCCTCAGCGCTCAAGCCGGCATCGCGCAGTACGCCGCGTATCCACGCAAGCAGATCGGTGCCATCGCGCGGGCCGTAGTCGCGCGTGCGCAGCGACAGCGGCCGCAGGCAATCCACGCCAAACCACGCGCCCGTCAGCCTGCCGAGCGCCGAGAGCTTCACGCGCACGGCAAACACCGGGTAGACAAAGCGATTGGCCACCGGCCGCAAGCGACGGTGCATGACTTGCCCGACAAGAAGCTGTGCGTCACCGTTCATGACGCCACCTGTGCCCATGCCGGCGCGCAGCCGAAGTCAGCCGCCACGCGCAGCGCAGATTTCAGCCCGTCTTCATGAAATCCGTAGCCCGTCCACGCCCCGGCGAACCAGGTGCCGCTGCGCCCTTGCAATGCGGGCAGCCTGGCCTGCGCATCAATGGCGGACTGGTCGAACACCGGGTGCTCATAGGCGAAGCGCTGGTACTCCAGTTCGGGCGCTGGCGGTGCCGGAGGATTCAGCGTAACGACCACGGGAGTCGACACAGGCAGCGGTTGCAGTTGGTTCAGCAGATAACTGACGCACGGCGCGCCATCCGCTGCCGCCGCTTGCGGCGCGTCGAGATAATTCCACGCCGACCACACACGACGCCGACGCGGCAGCAGCCGGGTATCCCGATGCAGAAAAGCGGTGTTGGGCTGGTAGCGGAATGCACCAAGCACGGCGCGTTCGTCGTCCGTTGCGTCATCGAGCAACCGCAGCGTCTGAGGCGCGTGCGTGGCGAGCACCACGGCGTCGTAGCGCGTGCTGCCCGAATCGGTCTGCACATCGACATAGTTGGCCGTGCGGCGGATGCCGCGTACCGGCGTGGCGACACGCACGTCCGCCAACCGCTGAGCAATCGCCTGAACATAGCTGCGGGCGCCACCCTTGACGGTGCGCCAGCGCGGCCGGTTGAACACCTGCAGCAAACCGTGGTTGAGACAGAAACGCAGGAACGTCTCCGCCGGAAACGAGAGAATGTCACGGCTCGGCGTCGACCAGATCGCCGCTGCCATCGGCAACAGATAGTGGGCACAGAACGGTTCGCCATAGCCCCCGGCATCCAACAACGCGCCGAGGCTATGGCGTTCACTGCGAGCCGCCACCAGGTTGGCGTGCGCCTGCCGGTTAAAGCGCAGGATGTCGCCCAGCATTGATAGGAACCGCGCCGACACCAGGTTGCGCGGCTGAGCGAACACCGTGCGCAGGCTGGTGCCGGCCCACTCCAGCGCGCCGCCATCCACCGACACGCTGAACGACATGTCGCTCTCGCAATGCGCCACGCCCAGTTCATCAAACAGCGCGATCAAATTCGGATACGTGCGCGCATTGAATACGAGAAAGCCCGTATCGACGCCAAAAACCTGCCCGCCCTCTTCAATATCAACCGTATTGGTATGCCCGCCAAGCCGGGGCGCCGCTTCGAACAGCGTTACGGCGTGGCGCTTTGCGAGGAAATGCGCAGCCGCCAGCCCTGAAATGCCAGAGCCGACCACCGCGATGCGCTTTGCAGGGGACTGGAGAATTTTCAACCCGATGCCTCTTCGTGTTGTTTGACGTTCATCCGCCGTGGCGGCCGGGCAGCAGCGCAAGAAACTCGCGCCGCAAGCTCGGATCTGTCAGAAACACCCCGCGCATCACGCTGCTCACCATGCTCGACCCGTCGTCCTTCGTGCCACGCCAATGCATGCAGTAGTGCTCCGCCTCCAGCACGACCGCCAGGCCATCTGGCGCCATCCGGTCTTCCAGCAAATCGGCAATCTGCTTGATAGCCTCCTCCTGGATCTGCGGTCGGCTCATGACCCAGTCGATCAGGCGCGCGTACTTGGACAACCCGATCAGTTGCGAGTCCTGGCTGGGCATGACACCCACCCACGCGCGCCCCATTACCGGACACAGATGATGCGAGCAGGCGCTGCGCACCCGCAGCGGCCCCACCACCATCAGTTCATTGAGCCGTTCCACATTCGGAAACGCCGTTACCTCGGGGGCTTCAACATAGCGCCCCGCAAACACTTCGCGCACAAACATCTTGGCCACGCGGCGCGCGGTTTCACGGCTGTTGTGGTCTTGCTCCACATCGATCACCAGCGCGCGCAGTACGGCTTGCAGGCGCTCTTCCACTTCGGCCTGCAGAACATCCAGTTCACCGTCACGCAGGTAGGCGGCGATGTTGTCGTTGGCATGAAAGCGGTGGCCAGCGCTCATCAACCGTTCCCGAATCCGAACAGAAAGCGGCACGCTGCCAGCCGCCCCGGCAAGTCCGGGCGGATCCAAAGTGAGCTTCATTGAAGTTGCCTCCGAAAGTCAGCGGTGCACTCACCGCCCATGCTGGCTCAGGGGAATTCCTGAACGTATACGGACCTAACTTGCGGGCGGATGCAGCGTCTCGGCGCGAATTGCAAATTCCATCGCGTCTTCAAGCATCAGCCGGGCCCGGTTTGCCACATCACCAAGGTGCCGGTGAAGTTGCTCATCGAGCGTGGAGCGCACCGCGCAGCTATCGCTGAACCGCTCAAACGCATCCAGTTGCCGAATGAGGCCAACCAGATGGCGCGGACATTCGCAGGCAATCGTCTGCGATGCGTTGGCAAAGATTTCCAGTTGGCGATCGGTGAACCGGCGCGCGTTGCGGCGCAGCGGCTCGAGTTTTCCGTAGACCGCATCCACGCGCACGAGCTGCGTCAACTCTTGCAAGACCTGATCAAGCTCGCCGTGCGCGTTGGGCTCCCGATACAGCCGCACACCCGCCGCGCGCAACATATCGGTGGCGCGAACCGTGCCAAAGCTGTAAATCACGCCGATGGCGCTGGTGCCCGTGCTACGCGCCGCGGCCAGGATGCTCTGCGCCGTTTCAGGTTGCAGCGAGGCAGCCTCGACAATCAAGACGTCGATGCTCGGAGGCAATTCCAGGAACGCCTGCTCTTCAATTGCCGGCAATTCCGTGACCGGCTCGATGCCAAGCGACATCAGCGTGCTCTTTCTGCGTCGTACACGCTCAGCCAGCAGCGCGCCGCAGACGGCGACCGAAATGGCCGCATGCGCTGGAAGCGGACCAGCCTCTTGCGCGGCACTGGACGTCTGGAGCAGTTGCTCAAGCGCGCCACTGTCGGCGTTTGCGATGGCGCCGATGGCGTGCCCCTGGTTCACCAGAGATCGGAGGAGCATGAGGCGCTTGACGTCTTCACCGGAATACAGGCGCTGGCCAGACTTCGACTTGGTTGGCGAGATCACGCCATAGCGCTGTTCCCACACCCGAAGCGTGGAGACGGGCATTTTGGCCATGCGGGCGGCCGTACCGCTTCGGTACCGGGGGGCTGCGTTGTCTTCGGGTTGCACATGCGTCTCCATGCAAGAGCGGCGTTACTCACATGAAACGCGTTGCTGCCGATATCGTCAATGAAATGAAGCCGAAATGCTGTGCCCGTCCGCAAATGAATACGAATTGAGTTGCTTTTTACCGGGCAAACGCAAACGAAAACGCAATCGCGCGTCTGCGGCAGCCCCCGGAGCACCCAGTCATCATGGTTTACCCTCACTCAGGGTCACGCTGCCACCCTGCCGGCCACCACTGCCTCCTCGACGTCAACGCGTTAAGGCTCGTGCATGTTGAGCGGATCACCGCCGATACCGTTATCCCACGCAAGCGCACCTGTCCGATTTCCGCTCCAAAAACCTCGTTCCCGTACTAATCCCTCGTTTGACAAGTTAGTTTTCTGCACCATCCGGCCGGATGAGGAACCGGTTGGCCCGTCAATCGTTACCATACGTTGCAATGCGCTGGCCGGGGCCACCCTTATTAAGACTCCCTCCAATTCTTTCAGCGCCTGAACGCATACAAAATAGCCGAGCCCCCTCAACCCTGTGAGCAAATGCATCTCATCACGTTTGGAGCGGAATTAACATGTTGATCAAGGCCCGTGTATTGAGCGAATCTGGCGCGGTTGAATTCTGCGGAAAAACAGAGGTTGACGATAAAAAAATAATGAACGCCATCTTTACGAATGGCGCGCCATTTAAAAGACGAGGCATTACCTGGCTTGTCGATATGCTGCCCGAGTTTTGCGCACGCTTCATTGACGTCATGCAGGCGTGCCAAGCCCAAACGGAGGTTGACCAAGCAACCACCGAGGTTGTGTTGCTTGCCTATTTGATCGATACCGGGTTTGGCGGCGTTGCCCCTGCAGTGTTTCTACAGAGCGATTTGTCGTTCACCGTGATGCACGATGGCGCCGCGACTTACCAACGTATTCCGGCGGAGCGATCGGCATTTGCCTGAGGCCACACATGGCCGAGTTGCCTGTGCCTTGAGGTCGGCACGCAGCCGGGTTCAAGTTGTCAGGCGTTTGTATGGGGGTCAACACGCTTTGCTTGATCCGGTTGCGCCGGAAACAGCAGGCTGGCCATCATCCCGATCGCCAGCACAACCAGCACCACCATCAGGCTGACATCCGGCTCGATGATGTAACCGTGCCCCAGGAAGTGGTCCGTCGCGTTCAGCGCCAGCTTGATCGCAATGAAGAACAGCAACGCGACCACCGCCTTCTCCAGATGCACGAGGTAGCGCTTGAGCGCCTCGAGCACAAAGTACATGGTCCGCAGGCCGAGAATGGCGAACAGCATGGCCGAATAGACGATCAGCGGCTCCCGGCTGACCGCGATCACGACCGGCACAGAATCGAACGCAAACAGCACGTCTGACACCTCAACCACAACAAGGCACAGGAACAGCGGCGTCGCAAACCATGCGCCCTTCCCCGCCAATGCCAGGCCAGCGCGTTCCAACGTGGCGCGGCGCACGAAGAAGCGGTTGCCATGCAGTTTGGGCCACACCGGCAACAGCTTGTGCGCAGTGCGATAGGCCATGTGGCGCGAGTAATCGTTACCCGCCTCGCCTTGATCGCCGCCCTTGAGCATCATGACCGCCGTCCACGCAACGATGATTGCGAACGCGACTTCTACCCACGGCCCCAGCGCCAGCAGGCCGGTGCCGATGGCAACAAACACCAGACGGAACACGATTGCGCCACCAATGCCCCAATACAGCACCCGGTGCCGCAGGCTGTCGGGCACCTTGAACCACGCGAAGATGGCCATGAACACGAACAGGTTGTCGACGCTGAGCACTTTCTCCAGCGCGTAGCCGGTCACGAACAGGCTCGCCACCTCGGCGCCGTGCGCTGCATACAGGTAACCAGCAAAGCCCAACGAAACCAGTACCCAAAAGACCGACCACAGCGCCGCGTTGCGTAACGTAATGGGCGTGTTATTGCGATGGCTTAATAGATCGACAGCGATAGCGGCCACCGTCAGCGCCAGGAATACCGCAACCGTGGCGGGCGGAAAGCCCAAATACGTATTTGACATGACAGCCTTCTCACGGTTTAAAGCCGTTGCCAATCACGCATCAGCGGCTTTTCTGTTATTAACGCAATGCATTATCTGTGCATCTTTCAGGCATGAATTTCGTACCATGCCGGAATTTTCTAGTATTGGTACGAATTTCTGGTGGCGCATCGCCACACAAAAATAAAACCCGCATGGCGTGGCGCAATGCGGGTTTCGTTGGTAAAAGCGCAGAAGCCAACCGCTGGCGCCGGTGGCTGCAGTCAGTGCGTCGGTGGTGATCGGTGTCGGGTCATCGGCACACCGGTCGCTCAGAGAATCCCCGCCCCCATACACGAGGAAGCGCGTGATCCCGTTGCTGTCGTGGGCGGCTGACGCTTAACGGTTGACGATCAACGATTCACGAGCGCGGGTCCACCACCTTGCGCACATCCCATTGCTGCGGATTGGGTGGCACGCCTTCCAGCGTGAGCATCAAGAACGCGCCGATGGCATCAATGAAGCCCGCGCGAAATGCCGGCGGCTGCGCAAGCGTGACCGAGTTGATTTGCGACCGCAGCCGCGTCGGCTCAAATTGTTGGTGCACGCAGGCATCGGCTTGTATCCAGCGCAGAAAGGCTTGCGCCTCGAGCGCCCCCGAAAAATAGAGATGCCGATTTTTCATTGGCCGCCTCCGCGCGTGAATCGCTTAGTGGCGATGACGGGAGGGGAAGGATAAGACGCGGGGCGATGCCCGCAATTTTCGGTAGGCATGTTGCCTCCTAGGATAGGGATTGAGGAGGCTCGCCGCTCGCTGCGAAACGAGGGTGGCGGGCCCGACAGCAGGGTTCGCAGACCGGCCCCTATCCAGCTCACCGGCAGACCCGAAGGTCTCCCTGCCCGACCCGCCATGAGAAGCATAGACGTGTGCAAGCACCGGACATAAAAATGCCGCTCAGAAGCGGCTGTCCGTCTGGAAAAGGGAGGAATGGGCTGCGAAACCCGCACTATCGCAAAGGCGACAGTGCAGTGATTATAGCGACGGTGGTTGGTAGGCCGCTATCGGAATCGGCGTAGTCTGTCCTACAAACGAGGGCAGCGGCCTGACCCAGCCCTCCAATGAAAAAGCCGTGGCGCAATCTGCACCACGGCTTTCCATTTTGCTGCTTGCGGCGGGTTGGCCGATCCGCACGGCGATGTTCTCAGCACCTCACGTGTGGCTGCTGGCCTCCAGGCTGTCTTGCCAGGATTTGTGCAGATGGCGCCGCTGTGCCGGCGACGCAAGAAGGTACGCATTCATCGCGCCATTGAACGCCTGCTGCCGTTGATCGCTCAGGCAAACAAACGCGCACAGTACCTCCATCACATCAGGCGGCAGTTCTCGGTTGGGATCTCGCATTGCGTAGCACACTCTCGTTCAACGCGTGGCGGGCACGTATGCGCCAGCCCGCCATTGCGACTGGAAGACGCCGGACGCACCGGCGGTCTTCCTCGGCTGCTTGGCAGAGCGACAATGCTCAGGCCGGGCTGGACATGTCCGCACGCACCACCACGCGGCGGTTGGGCGCGTAGCACTGGATCACCTGTTGGCGCGAGCCTGTGCAATCGTCAACCACCGGCTCGGTATTGCCAGCACTTTCCGCGTCAATGCGCGAAGCCGGAATGCCGCGCTCGACCAACATGCGGCGCACGGTTTGCGCACGTTGCATGCCGAGCTTGAGCGCGGCTTCATCGCTGCCGATCTGGTCTGCGTGGCCTACAACGATGATCTTCTTCGCGGCAGTGTTTTCGCGGCGCATTTGCGCCACCAGATTGCCGATCTCTTCACGGCCTGCGGGGCTGATGTCACGGTAGCCGGACTTGCCGAACGCGAACAGCATATCGCTCTTGAGCGTGTAGTCCTTGTACTGCGTTGCGGCTGCGGGTACGGCGCTCACCGGTTGCACCTGTGCTTGCGAAACCTGGCAAGCCACGGTGCTGTTGGCACGCGACAGCGCATGAACCTGCGCGCGCGCACCGCGCAGCTCTTGCTCGGCCTGATTGCGCGGCAGCGCTTGCGGCGCGCCGTTGCCGTCTTCCTGCACCTTCAGGAAATACGTTGAACCGGCTTTCAGATTGGCGGCAAAGCGGTTGATGGTTTTGCCTTTGTATTCCGGCGCGTCGTTCACATATGCGCCCAGCGTGTGCTGGCCGGGCTTGACGCAGAACACGGTGTAGGCATTCGGCAGCAGCGCGCTCTGGAAATGGTCATCCAGATACACGTTGGCCGCCGTCGGCTTGCCCTGGCCTGCCCGCAGCGGTGCGCGGTAATAGACGATCTGCACCTGGTCTTGGGCAACCTGGCCGACCGGCGCATAGGTTGCGCCGAAGACTTGCTTCTCCTGCGCTTGGGCTGCGTCCATCGGCGGGATGTATTGCTGAGCATGGCCGATTGCGGTCATGGCTGCGAACAGCGCACCTGCAAAGGCGATGCGCGTCATGATTGTTTTCGCTTGCATCTTTGAACTCGTGAAAAGTGTCCGGCCATAGCGTGGCCTGCGTGGCAACCTGAGCCGGACATAAAGCATTGGGATTGACGGGGCGGTAAGCGCGGCGACCGGTATGGGGCCGCCGCGCCCGGCGCATCAGTGGTTATCCAGGTTGGTCTGGACGCCGATCTGAACCAGCAACTCGGTGTTCAGGCCCTCGTGGATGAACACGTTGTACTGCGTGCCTTCCACGGTAACCGTACCGCTCTGCTGGGCCCAGTCGCCCACGTCCGAGCCGTCCGCCAGCAGGTCGGAGAGCTCAACCGTGTCGCCGGCATCGCCCTTGACCATCATCTGCGTCTTGCCATCGGCCACGAACAAGTCCTTGCCACCCTGCTCCAGCACATCGCCCAATGAAAGCTTGAGCGTGTTGTCGCCAGAACCGGTGATGTCGATCACCTCCACCGACGACAGCTTGCCCGCCAGCCTGGACAGGTCCAGCACCTCGTCAGCGCCGGTCAGTTTGAGCGTGTCGATGCTGTCGTTGCCGACGATGGCGTCCGTCGCGTCGAGTTCGGCCACGGCGCTGATCTCGAACGTTTCGCCCGTGAAGACGCTATCACCGACGTCCGATGGCAGACCAAGCGCAGTCACGGGGGCGCCCAGCGTGACGATATCGAACGAGATATCGTCAAGCGCGTAGGCATCGGGATTGTTGTGGTCCATCATTCGAACTGCGTCGAACAATGGCAGCCCCGTCAGGTGCGTGCTCGCATCTGCAACTGCCGATGCCGTATGTACAAGCACCCCGTCCTTGTAGAACTCGAATCGGATGTCGCTTCCATACGCCCATGGTTCGTAGTTGGGCAGCCTGTAGGTGAAGCCATCTGCTGTCACGCCGGCCTTCAACGCAAACGTCACATCCACGGCACCGTCACTCCCGTTGCGGGTCAGCGCATTGGAGAGGCTCCAGTTACCTTCAGTACGAAGGCTCAACTGCCAAGTGCCCGGAGCGCTGGTAATTTTCATCCAGCCGTTATCGATCTCGGCATAAGTTCCCGGAGCGATACCGTTAAAGTCTTCCGAAAAGACAGTTCCCGGAGGCGCCAGCCGCCCGTCAGGGGGAAGAATAACTGTGACACCGTCCTGCACCAGCACTTCCGCACGGGTGGTGTCATTTCGGTAGACGTGATACTTATCCCGCCCCATGGTCACGGTGCCATTGTGCTGCCAGCCGCCGGCGCCAATCAGGTTCGACAGCTCAACGCGATCACCCACGTCACCCTTGACCATGACCTGGTAATGGCCATCGGTCGTGAACTGGTCCTTCGCGCCGAGGTTCAGAACGTCGTCCATCGACAGCTTGAGCGTGTTGTCGCCCGTGCCGCCAATGTCGAACACCTCAATGCCGGTGATCTTGTCGGTCGAGCCGCTGTTGAGCGCCGTGACGTCCAGCACCTGGCCCGCGCCGGTCAGCTTGAGCGTGTCCATGCCGCCGTTGCCGGCGATTTGCGTGACATGGGCGAAATCGGCCACGTCGGCAACCGTGAACACGTTATTGCCGCTGCCGCCGTAGAGGCTTTCGGTGTGTGCGCTCACCGCTTGTTCATCCGGTGGTGCAGTGACCCCCATTGCATGCGGCGCGAAATCCCCCCCCGAGACAA
Source organism: Ralstonia sp. SET104 (assembly GCF_003851545.1). GTDB lineage: Bacteria > Pseudomonadota > Gammaproteobacteria > Burkholderiales > Burkholderiaceae > Ralstonia. The sequence continues at coordinate 212,624 of NZ_BHVX01000006.1, read as the reverse complement.
GGATGTAGTCGAACCACGCTACTCGGGTGTTAGCAGCATCATTATGAGTCGCATGGTAGGTGAATGATGCAAATTCCTTGCCATCGGGCATGTCAATCGAGTAGAGATGCGAGCCGAAGGGAAGGGAAACGCTGTGAATCGCATTGCCGCTGGCGTCGTAGAAGGTGAGATAGCCATAGCCGTAGCCTGGGTCGCCGGGATAGCTGTCCAAGCCATCAAAGGCGATAACAGCCTCCAGATGCGTCGCGGTCTTCCCGTCGTTCAGAGCTGCCTTCGCCACGCCTCCCAGGAAGGACCGCATTTGGAGGCGACCATTTCCAACAGAAACGAAGTCGTTGGCAGGTGCATAGAGGGTAAGTACGCCGAGATCTCCTGGACCATGAACATTAAATGCCTGGTTGGGACCATCAAAGTCCAGTCGAACAGGACCACCAATGGTGCGGTAATCCGACACATTACCCGCCTGATCGATGATCGCGGCTGACACAGGCATGGAGACCCTGTCCGACGCCGATACCGGCACCTCAACCCAACCGCGCCGAATATCAGCATCGGTCAACGTGTAGTTGAAACTGCCATGCGTGGCGGCGTACGTGAGGTTTGGGGCACCGTGCGCAATATGAAGCATGTCTCCGGCTTGCGCTTTTGTTCCCGTCAGATCAACCGTAATCGAATCGGCGTGCACGTCAACGCTTGCCGGTGCCTGTGGCACATCCATATCCAGCGCCACAGTCTGCTGCGCAACCGTACTCGGCGTACCGCCACTGCCAACGACACGTGCCTGGATTTCCCAATCGCCGCTATGGACGTTGGGGTCCACTGCGAACCACGTGCCGTCGGTGCGCACCACTGCATCGAACCAGTTCGCACCGCCATCGGTCGAGATCTGCACCTTCTCACCAGCCGCCAGCACGTTTTCCACATGGCCGCGAATGAGGCGGCCGGCTGAGCCATCGTTGGTCAGCCAGTCGGAGTCGTTAAAGCCAACGTCTTTGCCCATGTCGTCGATCACGGCCGTCGCCAGCGGGGTCGTCAGGTCCACATTCATGTCGTAGCCCACCGAACCCGACTCGTTGCCCGCGGGGTCCTGGATCACCACGTCGAAGTGGTGGCTGCCTTCGTCGAGCGGCGTTTCGGTGGGGATTTCCCACGTGCCGTCGTCCTTGACCGTGCCCGTGCCGATGACGTTGCCGTCTTCGTCGCGCACGATCACCTTGTCGCCCGCATCGCCGCCGGTACCGCGGAACACCGGTTCCGTCTCACGCGTGTTTCCACCATCACCAATCGGGTTGCCGGCCTGATCCACCACTTCAAACACCGGGTCAGCCGGGGCGGTGGTGTCGACAATCAAGTCGTACTCGACGGGATCACTCACGTTGCCAGCCGGGTCTTCGATCACGACTTCGTAGTGGTGATCGCCTTCGACGCCGCCGGTGTCAACCGGGATTTCCCAGTTGCCGTGCTCATCAACGATGCCCGTGCCAATGACGGTGCCCGTATCCGGATCACGGATGATGACCTTGTCGCCCTCGTCACCACCCGAGCCACGGAACACCGGGTCCGTCTCGTTGGTCGAGTCGCCGGAGCCGATCGGGTTGCCGTCCTGGTCCACCACCTCGAACACCGGGTCCGCCGGAGGCGTGGTGTCGATGATCAGGTCGTGCCGAACCGGCGTGCTGTGATTGCCGTGCGGGTTTTCAACCACGACTTCGTAGTGGTAATCGCCTTCAATGCCGCCGTTGTCAACCGGGATTTCCCAGTTGCCGTGCTCATCAACAATAGCCGTGCCAATGATGGCGCCGGTATCCGGGTTACGGATGATGACAGTATTGCCTTCGTCGGCGTCGCGTCCACGGAACACCGGGGTGCTGTCGTTGGTTGAGCCGCCCGCACCGATCAGATTGCCGCCGTGGTCCACCACATCGAACACCGGGGATGCCGGAAGCGTGGTGTCGACAATGATTTCGAAATCAATCGGGTCGCTTTTGTTGCCGGCCGGGTCTTCGATCACGACTTCATAGTGGTGATCACCGTCGCCACCGGTGTCAACCGGGATTTCCCAGTTGCCGTGCTCATCGACAATGTCGGTGCCAATGACGGTGCCGGTATCCGGGTCACGGATGATGACCGTGGCGCCCTCTTCGCCGTCCGAGCCACGGAACACCGGATTCTTCTCGCCGGTCGGGTCGCCCGAGTCGATCGGGTTGCCATGTTCGTCCACCACTTCAAACACCGGATTGGTCGGGGGCGTGGTGTCGACGGTCAGGTCGTAGTCGGCCGCCGAGCGATTGCCGGCCTGATCTTCAACGATCACTTCAAAATGGCGGTCGCCTTCGGTCAGTGCTGTCTCGGGCGAGATTGCCCAAGAACCGTCCTCACCAACCACAACCGTGCCGATGATCTCGCCGGTATCTTTGTCTCGCACGATCACGGTGTGGCCCGGCTCGACATGGTCGCCAAGGAAGATCGGGTTCGTTTCATTGGTCGGGCTGCCAACCGGATCGCCGTTCTGGTCAACAACCTCGAACGCAGGCAGCGCGGGCGCCACCGTATCAACCGTAAAGTTGAATTCGGCTGAGGGCTTGCCCACGGCGCCCGTCGCGCTGTCATGCTCGACTACGTAGACGTTGTGCGCGCCATTGCCCAGCTCCACCGTCACCGGAAATTCCCACGTACCGTCGGCCTTGACGATCGCCTCGCCAATCTTCTGCCCGTTGTCGTAGATTTCGATCTTGTTGCCCGGTGCGGTGCCGGTGCCGATGAACGTCGGCGTGAGGTCGTCGGTGAAGCCGCCTTGCGGGATCGGACCGGTCTTGGGGCCGAAGTTATCGATGACTTGTCCGATGGTCGGCACGAGGTGGTCGCCATCGGCGGGATCGAGGCCGCCGCCGTTACCGCCGCCGTTGCCACCACCATTGCCGCCACCATTGCCGCGGCGGCTGTCAGCGATGCCGGCGCCGATCATGCCAGCGGCCGCCAGACCAAACGCACCCAGAGCCGCCCAGCCGGCGGCACCCAGACCGGCCGCGCCGGCCGCGCCTGCTGCCCCTGCAGCGCCTGCGCCGGATCCGGCGATCAGGTCGCTACCACTGAAGCCGGTCATCTGCTGGGCGCCCAGGACGAGCGGAGAATCCGAGCCATCAGAAAGCTCAGAAGCCTCGTGGTCGTCCTGCGCATCGGTCGCTACATATTCGTGGTATGCGCCGTCTTCGCCCATGCCAACGAGCTGGGCTTCGTTACCGTAGAACTCTTCAATGATGAGCGAGGGGTGCTCGAGATCGTCACCCTCCAGACTCACCAGCAGGTTCTTGCCGACACGCTTGATCGTGATGTTTTCAGGCGCGTGCCCGGTCTTGACGTCAGAAAGAATGAATTTACCGCCCTTGATGGAGCGGACTTTCACCGCCCCGGCAGCCTTGCCGCCCTGCAGGTCGGCCGCCTGAGTAATGGTCTTGCCGTCCACGACGGCCAGCTTCACAGTGCTCATGTTCAACGCTGTCCTTTGACAATATGCCGGCCGTGGGGCCAGCGGAAATGGAAGAGAGGTTTCAAACATCGTTGGCCCGCTATGGACCTCTGATTGAGGGCAATTCTCGCGGTCTGCTCTGGCAATCAAAACCAGACGGATTTAGATATGCGTAGGACCAGTACGATTTGCTCTTATGGGCGTCACGCCATCTAATGCGCATGTACTTTTTCAGGCAGTTCCTATTCGCACTCCCTTCCCGAAACGGCGTTTTTTCCCGCCCCGACAAGAAAAAAGCCGTGGCACAACGCATGCGCCACGGCTTCGTTTGAACCCTGCAGGTTGAACGATCACTGACCGTGTTCGTTTCTCAGCCATTGGGCCAAAGCGCCCGCCGAGTAGTGCTCGCGGAACACAGCGAGGTAGGCGTCGAAGCGGTTGGTGACTTCTGCGACGCGGTTGCCGTAGTGCTCGTTTTCCGCGGTCAGCACATCAAGCAGCGTGCGCCGGCCAAGGTGGTGCCACTGCTCGAAAAACGCTTTGCGCACCTGGTCGGTCTCAGCCGACAAGCCTTGGTACAGATCGGCACGTTGCAGCATGGTGTTCGCATCCTGGTCGGCCGTGCGCACCGCATATTCGAGATCGCGGCGTTGCTGTTCCAAGCGCTGCCAGCTCGCTTCGGCGCGCGCGCCTGCGGCTTCGGTCGCAGCCTTGGCGGAACCGCCGCGGAATGCCCCCCAATTCAGGTTCAGCATGGTTTGCCATGGTTGCCGGCGGCCTAGCGCGTCTTTGCTCATGCCCGCGCTCACCACCCAGTTGACCTGCGGCAGAGCCGATGCCTTGACCGCCTTGGCGCTCATGTCCGCAGCGTCCGCCTCGGCCTTCGCTTGCTGCAGACTCGGATGCGCGCCCACCAGCGACAACAGTTTTTCCAAGTTGCCAGGCTCGACAGACCACGCCCGCGTGCGCGGAATCATCACCGCCTCGTCGCCCACCAGTTTGCGCAGCGTGAGTTCTGCGTCGCGCGCGCGGGCTTCGGCCGTGTCCCGCGAGGCTTCTGCCTGCAGTAGCCGCGTTTTTGCCTGCGTCAGCTCACTGCCACGGCCGCGGTCAACCTCCACGATCTCGCTCAGCATCTTGACCAGCGTTGCCATGCGGTCGACAAACTGCTGGCTCAGATCGACGATGTTGCGTTGCTTGCCCAACTCGATCAGCGTTGAGGAAACATCGAAGCCGACCTTTTCCATGGCAGCGTCATAGGCCCGATTGGCTGCAGTGGAAAGGTGCTCGCGGCTACCGATCGTGTTCTTCGTGCGCCCCCAATCGAAGAGATTGGTCGTGACGTTGACCGACAGGGGGTTGCCCGAGCCGCTACCGTCACCATTGCCGCCGGGGCCGAAGTTGAGTCCTGGCGATTGAGAGCCGATATCCACCTGGGGCCAGCGCTGGCCCTTGGCTTCTGCCACATCCGCATTGGCGGCCTGGTAGCTGGCGTAAGCCTGTCGCACTTCGGGGCTGCGTTCGGCGGCCATTTGAACCGCCCGCCAGAAGATCTCGCGCAGCTTTTCAGGCGATGGCGTCGGGCCCGAGCCGTAGTCATCAGATTGCGCCTCCAGCCACCGTGCGAACTGCCCAGGCGTGCCCTTGGCGGGCACCGCGCTCGCTTTGCCGTGGCGCGCTTTGGGGCCTTCGCTTGCGGCGGATGGTGCAGGCATCTCGGGCAGACGCGCCACAGACGCCGGTGAAGGTTGCGGTTTGGCCGACGGCGCGACGGCAGGCGCATCTTCCGGTGCGGCGGGCACCGTGCCCGGGGGAACGACGGCCTTGAATTCGACCAAACCATCGTCCGAACGCCGTGCTGGCAGATGCTCGCGTTGGTTCTGGCGTGCCGCTTCGGCCCTGGCTTCGGCGGTGCGCTCAGCTTCGGCGCGCGCCTGGAATTCGCGCGCTGCCGCCGCGCGAGCCTCCGTCTCGCGGCGTTGCGCGTCGGCCTCCTGCGCGCGCGCTTCAGCAGCGGCTACGCGTTCCGCTTCCGCCTGCTGTTTCGCGATGGCCTCAGCGCGTGCTGCTTCAGCGACACGTGCCTGCTCTTGCTGACGGCGCTTCTCGGCTGCGGCACGCTCTTCGTCTGCCCGTTGTTTTGCCTGCGCTTCTGCGCGCGCGGCCTCCAGCCGTGCAGCTTCCTCAGCCATACGCGAGACCTCCCGCGCCTGCGCTTCACGCACCAGCCTGGCCTGTTCTTCGGCGCGCTGGAGCTGCCGCGCCGCTTCAGCACGCGTGGCCTGCGCCGCCAGGCGCGCCTGGCCTTCAGTTGTGTCAGTCTCGATCGCGCGCTTCTGCTCGTCCGCCTTGACTTGCGCCGCAGCAGCCGACGTCTGACCAGCCCATTCGGTAAACGGCACATGCGAACGCAGGCCGACCGCGCCCTGCGCGCGCGCCTCTTCTGCAAACGCCAGCGGCGCGAGCGCAAACAGCGATGAGACAACCCAGGCGATCGGCCGAAATGCCGACTTGGGCACCGGTATCGCAGATGGTGGGATTCGGTTCCGGTCGGTCATGATCAACGCTCCCGGAACGCTTCACGCGCCTTGAAGATCGGCTTGAGCAGGTAGTCGAGAATCGTCTTCTCGCCCGTGCGGATATCGACGGTTGCCACCATGCCCGGCAAGATCGGCAGCGTTTTGCCGCCGGCCTGCAAAGCGCTCGATTCGGTCAACACCAGGACGCGGTAGTACGTCGCGTCAGGGCGCCCGGCAGCGGCCTTTTGGTCGTCCTTCAGCGTATCCGGGCTGATGTGCTCGACCTTGCCTTTGAGACCGCCATAAATGCCGAAGTCGTACGCGGTGACCTTGACGGTGGCTGGCTGGCCGGGGTGCAGGAATGCCACGTCCGACGGCTTGATGCGGGCCTCGACCAGCAGTTGGTCTTCCAGCGGCACGATTTCCATGATGTGCTCGCCCGGCTGGATCACACCGCCGATTGTGTTCACGCGGATATTCTTCACGGTGCCATACACAGGCGCGACGACGGTCGTACGTTGCAGCACATCTGCGCGTCCGACGACCGTTTCGCTGGTCTGCGCCAGTTCCAGTTCCAGCTTGATCAGCTCGGAGTTGGCATCGGCCTGATAGCGGTTGCGGCGATCGACGATCTGCGAACGCAGTTCGTTGGCTTGACGGCGCATGCGCAGCAACTCGACCTCGGAGATCAACCCCTTGGCCGACAGCGGCTCTGCCATGCCAATCTCGCGCATCGACAGCGCGTGGCTCTTCTCCAGCGCGGCAACGCTGTCTTCCAGCGCCCGGCGGCGCGCGTTGTAGGCCAGCGTTTCCTGCTTGACCACCTCGGGCACGCCCTTGACGTCGTCAGGAAAAACGAGCGGCTGACTGTACGCTTCGGCACGCAGGCGCGCGATGGTCGCTTTCAGGCCGATCTGCTTGGACCATGCCTCGCGGTAGCTCGTCTCGGCGCGGGTCGGGTCGATCTTGGCGAGCACCTGCCCTTTCTTGACGATGTCGCCCTCGCGCACGTCAAGCTGCTCGAGAATCCCGCCCTCCAGGCTTTGGATGACCTGCTCGCGGCTCTTCGAGATGATCGTGCCTTCGCCGTTGGTCACCTCTTCAACACGGGCGAAATTTGCCCAGCCGAGGCCAACCACGAGGAGCGCGCCAATCACGTACATCACCAGCATCGAGCCGGGCGTCGACTGCGTGAGCAGCGACTCCTGCACGTCGTTCATGAACGCGGCGTCACCCGCCGACAATTTGGCTTTTCGCGGCAGCCATTTCCTGAAGATATTGAAGCTCATCGAATCGACTCCCGGTTGGGCTGCTGCGTGGCAGCGGGTTGGCCGAGGGACGGCGACGGTGCCGTCGACTGGGCCGTCGAATGGGCCGCGCCATCGGGGGCAGGTCGCGCCGAACGTTTCGCGGTGATTGCCACGGGCTTCGGCGTAGCCGGTTGCGCGTCCGTTGATGCAGCCGACGTTGCGCTGTTCGCTGCGGGTCGCCGGGCAGTGCCGGGCGCGGTTTGGGCTTCGCCGGACAGCGCGGCCAGAACCCTCTCCTTTGGGCCGTCGGCAACGACCTTGCCGTCTTCAACCACGATAATTCGATCGACCAGCGCGAGGATCGACGGGCGGTGCGTGACAATCACAAGCGTCTGGCCTTGTGTCGCGCGGGCGAGGTGGCCGAGAAACGCGGTTTCGGTCTGGTTGTCCATTGCGCTGGTCGGCTCATCGAGCAGCAGCAGTTGCGGGCGAGCCAGCAGGCTGCGCGCAAGCGACACAAGCTGACGCTGACCGCCGGAGACGCCCTGCCCGCCTTCACCGATCGGCAAGTTGATGCCCTTCGGGTGCTTGGCCGCTACCTGATCAAGACCGGTCAGTTTCAGCACGCGCAGAAACGCCTCGGCAGACGCTTCGGGGCGGCCGATCATCACGTTTTCGCGCAGCGTGCCGTGGAAGAGGCGCGCGTCCTGGCCAACGTAGCCAACCGTCTTGCGCCAGTCCGCCGGGTCGATCTGCTCAACGTCGAGCCCGTCGGTAAACATCTGGCCTGCGGTGGGCGCGTACAGGCGCGCCATCACACGCAGCAGCGTTGACTTGCCGCTGCCGATGCGGCCGAGAATCGCCACGCGTTCGCCCGGCTGGACGGCCAGGCTGACGCCCTTGAGGATGGCCGGGTTCGGCTGCATCGGCGGGGCCGGATAGGCGAACTGGACATCCTTGAGCGAAATCTGGCCCGACAGCGGCGGCTTGGGCAGGTATTCACGTGCCGGATCGCGGTCGACCGGCATGGTCATCAGGTTGTTGAGCGAAGCCAGCGCCGCCTTGGCTTGCTGGAAACGCAGCGCGAGGCCCATCACCTGGCTCAGCGGCGCTGTGATCCGGCCTGCGAGCATGACCGTACCGATCAGCGCGCCTTGCGTCAGTTGGCCCGCATCGATCAGGTACACGCCCAATACAACCAGCACGACGGTCTGCAGTTGCTGCAGGAACGTGACGACGCTCGTCGCCTTGCTCGAGATCTTGCGGGACTTCATGGAGGACGCCGCCGACAAGGCGCTGTAGCGCTCCCAGCGGCGTTGCATGTGCCCTTCGCCGCCCACGGCCTTCAGTGTTTCCAGCCCTTCGACCGATTCGATCAGCACGCCCTGCTTGAGCGACGCTTCGCGCAGGTTCTCTTTCATGATCTTGGCGAGCGGCCACTGCACCACCACGCTGATACCAACGATGAGCGGCACCATCATGGCGGGCACCCAGCCCAGGCTGCCGCCAATCATGAACACCACGCCCACGAACAGCAGCACAAACGGCAGATCGGAGACGGCCGCCAGCGTGGCGGACGTTGCGAAATCGCGCACGGATTCATACTCGCGAAGCTGATTCGCAAACGAGCCGGCCGAGGCGGGCTTGTTCTCCATCCGGATCGACAGCGCCTGCCGGAACAACAGCGTGCCCATGACGAGATCGGCCTTTTTTCCGGCCACATCAAGCAGATGCGCGCGAACCTGACGCGAGATCGCCTCGAACGTCATCGCAATTGCCACGCCGATGGCCAGCGACCACAGCGTCACGAACGCCTGATTGGGCACGACGCGGTCGTAGACGTTCATGGTGAAGAAGATGCTGGCCAGGCCCAGCACGTTGATCAGCAATGCGCCGAGTGCCGCGCTCGCGTAATAACGGCGATAGCGCCAAAGCGTGCGCAGCAGCCAGTGGCCGGCGGGCTCGGGTTCCTGTTCGCCCGCACGCGTATCGACCTTGGCTGTTGGCTTGACGAGGATGGCGTAGCCCGAGTAAACCGCGTCCATCTCTTCTTGCGTGTATTCGACCGGCTCGGGGCCGATGTCGGGCATCACCACTTGATAGAGGAGCCCGCCCTTCGCCTCCTTGTCAGGATTGCGCCGGCGCGCGAGCAGGATGCAGCCGCCCATCTGCTTGTGCACGAGGATCATCGGCATGACGTGCTCGGGCAGTTGTTGCAGGTGACGATCAACAAGGCCGGCCGTGAGCCCGGCATTGCCCAGCGCGCCGAGCGCCAGCGAAGGCGACAGTACGCCGCCCTTGGGCAGACCGGCCAGCAGCGCCTCGGGCGTTTTGCCGACACCATAGCGCTCACACATCCACATGACGGCGTCGAGCAGGCCGTCGTGGTTGGTCGTGGATTTGGGCGGCTCTTGCCACGTCGCCTCTTGGGCATCCACAGTTTGAGTCGTGTCGAGAGTCATGATCTGAACCAATGGGCCGATCGCGTATGGCGTTGAGGTGCGGTGGTGCGCGACAGGCAAAAGATTGATGTAGGCAGATGGCCACGAAACGCTGCTGCCTGATTGAGTACGAACCGTTTGGAATCAAGCCAGCAACTCAGGCCATCTGATGAGCTACGAAACGGTTGTGATTTTCTGAAAATCGCCAGATACGGGATATGCGACCCCTAGGCATTCAGCACCAGACAAGTACTAAAAACGATGCGAAGTGCGCGGACAGATCGATGAAAATCAATCGATGCAACGTAGCGCTGCCGTCCAGGGGCGAATAAAGGCCCTACCCGCCACAAAGCGGGTCGCTATCATGGAGAAATTTCGTACCAGTACGATCCCATTCCATTTGAGATCCATGGCGTACGACGCGTGATGGAACTAAAGTGCCTTCTATTGGCAGACGGGAACGAAGACGTCTACAACCGCTTCTGACGCCGCCCTTTCAATCAAGGGGCCGGAACCGAAGGGAGGCATTGCCCCGGGGGTTGTGGTTGGAATGCCTGAACATTGGACACATACTCAAATGGATCAATTCTCGATTCAGGTCATCATTGCGGACGACCACCCGACCGTTATCAACGGCATTCAGGCGTTCCTGGCCAATCACAAAAGCGTCAAGGTGGTCGCAACCGCCCTGAACTCAACCAAGCTCATCGCCGCGCTCGATGAACACCCGTGCGATGTGCTCGTGTCGGATTACGCAATGCCCGGTGGGGAATTCGGTGATGGCATCACGCTGTTCTCATTCCTGCGCAGACGCTACCCCGACACCCGCATCGTCGTGCTGACGATGATGGACAACCCCGGCGTGATCCGCGCGCTTCTGAAGCTCGGCATTCAATGCATCCTGAGCAAGTCGGATAGCACGGACCACGTCTTGACGGCCATCCACGGCGCCTACGCTTCGGGCCGCTATTTTTCGCCGTCGATTTCCGAGATCGCGTGGCAGGTTCACGTGGAATCTGCCAGCACGACCAGCAACGCGCTGACGACGCGTGAAGAGGAAGTCGTCCGGTTGTTTGTGTCGGGGCTGAGCGTGAATGAAATTGCGGCACAACTGCGGCGTAGCAAACAGACGATCAGCTCGCAGAAGTCGAACGCCATGAAGAAGCTCGGCATCGATAACGACACGGATCTCGTTAAGTATTCGATGGGGGTTTCTCTTGCCGCGTCACGAGGCACGCCCGAGTCAGCCCCGGCAAGTCTGAACGCTCCGGACCCGGCGCCAGCCGCCAGGAAAATGCCGCGCAGTGTAAAGCCGGCCTGACCGCCTATTGCCCGATGTTCGGGCGTTCGATCGTTATTTCATCAGAGGTGTTCGCTGCTCCGTTGGCAGCGCGCGCCTGCTCGCGGCCGACATTGTCCGCAGCCCTCGGATCTCTGTCACGCCATGTCCAAACTCCGACGACTTCCTCCTGCACCCAGACGCCCTGCCGCCAACGCGAGCCGCAATGTGGCACAGGCGCAGCTCCAGGCGCTGGCCACACAGTTTGTTGCCGCAATGGCGGCGGCCGACCACGCTACGGCCCTCGCCCTCGCTCAACGCGCGCTTGAATACACGCCCGGCAACATGACCATCCTGGGCGACTACGCGCTGTGTCTGATGCGAACGGGCAAGTACGAAGACGCCTATCGCATCTATCGGCAGATTGAAGCAGCGCCAGCAGCTCAGCGCGCACGCGCCTCCCGCACCTGGTTGGACGGCCTTGCGGAAGTCTGCGGCTGGCTCGGCAAGGAGGATGAGCTACGCCAATACGGTCATCGCTCGCTGGCGCAGGCAGACGCTCTGTGCCGCACGGGTGAGCACTGGCCTTTACCGGCCACGCCGCCGCGCTTCGACCCGAACGCGCGCGGCCGCAACATCATTGCGTTCAGCCTGTTTGGCGCGCAACCGCGCTATTGCGAGACCGCCGTCATGAATGCGCGGGTCGCGCACGATCTGTATCCCGCATGGACATGCCGCTTCTATCTGGACAGCAGCGTGCCGGAACACGTGCAGCGCAGGCTGCGCGATGCCGGTGCAGAAATCTTGACGATGGACCAGGACGAACGGCGCGCCATTCCCGCCACACTGTGGCGGTTTTTTGTGATGGATGACCCAGGTGTCGACCGCTTCCTGGTCCGTGACGCGGATTCGCTGCTGTCGGAGCGTGAAGTCACGGCGGTGGACGAATGGCTCGCCAGCGATTGCGTCTTCCATCACATGCGCGATTACTTCACCCACACCGAGTTGTTACTGGCTGGCTTGTGGGGCGGCTGCGCTGGCGTGACGCCCCCGATTACGCCGCGCATCAAGACATTTGTCGCCAACTATCAAGGAACGGCACGCTTCACGGATCAGCAATTCCTGCGCGTCGTGCTTTGGCCAACGGTGCGGCAAAGCATCCTCAACCATGACGCGCTATTCGGATTCCACGGTGCCCGCCCTTTTCCCGTTCACCCGCCGGTGCGCTGGAAGACCGATCATTTTCACGTCGGCAGCAATGCAGGCTATTCGGCCATTGCCGGACAATCGACACGGCCGGACGGTGCGCACCAGGTGATTGAACTGGTGGAGGCGGAAAGCCCGGCAATCCAATACGAGGCGCCAGTCAAGCAGGGGCAATGGAGGCTGAACGTACCGTTCTTTGTGGCCGATGCGATCGAATCGGGCAAGACCCGCGTCGTGGCCCGCTGAGCACGGACTGAGTGGGCTTACTCGCCCGTATCCGCAGGTGATTGAGCACGGCGCGCGAGTGCGTCGCGCGCCATCGGCACGATCTTGCCGACATCTGCTGCTGCGGCTTCCAGGTCGCCCGCCTTCGCCAGCGTTTCGAGGCGCTTGCAAAGCTCAACGACGGCAGCTTCATGCACCATCGCAAACGCCCCTTTGATTGAGTGAAGCTCTCCGCTAACCAGCGCGTTGTTCTGCTGCCTGATCGCGGCTTCGATCTTGCGCACCGATGCTTCGAGCGTTGTCATCAGCGTTTGCCGAAGCGATGCCGGCAACGGCCCCATGGTTGGGTCCACGGCAGATGCCCCGAGCTTCATCTTTTCAGCGCGATCAGCGAAGCGCCGAACAGCGCTGCCGATGGCTTCGAGCGATGCCGGATTGAGCAGCACATCGTCGATGCCCACGTCCCGGCACATGGCCCGTTCGTGTTCGGTGACGTGCGCAGTCAGGCCAATGATGGGCATGCCAGCGTAGCGGTCACGAACGAACCGTGCGAGCGCGTAGCCATCCATGCCTGGCATGTTCAGCGCGGTCAGCAGCATGTGGTAACGCTTTCTGCTCAGCATGCGAAGAGCCGACATGCCACCTTGCGCGACATCGGCCGCATAACCCAACGCGGTGAGCTGATCACGCAGGAGATCACGGTTGGCGGAGTGATCATCGACCACGAGCACATCAATGGCGGTGGCGCCTTCGCCATCATGAACTGCGGCACCCAAGGCATCCTCAATGCCTTGCACATTGGCATCGGCATCGACCTCAAGCTCCAGTTGCATAACGAACGTGCTGCCCACCCCGGGCGTCGACGTGCACGCTATGTTGCCGCCCATCAGGCGAACAAGGCCCTTGCAGAGGGCAAGCCTCAGGCGCGCGCTGCCAGAAATCAAGGCATTCGATGCGCCTTCCTGCGCAAATGGCGTGAGGGTGTTCCGCTGCTGTTCCTCGGTCAAGCCCGCACCGGAGTCAATCACACCGATGGAAATCCGATCGCGCCGCCGCGCGTCCTCCAGGTACACCTCGAGAACAACCTCGCCGCGCTCGGTGGACTCAATCGCATTCCTGACCAGATGGGTCATGACTTGCTGCAACCGAGCCGGATCGCCGACATAGCGCGGCGCCAGATCGGGAGCGACCATGCAATTGAAATCGAGCTGCTTTGCCTGTGCGGCCGGGGCGCACCGGGCGCCAACGCTGCGCGCCAGCGATGCCAAGTCGAAAGACATGTGCGCGATCGACAGCCGGCCAGCTTCCATCTGCGATACGTCCTGGATGTCGTTGATGAGGCCGCGCAATGCCTCGCCGGAGGCCCTGGCCATCTGCAAATGATGGCGCTGCGCATCATCCAATGGCGTGCGGTCGAGCAACTCAAGGTTGCCGAGCATTGCCCAGAGTGGCGCGCGGATCTCGCGGCCCATCGTCGCAAGCAACATCGTTTCTGCGCGGTTTGCTGCGTTGCTTGCAGTGCTGGATTCCCCATCTTCCAGCGCAGGCTCAGGAGCAGGTTGCAGGACACGCCGATGCACGGCCAGCAACGCAATCCAGACGACGACAATCGCGCCCAGACATCCGGCAAGCGCGATCGTCCGCGCATGCGCCATCACCGAGATGACGGCACATGCGCCAAGCGCCCCCGACGCGCTGATGCCCACGCCAAACAGCGTCCTGCGTTGCCGCCGGTACGTTTCGCTAGACGCCCCCACCAGCGCTTCAGAACCTCGTGCCGGCGATTGCGTGTACGTTGTCCGGTTCGCTGGAGCGTCCATGGTCGGATCGAGGTAACGGGATCGTTGTGGGCGCATGGTAGCGCAAAGGCGATGCTCGCTACTGCACCGGCCGCTTAGCGCAGATGCGCCTGAACGATGCCCAAAACGGCGCAGAACACCACAACGGCAAGTGGCGGAAATTTCCACCGCGCAAGCAAGAGGAACCCGGTGGCCGCCACCGCAAAGTCAAGCGGCGAGCGAACAGCGCTGGTCCAGACCGGCGCGTACAGTGCCGTTGCCAGCAAGCCCACGACTGCTGCATTCACCCCAGCCAGCAGCGCAGCCATGGAGCACTGCGCACGCAGCGCCTGCCAGTAAGGCAACGCCGCAATCACGAGCAGCAGGCCGGGAAGGAAGATGCCGGTCGTGGCAAGCAGCGCCCCTGCCAGATGATTGGGTACGCCGGCCTTTATCCAGCCAAGAAACGCGGCAAACGTGAACAGCGGCCCCGGAACGGCCTGTGCCGCACCGTACCCGGCGAGAAAATCGTTGGATGTCACCCACCCTGTCACGACGGTCTGATCCTGCAGAAGCGGAAGAACAACGTGGCCGCCGCCAAACACAAGTGCGCCAGAACGGTAGAACGCATCGAACACGTACGCGGCATCACTGAAGCGCGCTTGCGCCAGCGCCGGCAAACCAAACAGCAAGGCGCAGAACAGCGCCAGTGCAATCGCGCCGGTGCTGCGGGAAACATGGAACGCGTTGCCATGCGCAACGGTATCGGTCTCTGCGGATCCTGGCAGATTGCGACATAGCACCAGACCCAGTGCGGCACCCAACACAATGGCCATGAGCTGCGCGTAGACGGAAGTCACCAGAGCCAGCAGGCCCATCACCGCCAGCGCGATACCCGCGCGGCGATGATCCGGGCAGAGCCGCCGCGCCATGTCCCACACCGCTTGCGCGACAACAGCAACGGCAACCAGTTTCAGCCCGTGAATCAATCCGGCACCAATGGGGGCATCCAGCGCCGGTGTGGCCATGGCAAACGCAATCAGCAGCAAGACCGAGGGCAGCGTAAAGCCAAGCCATGCCGCCAGTCCGCCAAGCCAGCCTGCGCGCAGCAGACCAATTGAGAAGCCGACCTGGCTGCTGGCCGGCCCCGGCAGGAACTGGCACAGGGCGACGAGATCGGTGAAGGTGGCATCGTCCAGCCAGTGTCTGCGTTCAACGAACTCACGCCGGAAATAGCCAATATGGGCGATTGGCCCGCCGAACGATGTCAGCCCGAGCTTAAGAAAGACCGCGAGAACCTCAAGGGGCTCAATCGCTCGTTTAAAGGCGCGCGTGGGGCGCGAGGAGGACATGCCTGTTTCCATGAATTCAAAGATTGCGCCCATGCGCTCCGCCTGATGCGAAGCGATGCAGAGCGCAGTATGCCCTGACCATGCCGATCAAGGGATCTGGCATTCACAATCGCCCGACTTGCCGAACGTCACAACTCGTGACACACTCGGTCCCGCTGCCCACCTGGGCAGTACGCAGGCGCGGCTGACGCACCAACGACAGCTGCAACACGCCGCAGGAGAGACCGGGCCCAACGCACACGCGCAACGCCCGGCGCCGATGGAGCAACCACCCCGGAAACTCTCAGGCAAAAGGACTGTGGCGTCGACTGCGAATCTGGAGAGAGGCGTGCCGCGCGCACGCCCACCGAAGGGGAAGGCGCCAGCACTGCTGATGCCCAAGCTCTCAGGTCCCGAGACAGATGGGGTGAGCCGACCGGATCGTCCGGTCATACCGCCACTCCGTAGGGACTGCCATGACGCACATCGTCATCGTCGGCGCCGGTATATCCGGCGTCACCACCGCTTACACGCTCTCGCAACTCGGCTATCAGGTCACGGTGCTCGACCGGCATCTGTATCCGGCCATGGAAACGTCGTTTGCCAACGGCGGACAGCTCTCCGCCAGCAACGCCGAGGTTTGGAACAGCACCGGCACGCTGCTCAAGGGCATCAAATGGATGCTGCGCAACGATGCCCCGCTGCTGCTCAACCCCAAGCCGTCGTGGCACAAGTACGCGTGGATTGGCGAGTTCGTGGCCAGCATCGCGCACTACCGCCGCAACACGATCGAAACCACACGCATGGCCATCGAGGCGCGCAAGCACCTGTTTGCGATGGCCGAACGCGAGCAGATCGATTTCGACCTGCAGCGACGCGGCATCCTGCACGTCTATCACGACAAGGCGAGCTTTACCGCAGCGGGCAAAGCCAACGCCCTGCTCGTCGCTGGCGGGCTTGAGCGTCACGCGGTGAGCCCCCAAGACATCGCCACCATCGAGCCGACGCTGCGCGGCACCTACTACGGCGGCTACTTCACCGAATCCGATGCGACGGGCGACATCCACAAATTCACCCGCGGCCTTGCGCAGGCATGCGAAAAGCGCGGCGTACGCTTCATGCAAGGCGTGGACGTGCGTGATGTGGAGATCACCGGAAGCGGCGTTCGGCTTCTGCTGCAAACCACGTTGGACGACCGCCTTTCCGCCAGCGCGGCGAATGTCGTGCAAGACCTCACCGCCGATGCGCTGGTCGTGTGCGCGGGCGTGGGCAGCCGGCATGTCGCGCAAATGGTGGGGGACCGCATCAACGTGTATCCGGTCAAGGGCTACTCGATCACCGTGCACCTGGACGACGAAGCCAGCGTGCAGGGCGCGCCGTGGGTCAGCCTGCTGGATGAAAGCGCCAAGATCGTGACGAGCCGCCTGGGCGAAGGCCGCTTCCGCGTGGCGGGCACGGCCGAGTTCAACGGCTACAACCGCGATATCCGCGCGGATCGCATCGAACCCTTGGTGGCCTGGACGCGCCGCAACTTTGCGATCGGCACTTCACGTGTGGTGCCATGGGCCGGCTTGCGCCCGATGATGCCCGACATGATGCCGCGCGTCGGCCGGGGCCGGCATGCACGCGTGTTCTACAACACGGGCCACGGGCATTTGGGCTGGACGCTGTCCGGTGCCACCGCCGCGATGATCGGCGACGTGATCGCGCGCGATTGCCCGTTGCATTGATCGCAGCAAAGGAAAAAAAGCCCGCCGAGACTTCTGGCGGGCTTTTCCGTGGCGCGGGCGGGGCCGGCCTTCAGAACTTGTGTCGCACGCCCAGCATCACACCCAACCGCGAGTTATTGCCATACGTGTTGCCTGAATTGCTGAAGGCGGCAGCGCTGTTCAGTGCAACCCACGCGCCTTGCAAGTGCGTGTAGTCAATTTCGGCATACACATCCGTGCGCTTGCTGAAGGCGTAGTCGAGCATGCCGGCGGTGGTGAGGCGCTTGCCGCTGGCATCAAGGTGCTTCATCCAGTCGTACTGCACGGTGCCGATAAGGCTCAGTGCGCCGGATAGCGGCACCTTGGCGCCTGCGTAGGCGGCCTGGTTCTTGTAGTCGGCTACGTCGAGGCGGCTGTTTGTGTAGCCCAGGTACCACGTTGCGATGGCGGTCTCCAGCTTGCCGCCAAAGCCCCACACCGTCTGCTTGCTGGCCAGCGCTGCTGGCACGGCGCCAAAGAACGCCGAGGACACATCGTGCGTGACCTGGTACACCGCGCCCACTTCAGCCGACCCCATGCTGTAGACGATCGACCCTGCGCCAGCCGAACTCTTGCTGAAGCTGCCGGCGGCTTCCCCAAAGGTCCATGCACCGGCAAGTTGCAGACCACCGAACGACTTGATGTATTTGACCGTGTTGTCGTAGCGCAGGCCCGTGTAGTTGCCGCCCTGGTAGCCGACGATGGAATTGTTGGCAAACGCCATCGCCTCGTACGAAGACAGAATCTCGTGCGCCAGCGTGTACTGGCGGCCAAGATAGAGCTTGCCGTAGTCACTCTCCAGGCCGACCACGGCTGTGCGCCCGAACAGGCGCCCGCCCTGCTGGCTGGCACCGGTGTCCGGCGAGAAGCCCGATTCCAGAATGAACATCGCCTTGGTGCCGCCGCCCAGGTCTTCGGTGCCGCGCAGGCCCCAGCGGCTGCCGGTCAGCACGCCGTCAGTCATCTGCAGGTTGTGGTTGCCTGCGGCGTTCTCGTGCGTGCTGTAGCGGATGGTCGTGTCGATCAACCCATAGAGGGTGACGCCGCCGGCAGTTTGCGCTGCCACCGGCAGGCTCGTGGCACCTAGCACCAGTGCGGCGATCACGGTTTTGTTCATGGCTCCCTTGTCTCCTTTTTCGATATGGCGGGTGTGGATGTGCGATGGCCGCCCGCGCGGCCGTTGCTACGTAAAAACCGCCCACGACTGCACTGGCCATGGGGGTGCAAATTGTGGCGTGAGTTCAGCCGCCCGGGTTGGTGTCTGGCCGGCTCAGTTGCGCTTGCACGGCCATGCGCACGGCGGCGTTTGCTGCGCCATAGCCCACGTAGCCGTTGCGCTGGACAAGCTCGAAGAAAAAGCGCTCGCGGAAGGGCTCGGTATAGGTGTGCAGAAAATCGCCGTGCGGGTCGCGGTCATAAAGCAACCCGTCGTCGTGCAGACGTGTGAGCAGCGTGTCATCCAGCCCCAGCCGGGCGGCGACGTCGCCGTAGTAGTTCTCGGGCACGTGCTGCATATGCGCCGAAACGCGGTCGATGGCTTCGATGGTTTCGAACAGCCGATCGGAGCGAAAGGCAATATGGTGCACACCCGAGCCCGCATAGGCGGCAATGAACCGGCCGGTTGCCGTACGCCCGCTTTCCGACACGTTGAGCGGAATCCGCACGTTGCGGTCTGGGCTCACCATCGCACGGCTTTTGACAAGGCCGTAGGGGTCGGCAATCTCCTGCACGGCCTCGGCCTGCATGCCGAAGATGGCGCGGTAGAACAGCACGAAACTGTCGAGCCGATGCGCGGGCAGCGCCTGCGCAACGTGGTCAATCGATGCCAATCCTGCTGTGCCGGCTTGCACGCCAGGTTGCAGAACGAAATCGCTCTCATAGATGCTGCGATCGGCCTGGCGGTCATCGATCAGATACAGCAATGTGCCATCCGGCGCGCGCAGCGCAGGAATGCTGCGTTCGGCCGGCCCGACTGGCCCACGCCACTCCTGGCCGCATAACGCACGTGCACGTGCCATCGCACGTTCGGCATCGTCCACCTTGAGGCCGATCGCGCAGACAGACGGCCCATGCAATTCAAAATGTTCAGACGCCGCGCTGTCTTGCTCCATGTTCAGGATCACGTTGACGCGGCCCTGCCGATACAAATCGACAGCCTTGGAACGGTGGTGCCCCGCAAAGGCAAAACCCAGCGCGCGCAGGCGCGTTTGCAGCTCTCGCCCTGCTACGGCATCCACCGCAAACTCAAGGAAATCCACGCCTTCAAATTGCGCCGGCGCCGGTAGTTCAGCGCCACCGGCTTCCGACTCCAGCCAGAGCAGCGAACGCATGCCGTCGAGCGCGGTCAACCGCGCGGGAGCGGAACGGAATTCGTCGTTAAAGACCTCCAGTGACAACGGCCCGGCATAGCCAGCGGCAAGCAACTCGCGCGCAAAGTCCGTCACCGGCAGATCCCCCTGCCCTGGGAAGTTACGATGATGCCGGCTCCAAGACAGCACATCCATCGACAGCTTGGGCGCATCCGCAAACTGCACGAAGAAGAGCTTGTCTGCTGGCACGTCGCGGATGCCATCCAGCGTGTCGCCCAGCGACAGCGTATGGAAACTGTCGAGAATCAGCCCGAACGCCGGATGGTCGGCCTGTTGCACGATCTGCCACGCCTGGCGCCAGGTCCGCGTGTGCCGGCCCCAGGCCAGCGCTTCATAGCCCACGCGCAGCCCGCGCCGGGCCGCTGCTTCTGCCATCAGACGCAGATCGCCTGCCGCACGCGCCGGGTCGTCGACGGCGATGTCTTGCACGTTGCTGCATACCAGCACCGTCTCTACGCCCAACTCGGCCATCACGTCGAACTTGCGCTCGGCGCGCGCCAGGTTTCGCGCAAACAGTTCGTGCGGCATTGCCTCGAAATCGCGGAACGGCTGGTACAGCATGATCGCCAGCCCAAGGTCCGCCGCCATCTGGCGCACACGGGCCGGCGAGCCGTCAAAGTTCAGCAGGTCGTTTTCGAAAATCTCAATGCCGTCAAAACCGGCAGCGGCCGCCGCTTCCAGCTTTTCAGGCAGCGTGCCGGACAGGCACACGGTGGCAATGCATTTGGGACGGCGCCCTGCGCGGAGCGAATTCATGGCGATGCGTTGATCTGACGATGCTCGCAGCGTAGGTGCGCAAGCCATGCATCCACAAGCGTCATTCGCGCAACAGCGTGCGATGATCGTACAATCGCGCGCACATATCGCTCGTTTTTAGGGTTATCGCCATGAAGAAAGAACCGCTCGACCGGCGCGATTGGATTGCCGGGCTGGAGAAAGGGCTCGCCATCCTGGAGGCGTTCGACCATGACCACCCGCGGCTGACCCCCACGCAGGCGGCAGAGCTGACCGGCCTCACCCGCACAGCCGCGCGCCGCTACCTGCTGACGCTGGAGCACCTCGGCTACCTCAGCAGCGAAGGCACGCTGTTCAGCCTGACGCCGCGCGTGCTGAAGGTGGGCTGGTCGTACTTCGATTCGGCGCGCCTGCCGCGCACGGTGCAGCCGTTCCTGCAACAGGTGACGGCCGCCGTTGGCGAAGTGGCCTACCTCAGCGTGCTCGACAAGTGGGAACTGGTATTCATCTCGCGCACCAGCACGAGCCGCGTCATGAGCACGGGTTTCGTGCTCGGTGCGCGCGTGCCGGCGCCGCTCGCATCAGCAGGGGTGATGATGCTGGCTGCGCTGCCCGAGCAGACTGTCCAGGCATGGCTGGAAACCTGCGTGCTGACGCCCTATACGCCTTACACGATTCTGCAGCGCGAACGGCTGCTCGATGAAATCCGCATGGCCAGCCGGCAGGACTATGCCGTGGTCGAGCAGCAATTGCAGATCGGTGTGCGCGGCGTGGCGGTGCCGCTGCGCGATCGCCATGGCAACGTTATTGCCGCGCTGAGCGTGAACATGCAGGTGGGTGAAGAGACCACCGAACGTGCGCTGCAGCGCGTGTTGCAGGTCTTGCAGGACACCGCGCTGTCGATCATGCGGGTGCTGTAGACACCGCGCATTGAATTTACGGCGAGGCAGGCGCAGCGCCATCAGGCCCACGATGATGGTGAAGCAGCAGGCGCATAGCACCCAGACCGTTGTAGCCGCGCCGCCAGGACAGCGCCCCCGGAAAAACCCTTGTGCCGTGCGTTTTTCGCACAAGTCCGTGCGATCATCGATCATTCTCAGGCGTTCTTCGCTTGTGCCCCACCGCTACAGCGGACTACGCTGCGGTGCGTGTAGAGACGGCCTTTCATCGGAAGACGGGCCGCACAGATAAAACCGGAGACCACCATGACAGCAGCCCCTGCCCACGAGCCCCTGGGCAAGCACCAGTCGAAGAAAGCCGCCGCCAGCGGCTGGATCGGCTCGGCGCTCGAGTACTACGACTTCTTCATCTACGCCACCGCAGCGGCGCTGATCTTCCCGCAAATCTTCTTTCCCAAGGGCGATCCGAAGACGGCCATCATCGCTTCGCTGGCCACCTACGGCGTGGGCTATGTGGCGCGGCCGATTGGCGCCTTCGTGCTGGGCCACCTTGGCGACACGCACGGGCGCAAGAACGTACTGCTGTGGTGCATGTTCCTGATGGGCTTTTCGACCATCGGCGTGGGCCTGCTGCCGACTTACGACCAGGTTGGCCTGTGGGCGCCGACGCTGCTGGTCATCATGCGTCTGATCCAGGGCTTTGCCGTGGCCGGTGAAATTTCCGGCGCCAGTTCGATGATCCTGGAGCACGCACCGTTTGGCCGGCGCGGCTTCTACGCGAGCTTTACGCTGCAAGGCGTGCAGGCGGGGCAGATTCTGGCGGCCGCCGTGTTTCTGCCGCTCGCGCACTACATGCCTGCTGACCAGTTCAACGCCTGGGGCTGGCGCATTCCGTTCCTGCTGAGCTTCGTTGTCATCATCGCGGGCTATGTCATCCGCCGCGAGGTGCATGAGACGCCCGCATTTACCGCTGAGCAACAACAGGGCCGCCCCCGCTCACCAGTCATCGATGCCTTTAAGTACAGCACGCCCGACATGCTGCGCGTGGTCTGCATGGCGCTGATGAACGTGATTCCCGTGGTAGCGACCATCTTTGGCGCGGCCTACGCGGTGCAGCCGGCTTACGGCATCGGCTTTGCCAAAGACATCTACCTGTGGATTCCGGTGGTGGGCAACATCGTCGCGGTGCTGGTGATTCCGTATGTCGGCGATCTGTCTGACCGCATTGGCCGCAAGCCGCCGATCGTGCTCGGCTCGCTGCTCGCTGGGGTGCTTGCGTTTGCCTACCTGTACGCCATCAGCATCAAAAACGTGCCGCTTGCGTTCGCCATGTCGATCCTGATGTGGGGCGTGGTCTATCAGGGCTACAACGCGGTGTTCCCGAGTTTCTATCCGGAGCTGTTCCCGACGCGCACCCGTGTCTCGGCGATGGCGATCTCGCAAAACGTCGGCACCGCCATCACCGCCATGCTGCCGGCACTCTTCACCGCCGTGGCGCCCCCAGGTGCCGCCAACATCTGGCTGACCGTGGGCGCCATCGCCTTCGGTGTGACCATCGTTGCCGCCGTGGCAGCCATGAGCGCCCGCGAGACCTACCGCATCCACATGGACGACCTGGGCCAGCCCGCCGCCCAACCCGTCGACAAGGTCGAATATGCCCGCCAGCGGGCCGGAGCCTTGGCCGCCTGAAACACGTATCTGCTGAACCATGATTTCTGGAAAAACCACCCTCATCGCCCACATCGGCTACCCCACCGAGACGTTCAAGTCGCCGATGATCTACAACCCCTGGTTCGAGAAAAAAGGCATCGACGCCGTTGTGGTGCCCATGGGGGTCAAGGCGGAGGACTACGCGCAGAGCTTCGAATCGATCTTGCGCTTCACCAACCTGCGCGGCGCGCTGATCACCATGCCGCACAAGGTCACGACGGTGGACTTGGTGGACGAGGTGACGCCCGCCGTGCGTATTGCCGGTGCGTGCAATGCGGTGCTCAAGCGCGAAGACGGCACGTTGCTTGGCGACCAGTTTGACGGTGCCGGCTTCGTGCGCGGCGTGCTGCGCAAGGGGCGTCAGCTTGAGGGCGCGCGCGTGCTGCTCTCGGGTGCCGGCGGTGTCGGCTCGGCCATCGCAGCGTCGCTGGCGGCGGCTGGCGTGGGTGAACTGGCGCTGTACGACACCCGCGCGGCATCGGCAGAGTCGCTGGCCCAGCGCCTGCGGGAGCACTATCCAACGTTGGTGGTGCGCACCGGCTCGAATGATCCGGACGGCTTTGATGTGGTCGTCAACGCCACGCCGGTGGGTATGAAAGAAGACGATCCGCTGCCCTTTGACGTGGCTCGCATCGCGCCCGGCTGCTTCGTTGGCGAGGTGGTCATGAAAGCCGAGTACACGCCGCTGCTGCGCGCGGCGCTCGACAAGGGCTGCGGCGTCCAGGTCGGCACCGACATGCTGTTCGAAATGATTCCTGCGTATCTGGAGTTCTTCGGCTTTGGCACCGCCACCGCAGACGAACTGCGGCGCAGCGCAGCCATCGCGTATTGAGCCGATGACACGTCGCCCACTGAGCTTTGCCCTGCTGCTGCCGCTGTTGCTATCGGCCCAACCGGTTGCGACTGACAGCTACCTTCCCGCTCTGCCTGCCATTGCCCAAGCGTTGGGCTCGGCCAGCACGAGCCTCACGGTCTTCGCGCTGGCCTTTGGCATTGGGCAACTGCCGATGGGCAGCCTGGCCGATCGCTTTGGCCGCCGGCAGGTGCTGCTGATCGGGCTGGCGTGCTATGCCATTGCGGCGCTGGCCGGTGCCCTGGCGGCGACGGCCCCCATGCTGACGGCAGCGCGCGCCCTGCAGGGTTTCTCGATGGCCGCCATCCTGGTGTGCGCACGTGCTGCCGTGCGCGATCTGCACCCTGCGCGCGACGGCCCACACGTCATGGCGCGCGGCCTCACGGGCCTTGGCTTCGTAGCGTTGATGGCGCCGATTCTTGGCGCCTTTGTCGCGCAACATGCCGGTTGGCGCTGGGTGCTCGCCGGCATGAGCTTCTATGCGCTCGTGCTATGGGCGATGTGCTGGTACGGATTTGCCGAGACCCGCCAGGAAACGCACGCCCAGGCAGGCGGCGTGCGTGAAATTTTTGCCAGCGCGGATTTTCGCGTCTGGGGGCTGCTGGCGGCCACGACCTACGCGGGCATCTTCTGCTTCCTGCTGCTCTCGCCGATGGTCTATATCGCTTACCTTGGCCTGTCGCCGGAGCTTTATGGCTGGATCCCGGCCGGCGGTTCGCTCGTCTACATCGTGAGCACGACTGGCTGCAGGCGCCTGCTGCGTCGCCAAAGCCTCGTACGGACGGTCCAGCAAGGTGCAACGCTCAGCCTGCTCGGCGCCAGCATCCAGGGGCTGGGCTGCTGGCTTCTTCCTGGTCAAGCATGGCCGCTGCTGCTCGGGCACGGCGTCTATTGCATGGGCCACGGCATTCATCAGCCCTGTGGCCAGGCGGGTGCGGTGGGCGAGTTACCGCATCTTGCAGGGCGCGCGGTGTCATGGTCGGGCTTCATCATGATGCTGGCCGCCTTCTGCCTGGGGCAGACTGCGGCCGCCTTCGATGACGCATCGCACAGCCTCGGCGCCTGGCCCATGGTGGTGCCGATGATGATGGCCGGCGCAGTACTGGCGTCCATCGCCTTCCTCTGGCTGCCGAAGTTGCAGAATCAGGCGAATCCGCAAGGCGCTGCCGCATAGCGACTGTTGGCTACGCATTGCCACGCGCGTGGTACACAATGCGGAGTCCTCATTCTTTGCTTCCGCCACAGGAGTTTCACCATGAGCCGCAACGCCGACCTGCCATTCAAGACCGCCGGCTTGGAGTTCATCGAGTTCGCCACACAAGCGCCAGCCGCGCTCGGCCAGGTGTTCGCATCGCTCGGGTTCAAGGCCATCGCGCGGCACGTGAGCAAAGATGTCACGCTGTACCGGCAAGGCGACATGAACTTCCTCGTCAATGCTGAAGCGGACTCGTTCGCGCACCGCTGGGCCGAGGAATATGGCGTGGGTATCTGCGCCATCGGCATCCGCGTCGACGATGCCCAGCGCGCTTACGACCGCGCCGTCGAGCTGGGCGCCTGGCCGGCCGAAGCCGAGCCGATCGGGCCGGCAGAACTGGTAATTCCCGCCATTCAGGGCGTGGGCGATACGCACCTGTACTTTGTCGACCGCTGGCGCGGCAAGCACGGCGCCAAAGGCGGCTTGGGCGACATCTCTATCTACGACATCGACTTCCGCCCGCTGGACGCCGCCACCGCGCACGAAGACTGGCACCACACCGGCGTCGGGCTGGCGCGGGTTGATCACCTGACGCAGACCGTCGGCCCCGGCCGCCTGCAAGACTGGATCGATTTCTACCGCAACCAGCTCGGCTTTAGCGAAATCCATGAGCTGCACGCCAACTGGCACGTCGCAGGGGATTCCCGCGTGATGGTGTCTTCGTGCGGCATGATCCGCATTCCGCTGTATGAAGAAGGCACGCACCGCGCCCACCTGATGCACGCTTATCTGCCCGACCATCCCGGCGAAGGCGTGCAGCACATCGCGCTGGCCACCGACGACATCCTGCGCACAGCCGCCGCATTGGCCGCCAACGGCCTCACCTTTGTCGAGCCCCCGGCACACTACTACGACACCGTCGACGCACGCCTGCCCGGTCACGGATTGGATCTGGGCGCATTGCGCCAGTACGGCATCCTGATCGACGGCGAGATCGTCAACGGCGTGCCCAAGCTGTTCCTGCAAACCTTCGTCAAGCGGCACCCAGGCGAGATCTTTTTCGAGATCGTGCAGCGGCGCGGGCACCACGGCTTCGGCGAGGGCAATCTGCCGGTATTGACGGCGGCGGCCTAACCCGCAAAACGTCACCAAGAAAAAACCCGCCGAAACTCGGCGGGTTTTTTCATACAGCGGGTGCTTCAATGTCAATCAATAGCCAGCTGCCAGGCCCGTGTTCCGACGCGGATCATTCGCGCCGTAGAAGCGGTTGTTGCCGATCGGCTTGCCGCCCAGCGACGGCGCACCAACGATGATGGCTGCCAGGTGGTTGGCCGGCTGCGGCGCACCCAGGTTGTGGCCCATCGACGTCAGGATCTTGCGCGTATCTTCCGACAACGCATACGGCTCGACGTTGGTCACGTCCGGCAGCCATTGCTGGTGGAAGCGCGGCATGTCGACGGCTTCCTGCACGTTCATGCCGTAATCGATGGCGTTGATCATGGTCAGCATGACGGCCGTGATGATGCGGCTGCCACCCGGCGTGCCCACCACCATAACGGGCTTGCCGTCCTTGGTGACGATGGTCGGGCTCATCGACGACAACGGACGCTTGCCCGGGGCGATCGAATTGGCCTCGCCCTGCACCAGACCGTACAGGTTGGGCACGCCAACCTTGGCGGTGAAGTCATCCATCTCATCGTTCAGGATCACGCCCGTCTTGGCGGCCGTGACCTTCGCACCAAACCAGTCGTTAAGCGTGTACGTGACAGACACCGCGTTGCCGAACTTGTCAGCAATCGAGTAGTGCGTCGTGTTGCTGCCTTCATGCGGCTCGACGCCGGGCTTGATGTCTTTCGACACACCGGCTTTCTTCGGGTCGATCACGGCGCGGATCTTGGCCGCGTAGTCTTTGCTCAGCAGGCGGTCCAGCGGGTTCTTCACGAAGTCCGGGTCGCCCAGGTAGCTGTTGCGGTCCACATAGGCGTGGCGCATGGCTTCGATCTGATAGTGCGTGGCCTGCGCGGAATGCCAGCCCAGCTCCTTGAGCGGATAGCCCTCCAGGATGTTGAGCATTTCGCAGATGATCACGCCGCCCGAACTCGGGGGCGGTGCAGAAACCACGTGGTAGCCGCGGTAATCACACTCGACCGGCGCCAGCTCGCGCGTCTTGTAGCCGACCAGGTCTTCCTGCGTAATCAGGCCACCACCGGCCTTGCTGGATGCAGCAATGGCCTGCCCGACCCAGCCCTTGTAGAAGCCGTCGGTGCCCTTGTTGCTGATCTCGCGCAGCGTCTTGGCCAGATCGTGCTGCACCAGCTTCTCACCCACCTGGAACGGCTGGCCTTTGTTGAGGAAGACCGCGCCCGAGGCAGCGTCTTCCTGGAAATCCTTGGTGGAGGTGTGCAGCATGTCGACATCGCCCTGGTCGAGCACGAAGCCCTTGTCGGCCAGCGTGATGGCGGGCGCGATCAACGCAGCGCGTTGCATGGTGCCGTATTTCTGGCGCGCATATTCCATGCCCGACACGGTGCCCGGCACGCCCACGGCCAGATGGCCCTTGGTGGACGCGCCCTTGATGACGTTGCCGTCCTTGTCGAGATACATGTTGGCGGTGGCACCCTTCGGCGCGACTTCACGGAAGTCGAGGAAGGTCTTGCGGCCATCGGCCAATTGGATGGTCATGAAACCGCCGCCGCCCAGGTTGCCGGCAGCCGGATAAACCACCGCCAGCGCGTAGCCCACGGCCACTGCAGCGTCCACCGCATTGCCGCCGCGCTTGAGCACGTCTACACCAACCTTGGCTGCAAGATGCTGTGCCGCGACGACCATGCCGTTCTCTGCGGCCACGGGTGCGACGGATGCCGCGTGTGCGACGGTCGTGATGCTGATCGATGCGATTGCAGCGGCGATCCACCGCATGCCTGTTCTTGGATTCTGCATAGGAGCTCCTTTGATACCCTCATGGACGCCGGTCGTGCCAGCGTACGTGTTATGGCGCGCGAACCTTATCAGGCGGTGCGCCGGGGCACTATAGCCTCATCCCCGTATTGACGCATTGCGCCGCCAGTGGAAGAGCGCGCAACGCCTGCCCACCCGCACTTCGAGCCCCACCCGTCAAGCAGCTGAGCGCCACCGACGTGCGGTAGCACTTGATGTTGTCGTTGCTGCTTTGAGCGCAGCCAATGCCGCAATATTGGTGCGCCCGGCCTGCACCTCGACGATGACCAGCACGTGCTCAACTGTCTGCAAACGGCGGCGCACGCCGCTTCACGGGCTGCGTCTTGACGATGGCGGTATTGGTTTCGGCGTGATCGGCCAGGCGGTCGAGAATGTGGTCGAGCTGGTCAATCGAGCGCACGTACAGCCGCGCAATGAAGCAGTCCTCGCCCGTGACCTTGTCGCATTCGCCAATCTGCGGAATCTCCTCGATCAGCTTCTGCACGATATGCAGCTTGCCCGGCATGGGCCGCACCCGCACGATGGCCTGCAGCGCGTAGCCCAGCGCCTTGGGATCGATATCAACGGTGTAATGGCGGATCACGCCGCGCGCTTCCAGACGGCGCAGGCGCTCCGACACGCTGGGGGACGACAGCCCCACCTGCTCGGCCAGTTGTTTGAGCGAGATGCGGGAATCGGTCAGCAGGACATCCAGAATCCGTTGGTCCAGCGCGTCAATCGTGCTCATCATGCCTCCGAGCTGCCGTTCTGGCATTTCGCCTTACTTCATTAGAAAGAGCGCGCATTTTGCCTCAGAAAAGCGATGGAAGTCAGCCGATCCGCATGCGATCCTTCTTGCATTCAACGCTCAAGGTGGTTCACATGAACGACAAGACGCGCGGCACGGTCGAGATGACCACCGCCATGATGATTTCCGGGACGATCGGTTGGTTCGTCATTCGCTCCGGCCAGCCCGTGACCGACGTGGTGTTCTGGCGCTGCGTGTTCGGCGCGCTGACGCTGCTGGCGGTATGCGCGGGCCTGGGGCTGCTGCGCGGCGCGATCACGTGGCAGCGCGCCGGCATTGCGGCGCTGGGCGGCGTTGCCATTGTCATCAACTGGCTGCTGCTGTTTGCGGCGTATCCGCGGGCGTCCATCTCGATTGCCACGGCGGTCTACAACACGCAGCCTTTCATGTTGGTCGGGCTGGGCGCGCTGTTTTTGTCGGAAAAGCTGACCGCCGCCAAACTCACATGGCTGGCCCTCGCCTTTATTGGCGTCGTGCTGATCGTGCAGGTGGGGCCGGCAGCCAGCGGCACGGGCACCGATTACCTGACGGGCATTGCCATGGCGCTGGGCGCGGCGTTTGCCTATGCCGTGGCAGCCTTCCTCATCAAAAAGCTGGCCGGCACGCCGCCGCATCTGATTGCCCTCATCCAGGTATGCGTGGGGGTGCTGATGCTGGCGCCGCTGGCCAACCTGCAGCATCTGCCGGCCGATGCGCACACGTGGGGAATACTGATCACGCTGGGCGTGGCGCATACGGGGTTGGTGTACATCCTGCTCTATGGCGCCATCCAACGGCTGCCGACGCATCTGACGGGGTCGTTGTCTTTCATTTATCCGATCGTCGCCATCGTGGTAGACATCGTTGCGTTCGGGCATCGGCTGCAGTTTGCGCAGTTCTTGGGCGCCGGAGCGATCCTGCTGGCGGCGGCGGGCATGAACCTGGGGTGGTCGCCATATCGGTGGCGGCGGGCACGGCCCGATTCGCCTGCCGCCAGATAACACAATAGGTTGCCGCATTTGCAACACGAATCGGCGGCTCAACTGCTGGTATTCTTGTGCGTTTTCCGCTGGCGCCCGGCGCGCCCTGCGCCTGCCCTCTCCCCGCTTCTCTCTCGGGTAGGCAGCCGGCGGACAGAAACTCCAAACCTACGTACAAGATGAAGGAAGGTCACCCGCCGGAGCCGGGCCGCGAAACCGCGGTCGCCTGGATCCTGGAACAAATGCAAACCTACGATCTGTCTGTCGAAGATTTGCAGGCGCACGGCTGCTTTGACGCGCCGCCGCCTCCACCGCCCCCCCCAACACCTATCGGCCCGGTTTACATGAGCGCCGACGGCCAACACTGGGACGGCCTGGGCGACATGCCCGACTGGCTGCAACGCGCCGTCAATGCTGGACAGAGCATCGAGCATTTCCGCGTGGGTTGAGTCCGGCGCCGCGCAGGTACGCCGGTTGCGTGGTTGTGGGGCAAGCGCTGCCGGTGGTGGATCGGTGATCTGATTCATCGCATTGCCGGCCAGCGCCCTAACCCAACGGAGGACGTCATCATGCCGGAACGCAAAACCGTAGAACGTGCGCGCGCCGACAAGCGCCACGGCAAGGCCGCCTCGACCCAGGCGGGCAACTTCGTGAAGGAAGAGATGGATCACATCCGCGAGGGCAAGCACGGTGCGAAAAACACCAAGCAAGCCATCGCGATCGGGCTGTCCAAGGCTCGCCGCGCAGGCGTTGCCGTCAAGCCACCGGGGGAAGGCAGGGCGTCGGCAGCCACGCGCAAGAAGGCGGAACACGACGTCAAAGCTGGCAGCAAGAAGAGCAGCCACGCCAGTGCCAGCAAGGAATCCACCGCCAAGCGCAGCAAGACCACAACCCGCACGCTGAAGAAAGAAGATCATTCGGCGGCTTCCAAATCGTCGCTATCCAAGCAGGCGCATAGCGCGGCCTCCAAGCGTTCGAGCAGCGAGCGCTCGGCGGCGGCCAAGAAGGGCGCGGCCACCAAGGGCGCGGCTGGCAGATCCGCGGCTGCCAAGAAGGCGGCACGCACCCGCGCTGCGCACGTCAGGTAAATCTTTCCTGCTCAGCCGAAGTTGCCTAGAACGGCGGCCCATCCGGGTCGCCTTTTTTCATTGCCGGTTTGGCTCTCAAAAAAAAATCCAAAAAATTTCTGTTCTCCGTGTCAGGAACGCGCGCCTGTGTCGACAAAGGTGCACGGAACACATCTGCGCGATGCCGCAGTGCACCGTACGGCAAGGGATTCCGCCCTGTCTGCCGTTGAACGACACCTGCTCATTCAAGGAGAACGCAAATGAAACAACACGCCATGATTGCCGCCGCTCTGGGTAGCCTGCTCGCGCTGGGCGCACTGTCGACGCCGGTGCAGGCCGCCGACGCAATGGCCAAGGAAAAGTGCTACGGCGTGGCCAAGGCTGGCCAGAACGATTGCGCCAGCCCGGGCAGCGCCCACGCCTGCGCCGGCCAGTCGAAGATCGATAAAGACCCGATGTCGTGGAAGTACGTGCCCGCCGGCACCTGCGCGCAGATGGGCGGCACGATGCAGGCACCGGCCAAGTAACGCAGGCCAGCCGGGTGACCGCCATGCAGACCGCTCTGCCAACCTGCGCCGGCGCAGGCCTGCGCGCACCGCACTTTCCCGCCTTGCTCCGGGGGGTGGCCCACTTCCCGTGGGTGGAGGTGCACAGCGAGAACTATCTGTATGGCGGCCCCGCCCGCGCCGCGCTGCTGGCCGCGCGAGAACACCAGCCCGTGAGCCTGCACGGCGTGGGCATGGGGCTCGGCAATGCAGAAGGGCTCGACATCGAACACATGCACGCCATCGCAGCATTGACCGACGCCGTTGCCCCCGCCGCCATCTCCGAGCACCTGTGCTTCAACCGCAGCGGCGCGCAGGTCGTCAACGATCTGCTGCCCCTGCCCTATTCCCGCGAATCGCTGGATATTGTCTGCGCCAACGTCATGCGGGCGCAGGACATCCTCAAGCGGTCGCTGCTGGTCGAGAACATCGCGGCATATATCGACTGCCGTGCCCTGGTCGATGCCGACGAGGCCATCTCTGAGGGCGCATTCCTGACTGACCTCGCGCGGCGCACCGGCTGCGGCATCCTGCTGGACCTGAACAATCTGTACGTGAACAGCGTCAACCATGGTGTGACCGTGGAATCGGTGCTTGCCGATATTGACCCTGCGCTCGTCGGCGAGATTCACCTGGCGGGTTTCAGCGTGGAAGACGGCATGCTGATCGACACCCACAGCGCGCCGGTGCATGCCCCCGTCTGGGCGCTGTATGACGCGTGGATCGCCAAACACGGGGCACGCCCAACGCTCATTGAATGGGATGCCGATCTTCCGCCGGTGCAGGTGCTGCTGGAGGAGGCAGCACGCGCGCAAGCGGTGCTCGATCGTCATGCCAACGCACCGATGCGGGAGGCAAACCATGCGATTGCCTGAGTGGGAGTCTCACCTGATCGGCGTGCTCACCAACCGCGCAAGCAACGAAGAAACGCGTGGCGTAGCCATCTACCGCAACGCGCGCTTGGCGATTCTGCGCAACGCGCTCGCAGGGGCATACCCGGTCTGTCGCGCACTCGTTGGCAACGAGTGTTTTGATGCGCTCGTGCGCGACACGCTGGCCGCGCAGGCATGCGCATCGCCGAATCTGCATCGCTATGGAGATGCGTTGCCAAACGTCATCGCGCAATCGCCGTTGGCCGGCAGCGTGCCGTATCTGGCTGATGTGGCACGGCTGGAGTGGTGCGTGCACTGGGCGTACTACGCGCCGGATGCGCATGAGAAGGCGGTGGATGTCACCTTGCTCGCGCGGCCGGCGGACACCATTCGCGCAGAGCTTGCGAACGGCGTTCGGTGGGTGGCCTCACAGTGGCCAGTGGTTTCGATCTGGCGCGCGCATCAGCCTGACGCGGGCATCCCGCTCAATGAGATTGACCTGGGTGTGGGCGAAGCGGCGGCAATCACGGCGCGTGGGAATCGCGTTGCTGTGCTCGATGTTGATGCCGCCACTGCCACGTTCCTTGCGGCTTGCGCCGCCACGCCGTCGCTCCAGGCCGCGCTCGAAACCACGTTGGCGGAGCGGGCGGATTTTGATCTCACCACATGCCTGTCTGGCCTTTATCGCGCGGGGCTGCTCGCGCTGTCCGCCTGCCCAACAGCAACGTCTACCGGAGACATGCCATGAACGCCCTCACCACAACCGTTGCCCCGCTCACGCGCATCCGCGCATCGCTTGACCGGCTTGCCGGCCCGCAGAGTGCCCTCTGCTCGCTCATCCTGCTGATCGCACGCGCGTATCTCTTCTACGTGTTCTTCCGTTCGGGCCTGACCAAGCTGCACGACTGGAACACAACCTTGCTGCTTTTTACCGAGGAATACAAAGTGCCGCTACTGCCTCCAGCGCTGGCGGCGGGGCTCGGCACGTTTGGCG
Source organism: Ralstonia sp. SET104 (assembly GCF_003851545.1). Lineage (GTDB taxonomy): Bacteria > Pseudomonadota > Gammaproteobacteria > Burkholderiales > Burkholderiaceae > Ralstonia. The sequence goes on along the minus strand of NZ_BHVX01000006.1, from coordinate 179,438 downwards.
AGCTGATCTTCCCCTCGCTGATGCTGGCTGGCATCGTGCCGCGGCTGGCTGCGGCGGGGCTGTTCTTCGTCAACGTAGTCGCGGCGCTGTCGTACTGGGCCAACCTGTCGGCGTCGGCCATCGAGTTCCATTTTGTGTGGGGCGTGCTGATTGCGCTTGTGGCGACGGTGGGGCCGGGTTGGCTGGCGTTGCAGACCATGTGGCAACGCCGCGCGCGTTAAGCCGATTGCGAGCGCAGCGGGCTTATGATGTGGAGTTGCAGCTCTTCTTGTCAGCCCCCTCGTCAGCCCTCTATTCAGGAGCATCGATGCGCTTCCCTCAGTTGTCCTTCGCAGCCCCGGCCGGTGTGTTGGCGGCAATCGGTGCCGCAGCGCTCCTCACAGCCTGCGCGTGGGGCGAAAGCCCGAACACCGTCGGCGCTCGCATGATCGACGACTCGTTGCTGTCATATCAGGTCAAGGCAGCGCTGGATCAGGACACGGCACTCAACACGCGCCAGATCCGCATCCGCTCTACCCCTGACGGCAACGTTACGCTGACGGGCTGGGTCGATACCCCTGAAATGGCCCGCCGCGCCGGCGAGGACGTCAAACGCTTTGTTGACCCCGCCAAGCTCGACAACCAGTTGCGCGTGCTCTCGCGCATGCAGGTGCTGGGCGGCGGCCCCCTCATCCCGGCTGGCTTGCCGCCCGCCGCGCCGGCCAGCGCCCCAGCCGCACGCTAAATCGCTTAGGCACTTAAGCGCTTAAGCCGCCTGCGTGCCCGTTCGCGCTGGCCCGCAGGCCACAGGCGCCAATTGCAGCAGCCCGAAGCCAATTACGCAACACTGCGGTTTCGAAAGAGAGGGGCACAGCAACTGGGTTTTACGCTGGCCGAGATAGGCGAAGGTATGACGCAGGTGTGGCAGCAACCCGACACCGACGCCGACGTCACCGCGCTGCTGCGGGAAAAATTGGCCACCATCGATGCGCGCATCGCCAGTTTGCAAGCCATGCGCGACGCACTTGCCGCCCGCGTCAGCATGCCATGCCCGCTTGCAACGGCCTGAGACACTCGCCATATCTTGTCATATAACTGTCGCAGACTGCCGCCGTGGGGGCGGTTTTTGCGCGTTTTTCCAACGCCCAGACGGCTTGCTGACGGCTTGCTGAGTCGTGAAAGGCGCTTGAAAGTTCGCGCCGGTAAAAACGCTCCCGTCTCAAGGGGAGTCTGCAGCAGTGAAACATCGGGGTGCATTTCATCCACGGGCGAGGGCCGTGCTTTGCGCGGTGGCCTGCCTGCCATTTTCCGCTGCCTGGGCAGCCACACCGGCGCCAACGCCGGCCACGGCTGCGGCCAGTCTGCCGGTGGCAACCATGCCGCCCGTCAAGACGTCCGTGCCGGGCGTCACCGGGCCCGGCTTTAATCTGGTCGAATTGCTGCAGGAGCTGAAAAGCAACAACCCGCAGCTCATTCAAGGGCGGCACGCCTATCTGTCGGCCAAGTCGATACCACCGCAGCTTGCCGCGCCCAATAACCCGCAGATCGGCTACATCTGGAACAACATCCCCAAGGGGTTCCCGCTGGCGGTCAACCGCGCTGTCGGCAGCCAGTACAACCTGACGCAGCAGATTCCGTTTCCGGGCAAGAAGGCGCTGGCGGCGGAAATTGCAGACCGGCAGGCTGAATCACTCAATTCGCAGAACGACGCGCTGTATCTGCAGCTCTACGCGCAGCTTTCCACCACCTACTACCAGGCGGTCGCGCTGCAAAAACAGATCGACGTACAAAAGCTGACCATCACGCGCCTGGAGCAGGTCAAGCAGATCACGCGTGTGCGCTACGCCAACAACGCCGCTGCCTACGCCGACTTCCTCAACGCGCAGGTCATGCAAAGCAGCGCGCAGAACGACCTGTTTGCCGCGCAGCGCCAGTACGACAGTACGCTGCAGACGCTCAACACACTCATCGGCAAAGCGCCGAGCTTCCCGCTGGAACTGCGCGCCGATGACGAAGCGGTGCACCTGCCGTCCGAGCCCCTGCCCGAGCTGGAAAACCAGGCACTGCGTGAGCACCCGTCGATCAAGGCATCGGCCGAGCTGATGGACGCCGCACGCAAGAGCGTGACGCTGGCGCGCAAGGCTTACCTGCCCGACTTCCAGGTCATTGCCACCGTCACAACGGAAAACCCGCCGTATGGCGTACACCCGAACAGCTACCAGATCGAGCTGGACGTGATCATCCCGTTCTGGTTCTTGTTCAAAGAGAAGTACGGCGTGAACCAGGCAGTGGAAAGCCAGATCGCTATGGAAGCCAACGATGTGTCAGTGCGTCAGCAGACGCTGCTGGCCGTGGATACCGCCTACAACACGCTGCGCCAGACGCTCGCGCAGCTCGACTTCAACAAGCAGCGGCAACTGCCGCAGGCGCTGGCGGCCTATCGCGTGACGATGACCAACTACGCCAGCAACAACGCCGACTTCAACGACCTGCTGACCGCCCAGGGCGCGCTCAAGAACGCCGAACTGTCGGTCGCCCAGGCACAGGCCACGGCCTTGCAGGCCTATCACGCGCTGCTCGCGGCCACCGGCCGCTCGCCGGTTCAAGCTCAATAAAACCATGAAGAAGTTCTCTCCTATCGCCACCGTAACTTCGGTGATCGCCTTGGCGGCGGCTGTTGCTGTTGGCGTGGTGGTCGGCCGCAAGTGGCCTGCCGCTGCCCCGGCTGAGGCAGCCAAACCGGCGGCCGCCTCTGCCGTTGCGGCCACTGCCCCGGCCCGCCCGAAACCTGATTCCGTTGAGATTCCCGCCGGCGGCTTCGACCCGCAGCAGGTGCAGGTTGCGCAAGTCAGCCAGCTTGCGGTGCCGGTAGAGCTGTCCGCGCCGGGCAAGCTCGCCTACAACGCTGAGCGCACCAAGCTGGCTTCGGCACGCGTGGCTGGCCGGCTGGATCACATCCTCCAGTTCGAAGGTGCACTGGTGCGCGAAGGGCAGCCGATTGCCGAGCTGTATGCGCCAGACTTCATCTCCGCGCAGAAGGAATACCTGCTGGCACTCAATACCGCCCGCCAGCTCAAGAGTTCCAACATGAAGGATCTGCAGGAAGACGCAGACGCCACCGTGCAATCCGCCGCCGGCCGCCTGCACGTACTGGGCATGTCCGACGCCGATGTCGCGCAGATCGCCAAGCGCGGCACGCCGGCTGAGCACCTGACGCTGCGCGCGCCCATCTCGGGCACCATCGTCCGCCGCAACATGGACCCGGGCGCCTTCCTGAACGTGGGCGACTCGTTCATGAGCATCGTCGATACGCGTGTGCTGTGGTTCACGGGCAATGTGTATGAGAACGACATCGCCAGCGTGCGCATCGGCCAGCCGATCTCGCTGCATACGTCGTCGTATCCGCAGCGCGAGTTCACGGGCCGCGTGAGCTTTATTGCGCCGAACATCGATCCGGCCACGCACACGCTCACCGTGCGCTGTGACGTGCCCAACCCCGACGGCCTGCTGCGCCCCGAGATGTACGCCACGGCGCGCATCCAGACCGGCAGCGGTGAAGCCACCGTGGTGCCGAAGTCCGCCCTGGTGAAAGACCACGGCAGCTACTACGTGATCGTGCAAAGCGACGCCACGCACTTCAAGCGCGTCGAAGTGCGCGGCAAGGACACGGGCGCCGATGGCAATTTTGCCGTCACGGCCGGGCTCAACGCCTCGTCGCAAGTGGTGGTGCGCGGGGCCGCTCTGCTTAACGAAATGATCGTGAAGGCGGGAGCGTAGGTATGGGCTTCAACCCCATCGCGGGCATTCTCAAGCGGCGTCTGCTGATTGTCTTCCTGGCGGTTGCGCTGCTGGCGGCGGGCGTGCTGTCGTTCCGGGAGTTGCCGCTGCAGGCGTATCCGGGTGTGGCGCCGCTGTCGGTGCAGGCCATCACGCAGTGGCCCGGCCGCAGCACGACCGAAGTCGAACAGCAGATCACCATCCCGATTGAAAACGCGCTGGCCGGCGTGCCAGATGTGCAGTCATTCCGTTCGGTATCACTGTTTGGCCTGTCGGTGGTGACGCTCAAGTTCAAGGAGGGCACCGACAGCTTCAAGGCGCGGCAGAACTTCTCGCAGTATCTGGCGTCGGCCAATCTGCCGACCGGGGTGCAATCCTCGCTGAGCCCGGACTCAGATGCCACGGGCGAGATCATGCGCTTCCGCCTCGTGGGGGATGGCGTGGATCTCACCACGCTCAAGAGTTACCAGGCCTACGACATCACCAAAGAGCTCAAGCACGTGCAGGGTGTGGCGGATGTCAGCTCCTTCGGCGGCAAGGTGAAGGAGTACCACATCGTGCCGTCGCCGGCGAAGCTGCAGTCGTACGGCATCACGCTGTCTCAGCTCATCACAGCCATTGGCAATGCCAATAACAATACCGGCGGCAACCTGCTGCGCGACGGCGAACAGCAATTCGTGGTGCGCGGCGTGGGCTTGCTGCAAACGGTGGAAGACATCCGCAACGTGGTGGTCAACGCCAACAACGGCGTACCGGTACGCGTGCGCGATATTGCCGAGGTAGAAGTCGGAAACGTGCAGCGCCTGGGCCAGGTGCAATACAACGACCAGCCCGACGTGGTGGAAGGCATCGTGCTGCTCAAGCGCGACGCCAACGCCACCGAAGTGCTGGCCAAGGTGCGCGAGAAGGTTGCCGAGCTGAACGACGGCATCCTGCCCAAGTCGATCCAGGTCAAGCCATTCTATGATCGCCAGGTGCTGCTTGACATCACCATGGGCACGGTCGAACACACGCTGGTGGTCGGTATCTCGCTGGTGCTGGCGGTGTTGTTCGTCTTCCTGGGCAACCTGCGCGCGGCCGCTGTGGTGGCCGCGGTGATTCCGCTGGCGCTGTGCGTCTCGTTCATCAGCATGGAGCACTTCCATGTGCCGGCCAATTTGATCTCGCTCGGGGCGATCGACTTTGGGGTGATTGTCGATGCGGCCGTGATCGTGATGGAGAACATCATGCGGCACCTGGAAGAAGGCGCCGAAAAGCTGGACGACGCCATCATCAAGGCCACCAGCGAAGTGCAGCGCGCGATGATCTTCTCCACAGGCATCATCATCGTGGCGTACTCGCCGCTGTTCTTCATCGGCGGTGTGGAAGGCATCATCTTCAAGCCGATGGCCTTCACGATGGGCTTCGCGCTGATGGCCTCGATCGTGCTGAGCCTGACCTTCGTGCCGGCCACCACGTCCTTCGTGTTCGGCAAGTCACTGCATCCGCATTCGCCGGCGTTCATCACGGCCATTCTGCGCTGGTACAAGCCGTTGCTGCGCAAGTTGATTGCGCGACCGATGGCCGTGTTTGCCACCGCCATCACCGCGCTCGTGCTCACGCTGTACAGCGCGACATTCCTCGGCACGGAGTTCTTGCCAACGCTGGAAGAGAACAACCTGTGGCTGCGCATTACGTTGCCCAATACGGTGGACCTGGACTACTCGGCGTCGGTGGCCAACGACCTGCGCACGTACTTCACCAAGCAGCCCGAGATCCAGAAGGTCTCGGTACAGATCGGCCGCCCGGATGACGGCACCGATTCCACCGGCGTGTTCAACCAGGAATACGGCCTGTACTTCGCCCCGCCTGATCAATGGGCCAAGGGCATGACCAAGGCGCAACTGGTCGAGCGTCTGTCCAAGCATCTGGAGAAAATTCCGGGCATCGAATACAACTTCTCGCAGTACATCCAGGACAACGTGGACGAAGCACTCTCGGGCGTGAAGGGCGAGAACTCCGTCAAGCTGTTCGGCAACGATCTCAACGTGCTGGAAGCCAAGGCCAATGAAATCCAGGCGCAGCTCAAGAAGGTGCAAGGGCTGGTGGATGTGGGCATCTTCCGCGAGCTGGGCCAGCCAACGCTGAACGTATCCATCGACCGCCAGGCCGCCGCGCGCTTCAACATCAACGTGAGCGATGTGCAGAGCCTCGTGCAATACGCCATTGGCGGCGCGCCAGTCACGCAGATTCTGGAAGGCGAGAAATCGTTCGGGCTGGCCGTGCGCCTGAATCAGCAGGCGCGTGCGTCGTACGACGCGATTCGCGAGTTGCTGATCGACACGCCTGACGGTCAGCACATTCCGCTATCGATGATCGCCAAGGTGGAAATGACTGACGGCCCGTTCTTCATCTACCGCGAAGAAGGCAAGCGCTACATCGCCATCAAGTTTGGCGTGCGTGAGCGTGACCTGGGCGGCGCGGTGGACGAGGCGCAGCGCGTGGTGGGCAACAGCGTGAAGCTGCCCGAGGGCTACACCGTCAAGTGGGACGGGCAGTTCAACGAGATGAAGGTCGCGCAGGGCAAGCTGATGGTGATCGTGCCGTTGACGATCCTCGTCATCTTCCTCCTGCTGTACAGCACGTTCGGCAACTTCAAGGACGCGCTGATGGTGGTACTGAACGTGCCGTTTGCGGCCATTGGCGGGTTGCTGGCGCTGCATATCGCGCACGAGACGCTGTCGATCTCGGCGGGCATCGGCTTCCTGTCGCTGTTTGGCATCGCCATCCAGGACGGGGTCATCCTGATCTCGTATGTGAATCGTCTGGCGCAATCTGAAAACCTGCGCGAAGCCACGGTGGATGGCGCCGCGCTACGCCTGCGGCCAGTGATCATGACGGCCATGCTGGCGGGCCTGGGCCTGTTGCCTGCGGCACTGTCGCACAGCATCGGCTCGGAAGCGCAGCGCCCGCTGGCGCTGGTGATCGTCGGCGGCATGGTCACCACCACCATCCTCACGCTGCTGGTGCTGCCGGTGGTGTTTACGTGGGCGCACCGCCATCGCCGCCCGCCGTCACGCGATTCGGACGTTAGCCCGACTGCGGCGATGCTGCCCTGAGGCGTGTCTGCACAGGAAGGACATCGGGCGCACCGCCTGCAAGAGCGGTGCGCCCGTTTCATGTTGGCCAGCGCCAGAATCGGACCAATCTCATGGTTGCGTGCGCGCACGGCGTGCAAAGTGCCTATCAGCTCTTCATCGCACGCGCGCCATCATGCACTCCACGTCCAACGTATACGCCAACATCACCGCGCAGTTCCCCGCGCAAGTGGTCGCCACGCTTGCCGAACTGTTTGGCGACGACCTCCAACAATGGCGCTTCATCATTGACCTGTTTTCCGAGACGGTGGAACAGGATCTCGTCAGCCTTGAGAAAGCCATCCGTGGCAGTGAAGTCGTACAGATCGTCGAAGCCGCGCACCGCATTGTCGGCTCAGCGCGCATGCTGGGGCATCAGCCGATCGGCGATACCGCCCGCATCATCGAGCGCTCCGCGCACAGCGCACGGCCCTATCACGAACGCGCGGCGGAGATGCAATCCTCCATCACCTGCCTGCGCGCCCTTGCTGACGAGTTTCGCCAACTGGCCCGCGCGCTCCCGTGGCCAGACTCAACGGTTGCGGGCTAACCGGGCGACCCGCTGCGCAGACCAGCGATTGAGCAGCAGCGGCACCACACCCACGGCGATGCCGCCCAGCCCTACCAGGTTTGTCGTCATATCAAAGGTCGGCACGCTGTACGCCGCGATAAACCACAAGAACAGTGCGCTGCCCAACGGCCAGCCCGCCAGAAACACCGCGTTGAACACAGAGCGCAGCGCTTCATGCCGGTAGTGCCACGCGCAGGCAAAGCCAGCCAGGCCGTAGTAGAACGCCACCTGAAACCCGATCGCATTGACCGAAACCTTGATGATGGCGTTGATGCTCGGAAAAAACGACGCGCCAAAAAGCAGCACCAACCCAATCGCTGAGATGACGACCGTGGCCACCCACGGCGTGCGCCATCTTGGATGCAACTTGGCGTAGCGCGTGTGCAGCATGCCATCGCGCCCCTTGGCGTAGAGCGTGCGGGTGAATTGCAGGATGGAGGTTTCAAGCGTGCCGATCGTACTCAGCATGACGGCCACCACGGCCACGTAGCTCCACGGGCGCGGCAGCAGCTTTTCGGCCACTGCAAAGATGACGTTGGTGCTGGACTGCTCGATCTCAGCGTCGCTCAGCACAAGCAGAATCACGGCGGCAAAGCCCATGAACAGCGCCAGCACGATCACCATGGCCCACAGTGCGCCACGGCCCGGTGCGTGATTGGCGTCGCGTGTTTCTTCCGTCAGGTTCACGGTCACGTCCCAGCCCCAGAAGAAAAACAGCGCCGTGAGCGCGCCCGTGGCAAACAACCGCGGCGTAAATGCCGTTGGCGACAACCACGCCCACGACAGCGCATGCGCTGGGTGCGCGCCAAACTTCACCACTGCCAGCACGATCAAGCCACCCAGAATGACTGTCTCCGTCGCGGTCATGGCGATCTGCGAATAGCTCGTCAGCTTGATGCCCTTGATGATGACGGCGCTTACCACGAGCAGCCACGCTGCAGCCACCAGCGCCACCACGGCAGGCTGCGCGGCCAGTGACGGCGCCACCAATGTGAGCGTGGCCGTTGCAGCCGGAATCGTGCCCGATACCATGAACACACCCGATGCCACCAGCAGGGCCCAACCCGCCAAGAAACCCAGCGTACGGTTGAAGATGGCCCCCACCCAGGCGTACGCCGCGCCGGCATGCGGGTTGACGCGGTTCAGATGCAGGTATGCAAACGTCACGCCAAACATAATCAACCCGCAATACAGCAGGCTGGCCGGCGTGAGCGCGCCTACCGCGCCGATCAGCGTGGCCGTGGTGGCGGCAATGCTGAACGCAGGCGCAGTGCCCGCCACACCCATGACGACGGATTCGCTCACACCCAGTGCGTGGGCTTCGAGTTGCGTATCGACTGCCATCGGTCACCTCCACGATTCCTCGCCGCCCAAGTGGTGCGCGCCCCTTTTTCTTCGGTTCTTCAGTATTGGCGCTTGCAGGCGGAACACCAATTGCGGCGATCCCTCATCGGCGTTTCTTATGTTTTTATTTACATAATTTAATCAATTAGGCTGCATTTTGCGCAATTCGCAATACAACGGGTAACTACAACTATTGATCTAGAACACGATGCCCCACTATCTTTCGCGGGCAACGTCGGCGCATTCCAACTGCAGCCGGTTGGCACGCCCAGGCCATGAACCGGGCGGCCGCACCATTTCAGTACGTACGTCAAAACGCGGGCTCAACTTATCCGGGGGGATTCGATGTCCGAAGCCGTTCTTCATCCATTTTTTTCACGGGAGCGCACCGTCGCTGCGGTTGGTTTCAACCGCTGGCTGGTTCCGCCTGCCGCACTGGCCATCCATCTGTGCATCGGCATGGCTTATGGTTTCTCCGTGTTCTGGTTGCCGCTTGGCCGCGCGCTGGGCATTACCAAGCCGCTTGTCTGCGGCGCTGATGTCTCGCTGCTTGCCGAACTCTTCACCACCGCCTGCGACTGGCGTGTCTCCAGTCTGGGCTGGATGTTCACGCTGTTCTTCGTGTTCCTTGGCGCCTCGGCTGCGTTGTGGGGCGGCTGGCTGGAACGGGTCGGCCCGCGCAAGGCCGGCGTGGTGTCGGCGGTGTGCTGGTGCGGCGGGTTGTTGATCTCGGCGCTCGGGATCCAGGTGCACCAGTTGTGGCTGCTGTGGATCGGCTCGGGCGTGATCGGCGGTGTCGGCTTGGGGCTTGGCTACATCTCGCCAGTGTCGACGCTCATCAAGTGGTTTCCGGACAAGCGCGGCATGGCCACCGGCATGGCCATCATGGGCTTTGGCGGCGGCGCAATGATCGGTGCTCCGCTGGCTGACCGCCTGATGAAGCTGTTTGCCACGCCGGAATCGGTGGGCGTATCGCAAACCTTTATCGTGCTGGCTGGCATTTACTTCGTGTTCATGATGGCCGGCGCGCTGGGCTACCGCGTACCGCCCGTGGGCTGGAAACCTGCCGGCTGGATGCCCTCGCTCGCCAAGGCAAAAGACACGATGGTCACGCAACGTCATGTCCACGCCAACGAAGCCCTGAAGACGCCGCAGTTCTGGCTGATCTGGGCCGTGCTGTGCCTGAACGTGTCGGCCGGCATTGGCGTGCTCGGCATGGCTTCGCCGCTGCTGCAGGAAGTATTTGGCGGCAAGCTGCTGGGCGTGACGACATCGTTCATGGATCTGACTGCGGCGCAAAAGGGCCAGATCGCGGCCATTGCTGCGGGCTTCACGGGTCTGCTGAGCCTGTTCAATATCGGCGGGCGCTTCTTCTGGGCATCGCTGTCGGACCGCTTGGGCCGCAAGATGACGTACGCCGTCTTCTTCGTGCTCGGTTTCGTGCTGTATGCATCGATTCCGTGGACGTCGCACACCGGCAATATCGCGCTGTTCGCGCTGGCCTTCTGCGTGATTCTGTCGATGTACGGCGGCGGCTTCTCGACCGTGCCAGCGTATCTGGCTGACATGTTCGGCACGCAAATGGTGGGCGCCATCCACGGCCGCCTGCTGACCGCGTGGTCGACGGCCGGCATTTTGGGCCCGGTGCTGGTGAACTACCTGCGCGAATACCAGATCGCTCACGGTGTGGAACGCGCAGCCGTGTACGACATCACGATGATGATTCTGGCTGGCCTGCTGATCCTGGGCTTCATCTGCAACCTGTTGGTGCGCCCGGTCAACGCAAAGCATTTCATGACCGAAGAGCAACTCGACGAGCAACGTCACGCTGCGGCAACCAAAAGCCCGACGCCGGCGGCCGCTTCGCCGGAAACGTCGCTGGAATGGAAGGCACACCCGGGTTCCGCCGTGGCTGTGGTGCTGGCCTGGGCGGCCGTGGGCCTGCCGTTGGGCTGGGGGGTTTGGATTACACTCCAAAAAGCCGCAGTTCTGTTCTCCTAACACGTGATTTAAAGCCGCCCCCCAGCCATGAAGCACCAGAAGATCGAGTTTTACCGTCATCCGGCCGGCGGCTGGGGCGCACTCAAGAGCGTTGCACATCAACTGCTGTCGCAAGGCATCGCGGCCAAGGGCGCCAAGACGATGCTGTCGGCCAACCAGCCCGACGGCTTCGACTGCCCCGGCTGCGCGTGGCCCGATCGGGATCACGCCTCCACCTTCGAGTTTTGCGAAAACGGCGTGAAGGCCGTGGCCGCCGAGGCCACATCCCGCCGCACCACGCCGGCGTTCTTCGCGCAGCACACTGTGCGCGAACTGGCGGACTGGTCCGACTACGCACTCGAAGACCAGGGGCGCCTGACGCACCCGATGGTGTACGACACGGCCAGCGACAAATACGTCCCGATCGAATGGGACGCCGCCTTCGCGCTGATCGCGCAGCACCTGCGTGCGCTGCCCGATCCGAATCAGGCGATCTTCTACACCTCCGGCCGCACCAGCAATGAAGCGGCCTTCCTCTACCAGTTGTTCGTGCGCGCGTATGGCACGAACAATTTCCCCGACTGTTCCAACATGTGCCACGAGCCCTCCGGCACGGGCATGCGGGGCAGCATCGGCGTTGGCAAGGGCACCGTCACTCTCGACGATTTCACCCGCGCCGATGCCATCTTCATCTTCGGCCAGAACCCGGGCACGAACCACCCGCGCATGCTCGGCGAGCTGCGCGAGGCGTCCAAGCGCGGCGCGAACATCGTCTCGTTCAACCCGCTGCGCGAGCGCGGGCTTGAGCGCTTTGCCGATCCGCAAAGCAAGATCGAGATGCTCACGCTCGGCTCCACGCGCATCAGCACCGAGTACCACCAGGTGCGTATTGGCGGTGACCTTGCAACCGTCAAGGGCATCATCAAACACGTGATCGAGCGCGATGATGTGGCACGCAGCCGCGGCGAACCCGCCATCGTTGACCACGCGTTCATCGCGCAGCACACCGGTGGCTTCGACGCCTTTGCCGCTGACGTGCGCGCCGAATCGTGGGCCACCATCGAGGCCGAATCGGGCCTGCCCGAAAACGAAATCCGCCAAGCCGGCGATACCTACATCAAGGCCGGCAGCGTGATCGCGTGCTGGGGCATGGGCATCACCCAACACAAGCATTCCGTGGCGACCATCCAGATGATCGTCAACCTGCTGCTCCTGCGCGGCAACATCGGCCGCCCGGGCGCCGGTGCGTGCCCGGTGCGCGGCCATAGCAATGTGCAGGGCGACCGGACGATGGGCATCTACGAAAAGCCCGCACCCGCGTTTCTTGATCGATTGGAGAACGTGTTCGGCATTCAGGTGCCGCGCGAGCACGGTTACGACACCGTCGGCGCAATCGAAGCCATGCAACACGGTGCCGCACGCGTGTTCTTTGCGATGGGCGGCAACTTTGCCGCGGCCACGCCGGATACCGCCGCCACGTGGGCAGGCCTGCGCCAGTGCGACCTGACCGTGCACGTGACCACCAAGCTCAACCGCAGCCACATCGTGCACGGCAAGGCCGCGCTGATCCTGCCTTGCCTGGGCCGCACCGAAGTTGACCAACAAGCCGGCGGCACGCAAGGCGTGACCGTAGAAGATTCGATGAGCATGGTGCACATGTCGGCGGGGATCAATCCGCCGGCGTCGCCGCACTTGCTGTCCGAGCCCGCCATCGTGGCTCGGCTGGCTGAAGCCACGCTGCCCGAGAGCAACATCCCCTGGGGCTGGCTGGTTGAAGACTACGACCGCATCCGCGAACGCATCGAAGCCGTGTTTGACGACTTTGCCGGCTTCAACGAGAAGATTCGCGTGCCGGGCGGCTTCCGCCTGCGCAACACTGCATCGGAACGCGTCTGGAGCACGCCGTCGGGCAAGGCGGAATTCCATACACACGCCGTGCCGACCGATACACCGGTTCACCGTGCTCGCGAGCGCCACGCCGACGCCACGGTCTTCACGCTCGCCACGGTGCGCTCGCACGACCAGTACAACACCACCATCTATGGCATGGATGACCGCTACCGCGGTGTGTTCGGCCAGCGCCGCGTGGTCTTCATCAACAAGGAAGACTTGCACACGATCCGCATGAAAGACGGTGAGTGGATCGACATGATCACGCTGTCCGAAGACGGCACCACACGCCGCGCCGATGGCTTCCGCCTGGTGGCGTATGACATTCCGCGCGGCTGCCTCGCGGCGTATTACCCCGAGACCAATCCGCTGGTGCCGTTGACATCGTTCGCCGATCAGGCGCGCACGCCGACATCCAAGTCGATTCCGGTGATGCTGGTACCCAGCCAGGTTGAACGGCCGGCCCAGACCCCGACCCCGACCCAGACCCAGACGGCCACCGCGGCCCAAGCCTGATGCCAACAGAGCCGGCATGGTCTGCGCTGCAACTGGCGCTGCTGGCAGCATTGCGCGAAACCGAGGCCGGCAAGCCGGTCTCACTACCCTGGTTGACCAAGCGTGTGGGCGAGCGCGCCAGCACCGTGCTGCGCGCATTGCATCCGCTGGCGGATGCCGGCCTGCTGCGCATCACCATGGATGATGCGCGCTGGCTTGTCGTATTGCTCGACGCCGGCCGCGTTTTGCCTGATTTCACTGCATGACATTCCTCACCCGTCACCCCGCCGGATTACCCGTCGCCTCCACCACCGCAGCGCGACGCACACGCGCCGGCACGCAAGAAGACACCACCACTGCTGTCGCCGACGAAGCCCCGGTCGCGCTCGTCTTCAACGGCATCACGCATGCGGTAATGATGGCTTCGCCTGCCGATCTGGAGGACTTTGCGCTGGGCTTCGCACTGTCCGAAGGCATCATCGACAGCCGTGCCGATTGGCGCGGCGCAGATGTGCAAGCGCATCCGCATGGGCTCGAAGTGCATGCGGAAATCGCTTCGCATTGCTTCGTGCGGCTGAAGGAACACCGCCGCGCATTGGCTGGCCCGACCGGCTGCGGCCTGTGCGGCATTGAGAGCCTGCAAACTTTTGAAGACGCGCCGACGCCGCTTGTGCCGCCTGCGTGGAGGGCATCACTTGCCGACGCACAAGTGCTGGACGCAATGCAGGCAATGGCCTCGCATCAGCCAGCGAACGCGCTGACGGGCGGTGTGCATGCCGCGGGCTGGGCGCCCGCAGACGGCAACGCGCCGCTGCATGTGCTGGAAGACGTGGGACGCCACAACGCGCTGGACAAGCTGATCGGCCGGTTGGCCCGGCTCGGCATTCGCCCGGCAGACGGCTTCATCGTCATGACCAGCCGTGCGAGCTTCGAGTTGGCGCGCAAGTGCGTGCATATGCAGGTACCGCTGTTGGCGACGATCTCCGCGCCCTCTTCGCTGGCGATCCAGCATGCCAAGGCAGGCAACCTCACGCTGCTGGCATTCTGCCGGGGCGATAGCGTGACGCGGTTTGCCTGAGTGGCCCGCGTATCACGCCATCGCCGCGCATCAGCCTGAAGACTCGCGAATCACCAGCTTCGGTAGGGCCGGAACAACGCAGCGGCGGGCATCTGTGCCTCCGCCCAAGTGATCAAACAACAAGGCGACCGCCTGCGAAGCCATGTCATCCAGGTGAAGATCCACGGCCGTCAACGGCGGCTGACAGCTTCTTGCCCGGATACCGTCGTCATTGCCCGGCTGGCGGCCCAGACACACGACCGGCAGACCGTGGTGCTGACCGGAATTCATCACCTGTTCTGAGCGCGGCCCGGCATGCATTACCGTGTATTGCAGTGCTGCCCCTCCTGGCAGAGCACTGTTGAGCCCTCCACAGTGAGGGCTGTTTTTTTGGCAATGCGTGCTGCCCTGCTTAAATCTCCACCTTGCTACCCAGCTCAACCAGGCGGTTGGCGGGAATCCGGAAGAAGTCCGACGGCTTGGCGCTGTTGTGCTGCATCCAGGCGAACAGCGACTCGCGCCACATCGCCATACCCGGCAACGGCGATGGCACCACCGTGGCCCGCGTAATGAAGAACGAGGTTTCCATATCTTCAAAAATGGTCCCGAGCCGCTCACCTACGCTGCGGACGATCTCGTCCACGGCTGGTGTTTCCTTAAAGCCAAAATCCACCACGGCCGCGTGGATGTCGTCGCCAATGGTCTTGATGACCAGGCGCTTGGCAGGCTCCACATATGGCACAGCCAGCGTGCGGAAGTGGATGAACAGCACGCGCTTGTGCAGCACGTGGTTGTGCTTGAGGTTGTGCAGCAGCGCCAGCGGCACGAAATCGATGCTGGGCGTGAGATACACGGCCGTGCCGTCCACACGATATGGCGGATGACGCAGCAGACCTTCCATGAACGGCTCGAGCGGAATGCCGCCCTCCACGTTGCGCGCCTTCAACAGTTGCGTGCCGGTATGCCACGTCACCATCAGGAAGAAGATCAGGCCGCCCAGCAGCAGCGGGAACCAACCGCCCGCCGCAATCTTGAGCAGGTTGGCGGCGAAGAACGACAGATCCACTGCCAGGAACACCGCGCCGATGCAGACCACCAGCGACAGGCGCCATTTCCAGGCGTTGTGCATGACCACCGTGACCAGGCCTGTCGTCAGCACCATGGTTGTCGTCACCGCAATGCCATAGGCCGCAGCCAGGTTGTCGGACTTGCCAAAGGCCAGCACCACCGCCACCACCAGCACCAAAAGTATGTAGTTGACCACCGGCACGTAAATTTGGCCGATCTCGACATCCGACGTATAGAGAATCTTCATGCGCGGGGCATAGCCCAGATGCACCGCCTGCGCCGTCATCGAGAATGCACCAGAGATAACGGCCTGCGACGCAATGACCGTGGCGGCCGTGGCCAGCACCACCATCGGGCCCACGGCCCAGTTCGGCATCAACAGAAAGAACGGGTTCTGCACGGCGCTCGGCTCGCGCAGCAGCAAGGCGCCCTGGCCAAAGTAGTTCAGCAGCAGGCACGGCATGGCAATGTAGAACCACGCATAGCGGATGGGGCGCGCGCCAAAGTGGCCCATATCGGCATACAGCGCCTCTGCGCCAGTCAACGCCAGAAACACCGAGCCGAACACCACAAACGCCAGTACGGTGTGCCGGAACCCGAACTCGATGGCATACACGGGGCTCAGCGCCACCAATATCTCCGGCGACTTCACCACCGAAGCCAGCCCGATCAATCCCAACAGCACGAACCAGATCACCATAATCGGCCCGAACAGGCGCCCAACCACATGCGTGCCCTGTCTTTGAATCAGGAACAGGCCGATCAGCACGATCAGCGCCAGCGGCAACACCCACGTCTGCAGCGCGGGGGCCATGATCTCCATGCCTTCGATGGCGGAGAGCACTGAAATGGCCGGTGTGATGACGGCATCGCCGTAGAACATGGCGGCGCCCAGCAGGCCAAGCAGCATCAGTGTGCGCGTGAACCGGGCGCTGCCGCTGCTGGCGCGCATGGCCAATGCCGTGAGCGCGAGGATGCCGCCTTCGCCGTTGTTATCCGCGCGCATGACGAACACCACATACTTGATGGACACCACCAGCGTCATCGCCCAGAAGAGCATCGACAGGATGCCGAAGACGGTCTGGTCGGAAAACGGAACCCCGTGCTCGGGGTTGAAGCACTCTTTTAACGCATACAGGGGACTGGTGCCGATGTCCCCGAAGACCACGCCGATTGCGCCCACCATGGTGGCCATCAACGCGGGATTTTTCTTGGTTTTACTGGCTGCGGCTGTCGTCATGGGTAGGCTGCGACTGGAACGACGGGGGCACACGCAATTTTCGTGCACCGCCTGCGGCACCGGCTTGGTAGACCGAACCGAGTGCGGCAAAAGCCACTAAAGCTTAGGTGAAAACGCTCGGCTTTGCGCGGGTGTTTGCACGGATGGCAACCGCACGCCAACCCTGCTGCGCTCCCAAAAACAACGGCCCGGCCCATTCCAAACCGAAAGGATTAAAAAACAGACTTTGACGGGGCGACGCGCCAAGCATATATTCACCAAACGATCGTTTGGCCGGTTTGGCCGGGTCTGCCTGCTGCGTTTGTTTTGGCCGGCGGCCGATCGATTTCTCAACTTCACGACTCAAAATCATGGCTACTGGTACCGTCAAGTGGTTCAACGACGCAAAGGGTTTCGGCTTCATTACCCCGGATGATGGCGGCGAAGATCTTTTCGCACATTTCTCCGCTATCAACTCCGCAGGCTTCAAAAGCCTGAAGGAAGGTCAGAAGGTGACGTTCGACGTGACGCAAGGCCCGAAGGGCAAGCAAGCTTCGAACATCGTGCCTCAGTCTCAGTAACAAGGAGCACGCGGGCGCGGTAGCCCGGTTTTGGCTTGCCGCGCGAGGTTTTCCTCGCGCGTGTATTGGCCGGGATATTCCGCCAGGCAGGTTGTTCAGTACGTGTTTGCCATCAAGCAGTCGGATGGCCGCCGGAAACGGTGGCCTGGTTTGACGAACCCCTATTGGGAGCATGCAATGGCCAGCCGAATTGAAGAGAACGCCGTTCAATATGATCCGCCCGCCGGGGCAGCTGCAGAAATGCATGCTGCCCCGAGTTTTATTCGGGACTCGGAGATCCAGTTTTCGCGCTCGCAGACATTCCATGAAGGCCAGCGCGTCAGCTTTGATGTAGAGATTGGGCCCGATGGCGATCTCATCGCCGTCAACATCAAACCAATATGACGTGCCGGTTTCAACTCGGCATGCTCAACAGAAAAAGGGAGGCAATGCCTCCCTTTCTCATTGGTGACGTGCCGGCTTATTTGGCCGTCGGCATGACGAACTCGGCACCCTTGGCGATCGAATCCGGCCAGCGTTGCATCACGCTCTTGTACCGCGTGTAGAAACGCACGCCCTCCTCGCCATAGGCATGGTGGTCACCGAACAGCGAGCGCTTCCAGCCGCCAAAGCTGTGCCAGGCCATCGGTACTGGAATCGGCACGTTGATGCCGACCATGCCGACCTGGATTTGCCGCGCAAACGCACGGGCCACACCGCCATCGCTGGTGTAGCACGACACGCCGTTGCCGAACTCGTGTGCGTTGATCAGGTTCACCGCCTCGGCAAGGTCATGCACGCGCACCACGGAGAGCACCGGGCCGAAGATCTCTTCCTTGTAGATCGTCATCCCAGGCTTGACGTGGTCGAACAACGTGCCGCCGGTGAAGAAGCCCTCAGCATGGCCATCGACCGTGTGGCCGCGGCCATCCACTACCAGCTTGGCGCCCTCTTCCACCCCCTTGGCGATGTAGCCTTCCACCTTGGCCTTGTGCGCGGCCGTAACGAGCGGGCCCATTTCGCTGTCAGATTCCATGCCGTTGCCGATCTTGAGCGCGCGGGCGCGCTCGGCAAGGCGCGGGACGAGCTTGTCAGCCACGTCGCCCACAGCCACGGCCACGGAAATCGCCATGCAGCGTTCGCCGGCCGAACCGTAGCCGGCACCGATCAGGGCGTCAACAGCCTGGTCGAGATCCGCATCCGGCATGACCACGAGGTGGTTCTTCGCGCCGCCCAGGGCCTGCACGCGTTTGCCGCGTTTGGTGCCCTCGGCGTAAATGTATTCGGCGATGGGCGTGCTGCCGACGAACGAGACAGCCTGGACGTCCGGATGCTCGAGCAGAGCATCGACGGCATCCTTACCGCCTTGTACAACGTTGAACACGCCGTCGGGCAGGCCAGCCTGCTTGAGCAGGTCGGCGATCATCAGGCTGGGGCTCGGGTCACGCTCGCTCGGCTTGAGGATGAACGTGTTGCCGCAGGCGAGTGCCACGGGCGCCATCCACATCGGCACCATGAACGGGAAATTGAACGGCGTGATGCCAGCCACCACGCCCAGCGGCTGGCGCAGGTTCCAGTTGTCGATGCCGCCGCCGATGTTATCGGTGAACTCGGTCTTGAGCAGGTTCGGGATGCCGCACGCGAATTCCACCACCTCGATGCCGCGCGTGACTTCGCCCTTGGCATCGGAGAACACCTTGCCGTGCTCGCGCGTGATGGCGGCGGCCAGGGCGTCCTGGTTCTGGTCGAGCAGCTCCTTGAACTTGAACAGAACGCGCGAGCGCTTGAGCGGCGAGGTCTCGGCCCAGGCCGGTGCGGCAGCGTGCGCGGCGGCCACGGCGGCAGCCACTTCGTTCTTGCCGCCCAGCAGCACCTGGGCGCTCACGGCGCCGGTGGCGGGGTTGAACACATCGGCGCTGCGCGCGCTTGCGCTGCCCTGGCGCTGGCCGCCGATGTAGTGGCTGACCACAGATTCAGTCACTGCGGGATCAATCGGTCGATTCATTTCAAGCTACCTCTTGCAGAACGGCACGGACGGTTTCGAAAATGCGCGCGATCTGCGCCTCTTCGATGATGAGTGGCGGCGAAAACGCCAGGATGTCGCCGGTGTAGCGCACCAGCACGCCACGCTCCAGGCATTTCAGGAAGACTTCGTAAGCGCGTGCGCCCACGGCGCCGGGGCGCGATTCCAGCTCGATGCCGGCAACCAGCCCCAGGTTGCGGATGTCCTTCACATGCGGCGCACCCTTGACTGAATGCGCGGCCGCTTCGAATGCCGGCGACAGCGCGCGGGCACGCTCGAACAGACCTTCGCTGCGATACAGGTCGATGGCGGCAACAGCGGCAGCGGCAGCCAGCGGATGCGCAGAATACGTATAGCCGTGGAACAGCTCGATCGCACCAGGCGCCCCCGCATCGATAACCGTGTCGTGCAGCGACTGACGCACCGCCACGGCACCCATCGGCACGGCAGCGTTGTTGATGCCCTTGGCCATCGTCAGCAGATCCGGTGTTACGCCAAAGAACTCCGCCGCAGTTGCCGCGCCCAGGCGGCCAAAACCGGTGATGACCTCATCGAAGATCAGCAGGATGCCGTGCTTATCGCACAGCGCGCGCAGACGCTGCAGGTAACCTTTGGGCGGCACCAGCACGCCCGTGGAGCCGGCCAGCGGCTCGACAATGACAGCAGCGATCGTCGATGCATCGTGCAGCGTAACGAGGCGCTCCAGCTCGTCGGCCAAGTGCTCGCCCCAAGCCGGCTGCCCTCTGGAGAACGCGTTGTGCTCAGGCGCATGCGTGTGCGGCAGGTGGTCCACACCGGGGACGAGGTTGGCAGAAAACGCCTTCCGGTTCGGCGAGATACCGCCCACTGAAATGCCGCCGAAACCCACGCCATGGTAGCCACGCTCACGGCCAATCAGCCGCGTGCGCTGCCCTTCGCCGCGCGCACGGTGATACGCCAGCGCAATCTTGAGCGCCGTATCCACCGCTTCCGAACCCGAGTTGACAAAGAAAATGCGATTCAGCCCTTCCGGCATGATCTCGGCCACTTTCTCAGCCGCCCGGAAAGCCAAGGGGTGGCCCATCTGAAAAGTGGGTGCGAAATCCAGCGTGGCAGCCTGGGTGGCGATGGCGTCGACGATTTCCTTGCGGCAGTGGCCGGCGTTGACGCACCAGAGGCCCGCGGTGCCATCCAGCACTTCGCGACCGTCGCCGTCGCGGTAGTACATGCCCTGGGCCGACGTCAGCAGGCGCGGCGCGGCCTTGTACTGGCGGTTGGCTGTGAACGGCATCCAGAAATGGGACAGATCAGTGGTTTCCAGCGGGTGCGGTGCGGGTTTCATCGGCAGCTCCGAAAAAACAGCGGAAATGGAACGAACTGGCAAGCCAGCGGTTGAGGCAAACTGTACAGAGTCGAATGTCACACGGACATGCACAGATGACGGTTCTATAAGAAACTGTATAGGCGCGCACCTTTCGCGCGCTTTCTTGCCGCATCGCAACATGCAACTCGAACTCGATCCTTCTCATCCCCAGCGTACGTTGGTCGACCAGATCATCCAAGGCATTCGTGCGGCGGTCGACAACCACACCCTGTTGCCAGGCATGCGGCTGCCGTCCGTGCGCAAGCTGGCCCAGGCGCACGACGTAAGCACCTTCACGGTGGCAGAGGCCTATACACGGCTGGCGGCACTGGGCGCCATCGTGGCGCGGCCGCGCTCGGGCTATCTGGTGTCGGCGCGCGCATCCACCCAGCCCGCGCCGGTGGCCCCGCGCTGGGAGCCGCCCACGCTCAACGCCGCGTGGCTGCTGTCGGATGTGTTTGCCGATCGCTCCATCGCCATCAAGCCGGGCTGCGGCTGGCTGCCGAACGACTGGCTGGACGAGCGCGGTGTGCAGGAGGCGATGCGTGCGGTGAGCCGCGTTTCCGCGCTTCGCGTGGCGGGCTACGGACATCCGTGGGGGTACGCGCCGCTGGGTGAATACGTGGCGCAGTCGCTTGCACTGCGGGGGCTGCCGGTGGAGCGCTCGCAAGTGTTGTTGACCAGCGGGGCCACGCAGGCACTGGATCTGATCGTGCGCACCTTATTCAAGGCCGGTGACGTCGTAGCAGTGGATGATCCGGGCTATTGCAACGTGCTCCAGGTGCTCAAGCTGGCCGGTCTGCGCGTGGTCGGGGTGCCGCGCACGCCGGACGGACTCGACACTGTGGCACTGGAAGCCATCCTGCGCGCCGATGATGCCGATCGGCCGCGCGCCCTTTTCACGAGCTCGGTGCTGCAGAACCCCACCGGCTCTTCGATGACCGCGCAGAACGCCTACCGCGTGCTGCAACTGGCCGAACAGCACGGCCTGTGGATCGTTGAAGACGATCTGCACCGCGAACTCGCCGACCCCGCCGCACCCATGCTGGCTGCGCTCGACGGCTTGCGCCGCACGCTGTACGTGAGCGGTTTCTCGAAGACGATCTCGCCATCATTGCGTGCGGGCTACGTGGTGGCCGATGCCGCCATCACGCGCGAGCTGGCGCGCACCAAGATGGCCGTGGCGCTCACCTCATCAGAGATCACCGAGCGTATCGTGCACGCGTTCGTCACGCGCCCCATCTATGCAGAACACGTGGCGCGGCTGATTGCGCGGCTGGCCGAGGCCCACACACACGCCGAAGCCCTCATGCGCCAACACGGTGCCGAGCCATTCGACACGCCGGGGCGCGGACTCTTTCTCTGGGCGCGGCTGCCGGGCCATGCGGATGCCGCCGCTCTGGCCGACAAGGCCATTGCGCACAACATCTGGCTCGCGCCGGGGCAGTATTTCCGGCCGCAGGACGAGGCCAGTCCGTGGCTGCGCTTTAACGTGGCTTACTCGGCTGAACCGGCGCTGTGGGAGTTCCTCTCGCAAGCCTGATCGGGGTTGCTGCGCATACGCCGCAATGACGTATTTGCATGCAATCAGTCACGTGACCGGCACGCAAACGTGAAATTTGCATGAACGGAAGGTTGCAGCGTCACAAACGCGCGACACGATGCGCTGTCGCCTACCGTTCTCTTGCGCCGCGCCCCCATCCTCAACGCCACCTGCAGCCTATCCTCTGCACAAGGAGTGCCATGGACATCAAGACCGTCCGCGAAACCGCCTTCGCGATGCCGCTCACGAGCCCTGCCTACCCGCCCGGCCCGTACCGCTTTATCCACCGCGAGTTCTTCATCATCACGTACCGCACTGACCCGGCCAAGCTGCGCGCCATGGTGCCCGAGCCGCTGGAAGTGCCCGAACCGCTGGTCGCCTATGAGTTCATCCGCATGGCCGACTCCACCGGCTTTGGCGACTACACCGAGAGCGGGCAGGTGATCCCGGTCACCTACGAAGGCAAGCCCGGCACCTACACGCTGGCGATGTACCTGGACGACCACCCGCCCCTGGCCGGTGGCCGCGAGATGTGGGGTTTTCCCAAGAAGCTCGCCTCGCCCAGGCTGGAGACCGACAAGGACACGTTGATCGGCACGCTCGACTACGGCCCCGTGCGTGTGGCCACGGGCACCATGGGCTACAAGCACCGCGAGCTGGACTTGGCCGAACAGAAGCGTCGTCTGGAGCGCCCCAATTTCCTGCTCAAGATCATCCCGCATGTAGACGGCAAAACCGCCCGTATCTGCGAGCTGTCGCGCAACTACATGGTCGATATCGACATAAAAGGCGCCTGGACGGGCCCGGCCTCGCTGGAGCTGGCACACCACGCGCTGGCGCCGGTGGCCGAACTGCCGGTGCTGGAAATTGTCGAAGCCCGGCACATCATTGCAGACCTGACCCTTGGCATGGGCGAGGTCGTGTTCGATTACCTCGCGCAGTAATGCCCGCCCAACGCCACGCTTTTTCCGTCCACCCTCGGAGTACACACATGTCTGATTTGAAAGGCAAAGTCGCCGTCGTCACCGGTGCCGCCAGCGGCATCGGCAAGCAGATCGCCCTCACGCTCGCCAATTCGGGCGCAGCCATCGCCATCGTTGACTTGAACGAAGACGGCGCCAAGGCTGTCGCCCAAGAGATCACCGATGCCGGCGGACGCGCCATCGGCTTGCGCATGGATGTGACCGACGAGCAAGCCGTCGACAGCGGCATCGACCGCGTGGCCGAAGAACTCGGCTCGATCGACATCCTGGTATCGAACGCAGGCATCCAGATCGTCAACCCGTTCGTGAACTATTCGTTTGCCGACTGGAAGAAGATGCAGGCCATCCATGTCGACGGCGCGTTTCTGACCACACGTGCAGCGCTGCGCCACATGTACAAGGATGACCGCGGCGGTGTGGTCATCTACATGGGCTCGGTGCACTCGCACGAGGGCTCGCCGCTCAAGTCGGCCTATGTGGCGGCCAAGCACGCGCTGCTGGGCCTGAACAAGGTGCTGGCCAAGGAAGGCGCGGCGCATAACGTGCGCTCGCACGTGGTGTGCCCGGGCTTTGTGCGCACGCCGCTGGTCGAAAAGCAGATTCCCGAGCAAGCGAAGGCGCTCGGCATCAGCGAAGAAGAGGTCGTGAAAAAGGTCATGCTCGGTGATACCGTGGACGGCGTATTCACCACGGTGGAAGACGTGGCCGAGACGGTGCGCTTCCTGGCCGCGTTCCCAAGCGCGGCACTGACGGGCCAATCGTTCGTGGTCAGCCACGGCTGGTTCATGCAGTAACTATCTGCACACGCAAGGAGGTTAGAGGAGATATGCCCGCACCCAAACTACGCGTGGCCGCAAGCAAGCGGCCCACCCCGGCAGAATCGTCGCGCCCGGCAGATGCACCGCTCACCACGGCACAGCGCATCGTGCTGCCGGCGTACGAGAACATCGCACTGGTGCTGCAAGGCGGCGGCGCGCTTGGCTCGTACCAGGCCGGCGTGTTCGAGGGGCTGGACGAGGCCGGCATCGTGCCGAACTGGATTGCGGGCATCTCCATCGGGGCGCTCAACACGGCCATCATCGCGGGCAATGCGCCCGAGCATCGACAAGCAAAGCTGCGCGAGTTCTGGCAGACGATTACGCAGCCGAGTTTCTCGCCGCCGCTGCCCGACATCCTGGAAAACGCCTGGTTTGACGGCCACATGCACCTGCGCAAATGGCTGACCGCCATGCAGGCCGCCGACACGTTGCTCGAAGGCCAGCGTGGCTTTTTCACGCCGCGCATTCCGCCGCCGCTGCCTGCCAACGAGGTCGATCCGCTCGATGCCAGCTACTACGACACCACGCCGCTCAAAGCCACACTGGAACGCCTGTGCGATTTCGATCGCATCAACGATGGCGGTATCCGCGTGTCAGTGGGGGCCGTGAACGTGCGCACCGGCAACCTGGAGGCGTTCGACAACACCGAGCGCCGCCTGCGCGCCGAGCACTTCATGGCATCGGGCGCGCTGCCGCCGGGCTTTCCGCCCGTGCTGATCGACGGCGAGTATTACTGGGATGGCGGTGTCGTCTCCAACACGCCGCTGTCGTACGTGCTGGGCGCCAAGCCGCGCCGCGACACGCTGGTGTTTCAGGTGGACTTGTGGAGTGCGCTGGGCCCCGTGCCCGACACCATGATTGGCGTGGCAAGCCGGCAGAAGGATCTGCAGTATTCCAGCAGAACGCGGCTTGTGACGGACTGGATGGAACGCTCCCAATCGACGCGACGCCTGGTTCGCAAGATGCTCGAGCATCTGCCGGAAAAGGAGTTTGCGCGCACGCAGTGGTACAAGCACGCGCAAGAGCTGTCCTGCACCAAGCGCTACAACGTCTTCCACCTCATCTACGCGGCCAAGGAGCACGAAGGCCCAGGCAAAGACATCCAGTTCGGGCCGTCCACCATGCGCGACCATTGGGCTTCGGGTCTGGCGGACATTCGCGAATCGCTCTCGCACCCCGAGTGGCTGGAGATGCCGGACAACGACACAGGCTTCGTCACGCACGACATTCACCGCAATCCAAACGCGGAGCGGGAAGACAAGCGGCTCTGAGTCTCACTATTGCGGTGCGGCCGGCGCGCGCGGTGCAGTCGACAGCGGCGGCCGCGGCAGCGCAGCCGTCCAGGCACGACGGATTACCACGCTGATTTGCTTGTAGACCTCTTTCGAGATCACCGTTTCGGCCAGCATCGTGTCTATCTTGTTCTGGCCAATGTAGAGCGCAAACAGCACCAGCAGGCGCCGCTCCAGCGCCGCGCTGTAATCACCAAATTTTTCACGCAGCTCGGCCAGACCTTCTTCGGCGGCCTCGATCCGGGCGATGAGCACGCCGTCGAGCACGTCCGCCATACGCTCACCCAGCACCGGCTGCAGCGATGCGCGGTTGTACGCGCGCAAGCGCTCCAGCACCGTCTGGCGGCAGATCAGCAGTTCAAAGCGGTCGGCCAGCGCGTTGGCCAATGGCCGGCTGATATGCGCCACATAGTGCAGCCGGACCGCGACCCGATAACCCACATGCTTGGCCAGGATGCGCCGCGATGCGCGCTTGTAGCCCAGGCGCCCCTCCGTGCGCGCCGCATCGATCATGTCAGCGGTGTTGCGCATCATCGCGTCAAGGTTGCGGATGGAAACCAGGCCATTGCCATACTCAGGAATCAGCTCGCGCTCGCGGGTGGCAAGCGCAACCAGGCCGATGGTCAGGCGTTCGCGTTCGGACAGCGCTTCTTCAAGGTTCAGCCCGACGGCACCGGCGGCCACCTCGCGCCGATACACCTGCGCTGCCTGATCCGTCGCACCCGAGGTGAAGTGGAACTGCCCGCCGATGCGGCGCATGGTCGATTCCACTTCCTCAGTCGACATGTTCAGCGCCTGCCCTTGCAGAGCCTGCTCTTGCGGCGACAACTGATCGAGCCCGAGCTGGCGCATCACCCAACGCAGCGTCGCGCCATTGAAGAGCACGCTCACCAGCACAAAGCCGGTGGCGAGAATGGTGACAAAATGGCGGTCAACCTCGTGCACGGCCTGGTTTTCGGCCACCCCCAGCGCCAGCACCAGCGTGACGGCGCCCCGCAGGCCACCCCATGCGATCGCCAGCTTGTAAGCGTGGCTGACCGGCGCGGAGAGCTTGAACCATGCCAGCGCAGGCAGCAGCCCGAACAGCACCGCGAGGCGCGCGGCAAGCGCGGCCACCACGATCACTGCCAGCCACAGCGCGTCTTTCCACACCACGCCGTGCAACAGCTCCGGCACGCGCACCGCGGCAAGCAGAAAGACCACGGCCCCCGCCAGCGCAGCAATCTGCTCCCAGATCAGTTGCAGATGTGACCAGTTGCGAGGGCTCAGCCGCGTGCGCCCCAGCGCGCCAATGACCAGACCCGCGCACACCACCGATACCACGCCCGACACGCCAAGCACGTTCTCGGCCCCGAGATACAGCGGATATGGCAACGCCAGCGTCCAAGCGGCTTCCGCCTGGGCAATGCCGCGCAGCGCCGGCAACAGGAATGCAGCAATGCGCCCGGCTAACAGCCCGAACACCACGCCGCCGCCGAACGCATTGGCCAGTTCCCGCAGGCCGGTGCCGACCGTCGCATCACCGCCGTGCCCCGTCAGCATGGCGAGCAGCACACCCATGATGGCGATGGCCGCCGCGTCGTTGAGCAGCGCCTCGCCTTCTACCAACCGGATCAGGCGCGCCGGGGCGCCCACATCACGAAACACCGCAATCACTGCGGATGGATCGGTCGTGGCAATCATCGCGCCGAGCAGCAGGCACGTGACGACGCCAAACGGCGTGACGGCGGCCGCAGCAAGGCCGATCACCCCCGTGGCCACGGCCACCGCCACGATGGCCAGCATCAAGATTGGCGCGGCATCTGGCGCCATGCTGCGCACATCCACCGACAGCGCGGCCTGAAACAGCAGCGGCGGCAGAAACAGCCACAGATACGCCTCCGCCGGCCAACTTGGGTCAACCAGCGGCGCGAAGAACGCGGTCGCGAAGGCCGGAGCACTGTTTTGCACGACCACATACGCGCCGCCGATGCCAATGCCCGCCAGCGCCAGCAATGTCGACTCCGGCAACGTCAGCCGCGAGGCCAGCATCTGCACCAGCGCCACCACAGCGAGCAAACCGCCCGCCACCAGCAACAGGATGACAACGCCGTTCACGAGGCGCACTCCCGCACGGCCAGCCAATCAGCGCGTTCAGTGTCGGTCAGGTCTGGCACGACAGCGGTGCCGGTTTCGGCAGCGGCCACGGCGGCTTCGAGCACGGCCATCACCGCCACGGCCTGTACGGGTGGAACGGGGTTCGCGCGCTGGCCAAGGATGGCATCGCACACGGCGGCGTAGTAGGCGCGCTGATCGCCTGCGGGCGCCGCAATAAGGGTTTCAGCGGAGGTTGCACCGTCGATCAGCAACCCGGCATCGTCATCCGCGCCCCAGCCTTGCGCGCCGGGCGTTATGCCGGCCAGCAGTTGCGCTTCCTGCGGATCCATCCGGCGCTTGATAAATGAGCCGCGCGTGCCGTGGACGATCCAGCGCGGCGCACCGCCCGCCACCAGCATGCTCGCGTGGAGGATGGCGCGGCGCTCACCGCTGTGCAGGACGACATGGGCCCAGTCGGGCGTCTCGGCCCCAGGGCGCTGGCGTGCAAACGACGCGCTCACAGCGTCGGGCAGCCCGAGCAGTTGCAGCGTCTGATCCACCAGATGCGGGCCGAGATCAAACCAGATGCCCGTGCCCTTCCCGGCTTGCTCGCGCCAGCGCGCACGCACCTGCGGGCGGTAACGGTCGAAATGCGATTCGACGTGCATGGCGTCACCGATGGCGCCGCTGGCAATTGCCGCTTGCACGGCGAGGAAATCGCTGTCCCAGCGGCGGTTTTGGAAGACCGACAGCATGCGCCCCGTCTCACGCGCCACCCGCGCCAGATGCCGCGCCTGCGCCAGCGTAACCGTGAACGGCTTATCGACGACAACGTGCTTGCCGGCACGCAGCGCGGCTTCAGCCAACGGCGCGTGGCGCTCATTGGGGGCGGCAATGACGACCAGGTCGACATCCGCGTGCGTTGCCGCCGCTTCCGGCGCGCAAACCACGGCGTTTGGCCGATCCGCGTGCACAGCGTCGGGCCGGTTGGAACCGATGACCTGCAGATGCAGGCCCGGCGTGGCGTCGATCAAGGCGGCGTGAAAGAGCTTGCCGGCATAGCCGTAGCCCACCAAAGAGGCCCGCAACGGCGTCTGATGTGATGAATGCGACATGTGTGAAAAATGGCGGAAAGCAGGTGAATGTGACGCTCAATGCGCAATCTTGTGCCCAAAATCTTGCAGCACGCCATGAAAAGTTGCGACGCATCAGGCAAGCAAACGTTGCCTGCCGTCAAAAATACAATCTAACTCACTTGTAAATGGGAATTGTTCTCATTACTATCTGCGACTTCACATTTTGAAAGCGCCGGCCTCAGGGCGAGGACCGGCGTTTAACTCTTCACTTTACGGGAACTGCAATGCCGCCGAATTTTCGACGAGAGGGTTTGTGCCTGTCTCTGGCCGTCCTTGGAACGCTGCCGTTCGCCCACGTGGCCACTGCCGCCGACACGCTTGCGGCAGCGGATGCCGGCACGCTGCCCACCGCCACCGTCAACGGCACGCGCAGCAGCACGAGCTACGACACGCCCATCGCGAACACGGCCACCAAGATTCCCGTGCCGCTGCGCGAGATTCCGCAGTCGGTAAACGTTGTGCCGCGCGCAGTGATCCAGGACCAGGGCGCGCTGTCGATCAACGACACGCTACGCAATGTGCCGGGTGTCTCGGCATCGCTGGGGGATGCACAGCGCGATCAGGTGACCATTCGCGGCTTCTCATCGATCAACGATCAGTACGTCGACGGCTTGCGCGATGACTCGCTGTACTTCCGTGACCTGTCAAATATCGACCGCATTGAAGTGCTGAAGGGCCCCGCGGCGGTGCTGTATGGGCGCGGCTCGTCGGGCGGCATCATCAACCGCGTGACCAAGAAGCCGTTGGCCACGCCGCTGGCCGAAGTGGGCGTGGTGGTCGGCACCGAGCGCCAGAAGCGCGCCGAGTTTGACCTGAACACCTCCATCAACGACGACGCCATCCGTGCGCGCATCACCGGCGCGGTGGAAGACTCGGGCGGCTTCCGCAACGACTATTTTCTGCGCCGCCAGGCGATCTCGCCGTCGTTCCTGTTCAACCTGTCGCCCGACACCAAGCTGACGGTGCAGTTCGACTACCTGCACGACAAGCGCATTGCCGACCAAGGCGTGCCGTCGTACCGCGGCCGCCCCGTGAATGTTCCGATCGACACGCGCTACGGCTCGGCCGATGCGGGCGCAGGCAATGTCGAATCCACTGTCAAGAGCGTGACGGGCACGCTGGACCACCGCATCAATGACAAATGGTCATTCCACAGCGTGGTGCGCAACTACGAATACTCGCTTGGCCGCAACAACTACCCGACCGTCAGCCGCGTCACCGATGGCCCGATCCCGACCGTCACGCTCGCCGTCAACCAGCGCAACCGCAGCGACCGCGGCACGCTGTGGCAGAACGAGCTGACGCAGAAGGCCGAGACCTGGGGTATCCAGCACACGCTGCTGTACGGCATTGAGCTGGGCTATCAGGACAAGAGCGACCGCGTGGCCGGCGCGTCGGGCAGCACGACCTACAACCTGTTCAACCCGACGCTGCGAGTACTGCCGACCGTGCCCGACAACGCGGTACCGACCAACTACGGTCTCTCGCACAACGAGACGTACGCCGCATACGTGCAGGACTTGATCAAGTTTTCGCCGCAATGGACGGTACTCGCCGGCCTGCGCTACGAAGTCCTCAAGCAGAGCCGTGACGACCTGACCCCGCGCAATGTGGATCTGTCGCGCACCGACAAGCCGGTCAGCCCGCGCTTGGGGGTTGTGTACCACCCGATCGAGCCGCTCTCGCTGTATGCGTCGTACAGCCGCTCGTTCCAGCCCCTGGCGGATAGCTTTACGTTCTTCCCGAACAGCAGCGCGCTCGCTCCGCAATCAACCACCAACTACGAGATCGGCGCCAAGTACGACCTGTCGGCCGGTGCCAGCGTGACGGCCGCGCTGTTCGACATGAAGCAGACCAACCTGACGGCCGCCGATCCAGTCACGCTGCTGGGGGTGCCCATCGGCACGCAACGCACGCGCGGGCTGGAGCTGTCATTCACGGGCGAGATTGTGAAGACGTGGTCCCTGATGGCGAGCTACGCCTATCTGAATGGCCGCCTGGAGAACCCCAACGACAGGAGCGGCGGCGTGGCCGTCAATGGCAATCAGCCGTCGCTTACGCCGCGTCATAGCGGTTCGGTATGGCTCAAGCACGATCTGCCGAACGGCTTCTACGTTGCAGGGGGCGTGCGTGCGGAGGCCGCGCGTTACGCATCGCAGTACAACCTGACAACGCTGCCGGGGTACATGACTGTGGATCTGGGCGCCGGTTATCGCAGCAAGCACGTTGATGTCACGCTGAACCTGCAGAACCTGTTCAACCGCGTGTACTACGTGTCGGCCCACGGCGGCGCCGATAACTACAACATGCCGGGTGCCCCGCGCATGGCGCTGCTGGGCGTGCGCTACAAGATGTAAAGGCCGCACTGCGATGCTGCGACGGGTGCTCTTCCGCCTGCATTGGCTGATCGGATTGTCAGCCAGCGTGGTGCTGGCCGTCGTTGGCGCCACCGGCGCGCTGATGGCGTACGAGGACGAGCTGCTGCGGTGGCTCAACCCCGGCGTGCTCAACCTGCCCGCGCGCACCGGCCCCCCGCCAACACTGCCGCAAGTCGCAGCGCGAGCACGCGCTGCCGTGCCCGAGCGCCCCGTCACCTTCATCGCCGCCGTATCCGAACCTACCAAGCCGTGGCGCGTCTGGTATGCCTGGCCGCCCGCCAAGCACGATGGCAGCAGCCGCGGGGAGCTGCGCTACATCGACCCCGCCACGGGCACGTTGCTGCCCGAAGCGCGCGCGCAACGTTTCTTTGCCACCGTCAAGCTGTTACACCGCACATTGCTGGCTGATGAGGTCGGCAAGCAGATCGTCGGCGCCAGCACGATCGGCTTGGTGGTGATGACGTTGTCGGGCCTGTATCTTCGTTGGCCGCGGCGCGTGACGAACTGGCGTAGCTGGCTGGTTATCCGCTGGAGCCGTGCCAGCCGCATCCGTTGGTGGGACGTGCATACCGTACTCGGCACGCTGGTGCTGCCGCTGTACTTGCTGGCCGCTTTCAGCGGGCTGTATTGGGCGTACGACTGGTATCGCGATGGCCTGCAGCGCCTGGCTGGCATGCCGGTTGTCGCCAAGGCAAAACCCATGGCGGGCGCGCGACAGCCGCTTGGCGATGCGGCATTGGAGCGCACCTGGAACGCTTTCCTGGCCAACGCATCGACCTACGGAACAGCCACTCTGCGCATCGACGATGCCCGCACCGGCAAGGTCGACATCAACTGGCTTGCGCTCGACGCACCGCACGATCGCGCGTTCAACCATTTGACGCTCGACAGCGCCACCGGCGCGGTCATCCGCAGTGAATCCTTCGCCAGCAAATCACCAGCGCAGCAGTTGCTGGCCGGCATGCTGCCGCTCCACAATGGACGTTACTTCGGGCCCATCGGCGTTGTGCTGGTGTTGATCGGCGCGTTGATGCTGCCGGTATTTGCAGCAACGGGATGGTGGCTGTATCTCGACCGGCGCCGACGCTCACAACCGTTGCGCAAACACGCATCTGCCGCGACACGTCCTTGCTGACAACGCAGTGCGTCGACGCGATGTCGAGCGCCCTCGACACAACAAGGACAGCACCATGGTGATTGAAAAAGCCGCGACCTTTCCCTGCGTCCGCTGGAGCGCACTGACCTGCGCTTCGTGCACGCGTTGAACAACGACGCGAAGATCATGCGCTGCTGGTTCGAAGAACCCTACGAGACCTTCACCGAACGCTCGCAACGCGACGACCGCCACGTGCACGACCAACGCGACTACGTGAAGACGGTTCGCGGCGCGGGCTAACGACGGCGAGCCCCTAGGCTGTGTGCAGCCACGCGTACAGTTCACGCTGCCCGGCTTCGGGCATTTCCAGCGCGCGTGAATGCTTCTGCCGCGTCAGCCACCCCAGCGCAATGCAACGCTCCGCCACGGCCGCCCCGAGCGCGCCGGCCAAATGCGGGCGGCGTTCACTCCAGTCCATGCAACCGTAGGCAAAGCGGCGCCGGCCGTTGCGCAGCGCATTCACGTCGACGCCGATTGCGGCCAGCGCATGCTCCCCCTCGGGCGTGACGTCATAGGCGCCGTGCGTGCCATCGAGCTGCGTCAGCCAGCCGCGCGATAGCAGCTTCTCTGACACCTCCGTCCCGAGTTGACCGGCCAGATGGTCGTAGCACAGGCGCGCCGCACGCAGGTTCTCGGGCACAGTCGAACGGCGCGGGTCAGCCGGTTTTTCCGGCGCAACCACCATCAGCGATTCGATCATCTCCGCTACCGCCGGTGAGCGCAGCCCGAAGTACTTGTAGCGCCCGCTCGACAGAGAGGTGATCAGCGCATCGGCCTCAAGGCGGCGCAAATGCGCGCTGGCCGTCGCGGGCTCCACGCCAGCGCCATACGCAAGCTCCTTTGCAGTGAGCGAGCGGCCCTCCATCAACAGCAACAGCATGCGGATGCGGGTCGGGTCACCAATGGTGGCGGCCACGCGGCCGATATCCGGTTGCGTGGCGGTAGAAGATGCGGTCATGGTTCGATGGAGACCAAACTGTTGGCGCGTGACAGGCGAGCGGCCAGTCCAGACAATGGCAGCCATCTTACTCCCGCACCCCGCGCTGATGACTGCCATGGACATCCCTCCGCCCGCTGACGCACTGCAAGCCGTCGTGCATGCCGACCCCGCACTGTATTACGCAGAACTTGCCGCCACGCGCCCATTCGCCTTTGATGCCGCCCTCGGCTGGTGGGTGGCCGCCAGCGCCGATGCGGTGGACACCGTGCTCGGTAGTACCGCCTGCCGCGTACGCCCCGCCGATGAACCCGTTCCCAAGGCTGTGACCGCATCATCCACGGGCGCTTTCTTCGGCAGCCTCGTGCGCCAGATCGACGGGCCGGATCACAGCGCGCGCAAGGCCAAGGTCATGGCCGCGCTGGGCCGGTTGGATGTGGCCGCACTGGCTGGGCGTGCACATCGGCAAGCCAATGCTGCGCTGCCCGACGCAGCGAGCCTGGATGCTGCGCTGGGTACTGACGCTCACTTCCGCGTGCCGCTCGCCACGATCGCGCAAACGCTGCTGGGCGATCATGCCGATACGCCCGCCTGCCAGACTGACATTGCCGCCTACCTTGCCGCGCTCGGCCCCGGTGCCAGCGCGGCAGTCGTCGCACAGGCCGACACTGCCGTCGATCGTCTGCGCAAACGCTTTACCGGCTCCTCGTTCGTCAGCGGTGACGACGACGCCGAGATCACCAACCTCGCCGCCCTGCTCGCACAAACCTACGACGCCTGCGCCGGGCTGCTCGGCAACTGCATCGTCGCGCTGTCGCGGCACGCCGGCTTGCGCACCCGGCTGCGCGCACAACCGCAAGCCGTCGAACCCTTCGTACACGAAGTCTTGCGACGCGATGCGCCGGTGCAGAACACACGCCGCTTCGTCACACACGATGTCGCCTTGCTTGGCCAGCCACTGCGCGCGGGCGACAAGGTTCTCGTGCTGCTGGCCGCCGCCAATGTGGATGGCACAACCAACCCGGACCCACTACGCTTCGACATCGACCGCGCAAAACCACGCCTGTGGACATTTGGTGGCGGCGCGCACCGCTGCCCCGCCGATGCATTGGCAACCATCATCGCGCGCGAAACGGTGCGGCATCTGCTGAGCCTGCCGGATGTCGACCGGTGGCTCACTGGCCTTGGCAAGTTGGTTGAAGTCGCCGAGGTCAGGTATCGCCCATCGCCCAATGCGCGCATTCCCAGCTTTCACGCCTGAATCTGCAAGAACGAAAACACCGCGAAAACACCCACAGGAGACTTGCCATGATCGCCGTCATCTTTGAAGTCGAACCCGCACCAGGCCAGCGTGACACCTACCTCAATCTGGCTGCGCGGCTCAAACCGCTGCTGGAGCAGGTCGATGGCTTCATCTCGGTGGAGCGATTCCAGAGCATCACCAACCCCGACAAAATGCTCTCGCTGTCGTT
Organism: Ralstonia sp. SET104; assembly: GCF_003851545.1. Classification (GTDB taxonomy): domain Bacteria; phylum Pseudomonadota; class Gammaproteobacteria; order Burkholderiales; family Burkholderiaceae; genus Ralstonia. The sequence continues at coordinate 145,226 of NZ_BHVX01000006.1, read as the reverse complement.
CTTTCGCGATGAAGAGGCCGTCAAGGCGTGGCGCAACCTCGAGCAGCACCGCGGCGCCCAGCATGTTGGCCGCGAGCACGCATTTGCCGACTACCGCCTGCGCATTGCCCACGTGGTGCGCGACTACGGCATGACCGAGCGCAACGAGGCCCCTGCCGACAGCCGCGCCGAGCACGTCTGAGCACACGCCACGGCGCCTCTGCGGGCCCGATGTGGCGCTTTTTACGCTCACCGGGCACCACCTTTGCTTAATCCGAGAGAACCCGCACGGCCAAGCACGCCGCACCACGGCATCGGCATGCCTGCATGCGCAACGATTGCAAAGGAATTGTCATGTCTACCGCTTTTCATGAGGCTGAACGTGAGCCGCAAGTCGCTCCTGCCCGCACTGTTCGGAGCCCGGTACGCTATGCCGTGGTCGGCGCCGGCTGGATCTCGCAGGCCGCGTTTCTGCCGGGTGTGGCGCAGAGCGGCAACTCCATCGTTACCGCGCTGGTCACCGGCGATGAGGCCAAGGCCACCGTACTGGCCGATCGCTATGGCATCGAGCACGTCCACGGCTATGCCGACTACGATCAGTTGCTCAACTCCGGCGACATCGATGCGATCTACCTCGCGCTGCCCAACGACATGCACCGGCAGTACGCCCTGCCGGCACTGCAACGCGGTATCCACGTTCTGCTTGAAAAGCCCATGGCGACCAGCGAAGCCGATTGCGAAGCGATGATCGAAGCCGCCCGCAACGGCAACGCGAAATTGATGATCGCTTACCGGCTGCATTTTGAGCCCGCCACGCTGGCCGCCATCGAACTCGTGCGCGCAGGCAAGCTGGGGCGAATTCGCGCGTTCTCGGCCATGTTCAGCCAATCGGTGGCGCCGTCCAACCACCGCGCCAACCATGGCTATTGGGCCGGGCCGGTATCGGACATGGGCGTGTACCCCATTAACGCGGTGCGCAATCTCTTTGGCGAAGAGCCGGTGGAGGTGTCGGCCTGCGGCGTGCGCGATCCCGATCTGCCCTTCAACTTCGATGACACCGTCAGCGTGACGCTGCGCTTTGCCGATCACCGCGTTGCACAGTTTGTGGTCAGCTACAGCGGCGCAAGTATCGATCAGTACCGCATCCTTGGCACGAAGGGAGACTTGGAGGTGTCACCGGGCTTTATGTTTGGGGTGGGCTTGAAGTACCAACTCACGCTCGACGGCAAAACGCAGGAACAGGCTTTTGATGCCACCGATCAGTTCGGTGGCGAGCTGCAGTATTTCTCCGACTGCATCCTCCACAACCGTGAGCCCGAACCCAACGGCGAAGAGGGCCTGGCAGACGTGCGCGTACTGGCTGCCATTGAACGCGCGCTGGAATCGGGGCAACCGCAAAACCTCGGACCATTTCAGCGTCAAGGCCGCATGGAAACCACGCAAGTGCGCAGGCTGCCGCCCGTGTCCTCACCGGAACTGGTGGATGCGGCCGAGCCCAGCAAGGGGTAAAACCAACAAGGAAAAACGCCCGCAACGAACGGCGGGCGTGGGGGCTTACAGCTTGATACGCTGCACGGCGTCGCGCATGCGCTTGCGTATCGAGACATCGGAGTTGGTGTTGCTGCTGGAGCCGTCGGTTTCCATGGCGTTATCGCAGCGCCATTCGGTGGCTTCACCGTTGTCGGTCAGCGCGCAGACGCGGTGGGTCCAGCGGTCCCACACGAACACATCGCTGCCCGCCTCGCCGGAGAGCAGCGGCTCAAAACGGTACATCCACAAGTACCCGACACCCAACAGGGTGACCAGAAAGATCGCCATCCAGGACGCTTTGATTCGGCGCCACATTCTCATTTCTCCTCGCGGAGCCGCTGCGCCGGACGCGTCAGACAGTGCGTCACCAGGCCAAAAGCGCGGTGCTCCAAGGGACAAATCGTAACATGCGGCACCCACGCGCCCCCGCTCAAGCCGCCCCGCCGATGCGGCAGCCGCAACACCAACGGCGATATGTGCAGCATCAATTAAAGACGTCCTGCCGGTAACGGCCGGATTGCATCTGCGCCGTCAACCAGTCCGATGCCGTGGCCAAATCGCTACCGTAGCGAGCCTGATGCATGCGGATGAGCGTGTCGCGCACCGCCGGCGCCATGGCGCGACCGTCTCCACACACATACAACGTGGCGCCTGCATCGAACGCCGCCCACACGGTTTCGCGCGCGTCCCACAGGGCATGCTGCACAAAGCGGTGCGGATGGCCGCTCGCGCAGGAATACGCCGGGAAGATGCGCACCACGCCTGCGTTTTCCCAGGCGCGCAAGGTGTCGGCGTACAGGAAATCGTGTTCCGGGTGACGGCAGCCGAAGCACAACAGCGACGTTGCCACCGCCTCACCTGCAGCCTGCTGTGTGGCGCGCTCTTCCAGAAAACCACGGAACGGCGCGATGCCTGTTCCAGCGCCAATCAATACCATCGGTTTGCAGACATCGGCGTCGGGCGCGAACGGCGGGTTGGGTGTGCGCACGGCGGCGGCAATCTCCGCACCGGGCGGCAATGTCATCAGGTAGTTCGACGCCGTGCCGCGATACATGCCAACCCCAGACCATGCGGGTCCCGACACCGTGCCCACCGTCAGCGCGGCGACGCCTGGCGACACACGCGCCGATGATGCGATGGAGTAGAACCGCGGCCGCATCGCCCCAAGCCGCGCGAGGAACGCTTCCAGCGTCAATTCGATCGCGGGAAAGCGGATCAGCAGATCCAGCACGCTCACGTGTGCGGCATGAATGTCCTGATCGAAGCGCTGCGTGGCTTGGTCACCCTCCAGCCAAACCGCAAGCTGGCCGCGCGTGAACGGACAGCGCGTGAGCGCACGCAGCGCGGTGATATCGCGCACCGTGGCGGTGTCCTGCAGCTCGACGAAATCACGCAGCAACTGCCGCACGGACACGGGCTGATTGAGCGGCAAGTGCCGCACGTGCGCATGGCGTGCGGTAAGCGTGACGAGCGCATCGCCCTCCAGCGCGAGCCGCTCGATGGCGGCATCGACACGGTCATCTGCATTGCGCGGGTAGACGGCAAGGTGGTCGCCGGTGGCGTAGCTCACGTCATCGGGCAGCCGCACGGTGAGATGGCGCGTGGGGCCGCGCGGCGCCTCTTGTGCGAAGTCCCATAGGCCGGCCGGGTCGCGCACGAGTTCTTCGTTGCCGAGCACCGTCATTGCGCGGGCGGTGGGCGGCAACGTGGCGGCACGCACGGCGTCGGGCGCAAGATAGTCGACCCGGACGGATGGGCCATCGGCTGGTGTCTGGCGTGCGCCCAGGGCGCTCCACAGACTGCGCGTCCAGGCATCGACGGCGGCGTCGAAACCGGCGTTGCCGTCGGCCTCGCCGCGCGGCACGATGGCTTGTGCGCCGGATGCCGCGAGCATCGCTTCCACCCGTTTTGGAAACGCCTGGAACGCCGGCCATTGCGAGTTGCCGCAGCCAAGCACCGCATAAAGTAATCCGGTCGCCCGGCGCGAGAGCGCGTCAGCGGCATCCAGCCGCCCCTCGAGCATGCGGGCGCTATCTGGCGCGCGGCCGTTGTAGGTGGCGGCCACCACGACCAGCGTGCCCTGCTGCGGTAGCGCGTCGGCAATGGTGTCGAGCGGCGCCACCGTGGCATCGAAGCCAGCACCCGATGCGGTAGCGGCAAGCTGCTCGGCAATGTCCTGACAGGTGCCCAGGCTGCCGCCGTACAACACGTACATGGGCTCACCGCCGCCAGCGGGCGCGGCTTCGGCACCGGTTTGCGTGGGCACATCGGTGCGCAAGGGCGTGGCCGCCCACAGCCGTTCGCGCGCATTGCGCAGCCGCGCGCGCAGGCGGAAACCGTCCGGCTTGAGCGTCAGCGTTTCCTTGATGTGAAAACCGTAGTCGTACGGGTCGGACAACGCAAAGCGCTGCAGGATCACTGCCAGCGCCAGCTTGGCTTCGGTCAGCGCGAACTGGCGGCCAATGCAGGCGCGTTCGCCATTACCGAAGGGCTTGTAGGCGTGCGGGTGGATGCGGGCTTCGTTCTCGGGCAGGAAGCGGTCGATGTCGAACACCTCGGGGCGGTCCCACACGGCGGGGTCGCGGTGCAGCGCCAGCAGCACGGTCACGACGCGCTGATCCTTTGCCACAGCGTAGCGGCCGCCGATGCGCGTGTCTTCATACGGCGCCACACCAAAGCTCGGCGCAGTTGGCCACAGGCGCAGCGTTTCCTTGAGCACGCGTTCGATCACGTCAAGCTGCGCGAGGTGCGCGTACTGCGGCACAGTATCGCCCGGCAACACACGGTCGACCTCGGCATAGGCTTGCGCGAGCACGGCCGGGTGGCGCAGCAGCATATAGAGCGCGAAGGTCAGCAGCCCGCTGGTGGTTTCGTGCCCGGCAATCAGGAAGGTGATGACCTGGAAGCGGATGTTGGTGTCATCCAAAGGCTGGTCCGACACCGGATCGCGCGCGTTGAGCATCAGACCCAGCAAGTCGCTCGCGCCGATGCCGCCATCTTTTGCCTGACGGCGTGCACGGATCACCTCATCCACCAACTGATGCATGGCGGCCACGTCGTGCTCGAACCGGCGATGGTGCTCACGCATGAACCGGTCTTTGAGCGGCAGGCGCGTGAGCTTGCCCATGGCTTCGGACAGCACGCCCACCATGGCCGCCAGAAACGGATGCAGATCAGGCGTGTTGAACGAATCGAAACGGTATCCGAAACCGGCCAGCGAGATGGTGTCGAGCGTGAGCCGCGTCATGTCGTCGGCCACGGGAATGTCGGCATCGGGGCCCTGACGCGCCCATTTGTCAGCCAGCGCATTGGCAACGTCGAGCATCACGTCGAAGTAGCCCTTCATGGCGCGTTGACTAAAGGCCGGCAGCAGGATGCGGTGGGCCTTGCCCCAGTTGGGTTCGTCCTGATGCGCGGTAAAAAGGCCATCGCCCGCCCCCGCCCGCAGGAACGACAGTGGCGGGCCGATCAGCTTGCGAAAGCGCGTTTCGTCGCACAGCTCGCCCACCAGATCGGCGGAATAGACAAACGGCACGCGCCGGCCGGCAAAGTCGAGCTGGTAGAGGCCTTGGGGAAACTGCCGGCTGGTTTCCAGCAGCGTCTGGGCCAGGCGGTCTTTGGGCAGTTGAAGCAGGTTGCCCAGCCACGGCAGACCTTTGGGCTGCGGGATGGGCTCCGCCGCTGCGGATGAGGCGTTGGCGGGCAACTCGGAGGCGGAACGCATGCGCGGTCGACTGCGAAAATGGGTTGTCCGCCAATGTACGCGCCGCCTTGCCCGGCATCAAACAAAGTCGCCATGTTTGAATGCAAGCCCCTAAAAGTGAACCGGGCGACCCGTAGGCCGCCCGTTCTGGGGTGATGCAGGGTGCCGGATCAGCGCTTGCGCTGCGATGGCGCGAACGGTGCGTTGACCTGCGCTTCCAGCGCGCGGATCTGGCGCTGCAGCTCGTCCACGCGGGCGCGGGCGGCACGGCGCTCGGCGTCCAGCGTATCGGCCTCGGAGCGGGCAACCTTCTGATGCTCCAGCGCCTGGGCTTGCTGTTGACGCTGGATGCTCAGATCAGTCTGCAGCCCGCGCAGTTTTTCTTCCTGCGCTGCGATCTGGCGCTCGGAGCGCTCCTTCTGGGCTTCCAAGCGGATGCGCTGCAGCTCCAGATCGGCCATCGTGCGCGTCTGCTTGGCAAAGTCGTTGTACAGCCGCTCGGCATAGCCTTCGTTGGTGGTCTTGATGACGCGCCAGAGGTCCTTTTTCTGGAACAGTGTCACGTAGTACGTCAGGTCACTCTGGGCAAACAGCAGGCTGGCGCCATACGCCCCGTTGTAGGTGGTGCGCAGTTCAGACAGCTCATGCGCCTGCATGCGTTGCTGCAGCTCGAATACGGTGCTGGTTGGTGCCGGACGCGCTGTGCCGGCCGATGCAGCGGGCGCGCGGGCGGCAGGTGCTTCGGCGGCTGGCTGCCCGACTGTAGCCGTCAACGCCGGCACGGGCGTAGCGGCCATCGGCGCGATGGCGGTGGAAGGTGCGGCTGGGCTCTGCGCCACGGCCGATGTGCAGGCGGCCGTGCCAACCAAAGTTGCCATCGCGGCCGCAATGGCCAATCCCCTCTGAAACGCCTGGTATGACGCTTTCCCTGACTGTTTTTTTGTTCTCATCTCGACCCTGTGGATTCTGCGCAGGTGTTGCAGCTGAAAACTATACGCGATCCGCCGCCCAAGTGGCACGCCGGGCACCCGCCGCACAGTAGGGTGTTGTATGGCCTCACTCCAGCTCGCGCAGCTCGGTTTCCCCGTCGGCAATCTGGTATTTGCGCATCTTTTCCCACAGCACCTTGCGGCTGATGCCCAGCGTGGCGGCGCTGTCCTGACGGCGCCAGTTATTGGCGTCGAGCGCAGCCAGGATACGGCGGCGCTCCTCCTCCCCGCCATTGCCGCCGTTGCTGCGCTCGCCGTTGCCGCCTTCGCGCTCAAAAGCATCACGCTGCAGCCCGGCGAACAGCGGCAGGATGCGGGCCTCGTCCCAGCGACCAAACTGCCGCAGGGTGATGCCGATACGCTCGGCCAGGTTGCGCAGCTCGCGCACATTGCCGGCAAAGTAGGCCCGACCGACCGACGCCCGCACCCATTCGGGCACCGGTGGCATGCTTTCGCAGGTCTTATCGCCCAGCAAATGCCGCAGGAAGGACAACAACAGCGCGATCTTGTCGTCTGCGCCGCGCTGCTCCAGGCTGGGAATGCGCAGCTCGATCACGGCCAGGCGAAAGTACAAATCGGCGCGAAATTTGCCCGTGGCGACCATCTCACGCAGGTTCTTATTCGTGGCGGCCACCAGGCGGAAATCGAGCTTGACCGGCACCGTTGAGCCCAACCGCGTGCATTCACTGTCTTCCAGCACGCGCAGCAGCTTCACTTGCTGGTAGAGCGGCAAGTCGCCCAACTCATCGAGGAACAGCGTGCCGCCGTTGGCCTGCTCAAAGTAGCCGCGGTGCGCATACATGGCACCGGTGAATGCGCCCTTGGCATGACCGAAGAACTGCGATTCGAACAGCCCATCGGGAATCGCGCCGCAGTTGACCGCCACGAACGGCCCCTTGCCATAGACGCTGTTCTTGTCGTGCAGCAGGCGGGCAATGCGCTCCTTGCCCGCACCGGTTTCGCCGTAGAGCATGACGTTGCTGTCGCAATCGGCAAAGGTATCGACCTGTTCCAGCAGCCCATGCATGGCGGGGGACGCAGCCACGAGGGCACTCTGATCCTGCGCTTGCGCTTGCGCAGACGACATCGACGGCAAGACCTTGGTGATCTGCGCGCGCAGCTCGGTGGCGCCGAAGTCCGGCCCCAGCACATGCGTGTATTCGGGCGGAAAACGGCTCGAATCATGCTGCGTATCTGCGGCGACCCAGATCACCGGCATGCCTTGCGCGGCCTGCCAGTCGAGCACGGTAAAACCACCGCTCTCCACCACCGACGCGCTGATAACGGCGACCGCCGGCTTCAGCCGAGGCTCCGCGGGCTGAAAGTCGATACCGCCCGCACGGATCACCTCTGCCCCGAACGGCGCCATGAACCGTGCCACACGATCAGCGATGTCGTGACGGCCTTCCCAGACGAAAATCTCAAGCGTTTCGTACGCCCAGCGATCGGTTTTCATGTCGTCGCTTCCATGTCAGAAAACCAGCTCAACAGCATCGCAGTCGAGCGAAAGGAGTTTGATGTCGGCATAGCCGAGTTGGATACCGAGGACTTCGAGCAAGGGCGACAACAGGGTATCCAGCGTCTGGCCTACAAGGCCGAGCGTCGCCCGGACGATCACATCGGAAAGCCCCAGGAGGTTCAATGCATTCAAGCTCAGAACTTTCAGCTTGACCTGATTCGTATCGTTCAGGACCGAGGCAAAAAAAGTACCGGTGCCCGATGCCCGCACGGTCTGCCCAACCGTCAGCGTGGTGGGGTCGGGCGTCCACCCCGTGCTTGCCGCAGGAGCAACGCTTGCTTGCAACGATACTGCGTCCACACCCAATGCCTGCAGTACGACCGCGGGCGTAGCGGGACACGAATAGCCGCTGATACTGCCTGCCGCGGTGGCGGCCCCATTTGCAATGCACAGCGATACGGGCGCAATCTGCCCCCCGAAGTCTGCCGACATGCCGCTACGGGGCACTGGGCAATGGGCGGCTTCGAAATGCGCGCTCGCACCGGCCACAATCAACCCCATCGGAACGTTCAAGTTGGCCAGACCAAGTACCGAAGCGGAAACATTCAAGCCGAGACTGACTTGTCCGGTGCGTGCCACGGTACGCCAGTTCCCCGACGCATCGGTGCCGGGCGGCCCCACGGCAATCACTGGCGGCTGGATGATCTTGAGCGACAGCCCGACGTTGACCAAACCGGGCAGGCCCGCCACGCCCGGCAACCCCAGATTGGTCGAGATTGTCGCGCCGTTCTGCGCATTCGCAATCTGCGCTGCCGTCATTAGCAGATCCAGAACATTCAATGTGGCGTCTGCCGCCGCTTGGTCATTGCCCACGGCCGCAAGCAATTGCAGAACACCCGGTGCGCCAACGCTGTTGCCCATATTGATGGTCGTGCCACTCAACAGAGGACCAAGGACCAATGTATTTGGTGCGGCCACGGTACCGGCCGATACTCCGGCCAACCCGTTCTGTGCCCCCGCCGAAATGACAGCGTTGAAAAACTGCGTCAACGTCAGCTGCGTCGACAGCAATTGCTGCACGGTGCCCACGCCCACCGCGGCCATCAAGTCAGCGATGCGGATGTTGGTGTTCGCCAGACCTTGATAGGAAACGAGACTCAAGCTCAAGGGGTTGGTATTGCCAAGCAGGCTGCCCAGAAGCTGGTTGAGCAGGCCAGCGTCCACCGATGCCAAGCCAGACCCCAGCGAAAACGACGCGACCGGCGTGTTCTTCGCAATCGCCGTCGCCTGCAACTGCCGATTCCCGACCATGAAGAAGTACGGCACGCTTTGCGTGATCGTCACTTGCGCGGCGTTCGTGTTGTTGTCAACGGCCGCTTGCGCGGTGAAGTATGTGGGCGCAGTCCCCGCGTTCGAATCCCACACGCCCGGCACGACCGCCAGCGTGATGTTGGTGCCATCCACCGTTAGTCCGTTCTGCACGGCAGACTGCTGGGCTGCGGCAGGCAGATCCAACCGCTGCGCCGCCGCCATGGCTGCGAGGTCTGCCGAGCGCTGCAGCGCGCGCTGCGTATAGAACAGGTTGCCGATGTCGATGGACACGAGCACCGCCAAACCAACCGTGGCGATGAAGGTGGCAGTCATCACGCTCACCGCGCCGCGCAGGCGGCGGTGGAGCTTGTCGGCTCGACGAAGGCGGGGAGCAGCGCGTGTCACGGCGGGTCCGTCAGCTTTCAGCGCCCAGACGGCTGGCCGAGGTTGCTTGTGGGGGCTCGCCCGCCAGAACCCTGCTGGGTAAGACCCGGCATCGGCCGGCTGAACGTATCGAGATAACGCTGGTACGCCAACGCCGCCTGTTCGCCGCGCAGCGGGACGAACTCGCCGGCATACGTTCCGTCGCGTTGCGCCTTGAGCAAGGCGCGGGTGGCATCGTTCACATTCGCGCCCAGGTTGGGCGTGGCCTGTGTAGCGCTCTGCGGGTTGCCGCCAGACAACCCTTGGGCACTGGCCGGATTGCACATCAACCATGCCACCACGCCGGCAGTCATCAGCATGCGGTGAATCATTGCGCAGTCTCCAAGGTGTCAAGCAAGCGGCCACGCTGCAGCGCCAGCGGATGCGGCGGGGTATTGGCGGTGGTACCAGCGGTAACGGCCACAACAGTGTTACCCGTGGTTGGCGCAGCCGCTACGGCGCGCGGAGCCACCGACGCAGCGTCGCGGGCCATACGCCGATCGCGCCACGCCCCACGCACGCGCGCCACGTCTTCGTCGATGGCCTTGCGGGCGGATGCCGTCAGTTGTGCGTGCGAAGCCAGCGATGCAGCATCGTCCTTGCGGTCGTTCACAGTCAGCCAGATCACCAGGTTGCCCGCGATCTTCGGGCTGGCGGTGGCCATCTGCTGCGCCTGCATCAACGGCACACGGGCTTGCTCGACCTCGCCAGCGCGCATCAGCGCGTAGCCGAGATCGCTGGCCGTACTGGCATCGGTCGGGTTGGCTTGAGCGGCCACCTGCAGCCTGCGGGCCGCTTCAGCAAAATTGCCCTGGCGCCCCGCAACGATGCCCAGGCCGCGCCAGGCCGCAGCATTGAGCAATCCGCCTTGCGTGCCTGCGCCCATGGCAGACGTGGCCCCTACCGCCGCGCGGTATTCGGCATCGGCAGCGGCAAGCTGATCGGTTTCGCGCAGCGCGTCCGCGCGCAGCAGCATGATCTCGGGTGCGCGGCCATAGCGTTGCTGGTAGGCATCGATATGCGCCAGCGACGCGTAGTACAGGCCCTGTTCCTGCATCTTGCGAATCAACGAGAGATAGGTCGCCGGACTGGCGATCTCCGCCTTCTCCTGGCTCTGGCGCTGACGTGCCATTTCAATATCGGCATCAGCGCGCAGGCCCATGTCAGACGTGGCCATCGAGCCGCAGCCCGACAAAAGCGCCGGCAGGATCGACAGCGCCCCCAGCCATGCATGTTTGGTTTTCGGGAACCGTGCCATCTCAATTTCCCCCGGAATGTTGCAGGCTGCGCATTACGTTCATGAAGCCCGGCCCGGCCGTGATGATCAACAGCGCCGGCAGCAGCGTCATGACCATGACCATCGTCATCTTGACGGTCAACTGGCCCACGCGCTCTTTCAGGCGAGCGCGACGGTTTTCCTGCAAACGCCCACCAAATTGGCGCAGCGGTTCCTGCACCGCACCGCCAAAACGGTCGACCTGCGTGAGCAGTGTGATCAGGCCTTTCAGGTCTTCGTTGTCGAACAGGCGAGCGATGCGCAACAGCGTCTGTTCGCGCGGGCGGCCCGAAGCGAACTGCTGATTGGCACGCCCGAACTCGCCTGCCAGCACAGGCAACATGCTGTGGAATTCATTGGCGATCACCTGCAGGCTTTGGTCGATCGACAGGCCCACCCCTTGCAGCAGGCGCAGCATGTCCACCATGACGGCCAATTCGTCGTCCAAGCGGCGGCGGCGGCTCTCCTTGCGGCGGCCGAGCAGCCACTTGGGCCCCAGGTAACCCAACGCAAAGCCGACAAAACCCCACACGAACACCAACAGGATCGACGTGGCATTCAACGCGCCAACCACGGCCAGCACCGGCGGCAGCACGATGCGCGTGCCACCAAAGACAGTGCGTGCGTGCTCGCCGTAGTAGCCGCACTCTTCCAGCAACTTGCGATCTTCTTCCGTGACGATGCGTTGCCCGAGGCTGGTGTCGATCCAGCGCTGCCCCACCTTGGCAATCTGCCGTTGAAGCTGCTGGGCTTCGCGCGTGCCGTGTGGGCGCGCCTTGGCAGCCGGAGGCACGGCATGCGCAGCCGTGGTCGCAGCCGGATTGGCTGCCGTCGCCCGCATGTCGGACAACGCCGTATCGAGTTTGCGCGCGCTGCGATAGCGCGTGAGCGTTGCCCGCAGCGCCAGGCCGCCGAACACCAGCACACCCGCTGCGGCGGCGGTCAGACTGAGCGTGATGAGCGGATCGTCCATGCGCCCTCCTTAGACCGATTTAGCGAGTCTGGCGAGCATAACCGCACCGATCACTTCCATGCCGAATGCCGTCAGGATCAGCGTCTTGCCGAACGGGTCGTGCCACATCGACATGATGTATGCAGCGTTGAACATGATGATCACGCCTCCCACCACAATCGGCAGCAACCCGATGATCCACGCCGACAGCCGCGTTTCAGCCGACAACGCCAGCAACTCCCGCTGTGCCTGCTGCCGATCACGCATGAACGCCGCGGTGCGCTCCATCACGATGTCTGCCCGACCGCCGTAGCGCAGCGACAGCCGCAGCACCGACGAGAGCAAAATCAGTTCATTGACGTGGTACTGCTTGCCCACCGTCAGCACAGCGGCATCGAGGTCTTTGCCCGCACGCTGCATCTGCGTGATGGCAATCAGGCAGTTACGCAGCGGTTGCTCGGTATTGGCGCTCGCGGCCTGGAACGCTGCGGGCACGGCACTGCCGATGCTCATCAGGCGCACCACGCCATCCAGAAAGCCCGGCAACTGTTGGAGCAGGCGTTCATTCATCTTCCGCGTGCGGTTCCAGAACAGGAACACGGCAATCAACGCGTACAACCCCAGCGCCATCATTGCCGACACCATGCTCGACAGCGCCCAGACCATCAGCGTAATCAGGGCTGCGGGCAAGATCAGCAGCATGTAGAAACGGCGACTCGGTTCGATATCGGCGCGGCGCAGTGCATCGATCCAGACACGGTGGAGCGAAGCGGGCACGCTGGCCGGTGCCGCCTCCACGTTGGGCTGATAACGTGCGTTGATCTGGTCGGTTTGTGCGCGCACGAAGCTGCGCGATGCCTCGCGCTCGCGGCGGCGCATGGCCTGCGCCCACAGCATGAGCGAGGCGCCCATCAGCAGCAGTGCAAGGCAACCGAACCAGAGCGTCATGCTAGACATGGAAACGGCCTCCGCCGCCGAATCCGGTCATGCCGCTGTCCATTGCGCCAGCCTCGCTATTGCGCATGCGGGCCAACTTGGGCGAATGCGGCTGCAGGCCGAGTGCCGTCCAGCGGTCGACCTCCTCACCGTCTGCGCCGATGTAGGGCTCGTAGCGGTACAGCTCCTGGGTGGAAACGATGTTGTCTCCCAGCCCGGTGACCTCGGTGATCGACAGGATGCGGCGCTTGCCGTTGGACAGCCGCCCGATCTGCACGATGAAGTCGATCGCGTTGGTGATCTGCCGGCGCAAGCTCACCTCACTGCCCTGGAAGCCGGCAAAGCCCGCCAGCATTTCCAACCGATACAAGCATTCGCGTGGGCTGCTGGCGTGGATGGTGCCCATCGAGCCATCGTGGCCGGTGCTCATGGCCTGCAGCATTTCCAGCACTTCGCCGCCGCGCACTTCGCCCACGATGATGCGGTCTGGCCGCATGCGCAGGCTGTTGCGCAGCAGCTCACGAATCGTCACGACGCCCGTTCCCTCGAAGCCACCCGGCCGGCTCTCCAAGCGCACGACATGCGGGTGGTTGAGCGACAGCTCCGCCGTGTCTTCAATGGTGATCACGCGCTCGGTCGCCGGGATGTGATACGCCATCGCGTTAAGCAACGACGTCTTGCCTGAGCTTGTGCCCCCGCTCACAAGGATGTTGCAGCGGGCACGCACCGCGGCCTCGATCAGTGCGCCGATCTCTTCGTTCATGGTGCCAAGACCGAGCAGGTCTTCGGGCTTGAGCGGGTCTTTGCGAAACTTGCGGATCGACACCACCGGCCCTTCGAGCGCCAGCGGAGGAATGACCACGTTGATGCGGCCGCCGTCGGGCAGGCGCGCATCCACCATCGGATTCGATTCATCCAGCCTGCGCCCGATTGGTGCGAGGATGCGGCGCACGATGCGCAGCAGGTGGTTGTTGTCGGCAAAGCGCACCGGAATGCGCTCCAGAATGCCGTGGCGCGATACGTAAACGTCCAAATGGCCGTTGACGAGAATGTCCTCCACTGCCGGATCGGCCAGCAGGTCTTCAATCGGGCCGAAGCCGGCCAGTTCTTTGGTGAGCGCCTCGGCAATCTGGCGGATCTCCGTCTCGTTGACGGGAATGCGTCGCATGCGCGTGAAGCCCTCCACCTCCAGGTCGACAAAACGCTGGATGGCCGTGCGCGACCAGCGGCCGAACTCGGCACCAAGCTCTTCGATGCGCGTCAGCAGGTGTTCGTGCGCGGCCTCTTTGATGTCCTGGAAGGCCTGTGAAACGGCAAACACGCCGTTGCCGGCGTCCGCCTGGTTGGAGAACTCGATGGGTTGTGTCATGTCGCGTTCCGTTCGGTGGTACCGATATCCAGTTCAGCGGCGTCTGCCGGCTTGCGTTTTGAGCCTCCGCCAAAGCGCCCACCCAGGCGGGCACCGAGGTCAGACACCCAGCCCGATACGCCCAAAGTGCGTTCACTCTGCTGGGCGTAACCAAGCGTCTGGGCAATCTGGGCCAGCGCACGCACGTAGGCGTCGGCGGGGTGGGTTTCGGCCAGCATGGCGCCCTGGTTGGAAGCAATCACCAGCGGCGCACGGCGGTTCGGCAAGGTCAGCACAGAGGAAATCTCCAGCCGCTCGGCAATCTGCGCCGCGTCCAAAGACAGACGCGTGTCGAACTTCGAAATCGTCAGGCGCAGGTGGTCGCGGTCAATCTCGCGCTTTTTGAGTTCCTGCATCAGCTCCGCAGCCGAGACGATGGCGCCCACGCTCTGCTCGGTCACCAGCATCACATCATCAGCGGCCTTGACGATCTGGGCGATGAAATCAATATTGCCAAAGCCGCCGAGGTCCACGACCTGCAGGTCAAAGAACGTGCGCAAGCGGTTGAGCAGGCCGAGCGCCTCGGAGAACGAGATGTCACGCATCTCCGCCAGCGAGATCGGCAGCGGCAGCACGGCCAGCCCGTTCGGGTGCCGCGACAGCGCGGTCTGCACGAACACTTGATCGAAGCGGCGCAGGTTACGCACGGCCTCAACAAAATGGAAGTTGGCCGGCACGTTGAGATACAGCGCGCCGTCGCGCAACGGCTGGCCAAGGTCGAGCAGCATCACATCGCTGGCAGACGTGCGGCGCACCAGGGTGGCAAGGTTGGTGGCCAACGTGGTGGCGCCCACACCCGGGCGTGCACCCAGAATGGCCAGCACGCGACCGCGACGGGTCGGCTCGGCCGACGCGCGCTCTGCCAGCAGGCGGCGCACAACGCGCACGGCCTCGGCAGGTGCGCCATCCACGTCAACGAAATCCTTGACCCCCGCACGCAGCGCGGCCAGCATCGCGCGGCCATCGGCAGCGGAGCCCACGGCCACCAGCGGCAGGCCAGGAAACAGCCGCGTGAGTTGTGCGACCAGTTGCGTGGCTTCGTTGATCGCGTCGGTGCCCTCGCCCAGCTTCTGGTCCTGATCAGGCACATCAATCAGCGTGGGGGACGACGCAAAGCGCACGAACACCACTTCGGGGTTCACTGCGCCGATCTGCTCGATAAACGCATCGTGGCCGATGGCTTCGGCCACCAGCACACCCAGCTCGCGAATCGCCCCGGCCAGCCAACGATGCACACCTGCCGACTGGGTATCGCCCTGCATGCCAGCACGCACGCCGCCGTGCAGAAGGAAGTAATCCATGCCTGCTCCTTCTTACTTCGAGAACCCAGGCATGATGGCCGGATCCGCCACCCCCAGCGCAAACGGCTGCCAGACGGGGGCGCCAGCGGTATCACGATCCTGCCCGCCGCTCTGCCCCGGCAGCATCTTGTCGATGGGTGCATTGCGTGCCATCGGCTTGACGAGGTGTGGCGTCACGATGATCACCAGTTCACGCTCTTCCTGGTTGTAGTTCAGGCGCTTGAAGAACGTCCCGATGATCGGCACGTCGCCCAGGAACGGCACTTTGTCGACATTGGACAGCGTAGACCGGCTGACCAGCCCGCCGATGACGAAGCTCTCGCCGTCTCCCAGTTCCACAGTGGTATCAGCCCGGCGCGTGACGATGGCTGGCACTGTCGCGCCGTTGAGCGTGATGCCGCGGCTGAAGTCCAGATCGCTCGCTTCCGGCGCTACTTTCAGGGCGATGCGGTTTTCCGACAGGATCGTTGGCGACACCGTCAGCCCAATGCCGAACGGCTTGTACTCGATGGTGGTGGTTCCCAGCGCTTGCGGCACGGGAATCGGGATCTCGCCGCCTGCCAGGAAGTTGGCACTCTGGCCTGACAGTGCAACCAGGCTGGGCTCGGCCAGCACGCGCGCCATGCCGTTCGATTCGATCAGGCTCAGGTTGGCGAAGAGGCCCTTGCTGACGGACCCCGCCAGCAGATTGAACGCCGAGCTGATCGGCGAGGTCGATTGCGTGCTCAGTCCGGAAGATGGATCAAACGTTGCCTGCGTCAGCGACGTCGGCGAGAACGTGCCAAAAGCAAATCCCCCCCTTCGGCGCGTGAAGGAGAAGCCTGCCTCCTTCAACACCGTCTTGCTGAACTCCACCACGCGCACGTCCACCTGCACTGTGCCGGGCACATTCAGCGAAGTGTTGTCGATCACGTTGCCGCTCTTGGGTTTCTCGCCTCCACTGGCAGCGGTGGCGGCGCGGCGGGAACGTGCCAGCGCATAGACGTCCTTGGCGTAGCCGGACACCACGGCGGTATCACCTTGTGCGATGACATTGGGGTCACCCGGCTGCGGAGCCGCGGCATCCACCTGGACGTTGTAAGTCGTCGCGACGCCGCCTTGTGTCCAGACCATCACGCTGGCGGCGCCCGGTTTTTTGGCGATGATCAACACGCTGCTGGCCGCGCTGCGCCCCTTGAGCAGCAGCGCATCGGCAATCTCGGGGTTGCCGATGGCAATGCGCTCCAGCGGTTTGCCCAGGCGGATTTCGCGTTGGCTGCCGGCCAGCAGGTGCAGCGTCTGGCCAGCCGGCGCTGTCTCAGCAAATGCGGTCGACACAAAGGCAGCACAACCCAACGCGAGTGCACCCACCCAACCGCGAACCATGGCGGCATCAGTCATGTTGCTCCTCACGTTTTCCTGCGCGGATGATCTCGATGCCAGTGTTGGCGGTGCTCGCGGCACTGCTGCGCACCGTAGTGCGCGCCGCAGCCATCGCCTGCAGCGGCGATGGCTGCACAGCGGCCGGGCGGCGCGGCAAACCAGTCAGGCTGGCCAGCGACACGCCGGCCTGTGCAACGTCCATCGGGTTGCGGTTGGTGGCGGCCAGCAACGCGGCGTCCTGGGGCTTGATGGTCGGTTCAGCATCGTCTGCGGGGTTACGCAGCGCCAGCAGCAATCGGCCGCTCTGATGTGCCATCGCCAACTGGCTGACAGCCTCTACCGGCACGGCCAGCACCGCCGTTTTGGCTTGGTCAACCTTGCGCGTCACGGCGTTGTTGTCCGGCTGCTTCTGCGGCCCTTCATTGACGGCCAGCGGGCCAAACGCCAGCACGCGCAGGTGCGGCAGCAGCAGGCGCGCCTGGCTGTCTGCGATCTCCTGGCCGTCCTTGCGCATCACGAGAAACACGTCCACGTAGTCGCCCGGCATGACGCGATTGCCCACCCCGATCACCTCGTCAACGGTGATGGCGATCGCGCGCTGCCCGGCTTCCACCTGCTGCGCCAACCCCGACGAGAGTTGCGACGCAATCAGCGGCACACCCACGCCAATCGGCAAGACAGGCTCACGTCCCACCACCTTGGTCACATCGGAAAACGCATCCGTCGGGTTGATGGGCAACCGTTCGATGGCCACCTGATCTGCGGTGATGGCCTTGCCGGCCTCGAGCGGCTTTATGGTGACAACAACGGGATACACCGTCTTGCCATCTTGCTGTACGGCCACGGGCGTCGGCGGGCGGTGCGCGCTCTTCCACGCCACGGCGCCAAGAATGGCGGCAAGCAGCAAAAGTGCGGCGGCGAAAATCTGGAGATGTTTGCTGGTCATCTGGGCGGCTTGAATCAGCGAACTGAGAAAGGTCACGAACCCGGCACCAACTGCACGACGGCAGAGCCCGTCAGCGTGGACGGAACGGGCAGCAGCGGGATAGCGGGCAGGAGTGGCGTTGCGCCCGCGGTGACCGGCAGCGTGAGCACGACGCTCAGGCATTGCATGCTCGCGACGGTCGGACACGCCACCAACGGCGATGCGCTCTGGTTGGTCGCAACCTGCGCACTGATGAAAGATGGCAGCGCCGCGTTGGCGGCCGTGTAGGCAGCCGCCACGCGCTGTGTGTTGGAAGACTGATAGCGCAGTGCAGCGCGGGCGCCTTCTTCAGCGGCCAGCGTCAGAACCTGCTGCATGGCCAGAATCACGCCGTAATACACGATGCTCAGCATCAGCGCCAGCAGCACCGGCACGACTACGGCAAATTCGACAGAAGCCGCACCGCGGCTCCCACGTCGCCCAAGCGGGCGAACCACAGGCCTGCGCGCACTTGGGTGCATGCATGCACCCTCCCGTTCCCGTCGCAATGTCGGCATGGCCGACTCCTTTTTATAGGCGGGCCGCTTTGCGGCTCTTCTTCAATGCTTGATTCTTCTGGCTACATGCCCGGCAACCAGGGCATCCGCATCGTGGAGGGCACCCACGGCAGGCACAGCAATCCGATAGCCATATAGGCCGCATACGGAATGCCGCGGCGTCCGGCTTGCGCGACGTCCCAGCGCTCAAGCGCTGGGCACATGCGCATCACCAGCCATGCGGAAGGTGAAGACACATCGAAGTGGCGCAGCATCACGATCGCAAGCCCATGCAGTCCCGCGATCAGGCTCGAGACCAGCCACACTGCGATCAGGCCGTGCCAGCCGGCCAGCAACCCGGTTACCGAGAAAAACTTGACGTCGCCCGCGCCCATCCAGCCCAACATGTAGAGCGGCAGGAAACCGACGAATGCGATGACTCCACCAAGCCAGAAGTCTTGCCAGTCATAGGCAAGTGCCTCGACCCCGCCGAGCTTGATCAGCACGATGGACAGCACCACGCCTGCAGCGACAAGCCAGTTCGGCACGCGCCGCGAGCGAATGTCCCACGTGATTGCAAGAACGGCGAGAACTACGACACTTGCCCAACCAACGGTGTCCGCGTGGCTATACAAGGCGCTGCTCTAGCATGCAGTTCCTTTGTTGACGGCCTGGCAGATGTTGACGAACACAGTGTTGAGCTGGGAGCCCAACTTGCCGACGATGAGTGTGATCGCAGCCGCGACCAGACCCGCGATCATGCCGTATTCAACGGCAGTGGCACCTTGTTCGTCGCGAAGGAACTTCAGAACGGCGTTTTTCATGATTCTCTCCTGTTTGCACTCGCCCGCGGATGTATTGATCTCGACCGGCTTTTGGCGCTCCGACCATAGCCAGTTCATATTGCTAATAAAAAAATTAAACGTATGGGATTTAGAGCAATGACACAGGCTTAAAAAATTTTTTTGCCTGCCTCGTTTCGGCAAGGAAACGAAATTGACGCACACCAGACGGTTGTGCACCGCAAAATCGCCTAACGACCACTGCACGCCCCCCAAGTCCATCTATTTTTTCTGGCATGTCACGCACGTCACGTAACACCGTAACAGCTTTATAGGCGTGCAGCGCCGCAAAAAAAATAACCCAATTTAGGTACTTGACCAGATTTAGAGTCAACTCTCTATTAATTTTTATTAAAAACTCGCCAGACCCCTGAAAACTAATGGAAATCCCTTAATTCCGTGGACGTTGCATCCATTATAAGAGCGGGTTTTCCATTAATCCCGGGGCTGGTCCAAACGCTCCCCATTTTCTGTCTAGGCAAAAAAAGGATGCGCGAGCGACGGGAACACGCCCGCGCACCTTCAAGAGCACAGACAGGTACTGCTCAGTGCGCCAGGCTGCCAACGCCGCCCAGCAAGTTGGTGACAGGAGCCAGAGGGCTGCTGCCTGATGTGCCGCCGGCCGCGCCGGTCGCGCCGCCCAGCAGGCCGGTGACGGGCGCCAGCGGGTTGGAACTGCCTGCCGCGCCGCCCAGGAGACCGGTCAGGGGCGCCAGCGGGTTGCCACCGCTACCGCCAACGCCGCCCGGCAGGCCGCTGAGGGGGTTGCTGCCCGATGCGCCGCCAGCCGTTGCAACACCGCCGATCGCCGCCACAGTCGCCCCGACGGAGGTGACCACGGGCCCCAGGTTCGACACCACCGGCACACCTGTCCCGGTGATGGTGTTGCCGGCGCCAGCCACGCCACCGCCAACGGTGCCCAGCAACGAATTAAATGGGCCACCCAGGCCGGTTGCGTCGCCGCCGGTTTGCGTGGCACTGGTCAGTTGCGTCGTGACCGGCACGATGGCCGTGCTGAGTTGCTGCGTCACCTGCTGAACCGCGCCCGAAGACAGCGCGCTTCCCAGCATCGTGCCGCCACCAATCACTGCCTGGCCGACCTGCTGCACGCCACCGCCGACCGGCTGGGTGACCGGCGCAAGCGGTGCGCCCGAACCTTGGCCCAGACCTTGCACGAGCGAACCGGCGCTCACCGTAGCCTGACCAACATCGGTCACCACGTTGCCGGTGCTGGCCACCGTCGTACCGACCGGGTTCGGGTTCTGGCCCATCTTGCCAAGACCGGTCTGCACACCCAGGCCGAGGTCGCTGACGGCCTTGCCTGCATTGCCAACCGTGCCGCCAAGGCCGGCCTTGGACTGGTCAGACAAGCCCGGAATATTGGCGTTCTGCAGCGTCGCACCCAGGCTGCTGACCGCCTGCCCCGTAGCGACCACCGTGTTGCCGCCGCCGTTGGCCACCTTGCCAACGGGCGTCACGCCCGTCACATCGTTCGGATTCGCGGTAGGCGAGCTTCCCGAGCCCGAGCCTCCCGAAGAACAAGCCGCCAGCATGAGCGCGGCAACAGCGCAGGCCAATGGTGCAACGCGCATGGAGTGTCGAATGTGAGTCATGGTCCGTCCCCTTCTTGGAATGATGTGTCTTGATGTCTGAGCTCGGTACTGCGGACTGCGGGCCACATTTTGCAAATGGCATGCCAGCGCGTTAGAAACAGTGCTCGGTTTTCAAGGGACAGCGTAGATATTGACTCTGCGGGCCACGCCTCAGGTGTTACCCCAATACAAAGATAGCGCGTTACCCCTGCGAAGTTCGCGTTCCGGACGTTACAACGTAACGTGACACGGAACATATTCATCACCAACATAACCCCGCAAACGGATGGGCGACCCCTACTCAAGTAGGGTGAGTAAATCCCTTATTCTGGTTAATTTTCACAATCCATCCATTTTCTAAGGACCAAACCACGCAAATCAAGATATCTCATTACGGATTGCGTAATGATGGCGGCATGGCACACCGTTTGCAGAGTCCGGCCACCCACATCGACAGTGGGACATTTTCCAGCTTACTAAAGCGGACTTTTAAAACGGGAGATCCATCATGAATAAGAACATCAAGTGCCTGGCCGCCACCATGGCAAGCCTGCTGGTATTGGGCGGTTGCGCAAGCTCAGGCTCCGGCGATCTCGGCGGCTCGTTGGGCGGTTCAAACGGCGGTGGGTCGACCAGCAACGGTGGCGGCGCGACTAACAACGGCAGCGGTTCAACGCCGACGCCTTCGCCCGCACCTTCCCCATCGCCCTCCCCGTCGCCGTCGCCATCGCCCTCCCCGTCTCCCAGCCCGGCTCCGGCACCAGCGCCGCTGACGCCGGCTGGCGCTGTTCTTAACAACGCAGGCGGCATTGTCACAACGGCTGGTTCGACTGTGAGCGGCCTCGGCAAGACCATCGCCACCGCGCCGCTGCCCTCGCAGTTGAGTGGTGCACAAAGCGGCCTCGGCGGTATGGTTGGAAACGCTGGCGCGACGGTTTCGGCGCTGGGCACGGGCGTGCAGGACGGGTTGGGCAGCATCGGCCGCAACGGCAATCCGGTTGGCACCACGGTCGCCAGCCTCGGTAACGTAGTGACGGGCGCCGGTAACACGGTCACGAGCACTGGCACGCTGGTCAACAACCTGGGCACCGGCCCACTGGCGCCGCTGGCTCCAGTGACGACACCGCTGGCAGGCGCGGTCACGCAAGCCGGTCAAGCCGTAGCCAACGGCGGCGGCACGTTGGGCTCGGCCCTGTCGACCGGTCCGGTGGAACAACTCACGCAGCAACTGAGCACGGCCATCGTGCCGCTGACTTCGCAACTCACCAGCGCCACGCAAACGCTGGGCGCAGCCTCAGGCCTGGGTTCGCCGGCTAACACGCTGCTGGGCACGATTGGCGGTGCCGTGGCCAACGGCGGCAATACGCTCACTGCGGCCAATGTTCCGGTTGTCAGCGGGTTGGGCGGTGTGGTGACAGCCACGGGCAACACCGTTGCCGCGCTGGGAGGCGTGGCGTATTCGCCGACGGCAGCGGCGGGTAATCCGCTGGCACCGATCACCGGCGCACTCGGCGGGTTGAGCGGCGGCGCGGGCGGCAGTCCGTTGGGCGCGCTCACCGGTGCCCTGGGCAGCCTGGGTGGCGCGACGGGCGCCAGCAACCCGCTCGCCCCAATCACCGGCGCACCCGGCAGCCTGGGCGCTGCAACCGGCGGCACCAGCAACCCGCTGGGCCCGGTCAGCGCGATCACGGCTCCGGTTGGCGGCGTAGTCACCAGGGTGGGTACCGGCCTGACCTCGGCAGGCGGGGCAACACCACTGTCGCCAGTCACGGGCGCGGTGGGCGGCCTGCTGGGCACGGTGGGCGGCGCACTGAGCGGCGCGCACCACTGATTGGCGATCCACGCATCGGCGGGCCGGCTATCACGCCCGTGCGCCGATGTCGCGTTTCAAACGCAGTGATGCCGCGCAATGCGGCATCACCATTGGGCTTGCTGGCACGCGGCTAGGCACCATCGGTATCTACCTGAGCCGTTGCGTCGCGTGAACGTTCCCTCTATGTGTCTTGTTGTAAAGCACCATGTCTCGCGGTTATCGTTTGACGCAACGCGCGGCTGCACGGCCTCGCGGCACCACAAACGAAAACCACGGAGGAGACACGCGTGCGGACCACCACCATGCGGTTGGCCCTGGCCACAGGCGTAGCACTGACCGGCCCGGCACTGAGCTGGGCCCAGAGCAGCCCGACCCAAGGCAACCCGATCGACACACTGCCCCGCGTCGATACTTCCCGCCCGCCCCAGCAGAAGATTCAGGTGGAAGTGCAGCGGCCGAACCCCGCGCTGGAAAACCTGCTCGCCACACACCTCACGCCCACCAAGTTCCAGATCGAAGGCGTGAAGACACTGCCGTTTCCCGAGATCGCTGCGCACTTCGCGCCGCTGGCGGGGCGCGACATCACCGTCGCGCAACTGCTGCAGGCCGCGAACGACGTGACCAAGCTGTATGCCGATCGCGGCTTCCCGCTCTCGTTTGCTTTTGTGCCGGCACAAACGTTCGAAGGCGGCGTGGTGCGCGTCACCGTGGTGGAAGGCTACGTGGCGCGCATGCGCATCGAAGGCACACCCGGCCCGCTGGAGGGCCGCCTGCGTGAAATCTCGCAACGCCTGATGAATGAAAAGCCCTTGCGCCGCGAGACCTTTGAGCGCGTGACCGGCGTGCTCGCGCAGCAGCCGGGCGTGCAGATCACCGCGACCGTGCAACCGCCCACGACCACCGATGGCGCGAGTGAACTGGTGCTCAACGTCAAGCGCCAGCCGTATACGATCGGCGCGGGCGTCGAATATCGATCGCCGGGGGTGCGGGCGGTCATCACGGGCACGCTCAACAGCCTGACGCCGCTGGGCGAACAGATCAGCGTGTCGACATTGCAACCGCGCGGGCGAGATCACGAAACGTTTTACTCCGCCACGTGGGCGCAGCCGATCGGCACGGATGGGCTGTTGGCCAAGCTCACGTGGTCGCACTATCGCGGCATGCCCGAGAATCTGCCGCTGGAGCAACTGGGCTATCAATCGCGTTACCTGACGGATACGCAGCGGCTCGGGTTGTCATTGAGCTACCCGGTGCTGCTCTCGAACACGCGCAACCTGACGGTGACGGGCACCGTCTATGGCAACGACGACAAGCAACGCTACACGCCTCAGGACGTTGCACTGGCGCAAACGGAGCTGGATACCAAGGTGCGCGTCGCCGGCGCCGAGGTCCTCTATACGGAGGTCAATCCGGGCGAGACACGCCGCGCATCGCTCGGCGTGTACCAGGGGATCAATAGCCTGGGAGCCAGCAAAGCAGCCTCTGCCAATGCCAACAACAATGTCGATCTGGGCTTCCTGCGCACGCGCATCACCGCCAGCGAAGCACACGACTTGCCGCTGGGCTTTGGCGTAGTGGTGTCCGGAGCTGCGCAGTACAGCGGCGCCGTGCTGCCCTCGTCTGAGCAGATCAGCTTTGGCGGACGCTTCTTCGGCCTCGCCTATCCGGCTGGTGAAGTGGCGGGCGACCGGGGCTGGGGCGCGTCGGTTGAACTCAATCGCGCTTTCCCGGTGTCAATGAACTACCTGAAAACCGTGCAGCCCTACGTCTTGTATGACACGGCCAAGGTGTATTCGAATGCGGGCACGCTGGTGCATGACCAGCTTGGCTCGATCGCGCTGGGCGTGCGCTTCTCTGATCGGAAGTACTACACGCTGGACCTCGCCATCGCGCGCCCTGTGGGCGACAAACCGATCAATTCAAGCTCACGCAGCCTGCGATTCAACGCAGCATATACGTACCGGTTCAACTGACACATGCCCTGTATCGTGAACATGTGTAGGAGTTTTTTATATTTTTTATTTTTTCAGCGCTGAAAGTCGCCCATACTCCCCTCTTAGGGGGGGGATACAGTACCGTCGGAATTTGGGAGCATCAGAAGCGGAATGTTAAGTTTTTCCAAAGAGTTGCCGATTACCACTGAAGTCGCGCAGAAAAACAACAATCCTCACAGCGACGGCGGCATCACGCCGCGCCACGCCGACAGCAAGGGACTGCACCCTCAGCCGTCGCAATACGCACCGGGGGCCATCATGCTGCAACGTCTATCGGATGACGCAGAGTTTCATCGACTCGTCGATACCATCTACGAGGCGGTACTTGAGCCTGCGCAGATGCCGATCGCCCTGGCACTGCTCTCTGTCTACGCTGGCGCCGAAAGCGCCCACTATTTCGTCTGGGACAAGCACACCGAAACGCCGCGCCATGGCGTCTCGTCGGGCTGGTGCCAGCACTGCCCGCAGCCAGGCCACTGCAACGCCTTCTGCCAAGACCCGCAATTGTTCAGCGCCAAGGTATCCGAAGAGATGCCTTCGGCGGCCATGACCCTGATCGATACGCCTGACATGTGCGTCACGATGCGCCTGCGCACGCGCGACGACGATGCATCGGAAGTCAGTGCTTCGGAGCGCGAAACCCGCCTGCAGCGCGTGCTGCCGCATCTGCAGCGCGCCGCGCGCATGCAGCAGCGCAATCTGGAGCTCAACGAACTCGCTGCGCTCGGCATGGCCGGGCTGGATACGCTGGACTTCGGCGTGATGGTCATCGAGCGCACCATGCGCGTGAAGTACGCCAACGCCTGGGCCCGCACGATGACAGCAGAAGATGACCGCCTGTCGCTCGATGGCGGCAGGCTGCATTCGGCAGACCACACGCACAACGCAGCACTGCGCAACCTTATCGAACACGCCGCCGGCTCACTCGGTGTGCAAGGCGCGGCCGGTTCGTGGATGTATCTTGCGCGCGATGGCCGTCCGGTGCCCTTCATTGCGACGCCGCTCGCACCCTCCGATGCGATGCGCTCGGCCTGGGCTTCGCCGCTGGCGCTGGTGCTGGTCGGCAACTCCGAAGCCCGCTCGGTCATGGACGCCGGCGTGCTCGCATCGCTGTTCGGGCTGACCAACAAGGAATGCATTGTCGCTGCGCGGCTGGCTGCCGGCGAAACGCTACAGGAGATCGCCGAGCGCGAATTCCTCTCGCTGCACACGGTGCGGGTGCATATCCGCGACATCCTGCGCAAGACCGGCACGCATCGCCAGTCCGAACTCGTGCGCTTACTGCACCTTCTGCCCAGCGTCGATCTGGAACGTGCTGGCGCCGCCACCCCGGCTTCGCGTCGGCGCGGCCGCCTGAATGCCTGACTGACACCTCATCTGACTTCGTTTGATTTGCGACGCCCAATAGCGGGCGTCGAGCCATCCGCGTATACCCGGGTCACGTTTCGGCGGTTTATGCCGATGCATCAAGACAGGCGTGGCGCTGTCATATTCGTTTGATACCGTGCAATAGCGGTGAATGATCCCGACGCATTCTGTGAATAGCGCGCAACAAACACGCCTTTTCACGGCCTGAAGCGACAGCTTTTTGCGCTATCCTCGCCGCAAAACACAGACTTGGCGCTGGTCGTAGATCGGGGGGCCCGCGCCGGATGCGCTCGCATGCATAACGATTTCCATATTGCGCTGCTGCTGTTTGCGTGGGCCAGCACTGGGCTGACCACGTTTGCCGCACTGGACGCTGCGACACGTCTGCCGGGGGGCTCGACGGTCGCAAAACGCCGCAACTGGCGCATGGCCTGCGCGGCCATTCTTGGCATTGGGCTTTGGTCAGGGCTGTGGCTTGGCCAGCTTGGTCTGCATCGGCAGGTCGGCACACTCATATCTGCGCCCATCGCGGCAACACTCATGACAGCGCTGGCTGCGGCGTTGGCAGCTTTCTCCATCGTGTTGCCGGACACCTCGCTCGCCAACGGCGCCCAAGCCCCGCAACGGCGCACCATCGCAATGGGCGCCGTAGCGCTTGGCATCGGGCTGTTGACGATGGAGCTGTATCTGACACGCCCCTGGGTGCATGACGATGCCTTGTCGCTGCGCCGCGCCTTGCTCGGCTGGGGTGGCGGCATGCTCGTTCTTGGCGCAGGCGTAGGCCTGGCGATGTCCATGGCATTTCACACGCCGCCGGCGCAACGGCGCGCGGTCGTGGGCTTGCGCGCGCGCGCCGCAGCGGTGCTGGCAACAACTGCTGTGCTGTCGCTCGCGCTGTGGCCATCTACGGCCCCATGGCCGGCCGACGAGTCGACGATGCATATCGTGCCGGTCATCATGCTCAGCGCCGGCGGCGTGCTGATCGCGCTGGGCCTGCATGCTGTGTTGATGATGCTCGAAACCCGCGTCGACTCTGCACAGGCGCATCTGGAAGCATCGCTGGCGCGCGTGGCAAACCAAACGCCTCTGCCCCAGTTCCACGACACGCTCACGGGTCTGCCGAACCGCCCGCATCTGCGTGAAGCGCTGGAGGCGGCGATCCTGTCGTCCACGCGACGCGGACGTCCGTTCGCCCTTTTCTATCTGGATCTCGACAACTTCGGCCAGATCAACGACCAATACGGCCGCAACGCCGGCGACCGCGTGCTGCAAATCATTGCCGAACGCCTGCGCCAGACCATTCGCGGCGAAGACACCGTGGCCCGCCTGGGGGGCGACGAATTCGGCATTCTGGTTGAAGGATTGGCCCTGCCCGAGGCCGCCGCCACCATCGGCGACAAGCTGCTGTTCCGCCTGCGCGAATCGGTGGAGGTGGAAGGCCGGCGCCTGCGTGCTACTGCGAGCATTGGCGTGGTCGTCCACCCGCACAACGGTGCGACGGCCGATACGCTGCTTGAGCATGCCGACACGGCGATGTTCGACTGCAAGCAATCCACCGGCAACGCTTACCGTTTCTTTGAACCACGCCTGAACACCACGGCGCACCGCGTGCTGCAGATTCAACGTGCGCTCTCGCACGCGGCGCTCAACGGACAGCTCTCCGTGCACTACCAGCCGAAGTACGATGCGCGCACGCAGGCCATGACCGGCGCCGAGGCGCTGCTGCGCTGGAATCATCCGGAACTGGGCGCCGTATCACCTGCGGAGTTCATCCCGCTGGCCGAGCGCACCGGCACCATCGTCGAACTGGGCGATTGGGTGGTCGAAGAGGTCTGTCGCCAGATCATGCATTGGGATGCCATGGGCATGCCGCCCCAACGCATCGCCGTTAATCTTTCACCACGACAGTTCCAGCAACCCGATCTCGTGCAGCGCCTGTCACAGATACTGCATCGCTATCAGGTGGCCGCGCATCGGTTGATGTTTGAGATTACCGAGACGGCGGCCATGCGCGATGCTGACCAGAGCACCGCGGTGATCCGCCAGATCCAGTCGCTCGGCTTTGAAGTGGCCATCGACGATTTTGGCACCGGCTATTCCAGCCTGAGTTATCTGCAGCGTTTTCGCGTCCAGCAGATCAAGATCGATCGCGCGTTCGTCTCTGCGCTCGACGACAACCCGCCCGAGGCCGCCGCCATCATTCGCGCCATCTGCGCGATGGCGCACTCGCTGGACATGACCGTGGTGGCCGAAGGCGTAGAAACCGAAGCGCAAATGCAGGCCCTGGTAAATCTGCAATGCGATCAGGTACAGGGCTATCTGCTGGCACGCCCGCTGCCAGCCAAGGATTTTCAAGGTCTCCTTGGAGTCCAGTACGCCTGAACGCGTGATATTGAATAAGACGGCACATAGAATGCGCTATTTGCATGCATTCAACACAACCTTTCAAGGACCTTTCACCTCATATTCAGGAATATTGGATGAAGGCCCAAGGCGATTGCCGAAGCAATGAAGCGGTCACATAAGAAAAGAATTGTGCACGAATTGCGGAGCGCGTTCACTCCATCGAGTGCAATACAGCCCAATGGCTCTGCATTAGTTCATATGTTTACGACTTCAGCACATCGTGCAAACGTCCTTCCCATGCTCGTTTTCCCAACGCGCAGTGCGGCAGAAAATCCACGCGATTGACACGATGTCTTAACGAAATTCATTTCTCACCTGCAAAGTCGTTATAATGCGCTGGGCTACGGGGAGCGTGCCCTTGTTTCAATTGCAAAGTTGAGGAATCCATAATGCCGACTTACAAAGAAATCGTTCAGAAGATCTCTGAACTGCAGCGCCAAGCCGATGAACTCCGGGCAAATGAACAAGCGACGGTAATCGCTGAAATCAAGCACAAGATCGAGGAATACGGCCTGACCGCCGATGACCTCGGTTTTGGCGCCAAGGGTGCCATGGCCTCGAAGAAGGCCGGCCGCAAGGTCCCGGTGCGTTACCGCGACAACAGCGGCAATACCTGGACGGGCCGTGGCAAGCGTCCGGGCTGGCTGGTCAAGGAGCTGTCGTCGGGCCGGAAGATGGAGGATTTTCTGGTCGCCTGACCTGCGCAGTATTCCGAGCCTGCACAAAGAGGCGCGCCGGAGACCACAAAAGAGAAAGGCCGGCGAATTTGCCGGCCTTTTGCATTCCTGCCCGCAAATACGCGGGGCAGTTACACCTGGAAGCGCCCCACCGCCGTCCGCAGTAATTGCGCCTGCTCTTCCAGCGACAGCGCCGCCGCAGCCGCCTGCTCCACGAGCGCGGCATTCTGCTGCGTCACTTCATCCATCTGGTTGACGGCCTGATTTACCTGCTCGATGCCGGAACTCTGCTCGTCGGATGCCGCAGAAATCTCGCCCATGATGTCTGTCACGCGTTTCACGGCAGTCACCACGTCCTGGATCACCACACCGGCCTCTTCCACCAACGCCGAGCCGTTCTGCACGCGCCCCACCGAATCGCCGATCAGCTCCTTGATCTCCTTGGCTGCGCTGGCTGAGCGCTGCGCAAGGCTGCGCACCTCGCCGGCCACCACGGCAAAGCCGCGGCCCTGCTCGCCTGCACGGGCGGCTTCTACGGCAGCATTCAGCGCCAGGATGTTGGTCTGAAAAGCAATGCCCTCGATCACGCCGATGATGTCGGCAATCTTCTTGCTGCTGTCGTTGATGCCCGACATGGTCTGGACCACACGTCCGACCACCTCGCCGCCCTTGACGGCAATATCCGAGGCGTTAATGGCCAAGGTGCTGGCCTGACGCGCGTTGTCGGCGTTCTGCTTCACGATCGACGTCAACTCTTCCATGCTCGATGCCGTTTCCTCCAGCGATGATGCCTGCTGCTCCGTACGCTGCGACAGATCAGCATTGCCGGCGGCGATCTGCTTGGTGGCACTGGCAATGGAATCGGCCGAGTTCTTGATGTTGCCGATCGTGCCCGTCAGCTCGCGCTGCATTTGCGCCATGGCGTAGAGCATGCTGTCGCGGTCGCCCGAGCGGGTTTCAACCTTTACGGCCAAGTCACCGGCGGCGATACGCCCGGCAATGCTGGCGGCATAGGCCGGCTCGCCACCCAACTGGCGCTGCAGGCTGCGTGTGACAGCCACGACCACGACCGTCATCAACAAACCAATGGTGAACAACAGCCCCAGCGCCTTGACGAGCGACGCATGGAATGCGGTCTCGATGTCATCCATATACGTGCCCGTGACCAGGCACCAATCCCACGGCTGGTAATACAACACGTAGCTCTTCTTGGGCTGCGGCGCGTCGGCGCCGGGTTTGGGCCACAGATAATCGACGAAGCCGCCGCCGCTCTTGCCTGTGCGAGAGATTTCCTCGAATAGGTGATTCCCCGCCGGATCCGTAAAGCCCGACATGTCTTTACCGTTCATTTCGGGTTTGATCGGATGCATCACCATGACCGAGTTGGTCTGGTTGATGCTGAAGTAGCCGTCTTTGCCGTAGCGGACTGTCTTGATGCGTGCGAGCGCCTGGGCGCGTGCTTCGTCGGCGGTGAGCTTGCCGTCTTGCGCCATCTGCCCATAATCCTTGATCAGGCTGAATACGGATTCACTGATGTTCCGCAAATCGCGCTGGCGCTCTTCCAGGCGCAGGGTGCGGGTCTCCCAGGTGCTCCACAGCGTGATCAACAGCAGACACAGCCAACTCAGGACGAGCGGCAGCCACAGCTTCTGACGAAGCGTGAGTCGGTTCATCTTTCCATCCCTCCAAGCGTTTCTTTTTGTCCGCGAACATGGCACAAGTGCTGTTCGCGGCGCTCCCCTGGCGCGATTACACGCGCTCTGTCTGAGCTATCGAACGCACACAGGGAAAACTTGAGTAGGGCAAATACTCAAGTACCTGCCCGTCGGCGGAAAAAGGAAGAAAAACCTCAACGCAACGCGTCGGGATTGATGCTCGGAAGCGTGCCGCTGCCTGCGGGCGCGGCAGCGGTTGTCGATGCGGGTTGAGGTGCAACGGCCTCTGCCGCCGGATGATCGGTGGGCGTCCAGGACTCCCACAAGCCATGGCGGCGCAGCGTTTCGGGTGTTTCAGCAGCGATTGACGTGTCCAACACCGCAACCTCTGCCTGGGCCATCTTTGCGATCACCTCGATATGCGACCCTGCCATGCGCACGGCATGGCCACCAGCGTCGCGCACTGCCACACCGTGCGCGGCAATCTGGCGATAGCTGCCATCCTTGTGCCGCATGCGGAACTCCGCCACGTAGGCCGGCGTGTTGCCATCAACGTGCGCCTGGATGCGATTGAGCACCATCGGCAAATCGTCCGGATACACGAGGCGCAGATACTCGCTGGTACTCGGCCCGATCTCCTTGAGCGTGTAACCGAGCATGGCGGCAAAACGCGTAGAAAACTGCGCAGCGCGCGTGATCAGATCGAACTCCCACAGGCCGACGTCCGCGCCGTCGAGCAGCAGTTGATGGCGCGCAACCAGTTCGGCCTCGCGGCTGCGGTAACTCTGCTCCAGGTCGTTGAGCGCCTGCACGGTTTCCTTACGCAAACGGATTTCGCGGCTGGCAACGGCGGCTGCGGTGTCGCCCATAGCGCGATCCCGATAGCCCAGCAGAAAAGCGGCGAGCACCGTCGCGACCGCGCCCACCCCAGGCAACAACCGCAGCCCTGCCGGCGCGTTGCCGGGCACGGTGGAAAGCGTCGAAAACGAACCTGCCAACGATGCCGTGTACACCGCATCCACCGTCAAGGCGGTGCCGAACAGCACGCTCACAAACAAGCTCACGCCCGGACGACGGACCGCCACCCCGGTGGCGCCCGACCGCGCCGAGAGCGCAAATTGCAGTGCGGCCGCACATGCGGCCGCCGACAACACCATGACGATGCCAAGCAGCCCGGCGTCTTCCCAGGCGGTGGCACTAAAGCTCGTCACCCCCGCCAGCAGCAATACCGCCACCGGCCCACTCACGCTCAGCAACACGCCGAGCAAGATGGCGCGCAGCACACCCGCACGCCCACCGAGCACGCACCACAGCGCAGCCACCGCAAGGCTCCAGCAGAACGAAGCCAGCGTCATCACAAGCACTGCCGTGTCCTCACGCAGCGGCCAATGCACAAGCAACGGCAGCAGCGGCACCGTCCACAATGCAATGGCCGCGAACAGTGCCATCATGACGAGCGGCAGACGCGTGCGCGAAGCCGTGGCGCTGCGCAAGTCATCGAGCAAACGCAGCAGCAAACTGCCCGCACCGCATGCCACAACAAAGGGCAGCAACGCAGGCAACAACGCACGCGCAAGCGTGCCAATCAGGTGAGCGATAAACGCGTCATCCACGACCGAGCATCTCCTGTTGGTTCGCGCTGCTCAATGAACGTCTGGCGATATCTGGCAAATCACCCACGCGTCTGGAAGCCATCCGGATTCATGCTCTGCCAACGCCACGAGTCTTCGCACATGCGCTCGATGCCGTATTGCGCGCGCCAGCCCAACAGCGACGCGGCCAGTGCCGGATCGGCATAGCATGCAGCAATGTCGCCGGGGCGGCGGTCCACAATCTGATACGGCACCGGCTTACCGCTGGCGCGCTTGTAGGCCTCAACAACTTCCAGCACCGAATACCCACGGCCCGTACCGAGGTTGACGGTGAACCCGCGGCGATCACGGCGCAGCGTGTCGAGCGCCGACAAATGCCCGCGCGCCAGATCCACCACGTGGATGTAATCGCGTACGCCAGTGCCGTCGGGCGTGGGCCAGTCACCGCCATACACGGAGAGCTTCTCGCGCTTGCCTACTGCTACCTGGGCAACGTACGGCATCAGGTTGTTGGGAATGCCGCGCGGGTCTTCGCCAATCAGGCCGCTGTGGTGCGCGCCCACCGGGTTGAAGTAGCGCAGGTAGGCGATCTGCCAGGCGGCGCTGGAAATTTCCAGGTCGCGCAGCACCTGCTCGCCCATCAGCTTGGTTTGACCATACGGGTTGGTGGACGACAGCGGAAACGACTCGGTAATCGGTACCGTATGCGGATTGCCATACACCGTTGCCGACGAGCTGAACACGAGCTGGCGCACATTCGCATGCGCCATGGCCGTGCACAGCGTCACCAGCCCGCCCATGTTGTTGTCGTAATAGGCCAGCGGCTTCTGCACCGATTCCCCCACCGATTTGAGCGCCGCGAAGTGGATGACCCCCGAGATCCGGGTGCTGGCAAAGAGATCATCGAGCAGGCGGCGGTCACGCACATCGCCCTGCACGAACTTCGGCGTCTTGGCGGTGATCTGCTCGATGCGCGCGAGCACCATCGAGCTGCTGTTGCAGAGGTTGTCCAGGCCGATCACCTGATAGCCCGCATCCAGCAGTTCAACCCAGGTGTGCGAGGCGATGTAGCCGGTAGCGCCGGTCAGCAGAATGGTTTCTGTCATTGGGTGCGAGGTATCGAGGAAGGAGAGCGTCAGCGTGCCGGTTTGAGCGCGGCATCGTCGTTTTGCGCCGCGTCGACTTGCTCGGCAGCGCGTAAAACAGCGCGATCATAGCAAAGCCCGTCAACGGTTTGCGGGCGGTTTCAGGCCGTGTAGTGCCAAAAGCAGCACTATGACCGGCCATCGGGGTGGGCGGCGGCCTGCCACTGCGCATAGGCCGCGCGCAGCCGCCATGCCGAGGTCGCATCGCGCAGGCCCAGCGCATACCCCACTTCAGCAGGGTCTGCGCCTGCGTCGAACAGCGCGGCGGTATATCCGTTGCGCAGCGTCTGCGGCGACAACCGTTCGCTGCGGTGCAGCAATGCCGGCAGCTCGGTGAGCCAGGCCTCCACCCGGCGGTACACCGAGGCAGCATGCATGACACGCCCGCCAGCATCGGCCACGAACACGCGCTCGCCGGGCACCTCAGCATGGGCGCGCACCGCCAGCCAGGCGGCCAGCGCGGGGCGCGCGGCTTCAAGCATGGGCGCCTGATACGACGGGCCGCGAGACCGCTCGACGGTAATGGCCTGCAGGGCCTCATCCACCTGACGGAGCTGCAGCGATTGCACCTGCGCGACCTTCAGCCCCGCACCATGGCAGACCGCGACGAGTGCACGGTCGCGCGCGAGCTTGAACGCGCTGGCGTTGGCGGCAGCCTCGCTGGCCTGCGCGCCCACCGCCAACGAAGCCTCGATCGCCGCACGCTCCGCCAATGAAAGGAATGTGGTCGGATCGTTCTCGCCTTCGGCCAGCTTCTGCTGCACAGCCGAGCTTGCAGGGTTGTGCGTACCAGTACGTTGTTGATCGATCTGATGAAAGACGCGCTCGATCAGGCGCGCATAGCGGTAGCGATGCAGCTTGGTCAGGCCCGAATCGTCAAGGAAGGCGGCGATATCACCGGCGCTCCAATCAGCCAATGCGCGCTGGTGCGATTCGGCCCAGCGCAGCCATTTGCGCCACATCGCGCGATACACCGTCGCCGATGATTCACGATAGCCGCGTGCGGCCAGCCAATGCTCGAAGGCTTGCGCAGGCCGCTCCGCCCAGTCTTGCAGGCTGGGCTGAAACAGATCAGGAACAGGCGTGGCGGGCGGCGTAAACAAGGTCAATGCAGGGTCAATGCGGCAGCGGAAATGCAGAAAAACGGGCGTGGGCGAACGTTTCGCGTATCCTGCCGAGCGTAACACGCAGCTCATGTATCCCATTGCGGACCCCATCGTGAAGAAAACCGACCTCGAAAAACTCAAGGGCCTCAAGATTGCCAACAACCTCAAACGCGACACCCAGCGCACCGGCAAGCCTGGCCAGGGCAGCGGCAAGGCAATTCCACAGAACAAGCTGCTGAAGGCGCTGCTCGGCAAGCCAGCAGAAGGCGAGCCGAAGAAGTCGGGAAAATCCTGACGCGCGCCTCACACATCTAGAGCCCCGCCCTGTTGTTCCAATGGGCGCTTGGGTGCTACCGTCCGGCGCGTTTCCACATCATGTGATGCGCCGGACATGTCTTCCTCCACGCCCTCCTCGCCATACCCCCACCTGTTGGCCCCGCTCGACCTTGGCTTCACCACGCTCAAGAACCGCGTGCTGATGGGTTCGATGCACACCGGGCTGGAAGATGGCAACCGTTTTGGCAACCATCTTGAGCGCCTGGCCGCGTACTTTGCCGAGCGTGCGCGCGGCGACGTCGGCCTGATGGTCACGGGCGGATTTGCACCCAACATTGCGGGTTGGACCAAGCCGTTTGCCGGGCGCCTCGCCACACACGGAGCAGCACGCCGCCACCGCGCGGTCACCCGCGCCGTGCATGAGGAAGGCGGCAAGATCGCACTGCAGATTCTGCATACCGGCCGCTACGGCTATCACCCGCTTGCGGTGGCGCCCACGGCGCTGCGCTCGCCCATCAGTCCGTTCACGCCGCGCGAGTTGTCAGCGCGCGGTATCGAGCAGCAGATCCGCGCGTTCGTGCGCTGCGCCCAGTTGGCCCGCGAGGCAGGCTACGACGGCGTCGAGATCATGGGCTCCGAGGGCTACTTCATCAACCAGTTCCTCGTCACGCACACCAACAAGCGCACCGACGACTGGGGCGGCAGCTATGCCAACCGCATGCGCCTGCCTGTGGAAATCGTCCAGCGCACGCGCGAGGCAGTCGGCCGCGACTTCATCATCATCTACCGCCTGTCGATGATCGACCTGATCCCCGACGGCAGCTCGTGGGAAGAAGTCGTACAGCTCGCCCGCGCCGTGGAGCGCGCCGGCGCCACCATCATCAACACAGGCATCGGCTGGCACGAGGCGCGCATCCCCACCATTGCGACCAGCGTGCCGCGCGCAGCCTTTGCGTGGGTCACGAAGAAGATGAAAGGCGAGGTCGGCATTCCGCTGGTCACGTCCAACCGCATCAACACGCCGGAAGTGGCGGAGGCCGTGCTGGCCGATGGCTGCGCCGATATGGTGTCGATGGCGCGCCCGCTGCTGGCCGATCCCGATTTCGTACGCAAAGCAGCCATGGACCGCGCGCAGGACATCAACACCTGCATCGCCTGCAACCAGGCGTGCCTGGATCACGCCTTCAAGGCCAAGATCGCGAGTTGCCTCGTCAACCCGCGTGCGTGTCATGAGACCGAACTCGTCATCCGCCCCACGCCGGCCAAGCGGCGCTTTGCGGTGGTGGGCGCGGGACCGGCGGGTTTGTCGGCAGCCATCACGCTGGGCGAACGCGGGCATGCGGTGGATCTGTACGACGCCGCAACGGAACTCGGTGGCCAGTTGAACATGGCCAAGCGCATTCCGGGCAAGGAAGAGTTTCACGAGATGCTGCGCTACTTCACACGCCGCGTGGAAGCGACGGGTGTGACACTGCGCCTGGGCACGCGCGTGGATGCGCAGCAACTGCTTGCGGCCAGGTACGACGAGATCATCATCGCGACGGGCGTGTCGCCGCGCGATCCGAAGATTCCGGGGCAGGAGCATCCGAGCGTGCTGTCGTACATCGATGTGCTGCGCCATCGCAAGCCGGTGGGCAAGCGCGTGGCGATTGTCGGCGCGGGCGGCATTGGCTTTGATGTGGCGGAGTTTCTCGCGCTCGACGGTCATTCACCCACGTTGGATCTGCAGACATGGCGCGCCGAGTGGGGTGTGGGTGATCCGACGCAAGTGCGCGGCGGCGTGGATGGCATCCGCCCTGAGCCGCAAGCGCCCGCGCGCGCGATCACTCTGCTGCAGCGGCGTGCCGGCAAACTCGGTGGCGGCCTGGGCAAGACCACGGGCTGGATTCATCGCACGAGCCTGAAGAACCTTGGTGTGCGCATGGTGGGCGGCGTCAACTACGAGCGAATCGGCGATGAAGGCCTGCTCGTAAGCTACGGAGAAAAACGCGAAGCCGCCGAATGGCTGACGGTTGACTCAATCGTGCTGTGCGCGGGCCAGGAACCGCTGCGCGAGCTGGTCGAGCCGCTGCAGGCGGGCGGCGCCAAGGTGCACATCATTGGCGGCGCCGATGAAGCGCTCGAACTCGACGCCAAACGCGCCATCGATCAGGGCACGCGTCTGGCCGCATCGCTGTGACGCTTCAGGCACGCGTGCTGTGAAGGTTTTGCACCACGCGCCCGTTTTTACAAGCCCATCCCCTCCCCGACCCGCCGCGAATGCCGAAATGACAATGGCTGGCGCGGTCGGCCCGGTTCTTGCGTGAACAGGCGTATCAAGCACATTCACAAGAGCCGGTTTGTCCAAAAACGTTTCTCCCAAGTCTTCTGCCAACGCGGCGCCCATGCCCTCGCTCGACCTTGGTCGAACAGCCTTTCTGCTCGACTTTGACGGCACGCTCGTCGATATCGCGCCGCAACCCGATGCCGTGCATGTCTCTGCACCGCTGCGCGAAACGCTGGCCGCGCTGCACACCGCAAGCGGTGGCGCATTGGCCATCATCAGCGGCCGCACGGTGCACGACGTGGAATCTCGCCTGTCTCTGCCCGGGCTCGTCATTGCGGGCGTGCATGGGGCCGAGCGCCGCAATGCGGACGGCGGCCTCGTCCGCCTGAATGCCGACAGCAACGCACTCGCGCGGCTGGAGCGCGAGTTGCGCGCTGAACTCACGCAGTTGTCGACGCAGTTTTCCGGCGTGGTGCTGGAGAGCAAAGGCATCGCGTTCGCGCTGCACTACCGCCATGCACCTGAAGCCGAAAACGCGGTGCTGAATGTGGCCGACCGCCTTGCGCGCCGCTATGCCGACCACGTGCGGCTGCAGGCCGGCAAGATGGTTGTCGAACTCAAGCCGCGCGGTGCCAGCAAGGGCGACATGGTGCGCACGCTGATGACCGAGCCGCCCTTTACGGGCCGCACCGTGCTGTTTGCGGGCGATGACTTGACCGATGAAAGCGCCTTCGATGCTGTCAACGCGTTCGATGGCTGGTCGATCAAGGTGGGCGCGGGCCCGAGTCAGGCGCACTGGCGCGTGCAAGACCCGGCGGCACTGCGCGAATGGCTGGCGGCGCTCACGGCCGCCAAGCGAGGTGCCGCATGAGCCGGCTCATCGTTGTTTCCAATCGCGTTGCGCCCGTTGCCGAAGGCCAGGGGACGGCGGGCGGCCTGGCCGTGGGTGTATTCGATGCCCTGCGTGAAACCGGCGGCATCTGGTTCGGCTGGAGCGGCGAGAGCGCCGCCACCGTTGCGCACGAGCCCAACATCGTCACCAAGGGCAACATCACGTACGCCACTGTCGGCCTGAACCGCAAAGACTACGACCAGTACTACCGCGGCTTTGCCAACGCAACGTTATGGCCGATCTTCCATTACCGTGTTGATCTCTCGCGCTACGAGCGCCAGGAGTACCACGGCTACCGGCGTGTCAATGCGCAGTTTGCGCATCAGCTCAAGGCGCTGGTGCAGCCGGACGACATCCTGTGGGTGCATGACTATCACCTGATCCCGTTTGCAGCGGAGTGCCGCGCGCTGGGGCTGACCAACCGCATTGGGTTCTTCCTGCACATTCCGTTTCCGTCGCCGGAAATCCTGACGACGATTCCGCCGCATGAAGACCTGATGCGTGCGCTGTGTGCGTATGACCTGGTCGGTTTCCAGACCGAGACCGACCGCGTGGCCTTCTACGACTACATCGAGCGCGAGGCACGCGGCTACATTGAACAGAAAGAACAGAACGGCCCCGTACACGCCTATGGCCACACGCTGCGCGCGGAGGTCTACCCGATCGGCGTGCATCCGGACGAGATCGCGCAGCAGGCAAAGTCGTCGCTGGCGCGGCGCAATCCGTTCACGCGGCATGCGAACCCGCGCGGCGAGCGCGCCATCGGTCAGGGTCAGGGGCAAGGCCAGCAGCCGACGCGGCTCATCATGAGCGTGGACCGGCTCGACTATTCCAAAGGCCTGCCCGAGCGCTTCCGCGCGTTCGAGCAACTGCTGGACGATTTTCCGGACCACCGCCGGCACGTGACCTTCATCCAGATCGCGCCGACGTCGCGTCAGGACGTGCAGAGTTATCAGCAGATACGCCAGCGGCTCGAAGCGGAGTCGGGCCGCATCAACGGCAAGCATTCGGAGTTGGACTGGACGCCCATCCGCTACATCAACAAGCAGTACGAACGGCGCGTGCTGATGGCGCTGTTCCGCAGCTCGCAAATCGGCTATGTGACGCCGTTGCGCGATGGGATGAACCTCGTGGCCAAGGAATACGTGGCCGCGCAAGACCCTGAAAACCCAGGGGTGCTGGTGCTCTCGCGCTTTGCCGGCGCGGCGCGCGAGCTGGATGCCGCGCTCATCGTCAACCCATATGACACACGCGGCATGGCCGAGGCACTGAACCGCGCGTTGACGATGCCGCTGGAAGAACGCAAGGCGCGTTACGCCCACATGATGGATCGGCTGCGCGCGGCCAACCTCACCATCTGGCGCGAGCGGTTTGTGGCCGACTTGCGCAATGCGCCGTCGCAGTAGTTGAAGGCAGTCAAGCGCCTGCGCTGCCGCTGCGCAAGATGCGTTCGGCCGGGTCTGCTGTGTCTGTGTCTGTGGATGCGTCCGCACGGGCCTGGGGTGACAACATATCGGCCAACACGGCATTCATGCGCGCCCAGTGCGAGCCGGGCCAGTAGATACGTCTGCAAACGTCGCAGGTGCTGAACAGGTGTTGGCGCTCGCGCACGCGGGGCGGCACGCTGGCGCCAGCCTCTTCCGGGCTCAGCATGCGCAGCGGCACGTTGCATTCCAGGCAGCGTGAGAACGGCTTGGCCATATCGACCAGCCTGAACCGCGACACGATTTCGCGCATCTGCGCCTGCGGCTCACGCGCGCGAATAAACGCGCCACGAAGGATGCCGCGCCGCTTGAGCAGTTCACGATCGCGCGAGAGCACGATCCAATCTTCGGCCTGAGCCAACGCTTCGATGGCGGCGTCGGCGTAATTGTTGTCATAGGCGGTATTGAAGCCGGCCATGCGCAGCAGGCGCGCCGTGGCGCCCAGGTGCGCGTCGCACAGAAAGTGCAGCGGCGCGACGGGCAAGGCGGGCTGCGCGCATGAAACCGCGATGTGACCACTGGCCGGCACCATGGCTTCCATTGGGGTGGGCGCGTCATTCACAAGGACTTGCCCCACCTCGGTGTGCGGCACGCCCAGCGCCTCGATGGCGTGCTTGAGCGTGGCGCCATCTGCCCAGGCGCGCACAACAGGGTGCCCGCGCAACGCCAGTGGAATCAGCGGCGTCAGACTGGAATCGAACGTGAAGACAACGGTCTGCATGCCTGCCACGATACTCCCAACCCAACATCGGCGCCCTGACACGCAGTTCTCGTGCCCTCACTCAAAGCGCTGCGCGCGTCTTTCCAGCGCCCCGGCCCGCGAACTCAGGCTCTCGCGCCAATAAAAAGCGGCGTGACCGGTAGAGTCACGCCGCAAATACGGAGGAGGAGAAATTCAGTCCGTGCGCGATTTATGCGCGCGATGCAGCGCCGCCTTTCGGATAGCTCGCATCGCCGTTCCACGACAGGTAGCCATACGTATCGGCCTGGCGATCGGCGCCTTGCGTGTACGGGTCGAAGCGGCCAGCCTGCGTAGCGGCCGGGGCGTCAAAGTTGGGTTGGATGGAAGCGGCCGCCGGCTGCGACAGCAGTGCGGCAGAAGCCGAAACCAAAGCCACCAGGGCCAGTACGTTACGGCGGGAGAAAGTGGTGAAGAGACGGGAGTTCATGATCAGTTCCTTGTTCGATTGCGCTCGTTGTTGCGCTTGGAAGGCAGAATAAATCGTTACTCCCGTCTGATAAATGCAGCTTTGAAGAAATAACTGTTCAGGCCGCACTAACAATGTGCAGTCGCGGATTTTCCTTCAGTTGCAGGCACGGATGGTCAGCAAACAGCGTCGCCACCCAATCCACAAACACCCGCACCTTGGGCGACAGATGACGGTTGTGCGGATAGATGACCGACACCGGCAATGGCTCGGAGATGTAGTCCGGCAGGATCTCGACCAGCGTGCCCGCCATCAGATGCTCGTACACGAGAAAGCGCGAAGTCTGCATCAGGCCCAGGCCGTGCAGCCCGCACGCCACGGCGGATTCCGCATCGTTGACGGACACCATGCCGCGCACCTTGTGAATCTGCTTTTGCCCGTCGATGACGAAATCCCAATCCATGCGGCGGCCGTTGCGCGGCGAAAAGTAATTCACTGCCGTGTGATCCTGCAGATCCTCCAATGACGTGGGCGTGCCGTGTCGCGCCAGATACTCGGGGGCGGCGCAGTTCACCATCGACAACTGCCCGATGCGGCGCGCAACGAGGCTGGAATCCTGCAGCTCGCCCACGCGCACGGCGCAATCCACCCCTTCCTGCACGAGATCGACGGTGCGGTCGCTCATGCCGATCTCAAGCTGAAGATCGGGGTACGCATCATGAAAATCGCGGATGCGCGGCACAAGCAACCGTTTGCCAATCGAGGCAGGCACGTCAATGCGCAGGGTGCCACGTGCGCCCGACGCACTTTGCGAGAAAGCGGCCTCGGTCTCTTCCAGATCACCAAGCAAGCGCACGCAGCGTTCGTAATACGCAGCGCCATCTGCGGTGACATTCACGCGGCGCGTGGTTCGATGGAGCAGGCGCACGCCGAGATGCGCCTCAAGGCTTTGCACCAGGTTTGTCACTGTGGCGCGGGGTAACTGAAGGCTGTCGGCAGCCTTGGTGAAACTGCTGGCTTCCACGACACGTGTGAAAACCTGCATGGCCTGCAATCGATCCATCTGCGGCTCCTGAGGGTCGGACTCCACGGAGCATGCGCACTGCCGAGATCAAAACGGCAATGCGCAAGACAAGTGAAATCTGAAGGGGTGCACCCGGTTGGCGCGATCAGGAAGGCGGCGGACTACGAATTTTCGCAGTGCAACAAGATCGGCCTCGAGCAATGACACTTTGTAGCACAACCGTAAATTTTGATTGTTCGGTTGCAACTAATAGTGATGTCTGATTATAGGCATTTATCCGCGTTCGTCTAATCACCATCATTCAGCCCATCGATATCCGGGTTATCCGCAAAGGTAAGCCCCGCCTGACATCATGGGTTCTTCCCCACCGCGCTTGGTTATTTCGGACCGCACGCCCACCAGCGATGCAGCATCAGCCGCTGTTCGTCCGGCGCGACCGTACCCAACGCCCGCCGCTACAAATGTTGCACTGAATAACAATTTGCGCGACGCAGCATTCAAACTGCCTGAGCAATCTTCTTCATGCAAGGAAACGGCTGACACGGCAACACTGCCGCGCGAGGTGACTGCCGAGGATTATTGGACGCAGGGCTACGCCAGCCGCATCCGCCTGCGTGTGTTCCGCCCCGAAATGCATGCCGACGATGCTGCCGCGCCGCTGCGCCATTGCGGCGTGCTGTATCTGCATGGCGGTGGTTTTGTGCGCGGCTCGATTGACGATGCCAATGCGCCCGCACGCCATCTGGCCGCCACGCTGCCTGCCGTGGTGGTGACGGTTGGCTATTCGCTGGCGCCCGCTGCGCCCTTTCCCGCCGCGCCCGAAGATGTGTACGCCGCGCTGTGCTGTATTGCAGACCATGCTGCCTCCTGGGGCATTGATCGTCGCCGCATCGCAGTGGCCGGGCATGACGCGGGCGGCAACCTGTCCGCCGCATTGACGATGATCGCGCGCGACCGTGGCGGCCCCAACCTGCGTGCGCAGGTGCTGATCGCGCCCATGCTCGACCCGACCATGGCCCGCATGCGCCCCGATCATCTGGCCAATGCCGACAACTCGGCCGAAGTCTGCGCAGATTGCTACCGCCAGTACCTGCCCCGCCCAACCGAGCGCGTCCACCCCTACGCCGCGCCGGTGGAATCCCGCCGCCTGCAAGGCTTGCCACCCGCCCTGCTGCTCACCGCGCCGCAAGACCTGCTGCGCACCGAAGCCGAACGCTACGCCGCATGCCTTATTGAAGCGGGTGTGGCTACGCAAGTCGTGCGCGTGAACGAGGCCTGCCATGACTCGATTGCCATGAGCGCGGTCGCACAAGACGAGATGACGTGCTTCCTGCGCTGGCACCTTGGCATGACACGGCAGGCAACCGCTCGCGCCAAGCGCCGCGCACGTGCAGACCGCAAGGACCGGACGCCCCCCTCCACTGATGCGACCGGAGAAACGCCCGGCTGAGACCCAACACCACAAGAAACGGAGTGCGAGGCCGCGCGCGTGTTTCTACGCTGCGGCCCAAGTGCTCTTCCGGAGCTTTACAGCGTCTTTTCTCTTTGCTTACCCAACAGAAATCGAGAGTCATCATGAGCCTGTCCAAACGCACCATCGCCATTTCGGTTGCCGCCGTGCTCGGCGTTGCAGCCGTGGGCACATACGGTCTTGTTTCCAGCGCCGGCGCATCGCAGCAGCCGGCCGCCGCGCCCGCAGCGACACCGGTGGATGTGGCGCCCGTCGTCGCACGCAACGTGGCGGAATGGGATGAGTTTTCTGGCCGCATCGAAGCCGTTCAACGCGTTGAAGTCCGCCCACTGGTGAGCGGCACCGTCACTGCGGTCCACTTCAAGGACGGCAGCATCGTCAAGAAGGGCGACGCACTGTTCACCATCGACCCGCGCCCCTACGCGGCAGAAGTCGCACGCACGCAAGCCGTGCTGACGGCCGCCAAATCGCGCGTGGCCTACACCACGTCAGAACTCGATCGCGCCCAGAAACTGGTGGCCGACAACGCCATCGCGCGCCGCGAGTTTGAAGA
Source organism: Ralstonia sp. SET104 (assembly GCF_003851545.1). Taxonomy (GTDB): domain Bacteria; phylum Pseudomonadota; class Gammaproteobacteria; order Burkholderiales; family Burkholderiaceae; genus Ralstonia. The sequence continues at coordinate 101,832 of NZ_BHVX01000006.1, read as the reverse complement.
GAAGGAAAACGCCGCACGCGAGGCCCAAGCCAACCTGCAAGGCGCCGCCGCCGCACTGGATGCCGCCAGGCTGAACCTGGAGTACACACACATCGTGGCGCCCGTTGCGGGCCGCGTGTCGCGCGCAGAAATTACCGTGGGCAACGTGGTGTCTGCCGGTGGTGCTGCGCCGGTGCTGACGACGCTAGTGTCCGTATCGCCGATGTACGTGGCGTTCGATGCGGATGAGCAAAGCTACCTGCGCTACTCCGCCAAGGCGGCCCAAGGTACCAAGACGCCGGTCTACATCGGGCTGGCCAATGAAGAGGGCTACACGCGCGAAGGCGTGATCCAGTCCGTCGACAACCGGCTCGATGTGCGCTCGGGCACCATCCGCGTGCGCGCCACGCTGGACAACGCCGACGGCCGCCTCACGCCGGGCCTCTACGCCCGCGTGCGGATGAGCACCGGTGCCCCGCACGATGCCATCCTCATCAGCGACAAGGCCATCGGTACGGACCAGGACAAGAAGTTCGTCCTGGTGGTGGATGCCGGCAACAAGACGAGCTACCGCCCGGTTGTGCTGGGCGCCTCCATCGACGGCCTGCGCGTGGTGAAATCGGGCCTGAAGGCCGGTGACCGCATCGTCGTCAACGGCATCCAGCGCGTGCGCCCGGGCGACGCCGTGGCACCCAACGCGGTGACGATGGATAGCCTGGTCACCAAGCGCGTGGTGCTGCCGGGTGCCCGACCGGAAACCCCCACTGAAGCCCCCGCCACGCCTGCCGAAGCCTCGGCATCAACGCCCGCAACCGCTCCGGCCGCGAAGGCCGAAGCAAAGCCCGCAGATGCCAAGACCGCGGCCAACGCACAACGCCTGCCGGCAGATCGCGCCTGAGTGCACTGAGTGCGCCTGATTGCGACTGAACCTCATCGCCCAAATACATAAACTCGGCCATGAACTTCTCTAAATTTTTCGTGGACCGCCCAATCTTTGCGGGCGTGCTCTCCACGCTGATCCTGTTGATCGGGATCATCTCGATCTGGCGATTGCCGATCTCGGAATACCCCGAGGTCGTGCCGCCTTCAGTGGTGGTGCGCGCGCAGTTTCCGGGCGCCAACCCGAAGGTGATTGCCGAGACCGTCGCCTCGCCGCTCGAAGAGCAGATCAACGGCGTCGAGAACATGCTGTACATGCAGTCACAGGCCAACAGCGACGGCAACCTGACCACGACAGTCACGTTCAAGCTGGGCACCGACCCGGACAAGGCACAGCAGCTCGTGCAGAACCGCGTCTCGCAAGCGCTGCCGCGCCTGCCCGACGTGGTGCAGCGCCTGGGTGTGACCACTGTCAAGAGCAGCCCCGACCTGACGATGGTGGTGCACTTGCTGTCGCCCAACGATCGCTACGACATGACGTACCTGCGCAACTATGCCGTGCTCAACGTCAAGGATCGGTTGGCGCGCATCAGCGGCGTGGGCCAGGTGCAATTGTTCGGCTCGGGTGACTACTCGATGCGCGTGTGGCTCGACCCGAACAAGGTCGCCGAGCGCGGCCTGACCGCCAACGAAGTCGTGCGCGCCATCCGTGACCAGAACGTGCAGGTGGCGGCGGGCGTGATCGGCGGTTCGCCGTCGGTGCCGGGTACGGACCTGCAACTGTCCGTCAACGCGCAGGGCCGCCTGAAGACCGAACAGGAATTTGGCGACATCATCCTGAAAAGCTCGCCCAACGGCGCGGTAACCACGCTGCGCGACGTGGCCCGCATTGAGCTGGCCGCATCGGAATACGGCCTGCGCTCGCTGCTCGACAACAAGCAGGCGGTGGCCATTCCGATCTTCCAGGCGCCGGGCTCCAACGCGCTGCAGATTTCGGATGACGTGCGCAAGACGATGGCCGAGCTGAAGGAAGATTTTCCCGAAGGCGTGGATTACCGCATCGTCTATGACCCGACGCAGTTCGTCAGATCGAGTATCGAAGCCGTCACGCATACGCTGCTGGAAGCAGTGGCGCTTGTGGTGCTGGTGGTGATCCTGTTCCTGCAGACGTGGCGCGCGTCGATCATTCCGCTGCTGGCGGTGCCGGTGTCGATCATCGGTACGTTTGGGCTGATGCTGATATTCGGCTTCTCGATCAACGCGCTGTCGCTCTTCGGGCTGGTGCTGGCGATCGGGATCGTGGTGGACGATGCGATTGTGGTGGTGGAGAACGTCGAGCGGAACATCGCCGAAGGCTTATCGCCGCGCGAGGCGACATACAAGGCCATGCGTGAAGTGAGCGGCCCGATCATCGCCATTGCTCTCACGCTGATTGCCGTGTTCGTGCCGCTGGCTTTCATGACGGGCCTGACCGGCCAGTTCTACAAGCAGTTCGCGCTGACGATCTCGATCTCGACCGTCATCTCGGCCTTCAACTCGCTCACGTTGTCGCCTGCGCTGGCTGCGCTGCTGCTCAAGAGCCACGACGCGCCCAAGGATTGGCTGGCCCGTGCAATGGACAAGGGCTTGGGCTGGATCTTCCGCCCGTTCAACCGTGTGTTCGGTGCCGCGTCGGAGTCGTATGGCCGCAGCACATCACGCGTGATCGGTCGCAAGGCCGTCATGCTGGGCATTTATCTGGCACTGATCGGGGCCACCGCGCTGCTGTTCAACAAGGTGCCGGGCGGCTTTGTGCCGATGCAGGACAAGCAGTATCTCGTGAGCTTCGCGCAGTTGCCCGACGGCGCCTCGCTCGACCGCACCGAAGACGTGATCCGCCGCATGTCGGACATCGCACTCAAGCACCCCGGCGTGGAAAGCGCCGTGGCGTTCCCGGGTCTGTCGATCAACGGCTTTACCAACAGCCCGAGCGCCGGCATTGTGTTCGTCACGCTCAAGCCGTTTGACCAGCGCAAGACAGCCAACCTCTCGGGCGGTGCGATTGCGGGGCAACTGAACCAGCAATACAGCGCCATCAAGGACGCGTTCATTGCCGTGTTCCCGCCGCCGCCGGTGCAAGGTCTCGGCACGGTGGGCGGTTTCAAGCTGCAACTGGAAGACCGTGGTTCGGTCGGTTACGAACAGCTCTTTGCCGCCACGCAGGCGTTCATGGCGAAGGCACGCAAGACGCCGGAGCTGGGTCCGTCGTTCTCGAGCTACCAGATCAACGTGCCGCAGTTGAATGCCGATCTGGACCGCGTGAAGGCCAAGCAGCTTGGCGTGCCCGTCACGGACGTGTTCGACACCATGCAGGTGTATCTGGGCTCGCTGTACGTGAACGACTTCAACCGCTTCGGCCGCACGTATCAGGTAAAGGTGCAGGCAGACGCGCCGTTCCGCGCCCATGCAGAAGACATCCTGCAGCTGAAGACGCGCAACACGGCGGGCGAGATGGTGCCGCTTTCGTCTCTGCTGCGCGTGTCGCAAGGCTTTGGGCCGGATATGGTGGTGCGCTACAACGGCTACACCGCGGCGGACATCAACGGTGGTCCGGCGCCGGGCTTCTCGTCGGGCCAGGCACAGGCGGCTGTCGAACGCATTGCGCATGAAACGCTGCCCAAGGGCGTGCGCTTCGAGTGGACCGACCTGACGTATCAGCAGATTCTGGCCGGCAACTCTGCGGTGTGGATCTTCCCGATCTGCGTGTTGCTGGTGTTCCTGGTGCTGGCCGCACAGTACGAGAGCCTGACGCTGCCGCTGGCGGTGATCCTGATCGTGCCGATGAGCCTGTTTGCCGCCATGCTGGGCGTATGGGCCTCGCACGGAGACAACAACATCTTCACGCAGATCGGCCTGGTGGTGCTGGTGGGGCTGGCGTGCAAGAACGCGATCCTGATCGTGGAGTTTGCGCGCGAGCTCGAACTGCAAGGACGCACCATCGTGGAAGCCGCCGTCGAGGCGTGCCGCCTGCGTCTGCGCCCGATCCTGATGACGTCGATCGCCTTCATCATGGGTGTGGTGCCCCTGGTGATGTCGACCGGTGCCGGCGCGGAAATGCGCCATGCCATGGGCGTGGCCGTGTTCGCGGGGATGCTGGGCGTGACGCTGTTCGGCCTGTTCCTCACGCCGGTGTTCTACGTGCTGCTGCGCACGCTGGCGGCACGCCGCGGCCAGCGCTCGGAAGATGCACCCGACCGTAACCCCGGCGATCTGGACCTGGATGGCGCGCTGCCTGTGCCGTCGGCCCAACATTAATCAGGACATCGCTATGAACGTGTTCAAACAACAAACCGGTTCGGCCGACCAGGCGATCAGGCCTGGCCGCTGGACACCGCTGGCGCTGGCCGCCGTGCTGTTCCTCGCGGCCTGCTCGCTGGCACCAACCTACGAGAAGCCGGACGTGGGCACGCCCAATGCCTTCAAGGAGGCTTCAGCGCCCGCAGATGCGCCGCTGGCCGCCGGTGAACAAGGCAAGTGGAAGACGGCCGAACCGTCTCTGCCCGCTGACGGCGCTTGGTGGAAAATCTTCAACGACCCGGCGCTCGACAAGCTCGAAACGCAGGCCGCTGAAGCCAGCCCCACGCTGGCCGCCGCCGCCGCCCGCGTGAACCAGGCACGCGCCTTTGTGCAAGCCAACCGTGCTTCGCTATTCCCGGAGCTGGATGCAGGCTTCGGCCCGACGCGCCAGCGGGGTTCTGCGGCATCGGCCGGCTTGCCGGTCGGCGCGCCCGTGCAGCCGCAGACGTACTGGCGTGCACAGTCCACCGTCGCGTATGAAGTTGACCTGTTCGGGCGCGTGCGCAACAACATCGACGCTGCCGGCGCAGATGCCGAGCGCGTGGAAGCGCTGTACCGTGCCGCCCGGCTGTCGTTGCAGGCTGACGTGGCGCAGACGTATTTCAGCCTGCGCACGCTTGATGCAGAAGAGGCGCTGCTGGCCCGCACGCTGGTCGGCCGCGAAGAGGCGCTCAAGCTCGTGCAACGTCGCTTCAACACCGGTGACATTGGCGAGCTGGATGTTGCCCGTGCAGACGCTGAACTGGCCACGGCACGCTCCGACCGCATCGGCGTGCAGCGCCGTCGCGCCGTTCTGGAGCACGCATTGGCAACGCTGCTGGGCAAGGCACCGGCTGATTTCACGATGGGCACAGACCCACTGCAGTCTGCTGAAGTGCGCGTGCCGGCGGGCTTGCCGTCCGCCTTGCTGGAGCGCCGCCCGGATGTGGCCGCTGCCGAACGCTCCATGGCTGCGGCCAACGCGCGCATCGGCGTGGCACGCGCGGCGTTCTTCCCGCAACTGCAGCTCACCGGCGGCTTCGGCTTTGAGTCGCACGACATTGGCGATCTGCTCAAGTGGGGCAGCCGCACGTGGATTCTCGGCCCGCTGGTTGGCACCGCGCTGTCACTGCCGATCTTTGACGGTGGCGCGCGCAGCGCGGGTGTGAAGCAAGCCCGTGCCGCCTACGAAGAAAACGTCGCCAACTACCGTGAAAGCGTGCTGGTCGCCTTCCGCGAGGTGGAAGACAACCTGTCGGAGCTGCGCCTGCTGGCGGATCAATCCAAGGCACAGGACGATGCCGTGCGTGCTTCCACGCGTGCTGCACAGCTCTCGCGCACGCGCTACAACGCGGGTTCAGTCAACTACCTGGATGTGATCGATGCCGAGCGCAACATGCTCTCCGCCGAGCGCATCGGCGTGCAACTGGCAGGCAGCCGCGTGAACTCCACGGTGGGGCTCATCAAGGCACTGGGCGGTGGCTGGGGTGACCTGCCGGCAGCAGAACAGACGAAGCCGGCCACAGTGGCGCGGCAGTAGGCGGAAGGATTTCTCTCCCCATCTCTCTCTGGAAAGCGAGACTCGGCGCGGCTTCGGCTGCGCCTTTTTTTCGCTGTATTCCCACACCAGTCCGGCACCGATTGGCCACCCAAAGCATCGGATGGCCAAGCATTTCCCGCACGCGATGTGCGGCATCAAGCGCAACACATTGACCACCCGTTATCACCCACCCTATATTGCGCTAAAGGCACATGTCCTGACTCCTGACTCCTGACGCCGGCCCGCCCGCGGGATGCCTCCGGCACACAACCGATCCGCATGACCGATTCCATCTGGACGCCCCTGCTGCTCTCCCTCAAGGTGGCGGGCTGGGCGACCGCCCTCAACCTCGTTCTGGGCGTGGCCGCCGCCTACGCGCTGGCGCGCATGCGCAGCCGCGCGCGCGACGTCATCGATTCAATCTTGACGCTGCCCCTGGTGCTGCCACCCACGGTGCTCGGCTATTACCTGCTGGTGCTGCTGGGCCGGCGCGGCACGATCGGCGGGTGGCTCGACAGCATCGGCATCCAGCTCGTCTTTACATGGCAAGGGGCAGTGATTGCCTCCACCGTGGTGGCGTTTCCGCTGGTCATGAAATCGGCACGCGCGGCCTTTGAAGGTGTGGATCACCAACTGGAAAACGCAGCGCGTGTGCTTGGCCTGCCCGAAGCTGCGGTGTTCTTTCGCGTCACGCTGCCGCTGGCCGCACGCGGCATCGCTGCGGGTGTGCTGCTGGCGTTCGCGCGTGCGCTGGGCGAATTCGGTGCCACGCTCATGATTGCCGGCAACCTGCCCGGCCGCACACAGACGCTCTCCGTCGCCATCTACGAAGCCGTGCAAGCCGGCGACGATGCCACGGCCAATACGCTCGTGCTGATCACCTCGCTCACCTGCATCGTCGTGCTGGTGGTGGCCAGCCGCTTGCTGCAAGGGCACGCGCCGAGCCTGCAGGAGCAGCCAGCATGAGCGCAGCCATGGTTGATCTCGTCGTACAGAAAACGCTGACGAGCGCGGCACGCGTGTTCTCTCTCGACATTGCCGTACGTTCGGAGAGTCATCGCGTGGTGCTGTACGGGCCGTCCGGCGCCGGCAAAAGCCTCACGCTGCGCGCCATCGCCGGCCTGATGACGCCCGAGCGTGGCCGCATCGTGCTCAATGGCCGCACGCTGTTCGACCACGCCGAGGGCATCAACCTCAACGTGCAGGAACGCCGCGTCGGCTATCTCTTTCAGGACTACGCGCTGTTCAACCACCTGACAGTGGCGCAGAACATCGCGTTCGGGCTCAAGCGCGGGTGGTTCAACCCACCGCGCCGTACACATGACCCGCGCGTACAGCAGTGGATCGACATGTTCGAGCTGGGCGCCGTGGCCGCCAATTACCCGGTACAGATTTCCGGTGGCCAGCGTCAGCGCGTCGCCCTGGCCCGCGCGCTCATCGCCGCGCCTTCGATGCTGCTGCTCGATGAACCTTTTGCCGCGCTCGACCCGGCGCTGCGCACGCGCATGCGTTCGGAGCTGTCTGCGCTGCAAGCGCGGCTGCAAGTGCCGATGCTGATGATCACGCACGACCCGGCTGATGTAGAGATCTTCGGTGACCACGTATTTGAGTTGCGCGATGGCCGTGTCGTGGCCGATGCAGTGCGCTCGTCCGATGCGCCGCTACTGTCGCCATATTCGCATTTGACGGCAGTGGCGAACCGCTAGAACACGCCCAAGGCAAGCCCTGTCGCCATCGCCTGCCCGAGCGCCCGGCAGCATTCCAGATCGTCTGCGCCGATCTGCTTGGGGGCCAGAATGGCCGCGGGCGTTTGCGCCTGCGTGCAGACGATGATCGGCTCGGCCACAGGCTTGAGCCGCCAGCCAGTGGCAATGCGTTCAAGCTGACGCACCGCGTTCTGGCCGTCACTGCCCGCGCAGATCAGGCACGCGTATGGGCGGCCATTGATACGGTCGAGTGCCGGGTAATAGCAGCGGTCAAAAAAATCCTTGAGCTGACCGCTGATGGCCGCGAGGTTTTCTGGCGTGGCGAAGATGTAGCCGTCCGCCGCAAGCACGTCGTCGGGGCCGGCTTGCGCCGCATGCAGCAAGCGCACCGTAACGCCACCCTCCTCAGCGGCGCCCGACTTCGCGGCTTCGGCCATCTGGCGCGTGCCGCCCGTCATCGAGTGATAGACGATCAGCAGAGTCTTGGGCGTCATTGGAAGCTTAGGCCAAGCCCAGAATCACGCTCGACGCCTCGAACACGGCCACGGCTTCCACGCCTTCAGCCAGCGCCAGCGTCTGCACAGCCGTGCGCGAGAGCATGGCCACCAGCACGGTTTCCGCAGCCGGCGGGGCATTCGTATCGAGCAGGCGCAGCCGGACTTCTGCCTGCACCGCGCCAACGCGGATATCCGTCACCACGCACTGCAACTGATTTTCTGCAGAGACACGCCATCCGCCGTCCCCGCGCATCAGCATCACGGCTGGCGCCTTGATGAGCGCCACAGCCTGCACGCCGGGCGCCAACTCCAGGGCGTGCGTGCTTTCCTGCGTGATGGTGGCGGCAACAGCCTGGCCGCCGGGCAAGCGCAACGTCACCACATCGGTGACGGCGCCTGATGCTACGGATTCCACCGTGCCGAACAGCGTATTGCGCGCGCTCGTGCGCAGCATCAGGCGGCGCAGCAGGTTGACGTCTTCGCTGGCGGCTTGTGCAGCGGCATCCAGGCGCTCGACAAAGCGGCGGTGCTCGGCTTCCAGCACGCGAAAGCTCTCGATCAACCGTTGCGCGCGCGGCGTCAGCACGCTGCCGCCACCGCCTCTGCCGCCCGTGGTACGTACCACCAGGGGCTCGCCGGCCAAGTTATTCATGGTGTCGATGGCGTCCCACGCGGCTTTGTAGGACAAGCCCACGGCCTTGGCGCCAGCGGTGATGGAGCCGGTCTTCCCGATGGCAGCCAGCAGTTCGATCCGGCCGCGGCCACCCCAGTTGTCTTCACCGGCGCGCAGCCAGATGGTGCCGTCGAGTTCCAGCATGTCGTCTCGTTTTGGATGGAGATTGCAACATGCGGATGTTAACGCTGATCGGGATGCAATCGTGGCCGATACGCACTCAAGCCGTCATCAAGCGTGGCGTACGCACATGCAGCAACACCGAGCGCGAGAGCAGCAACCCGCCCAGGAAGCCGAACAGCGCACTGAACAGCGTCATGAAGCTGGCGGAGTGCGAGACTTCCGGATGCATCACCAACATCACGTTGTAGGCATAACGCGCGGTGAACAGGCCCACGATCACCACCATCGGCACCCAACTGCCGGGCACGCGCACGGTGCTGGCCGTCTCCGGCACGGCGCCGCTGGGCGCAGACATATACGTCAACAGGAACGCCACCAAACCGGCAACCAGCCACATCGTGAACGCCAGCGGGCTGCCATGGCTTGCCATCAACACGCCGTAGAGCGAGTACGCGGCCACCACCAGCGGCAGCACGATCAAACGGCGGCGCGACACGATGCGGGGCTGCATCTGGCGCGCGCCGATAGCAATCAGCACGGCAAACACCACGAATACCCAGGCGGGCGTATGCGACACGATGGAGGTAATCGATTCGAGCATGGCGGTCTCCCTGTTGGAATGACGCCAGCTTAGGTGCCGGCCCCCGCACGCGGGAGCGGATTGCGACGAATGGCAGAAACGCCGGCGTGAACCGCCCGGTCAGCCCACGCAGTCAGCCGAGTGCAGCGCGCACGCCGGCATCCACCACCGAGAGATGCGCCCGCAGCAAGCGGTCGAACCCTTCGGCCGTCACGGGCTTGCCGATGTAGTAGCCCTGGATTTCCTGGCAACCCGCCTTGGCCAGGAATTCCACCTGATCAGCGTCTTCCACACCTTCGGCGGTAACGGTCATGCCCAGGGCACGCGCCATGGCGACGATGGCCTCGGTCAGCGCCACGGAATCCGGATCGCCCGGTATGCCGGTGATGAACGAACGGTCGATCTTCACGTTGCTGATCGGGAAGCGCTGCAGATACGACAGCGATGAATACCCCGTACCGAAGTCGTCGATGGAGATGCGAATGCCGCGCGCGGTGAGCGCGTCGAACATCGGGCGGATTTCATCCGCCCCGCCCATCAGCAGGCTTTCGGTAATTTCAACCTCCAGCGCGGTGGGCGGCAGGCCGGTGTCGGCCAGCGTCTGCTCAATCATCGGCACCACATCGCCGGCCTGGAATTGGCGCGCCGACAGGTTGACCGCCATGCGGAAGTCGTAGCCGAGCGCTTCGTACCACGTCACAGCCTGTTCACACGCGCGGCGCAACACCCAAGCGCCAATCGGCACGATCAAGCCGGTCTCTTCCGCCACAGGGATGAACTCCACCGGCGAAATCGCGCCGAGCTTGGCGCTGTTCCAGCGCAGCAGCGCCTCGGCACCGACGATCCGATGGCTGGCCAGGTCGTACTTGGGCTGATAGACGAGTTGCAACTCGTTGTTATCACGCGCATCACGCAGCGCATTTTCCAGCGTGTAGCGGCGTTGCAGGCGGGCGTTCAGTTCAGCCGTATAGAACTGCGCGCGGTTGCGGCCGTTCTGCTTGGCGCGATACATGGCGGCGTCAGCCGAGCGCAGCAGGTCGGAACCCGAAATACCGTCATGCGGATACAGCGCCACGCCAATCGACACGCCCAGGTAATAGCGGCCGTTGACGGTATCAAACGGCTCCCGCATGGCCTGAAGCAACCGCTCAGCCAACAGCGCAATGCGTTTGCCCTCGACGCGCTGGTCGATCAGGATGACGAATTCGTCGCCGCCCAGGCGGGCGATCACGTCGCCGGGGCCGATGCTATCGGTCAGGCGCGCGGCGGCGCTTTGCAGCAGTGTGTCGCCGCAGGCATGGCCGGCGGTATCGTTCACGCTCTTGAAGCGGTCGAGGTCGAGGAAGAAGAGCGCCAGTTCGCGGCTCTCGTCGCGCGCATTTTCAATGGCGCTTTCCAGATGCTCGATGAAGAAGCTGCGGTTGGTCAGCCCCGTGAGCGCATCGTGCGCGGCCAGATGGCGCAGGCGCTGCTCGGCGCGTTTGATGTCGGTGATATCGGCAAACGACAGCATCACGCTGCTCGCCACCGGATCGGTATGCCGACGGATCGGAATGATGTTCAGCCGTACCCACACCAGTTCGCCGGTCTTGAGCAGCAAGCCGTAGATGCGGCCGAGAATCGGCTCGCCGCTGCGCTGCGCGGTGTATGACGGCAGCGCGCTCAGCGGCACCTCGTCACCGTTTTCGTCAACCACGCGTTGCAGCGGGTCCAGCCGGTTGCCGCCGACCAGTCGGCCAGGCCGTACGCGCAGGATGCGCTCGGCGCTGGCATTGGCCGCCAGCACCATGCCATCCAGCGACTGGATCAGCACGCCTTCATGCAAATGAGAAATAGCCAGCCGGTAGCGCTCTTCGCTTTCGGCCAGACCACGTTCGATGGAATCCTTCTGGATGGCGACGCCTGCCAGATGCGTAACGTCGTCGAGGAAATGCTGCTCTTCTTCCACGGGCATGCTCGGCTGTCGATAAAACAGCGCCAGCACACCAAGCTTGTCCCCGCGCGACGAGCGGATCGGCAACGCCCATGCGGAAGCAAAGCCCGCACCCAGTGCCGCCGTGCGCTCGTGCTGCCAGCGCGGGTCGGTCGCAATGTTGTCGATGAGGACGGTGTCGCCCAGGTAGACGGCGCAACCGCATGCGCCGGCATCGGGGCCGACGGGTGTGTTTTCCAGCGTGGCGGCATAGGCTGCTGGCAGCGTGGGCGCGGCGGCCACACGCAGGGTCTGGGAGTCGGTATCCAGCAACAACAACGCCGACATGGCATTCGGATAGACCTGCTCGACGTACAGGCACAGGTGGCGCAGCACGGTCGACAGCGTCGCGTTGGAGGCGAGTTGCGCAAGCACGGCGTTCTCCGAAGCAAGCAGGCGGCGCGCATGCAAGGCTTCGGCGCGGGCCTGTACGGCGTGGCGCTCCAGCGAATGGCGCGATACGGCCTCGCGCAGCACAAGCATGACGGCAGGCTGGCCTTCGTGCTCGCACGCGGCAGCTTCGCTGGCCACCAGCACGTGGGTGTAGTCAGCACGCACCAGCCGATGTTCGACCGGCTGAACGGAGGCGCCACTGCTCACCATGCCGGCCAGGCGCGGGACTACCTGAGTAACGTCATCGGGATGGATCAGACCGGCGAGTTGCAGCCCAGTCAGTTGCGCCGGACTTTGGGCACCCAACAAGCGCGCGGCAGCCGGGTTGGCTCGCACCACGCGCCCGTCGACCGTCAGCAGGACAGCGTCGGACGAGAGCCGCGACAGCGCGTCGAAATCGGTACCGCGCGCTCCTGTCGTCGCCCAAACCGTGGCCGCCGCCGGACGTGGCGCGGCCTGGGGGCCCGGCGCAACGTCTGCAGGAGAGGCTCCGGCCGGGGCCGGAAGAGACTGGGTCATGAGCAATGCGATAGCGTGAGCGATAACGGCAACTGCGACTGCGACTGCGATGAGAAAGCGTGATGCGAGACTACACGCGTCACGATCCTAACCACAACGGCGCGCCAGCAGAAAACTGAAGGGCGCTGCGCAATATCCGCGACGGGCGCATGGCGCAAGAAAAAACCCGCGCTCAGTTGACGAGGCGCGGGTTGAAATCTCTGGACCGTGTCGATCTGTTCCAGAGAGGAGAACCGACTCATAAGCGAATGGATGCGGTGTTACGTTGCATCGCTTCCATGGTGTAAATCATAGTGGCCCCTCGAAGAAACAAACAACGGAAAAGACAGGGGTTTTCCCCCTATTTTTATTTTCCGCCGACCCATTTGTTTTAGCACTGCACGAACCCCACTGCGACTTGTCCCATCCGCGCGTACGAGCCTTGTATGCAGCCTGTTTCACGATGCCGACGGTGTCATAAGAAAATCCCCCCGGCATATTGGTTGGTCGCCACATTGATTAAAATGTTCCGCCGCCCGATTATGTCGATCACATGAAACATTTAGCGCAGACAAAATCACGCGCGGGGTGACTGATGAGGCAGATTGCCGCGTCAAGTTCGGGCGTGGCGTGCCGTTATTGCTCGAAAGAGCGCGCCTGCCCCGTGACGTTGCAGGCGCAATTTGGATGCCCGTATCTGGACTGTCATGCCGTCTCTGTCTTCCCCCGATCGATCGCTCTGGCGGGGCACCACCCGGTTGCTGATTGCCGTGAGCGCGCTGGCCGCGCTGGTTGCGCTGGTTGCGTTACCGCGTGCGAGGGCTTCCACGCCGCCCGCCGCCGCGCCTGCTCCTGGCCGAGCGCCTGTTGCCGCGCCCGCCCCGGTTCCGTCCCCCAAAAACACCAAGGCCACGACTGTTGCCTCCAACGCCCCGACCTGTCAGGCAATCATGCGGCGTCTGTCTGGCAGCCTGGCCGGTACGCCCAGCACCGCCGACAAGCCCGGCACCGTGATGATCGACGTCGACAAAGCGGGCGTAATGATGGCGTGCAGCCATTCCGACTCGATTGCCATCCCCGTACCGGGTGGCAAGCCCCGATGACGCTTTTCGTCTTCGCCCGCCGTGTCATGGCCGGCATGCTGGCAGCGGCGGCGATACTGCCTGTGTTGTCCATTCAGGCCACGGGCGCGGAACGCTGGATCACACTCCCCGACCAACCAGACAGCTATACCTCGCTCGATGTGGGCAGCATCCAGCGCATGCCCAGCGGCCCGGTGAGCGCCTGGGTGCGCGTGGAAGCGTCCAACCGCGCGGGCATGCGTTCATTGCAGCGCATGTTCGGCGCATTTCGCGGCGACATGGCCGACTTTCTGTATACCGTCGACTGCCGCACCCGGCAGTTCTCGGTCTCGCGAGCCAAGCTGTATCAGGGTGCGCTGACCGTCAGCGAAAAGCAGCACGCCAACGATGCCGGCTGGCAACGCGTGGACAGCGTCGGCCTAGCGAATGAAGTTGCACGTCAGCTCTGCGGCGGATAGCGTTTCTGCCCCACCCTTTGCGCGCGCATCACGCTGCCATCGTTGGTAACATCGACGCGTGCGCCGCGCCCCCACTTCTCCCTCGTCTCAAGCTGCTGACCCTCGCGTCACCGCAGACGCAAGCGTCTTCGGCACGCTCGCACGCGGCTCGCGCGCGTCGCTCGAGCGCGTTGCGAATCTGGGCGACGGCGTCACGGCCGCCATCTGGCGCAACGAACACGACGAGGCGCGCTATACCCAGCCTGGGCACCACACGCTGTCGGTCTATCTGCAGGGCGGTTACACCACGCACCGGCAGGATCTGCCCAACCTGTTCGGCGCGCCAGGGCGCGTGTGCATGCTGCCGGCCGAGCATCAATCGAGCTGGGTCATCGAGCAGCCGATGCGCTTCGTTCATCTGTATTTCGCGCCCGACGCGCTGGCCGGGCACGCCGTGCGCCTGCTCGATGCAGAGCCCCGCCTGTTCACGCTGCACGACCGCACCTTCATCGAAGACGTACATCTCGCACAGGCCTGCGCGAACATCGCCCAGCTCGAATGGAGCGACCCGGACGACCGCATGCGCGCCAACGCGCTGGCAAACGACACGCTGTCGTATCTCGTGCAGACACAGGGCCGCACGCGTGCGCTGGCCGTGCGCGGCGGGCTCGCGCCGCATGTGTGCCGACGCATTGCCGCCCGCATCGATGCCGAGCTGCATCTGCCGCTATCGCTATCGCTCGGACAGTTGGCGGCCGAAGCGAACCTGTCGGAATTCCATTTCGCGCGGATGTTTCGTGCGTCGTTCGGCGTGGCGCCGCATGAGTGGGTAATGCAGCAGCGCATGGCGCGTGCGCAAACGCTGCTGCGCACAACCACCCTGCCGCTGGCGACGATTGCCGAGCGCTGCGGCTTTGCCAGCGCGAGCCATTTCAGCCGGCGCTTCGGCATGCAACTGGGCGCGTCGCCATCTCGTTACCGGCAGGCTTGGCAACGCGCGTAAGCCGCAATCTGCCACGTCAATAACCGAACGACCGTACATCGCGCGATCACCCCCAATCGGCCGGCAAGCTGCGCCGGACTAGCGTTTTCCACGATAGAGGTGCATTGGCGCGCGCAGTAACGTGGAGTTGGGTTCCCCATGGAGACTGCCATGTTTACCCATATCCTCTTGCCGACCGATGGCTCCGAACAGTGCCGCAAGTCCATCGAAGGCGCACTCAAGCTGGCGCGTGCCACCGGTTGCCGCCTGACCGCCTACACCTGCATCGAAGAATTCCCCAACCTGGCCTATTCGGCCGGTGTGGGCGAGTGTCCGCATGCGCACTACATGGAAACGGTGCAGGGCTACGCGAAGGACTGTATCGAGCACATCGCGGAGCGTGCCCAGGAAGAAGGCGTGCAGTTCGACAGCGATGTATCGCAATTTCCCGAGCCCTATCTGGGCATCCTGGATGCGGCGAAGCGGCACGCATGCGATGTCATTTTCATGGCATCGCACGGGCACCGCAGCCTGATGGGGCGACTGCTGATCGGCAACGAGACGCGCAAGGTGCTGACCTACGCGCACGTGCCGGTGGTGGTCTACCGCTAGGTGCGGCAGACCGCTGCTTACATCGTCGGCACCGGTTCGAGCCCGCTTTCGCCGGGCTCAAGTTCGGCCACGCGCTGGGCTTCTCGCTCGCCGACCTGCTTGCGCTGTTCCGGCGTGAGCACCTGCATGATCCTGGCGCTGGCCTGCGCACGCAATTGCGCTTCGCGGGCCACGGCGCGGCCCAGTGATTCAGTCAAGGCGCGCGCACGCGCCTCGTCATACTGGCCAGACACCACCATCAGATGCAGATCGCGACGGGCATGCTCGATGGCCTTGTGCTGCTCGCGCGCTTCGGGCATCTGCGCATATTCAATGGCGAACACTTTGTCGCGTTGCGCTTCGCTCAGCTTCAGACCGTGCAGGAAGAACGCGCCGCCATGATGCGGCCCCATGCCACGCGGGCCACCGGGGCCAGCGGGTCCATTTGGGCCGCCGGGGCCAGCGGGGCCAAAACCGGGGCCGGGGCCACAGCCCATCATGCCCGGACCGTGTGGTGACGTGGGCGGCATGGGTGATAGCGGCACCGCACCGGGCGCGGCAGTCTGCGCCAGTGCGGCGCACGAAAGCAAAAGCCCGGCAGCAACGCCAGCCAGGCGGCGAGAAGTCACAGCAATCATGATGAGGCTCCTGATGAGATCGTCGACCGGACGTACCAGCCATACGCCCACTGTAGCCATCGACGCTGCACCAACGGTGGGCAAACAGAGGAGTTTTCTTGAACCTCAGGCGTCGAGTCGATAACCCACGCCGTAGACGGAGTGGATCATGTCGGTGCCCGCGCTCACCTGCTCCATCTTGCGGCGCAGGTTCTTGATGTGCGTATCGATCGTGCGATCGGTCACGATGCGGTGGTCGTCGTAGATCTGCTCAAGCAGGTTCGAGCGCGACAGAATCCGCCCCGGCGCCCCCGCCAGCGCGGCCAGCAGGCGAAACTCCACTGGCGTGAGGTCGAGGCGCTGGCCGCGCAGCGTGGCGGCATAGGCAGCGCCGTCAATCTGCAAGGCGCTTTCCGGCAAACCGCCGGCGCGCTGCACACGGCGCAGGATGGTCTTGATGCGCGCCACCAGTTCGCGCGGGCTGAAGGGCTTGCAGACGTAGTCGTCGGCGCCAAGCTCAAGGCCGAGCAGGCGGTCGATCTCTTCCACGCGCGCCGTCACCATGACGATGGGCACCTCGCTGAATGCGCGCACCTCGCGGCAGATTTCCAGGCCGTCCTTGCCGGGCAGCATCAGGTCGAGCAGCACGAGTTCGGGCATGGTCTCTCGAATGCGCTGCGCGGCGTGCGTGCCATCGGCCAGGCACTCGGTCTCGTAGTGAGCGGCGCGCAGATAGTCAGTCATCAACGCGGCCAGCTTGGGTTCGTCTTCAATGATCAGAATCATGGTCGGCTAGCGGGTCAAGCACATCAAGAATGGGCAGGCGGATAGCAATCCAAAGCCCGCCCAGCGGCGAAGGTTTGGCTTCAATGGTGCCGCCGTGCGCGGCGACGATGGTCTGGCACAGGCTCAGGCCCAGGCCAGCCCCGCCCTGCGCACGGCTGCGCGAGGCATCGACACGGAACAGGCGGTCGAAGATGCGCGGGAGCATCGCCTCGGGCACGCCCGGCGCGCTGTCCTGCACGTCGATCTGCTGCCAGTCACCGTCCTGGTGGATGTGCACACGCAGCGTGCCGCCGGCGTCGGTATAGCGCAGCGTGTTCTCCAGCAGGTTCTGCATGACCTGGCGCAGGCGCTGCGGATCCCCACTGATCAGCGTTGCGTGCGATGGCGCTGCCGGCACATCCAGTTGCAGCGCGATGCGCTTTTCCATCAGGCGCGGTGTAAAGCCCTGCACAGCGCTGCATACGGTATCGGCCAGATCCAGCGGCTCCATGTGAAAGGCGAGCGCGCCCACGTCAGCCAGCGAGAGTTCGTATAAATCATCGATGAGCTTGCTGAGCGTCGCCACCTCCGCCTGCAAGGAGGCAAGCGAGGTGGCGCTCAGCGGCCGCACGCCATCTTCCAGCGCCTCCAGCTCGCCACGCAGCACGGCCAGGGGCGTGCGCAGCTCGTGCGAGATGTCCGCCGTGAGCTGACGGCGCATCTTCTGGTTGGCTTCCAGCGAGGTGGCGAGGTGGTTGAAGTCGGCCGCGAGGCCACCGAGTTCGTCGCGCGAATGCACGTCGACGCGGGTGGCGTAGTCGCCGTCGGCCATGCGGCGCGCGGCCTCGGTCAACCGGCGCATCGGGGCCAGCAGACCGCGCGCGAGCAGCACGGCCACCAACGCCGCCAGCAGGACCGACAGCCCGGCAATGATCCACGTGGCGCGCAATTGCTGCGCCTGGAAGGCCTGGTCTGCGCCTTCGGGCACGCGCATGCGCGGCGGCATGGCCAGCCAGCCGACGGTCTGGCCGTTATGGTGCAGTTCGTGCCACTGCGCGTTGGGCCCGAGCGGCGGGCCCTCTCCGATGATGACGTTGCGCCCGGCATCGAGCAGCCAGATCGGCGAATGCGGCATCGGCGGCTCGCCGGGCGGATGCGGCGGCAGGGTGCCAGCGGGTGGCGGACCCGGTGGCGGACCGGATGGCGGACCGGATGGCGCTGGCATGTCATGGTCCATGCCGGGCGGGAACGGGCCAAAGCGGCGGCCCGCTTGCGGCTCGGGGCGGTCGCCCCCCATGCCGTTGGCGCGGGCATGCGCGCTCTCGCGGCGCAACAGGCGGAACCACGCCCCGCGATCGTTGCGCAGGAAATCCCAGTTGCCGTGCTGCGCGTAGGCCGCCTCGACCCCCTGCGCGAGCGCAGCCATGCGCTCGGCTTCGCGCGCGTTCACGTAGTCGAGAAAGTTGGCGTCAAAGCGCCAGCGCACCGCCGCGCCCATAGCGAGCGCAACGACGATGCTCAGCATGAACAACGCAACGAACAGCTTGGAGGTGATACCGAAAGACGGGCGCATGGATCAGTCAGGACGGCCTGGCGCCGCCGGCGGGAGCGATGCTCGCACTGCCCGAGGCAGGCGCGGCCTCATCTTACCGGGCGTGCTGCCGAAAAAACGCCAGCATACCAACCGCTTGCGCGCGAAAAATGAGCGAAATGCGAAGAAGGCGTATGCTGCTGCCACGCCGCACACCCGCTCATCTCGCATTCCGCCCTCACAAGGAGCCGCCCTTGCCCCGCCGGCCCGCGTTCTCAATGCATCGCTGTGCCATGGGCGGCGTGCAGGCCGTTGCCGCAGATTCCGGCCGCACGTTCCCCCGCCATACACACGGGCAATTCGGCATTGGCATCGTGGATCGCGGCGCGCAGAAGTCATTCAGCGGACGGGGCATGGTGCAAGCCAGCGCGGGCGACGTCATCACGGTCAACCCGCTTGAAGTGCACGATGGCACACCAATCGGCGATGCCGGCCGCGCGTGGCGCATGCTTTACCTCGACCCCGGCGTGGTCGCCGGCTTGGCGAGGGACTTGCGCCCGCGCCACCACGGCAACGCCGAATTTGACCATCCCGTCATCCACCACGCGAACCTCGCTCGCAGCGTCCGCCTGCTGTTTGCGCAGATGACGGCGCCCGCCGCCCAAAGCGATGCGCTGCTGCGCGAGCAACTGCTGCTCTGCGTGCTGGCAGACGCGCTGCACGCCGCCAACCACCGCGCAGACGAGGCCCCCGATGCCATCCGGCACGCCCGCACCCGCATCGACGACGACCCGGCTGCCACCATCTCCCTGCTCGACCTCGCGCACGAAACCGGCTTGAGCCGCTTCCAGGTGTTGCGCGGTTTTGCCCGCGCAACCGGCCTCACCCCGCACGCTTATCAGGTGCAACGGCGCGTGGCCCTTGCACGCAGGCTGATCGTGCAGGGCCAGCCGTTGGCGGAAGTGGCGGCCGCGTGCGGCTTTGCCGACCAGAGCCACATGACGCGCCAGTTCGTACGCAAGTACGGCGTATCGCCGGGCATGGTGGCGGCGGCGCGCTAGCTAAACCGCACTCGCTGCAATTTCGTTCAAGACGCGCGCACCGTGTGCGCCCATCCTGCGGTTTCCACACATGCAGGATGCGATATGTCCAAACGACGCGAAGGTTGTCTCTACCTTGCCCTGGCGATGGTGCTGGTGGGCAGCACAGTAGCGGCCAGCAAGATCATCGCGGCAGGCTTGCCGCCATTCACAGCGACGGCGCTGCGCTTTGCACTGGCGCTGCCCCTGTTCCTCATCGCGATGCGCATAACGGGCGCGCGCTGGCCGGTGCTCTCACCCGGCGCATGGGGGTTGCTGTTCCTGCAAGCGGCGGCCGGCAGCGTGGGCTACACGACGCTACTGATTTCGGGGTTGCGGCATACCTCGGCGGCCAATGCGGGCGTGATCATCGGGACGCTGCCGGTGGTGTCGGCGCTCATTGCCATCGTGCTGCTGGGTGAGCGGCCTGGGCGCGCGGTGCTGGGCGCGATTGCGCTGGCCACGGCGGGCGTGCTGGCGATTGCGTTCCAGCCGGGCGGCAACGCAGCGCATGCGTTGTTGGGCAATCTGCTGGTGATGGGTGCGGTGCTGTGCGAGGGCCTGTTCATCCTGCTCAACAAGCGGCTACGCACGCCGGTGCCGCCGCTGGCGCTGTCGGCATTGATGAGCGCATTCGGCTTGATGACGGCGCTGCTGCCCGCGCTGTGGGAAGCGCCATGGCAGTTGCATGCCTCTGCGCAGACAACGCACGCGCTGGCCGCAGTGGCGTACTACGCCATCGTGCCGACAGTCGGTGGTTTTGTGCTCTGGTATGCCGGGGCCGCGCGCGTGAGCGGCGCAGAGGCATCGCTCTTCACCGCGCTGGCGCCGGTGGCAGCGGTGGTGTTTGCGGCAGCGCTGCTCGGCGAGGCCATCACCACGCGCCAGGTGGGCGGCATTGCGTGCGTGCTGGCCGCCGTGTTGAGCCTCGGCTTGGCGCGCACGCCGACACCCGCGTCAACGGCGTCTTAGGCTTCCGCCTCGGGCGCCGTTACCTCTTCCATGCGCTCGATGCGCACCCGCACGATGCGGCGGCTGGCGGCTTCGAGGATCAAAAAACGCAGGTCGTGGCGCACCAGCGTGTCGCCCACTTCAGGGAGGCGATCCCATTGGTTGAAGAGATAGCCGCCCAGGCTCGTGGCGCCTCCGCCTTCGTCCAGCAGCCAGTCCACGTGCAGCACGTCTTCGAGCTGGCGCAGGTCGGCCTCGCCGGCCACTTCCCAACAGCCATCGCTGACTTCGACCACGCCCAGACGCTCGTCTTCATCGGGAAATTCACCCGCAATGGCTTCGAGCACGTCGATGGGCGTCACCACGCCCTGCACCACGTCCAGCGGATCCGTCACCACCAGCATGCGCCCCCGCGCACGCTTGAGCTGATCCATCAGGCGCAGGATGCCGATGCTGTCAGACACCTTGAGCGCGGGCTTCACGCTGCGCTCCACATCGATGGCGCCACGCGTGTCGAGATCGCCCATCAAGTCCTTGGCGCGCGCCACGCCCACCAGGTCGTCCAGCCCGCCTCGGCACACCGGAAACTGGTTGTGCGGCACGGCCAGCAGAAGTTGGCGCGTGACGGCCACATCAGCGTCCAGATCCACCCACGAGATATCGTGGCGCGGGGTCATGATCGAGCGCACAGAGCGCTCGGCCAGGTCCAGCACGCCGCTGACCATGCTGCGCTCTTCGGGGCGGAACACGGTTTCGGACACGGGCTGGCCAGCCTCGTGCGACGCCGCCTCATGCGATTCGGCATCTGCCGGCGCGCCACGGCGCTCGCCCAGCAGGCTCAGCACGGCATCGGCGGTGCGCTCGCGCAGCGGGCGGCGGCGCTCGTAGCGCACGGTATTGCGCTGCGCAACCTGGTTGAAGAACTCGATCAGAATCGAGAAACCGATGGCTGCATACAAATAGCCCTTCGGAATATGAAAGCCCAGCCCCTCTGCAACGAGCGAGAAGCCGATCATCAACAGGAAGCTCAGGCACAGCACCACCACCGTGCGATGCGCATTGACAAAGTCCGTCAACGGACGCGAGGCAAACAGCATGGCGCCCATGGCAATCACCACGGCCGTCATCATCACCGGCAGATCGTTGACCATGCCAACCGCGGTGATCACAGAGTCGAGGGAGAACACCGCATCCAGAATGACCACCTGCACGATCACATTCCAGAACTTGCCGTGGCCGGTGCCATGGCTTTCGTCCTGCGGTTCACCATCCAGGCGCTCATGCAGTTCGGACGTGGCCTTGAACAGCAGGAAGAAACCACCCAGCAGCAGGATGATGGAGCGGCCTGACAGATCGACCGGCCCCAGTGTGAGCAGCGGCTTGGTAAGCCCGATCAGCCACGACATGGCCGCCAGCAGCACCATGCGCATCAGCAAGGCCAGGCCCAGCCCGATCATCCGGGCGCGATCGCGCAGCGCCGGCGGCAGCTTGTTGACCAGGATGGCGATGAAAACGAGGTTGTCGATGCCGAGAACAATCTCGAGCACCACCAGGGTGAACAGGCCGATCCAGATGGACGGGTCAGCAAGCCAGGTCATAGCGGGAAGTAGAAGACAGCAGAAACGCAATCCGCCGATGATAACCGCAGCACACCCACGGCCTTACGCGAATCCCGCGTAAGGCGTTGCAACAAACGGGCCGCCGGGTTCGGCTGCCTGTTCAGCGCTGCGCAACCCGATTGCCGTTTTTGGCGCCGGACGATGCTGCCCGCGCAGGGCGGTAGCCGTCAGTCAATGTGTTGAGGAAGGCAACGATGTCGCGCACGTCAGCCTCGGACAGCACGGGCTTGTCACCGGGCTTGCCGCCAAACGGGGGCTCCATATTGACGTTGGCGCGGTACTGGGGCGGCAGGTCGTCAAACTTGTCGACCGTGCCGTCCGCCTTGCGCGGATACCACTTTTGCGGTTGCGTATCGCGCTGGGCGTAGAAGCGCACCGCGTCTTCCAGCGAGTGGATGGCGCCGTTGTGGAAGAAGGTCTTGCGCAGCGCCACATTGCGCAGTGATGGCGTACGGAACCGGCCGCAATACTCGGCACGATCCTTCAGGTCGGTCCGGTCGGGGCCGCACAGGCCCAGATCGAAGAACTTCGGGTCTGCATTGCCGGCCAGCGCGCGATTACGAGGAATGCCCACTGCAATGTGGCCGAAATCGGTAAAGGCCGGGAAGGCGCCGTCCTGCTTGATGGCGCTGACATGGCACGAAGCGCAGTTGCCCTTGGCCGGATCGGCAAACGCCTGAAGACCGCGCATCTCCTGCGCCGACAGCTTGACCTGCTTGCGCAAAAACGCGTCGTACTTGCTGTCGTACGGATAGAACTCCGACGGCGTTTGCTGGAAGACTTCCAACGCCATGAGCGCAGCGCGGAACGCCGTGTCTTCGTTGTCGAGAATGTCGGCGCCGAACACCTGGCGGAAGGCCTGCGCGTGGCGGCCCCCATGTACGGTCCGCAGCTTGGCCACCACACTGGCTGGCGTGCCGTTGGCCATCTCATGCCCAGACAGCAACGGAATGCGCGCCTGATCGTGGGTGGAGGACACGCGGCCGTCCCAGGTGTAGCCGCCGGTGGGGCCCTGGTCTTCGGAGTCGTTGCCGTCGTTGTCGTAGAAGTGCTCGGTGAACGGGGGCATCTTCTGGAGATAGCGCAGCGACGGTGCCGCGCGTACGCCAGTCTTGTCCATCCCGGGGCCACCGACCTGCACAGCCAGGTCGTTGGACGGGCCATACGCGTGCGTCGGGCTGTGGCAGCTCGCGCAAGCCAGCTTGCCGGAGGCTGACAGCGCGGGATCCAGAAACAGTGCCTTGCCGAGCGCCGCCATGGCCGGTACTGCGGGCCGGCGCGTCATCAGCATTGCGTAGAAAGCCTTCTCGTAGGCCGGCGCAGCGGCTGCCTGCGACTTGGCCGCAGCCGCTGCTGCGGGCTCTGGTGCCGCGGCCTGCGCCTCCAACGGTTCGCCTCGCCCGCACGCGGCCAGCCCGGCAAGGGCGAGCACCGAAACGGCAACTACGCGGACAGCGGCGACGGGCAGGAGACGATGACGCATTGAAGACGGACGGAACCATGAGGGTTGCAGAACCTAGCACGTCGACCATGACATTTTCATGTCGTCAAGCCGCTGTCATGCGCGTGCCCGATGTTGTCCCATGGCTTCAGACGCTCGGTCACACCGCCCCTTGCCCTGACCGCGGCCATCGATGCGGTTTACGCCGGCATTGGTGCCCCATGTGACGCTTCATCACCGATTTGTCATACAAAACGTCCAGACTCCGGTTCGCTTTCGTCCCCAACACAACAACCCAGGGAAATCATGAGCCGAGTTTTCCGTCTTTTGCCCCTGACCGCGCTGGTCGCGGCCAGTGTGTCTGCCTGCGGTGGCAGCGATTCCAACAGTGCCTCGACCGGGTCCACCTCGGGTGTCGTGACCGGCAGCTACTTCGAGCATGCCAAAGTCTGTATCGATGCCAACAGCAACGGCAAGTGCGACGCCAATGAAGCCGCCACGTACACCGATGCTAAGGGCAATTATTCGCTGACCGGCCAGGGTAACGTCGTGGTGGAAGTCGGCACCGATGCCTTCCGCAACGATCCGGACACGGGCGCGCACGACGCCATCACGCAGCCGCTGGTGTTCCGCGCACCGGCCAGCGCCAACGCCGTCGTCAGCGCCATCTCGACCGAGCTGGCCACCCTGATGGACGATAACGGCGGCGACCTCAAGGCCGCCAAGACCGCGCTCGCTCAGCGCCTGGACGTGGCTGAAGACAAGCTGCTGGCCGACCACAACAAGGAAACCGACCCGGCCGTCAAGGATGTACTGAAGTCGGAAATCGACCATGTCATCGAGCTGATCGCCGATGCGAAGGCCAATGACGCCGATTTCAACAAGGGGCTCCGCGAGCGCGTCAGGAACCACCAACTGCTGGCCAAGAACGTCAAGAACATTGTTGTGATCTACGCGGAAAACCGCGGCTTCGACAACCTGTACGGCCTGTTCCCGGGCGCTAACGGCGTGCCGGGCGTGAACCCGACCTCCACGGGCACCGCCGTTGCGCAGAAGGACTTCGATGGCTCCGTGCTGCCGGTGCTGCCGCAGACCTGGGGCGGCCTGACCGCCCCCGGCCAGAGCGTGACCGTCACGCAGGCACAGACGGCCAACTGGCCCAACAAGCCGTTCCAGATTGACGATCCGAAGGGCGTCAACGGCACCGGCGTGGTCGTGCCGCAAAGCGTGATCACCACCGACCTGGTGCACCGCTTCTACAACAACCAGATGCAGATCAACGGCGGCAAGAACGACAAGTTCCCCGCCTACTCGGATGCCGGCGGCCTGTCGATGGGCTACTACGACGGCAGCAAGATGTCCATGTGGAACATCGCCAAGCAATACGTGCTGGCTGACAACTTCTACATGGGCGCGTTCGGGGGTTCGTTCCTGAACCACCAGTACCTGGTCTGCGCCTGCGTTCCGAAGTACCCGAATGCTGACACTTCGGTCGCCAAGGGCAAGATCGCGGCCATCGATACCGATGCCAACGGCAACTTCGTCCGTCTGACGCCGGCCGCCACCAGCCCGAGCTCGGCGCTGAACGGCCCCGCCACGTACCTGAACGACGGCGCCATCACGCCGAAGGATGCATCGGGCATGTTCTACGCCGTCAACACGATGCAGCCGCCGTACCAGCCGAGCGGCAACACGGCTGCCACCGGCGGCAACGCCACCCTTGCCGATGCGTCCAAGCCCTCGACCATGCCGGCGCAGTCGCAGACCACCGTCGGTGACCTGCTGAGCGCCCGTCATATCGATTGGGCCTGGTACGCTGGCGCCTGGAGTACCGCCCAGACGGACCGCACCGTCATCTACGGCGGTACGACGCAGTTCCAGCCGCATCACCAGGCGTTCAACTACTTCACCCGCTTCGATCCGACCACCACCACCGGCGCAGCCGAGCGTGCCGCTCACCTGAAGGACTACGACGCCTCGTTCCTGCAGGACGCTGCTGCCGGCAAGCTGCCGCCCGTGGCCTTCTACAAGCCGCAGGGCAACCTGAACCAGCACCCGGGTTACGCCAGCGTGGCTGACGGTGACGCCCATATCGCCAACGTGATCGCCCAACTGCAGAAGAGCCCGCAGTGGAAGAACATGGTGATCGTGGTGACGTATGACGAAAACGGCGGCTTCTACGACCACGCCGCAGTGCCGAAGGCCGACCGCTGGGGCCCGGGCACGCGTATCCCGGCGATCATCGTCTCGCCGTTCGCCAAGAAGGGCTTCGTCGACCATACGCAGTACGACACGGCCTCGATCCTGCGCCTGATCACGCACCGCTTTGCCCTGCCGCAACTGGCGGGCCTGAAGGAGCGCGACCGTGCCCTGGTCAACAACGGCAACAAGCCGATGGGTGACCTGACCAACGCGCTGGACTTCTCGCAGATGCAATAACGCAGCAGCGCAGTCCTCACAAAAAAGGCGGCCCGGAGCAATCCTGGCCGTCTTTTTCTTTGCCCGCTATTTGCCCTTCTTCTTACCGGTGGGCTTTTCGCTCTCCAGCGTCTCTAGCCGCATCCCCACCTTGATCGTCACCTGCCAGTGCGCGATCTTGCCGTCGACCAGGTGCCCGCGCGTTTCCAGCACTTCAAACCAGTCGAGGTGTTTGAGCGTCTCGCCCGCTCGCCCGACGGCGTTGCGGATAGCCGCGTCACTGGAGTCGGGAGAAGAACCGACCAGCTCGATCATCTTGTAAGTATGGGAACCCATATCGCCTCCTTGTTGGCATGGTTGGAACGTTGGCAGGGTGTCTGCCTGCACGCGCTGAGCATGGGGTGAGCATGCGGTGCGCGCACCATGGCACTTACCAGAATGGCACCTGTCCGCGCGCCCTGATAGCCCGAATTTGCATGCGGCAGAAGCGCTTGGCGGTTAATTGCGTTTACAAATCTGACAAATCTCGTCAGCCCATCGACGCGCGACGTCAAACCCACGCATGCATTCATGACCGGGCCGCAGTTGATGTGCCACTTTTCGGGCGGATGCTCAGCGCAGCCCGCCAAACCGGGCTGGTACGAAACCTGCATTGGGGTGCGCACCCGTTTCCCCCAAGAGGAGGCGCCATGCGCCACCCCGAACAACAAGCACCCGCCTCATATTCGCCGCTGTCAGCGGTGCCGCCGGCGCCACCTGCCACGCCGGAAACCGCACGCCTGGTGGCTGAAACCATCCCCTTCAATCTTGAGCGTGGTGGCCTGAATATCGAGGCCACCTACTCGGCCCGCAACGGCATCGTGACGGTCAAATACCGGGGCAAAACGCTGTCGACGTATTCGCCGCAGGGCGACATGGCCGACTACAAGGCGGTCGCGCGCCAACTACTCACCGTCATGCTGACCATCTGACCGGCTGCTCCCTTTCTCCGTCAATGCCGGGCTTTTGCCGTGCTGTGCGCGGGGCGGCCAAACTCGGCACGCAAGGCGTCCTTGGCTCGCTCCAGGATCTGGCGCCGGCCAGCGCTGAGGTTGCGCCCCGCCCGATTGATATAGAACGTCAGCATTGACATGGCCGACTGGAATGCCGCCCCCTTGCGCCGCCGGCTGTGTTCGGCCGATGCCTTGAGCGAGGCCGCAATACGCGCAGCGCTGCGCGACTTGAAGATGTCGGGTTCGATATCCAGCGCGTCGCTTGTCTCCATCACATGGTGCGACCAGCGACGGCCCTTCGACTTGGCCGGGCCCGGTTTCGACTTGGCATGGGACGTTGCCATGATGAAATCTCCTGTAATGAGGTATCAGCAATTTCGCAAGCCGCGTACCCGCGCGGGCGGTTACAGCGGGCGGACTTCCGTTACGATGACGAGCGCTTCACCCCGCTTTTCCGCCCCCTTCATTTACCGCCGGCCTCCGGCATGCATTCAACGTGTCTGGCGACGCTGGTCTTTCCTCCGCTTCTTGCGCATCCACGCAAACGCTGTCGCATGCGCCGTTCTCCTACCCCGCTTTCCGGCTGTTCTGGTTTGCAAGGCTCTCAACCACCTTCGCGTATCAGATGTTCGGGGTGGCCGTCGGCTGGCAGATCTACGAGCTGACGCGCAGCGCCTATGTGCTCGGGCTGGTCGGGCTGGCGCAGTTCCTGCCGTCAGTCGTGCTGGTGCTGGCCTCCGGCCATGTTGCCGAC
This sequence comes from Ralstonia sp. SET104, assembly GCF_003851545.1. Classification (GTDB taxonomy): domain Bacteria; phylum Pseudomonadota; class Gammaproteobacteria; order Burkholderiales; family Burkholderiaceae; genus Ralstonia. The sequence goes on along the minus strand of NZ_BHVX01000006.1, from coordinate 74,418 downwards.
CGCTACGACCGCCGGTACGTAGTGCGCGCCTGCCAGGCGATCGAAGCGCTGGTGGCGGTCGCGCTGGCCGTGATGGCTGCCAATGGGCACACTGGTGTGCAGCCGATCTTCCTGTGCGTGGTGATACTCGGCGCGATGCGCGCGTTCGAGACACCAACGCTGCAGGCACTGCTGCCATCGCTGGTGCCTCCACAGGCATTGCCGCGCGCGGTGGCGCTGTCCAGCTCAGCAGGGCAGACCGGCGTCATCCTGGGGCCGGCGCTGGGCGGCTTTCTGTATGTGGCCGGCGCGCCGGTGGTGTATGCCACAGCCGCCGGGCTGTTTTTGTTTGCGCATGTATTGCTGGCGCTGGTGCGCATGGAGCGCGCAGTGCCGCGCAGCACACCAGTGAGCCTCGAATCGCTGTTCGCGGGCATCGTGTTCATCAAGGGGCGGCCGGTGGTGCTAGGCGCCATTTCGCTGGACCTGTTTGCCGTGCTGCTGGGCGGCGCGACGGCGCTGCTGCCGATCTACGCGCGCGACATCCTTGGCACAGGCGCATGGGGGTTGGGGCTGCTGCGCTCGGCGCCGGCGGTGGGGGCGCTGGGCATGGCGCTCTTCCTGGCGCACCGTCCGCTGGATCGGCATGTTGGCCGTGTGATGTTTGGCGCCGTAGCCGTGTTCGGGCTGGCCACGCTGGTGTTCGGGGTCTCACGCTGGCTGCCGCTGTCGATGCTGGCCCTGGTGCTGCTGGGTGCGTCGGACATGATCAGCGTGGTGATCCGGACTTCGCTGGTGCAGCTCGATACGCCCGATGCCATGCGCGGGCGGGTGAGCGCGGTCAATTCGGTGTTCATCGGCGCGTCCAACCAGTTAGGCGAATTCGAATCGGGGATGGTGGCCGGGCTGCTGGGGCCGGTGGCTTCGGTGGTGATTGGTGGCATCGGCACGCTGTTGGTGGTGGCAATCTGGATGCGGCTGTTCCCTGCCCTGACGCACCGCGACCGCATGCGCGATCCGCATCCGGAGCACGCCGGACACCCCCCGTCAGGGGGATAAGCCCCCGAACCCGCGCCGCTGCTGGCCTGAGCAACAATCTGGCGCTGTCTTGCAGGCGTGTCAGCGAAACCCCGATGGCATCGGCGACGGTCACTTCGTATCCTGACTCACCCTCGCCCGCTTTGTTTTACGCCCGGTATTGCTGCGCCCGACTGTGACGTCCATTCCGCCCTCTTCGCCCCGCCCACGGGGCACACGCGCTGCCGGCCCTGCCCGGCTGGCGGACCCTGGGCCATTCAGCGCCAGCGGGTTCAACGTTGCGCCGGCCATCCGCCCATCGGCATGGCTGGTGGCGATCGGCGCGGCCGCCGTTGGCACCATCGGGCGGACGCTACTCGAATCGGCGATGGGCATCCATCTGCCGTTCTATCTGGCCTTTCCGGTGGTGACGATTGCCGCCTGGTACGGCGGCTTCTGGCCGGGCATGCTGGCCATCGCTTCCTATGCAGGGCTTTTCATGGCGCTGGCCGCGCTGCAAAGCTGGCCGGCCGCAGTGCCGCTCACGCCCGTCCAGATGACGGTGTTTGGGGTGGGTGCGCTGCTCATCTGCGGCTTGTGCGAGCAATTGCGCCGCGCCCGCGCCGGGGCCGAACGCCGCGCGCTGGCGGAAGCCCAGCAACGCCTGTCTCAGCAACGTCTGCTGGCAGCGCTGCAGGCTTCGCCCATTTCGCTCTACGACGTCGATAACACGATGCATTTCACGTGGGTCCACAACCCCGTGTTCGGGCTGCAGCCCGATGAACTGCTGGGACGAACGGTGCGTGAAGTGTTCGGCCGCCGCGCCGCATCGCGCCTGACCGAAGCGGGCCAGCGCGTCATTGCTTCCGGCACGCCCACGCGAGTGGAGTTCGCCTTCCGCCGGCGCCATACGCAGCGCGTGGTCTACGACGTGGTGGTCATGCCGCTGCGCGACAGCAGTGAAAACGGCGGCCAGATCATCGGCCTGACCAACGCCGTCATCGACATCAGCGAACGCCGCCAGGCCGAGGCACGCCGCACGCAGTTGCTTGAAGCCGAATCCCGCGCGCGCGAAGAAGCCGAGCGGGCCAGCCGCCTGAAAGACGACTTCCTGGCGACCGTCAGCCACGAACTGCGCACGCCGCTCAACGCGGTGCTGGGCTGGGCGCAATTGCTGAACATGCGCGCTTACGACGAAGCGCTGTTCAAGCGCGGCATTGAAGCCATCGAGCGCAGTGCCCGCACGCAGGTCCACCTGATCGACGACTTGCTCGACATGTCGGCCATCCTCTCGGGCAAGGTGCCGCTGGAAATCGGCCCCGTGGATCTGGCCGATGTACTGGAACGCGCGCGCGAGACGATCGAGCCGATGGCGCGCCTGAAGAACATCACCGTCGATACCGAATTCCTGCAGGTGCCGATACTGCAAGGCGATGCGGGGCGCCTGAAACAGGTGTTCTGGAACCTCCTGGCCAACGCCGTCAAGTTCACACCCGAGGGTGGGCACATCCGGCTCTCCGTGCATGCCGCGCCTGAAGGCGTGGTGGCCACCGTGCGTGACACCGGCATCGGCATCGAGCCGGCCTTCCTGCCGCATATTTTTGACCGCTTCCAGCAGGCGGATTTGTCGAGCACGCGCCGCCACGGCGGGCTTGGGCTGGGGCTGGCGATTGCCAAGCAATTGGTGGAGCTGCACCACGGCCGCATCACCGCGGCCAGCAGCGGCGCGGACCGTGGCACCACCATGGCCGTGTCGTTGCCGCTGCATGCCGCGCAACCGGGCGAACAGGCCAACCGCACGCCGGGCCTGGTCGGCGGGACGGGCATGCCGGCACTGGACGGCCTCCGCGTGCTGGCAGTGGATGACAACCCCGAGTCGCTCGGCGTGATTGCGCTGATGCTGGAGCGCTACGGCGCTGAGGTTATTACCGTATCCAGCGGCGCGGCCGCGCTCGATGCGCTGGAACACGCAGCCACCAATGCGCATCCGTTTGACGCGCTGGTCAGTGACCTGGCCATGCCCGGTATGGACGGCATGCAGCTAGTGCGGGCCGTACGCGAACGTGGCTTGACCGACCTGCCGGCCATCGCCGTCACCGCATTTGCCGACCCGATCCGCCTGAAGGCGGCCAAGGACGCGGGCTACCAATCCGTCATCACCAAACCGATCTTCCCCGGTGAGCTGGGCCACGTGCTGGCCGCCAATGTGCACCGCAAGACGGGGCCTGAAACGCCGGCGTGACACACCGGTCAGCCATGCCTTGACGGAATGGTTGACCGAACAAAAGTCATTGGCGCGGGTGGTTGCGCATCCGCATACTCGTTGGTCTGTGCCGATCGGTGGGCATCTCTCCCCTTGCAGTAGCCAGCACCCGCTCACCCGATCGGCCAGCTTGCCCGTCCCATCAGCCGCGCTCGCGGTTGTCTGCTGTATCCATAAGAACGCCTGAATCCAGCCGCCCGCCTTGGGCGGCGCCGGCATTCCGGGCTCAGAGAGGAGACTGCATCGCCATGCCCATCCGTTCGCTTCGCGCCGTGTTGTCCGCCATTGCGCTCAGCATGTCCGCCCAGGCCGTTGCCAAAGACGCGCCCAAACCGGTCAACGCCGCTGCCACGCAGACCATTGCCGTACCCGGCCTGTCGAAACCCGCCGACATCCTGATCGACCGCTGGGGCGTCCCGCACATCTACGCCAAGAGCGAAGACGACGGCTTTTTTGCGCAAGGCTTCAACGCCGCGCGCGACCGCCTGTTTCAGATTGACCTGTGGCGCCGCCGCGGCCTGGGGCAACTTTCAGAAGTGTTCGGCCCCGCCTATGTGGAACAGGATCGCGCCACGCGGTTGTTCCTCTACCGCGGTGACATGCAGGTTGAGTGGAACCACTACAGCACCGATGCCCAGCGCATTGCCACGCGCTTTGTTGCCGGCATCAATGCGTACGTCGATTGGCTGGCCACGCACCCGGAACACATGCCGCTCGAGTTCCGCAAGCTCAACTACACGCCCGCGCACTGGGCGCCGGAAGACGTGGTGCGCATCCGCAGCCACGGCCTGACACGCAATCTGCAGTCGGAAGTGGCGCGCGCCAACGTGGCCTGCAAGGCGAGCCTGGCCGACGACACCATCCGCTTTGGCCTGCAGCCCGCCTGGCAAACCCAGTTGCCCGAGGGCCTCGACCCATGCCTGCCGAAGGATCTGCTGAAGGTCTTTACGCTGGCGACGCAAGGCGTGCGTGTCACGCCTGAATCGCTCAAGGGCGTCGACATCGACAGCACGCACGTGGCTGCGGCAAGCCACCTCGCCAACCTCGAAGAAACCATGGAGGGCAGCAACAACTGGGTGATCGCGCCGGGCAAGTCCACCACCGGCCGCGCCGTCATGGCCAACGACCCGCACCGCGCCTACTCCGCCCCGAGCCTGCGCTACATCGCCCACGTAAGCACGCCCACGCTCGACATCATCGGTGCGGGCGAACCATCGCTGCCGGCCGTGTCGATCGGCCACAACGGGCATGTGGCATTCGGCCTGACCATCTTCAACATCGACCAGGAAGACCTCTACGTCTACGCGCTGAACCCTGCCAACAACAGCGAGTACCGCTACCAGGACGGCTGGGAGCCTTTCAAGGTGCTGCACGAAACCGTGAAGGTGCGCGGCGGTGAATCCCGCCCGGTGGACCTGACCTTCACACGCCATGGCCCCGTCATCTATATCGATGCCGAAAAGCACCGCGCGTATGCCGTGCGATCGGCATGGCTGTCGCCGGGCATGTCGCCGTATTTCGGTTCGGTCGGCTACATGCGAGCGCACACCTTCGCGCAGTTCAAGCAAGCGATGATGAACTGGGGCGCACCCACCGAAAACCAGGTCTATGCGGATACGAAGGGCAACATTGGCTGGGTGCCGGGCGGTCTCGCGCCCATCCGCCCCAACTGGGACGGCCTGCTGCCCGTGCCCGGTGATGGCCGCTACGAATGGGCCGGCTTCTGGCACGGCGATCAGTTGCCCAGCACCTACAACCCGAAGTCGGGCTACTTCACCTCATCCAACGAGATGAACCTGCCGGCCGATTATCCTTACCGCGAGCGCAAGCTCGGCTTCGAGTGGACCAACGGCTCACGCCACGCACGCATTGACGAAGTGCTGGCCAAACTCGACAAGGTATCGCTTGAAGATTCGATGCGCTTGCAGAACGACATGGTGTCGATCCCGGCGCGGCGGCTGATGACACTGCTGGCGCCGCTGTCGTCCAACGATGCGGACACACAAGCCGCGCTCACGCTGTTCAAGGGATGGAACGCGACCATGCTGGCGGATTCTCCGCAGGCGGCACTGCATGAGGTCTGGTTCACGCACCACCTGGGCCGTGCGTTCAAGAACGCCGTGCTGCCCAAGGCCGCCGCCGATGCAATGGGCGCACCGGACACCGCCGTGATGCTCGACACGTTGGAACATCCACAAGGCAGCGAGCGCAAGTTTGGCGAAGACCCGCTACAGGCCGCCACCAAGCGCGACGCCGTGCTGCTTGCCAGCCTGAAAGACGCCTGGGCCGACATGGTCAAGCGCCAGGGCCAGAACCCGCAGGCCTGGAACTGGGGCGCGCTGCACCACAACCTGAACGCCCATCCGTTCGCAGCCATCGTCGACGAGGCCACGCGCGCCAAGCTCAACGTCGGCCCCACACCCGAAGGCGGCAGCCCGTACACCCCCAACCAGTCGACGTATCGAGCCAGCGATTTCCTGCAGACCAACGGCCCGTCGTTCCGCACGGTCGTCGATGTCGGCAACTGGGACAACTCGCGCGCCGTCAATCTGCCCGGCCAGTCGGGCGACCCGGAAAGCCCGCACTACCGCGACCTCGCGCCACTGTGGCTCAAGGGCAAATACTTCCCGCTGCTGTACTCGCGCAAGGCAGTGGAGGCCGCCACGGAATCACGTGTGCATTTGGTGCCCGCCAAGTAACGCGCCAACGAGAAAACGCCACCGCTATACAACGCGGTGGCGTTTTCTTTTCGAAGTGCGTCGGCCCCGGCAGGGGAGGAAACCCCAGCCAACCAACAGCGTCCACTCAAGCAGCACGCACAGAAGCCAACGCAGCAAGCACAGCACCAGCACGCGGAATCGGCGCAACGGCGCTGTAGCCGGTGGTCGAGATGGCCGCAGCCACGTTGGCATAACGCGCCGCGGCCACCGGAGAATCCCCCGCCACAATGCGCGCAACAAACGACCCGCCAAAGCAATCCCCCGCCCCGGTCGCATCAATCGCATTCACGGTATGGCGCGGCACCAGCGTGCGTGCCTCCGGCGTAGCCACGTAGCAGCCTTCCGCGCCCATTTTCAGCGCCACAAGCTTTACACCCCAACCAAGCAGCGTATCGACAATGCCATCCCGGTCATGGCAATCAAGCAGTGCAGTCACATCATCCCAACTCGGCAGGCAGAGATCGCACGTACGCATTGCTTCCTTCATGACAGCACGGGCACGCGCCAGCGGCCACAGGCGCAAACGCAAGTTGGTATCGAACGACACCAGCACGCCCGCAGCCCGTGCATGCGCCATCGCCGCCAAACCCGCGTCGCATGCTGCCTCGCTGATCGCCAGACTGATACCCGACAGGTGGAATGCCTTGGCGGCCGCAATCGCCTGCAACGGCAATTGCATCGTCTGAAAACGGCTGGCCGCCGAGCCCGCGCGCAGGTAATCGAAATGATGGCCGCGCGCATCGTGCGACACGAAGTACAGGCCCGTGGGCGCCTGCGTATCGGTATGCACGTAGGTGTGATCGACACCTTCGTCCTGCCACAGTGCACGCAGCGCCTGACCAAAGCGGTCTGCGCCCACGGCACTGATGTAACCGGTGCGCGCGCCCTGCCGTGCCGCGGCAATGCAGAAATTGGACGTATCGCCGCCGAAGCCGAAATTCCACGACGTGCTGCCGGAATCCGCCTGGTTGAACTCGATCAGCGCTTCGCCGTAAGCGAGGATGTCTGCCATGGGGCCCTCGCTCAGAAATACGTCTGTACCACGTCGACGACGTTGTACGCATCGTCAACCACGGAGATCTGGCGCCACTTGTCGAACGTCAGGCACGGGTGCGAAATGTCGAAGGCGATCATGTCACCGACCTTGATGTCGTCGCCGGGGGCGATCTTCAGGTAGGCGTGCTGATCCATCATGCCGGTCACCTCCCAGTGCGCTGGCGTGGCGGACGGCGTTCGTGGTGCGTCACGTGCGTCACTGCTGCCGGGGCGGAAATGCAGCACCGGCAGCGGCAAGCCTGCATCGAATGCGGCGTCGCGCTTGCCCAGCGCAATGATGGCGCGCTCGGCTTCTGGCACCGACTGCACGTAGGCCCACAGCTGCAGCGCTGGCAGCAGGCTGGAGCGCATCTTGTGCGCGATCGGGTTGTTGGCGTCGATACGGGCCTGCGCGGCACGGTAGATGCCCACGTCGTGCGTCAGGTAGCAGCCCGGGCGCAGCACCACATCCAGCGGCTGGCCGATATCGGCCTTGGCGAACTCTTCCGCCACCACGTCGTACCAGGCGGAGCCTGCGCCGGTCAGCACGGCCGGCGTGCGTTGCAGGCGGCCGGCGCGGGCCAGATCGCCGATGGTCTTCACTGCGCGCTGCAGGAACGTGCGGATGTCGGCCTCTTCCTTGATCACGCCTTCGTAAACTTCCACGCCGGCCAGCTTGACAGCACCATTGGCACGCATGAGCGCATCGAGCACCGACTGCAGTTGCGCGTCATCGCGCACGCCGGTGCGGCCGCCCTGCACGCCCAGCTCAATGAGCACCTGGATCGGGTGGCCAGCCTTGCCGAAAAAGGCAGCGAGCTGATCCACCTGATCCGCCGCATCCACCAGGCAGAAAAATTCGAACGATGGATCGGCCAGCAGTTCGGCCAAGATGGCCATGTTGCGCTTGCCGACCAACTGGTTCGCCATCAGCACCCGGCGTACGCCGTGCGCATAAGCAATGCGCGTCTGATGCGCGGTCGCCAACGTGATGCCCCATGCACCGCCGGCCAGTTGGCGCTGGAACAGGCGCGGCGCCATCGTCGTCTTGCCGTGCGGCGCGAGCTTGGCGCCATATTCGCCCACAAAGCGCTGCATCCAGGCGAGGTTGTGCTCAATGCGCGACTGCGAAAGCACTGCCGCCGGCAGGTTCAGATCTTCGTTCAATACGTTCCAGCGCTGGGCAGCAATCTGCTCCGGCCGGCAAGCGGTTTCCAACGCACCCAGACCCTTGTCGAATGGGTTGACGACGGCGTTGGCATCTCCTTGGTACTTTGTATCACTCATGGAAATCGACTCGCGTTCCTGTGGGGGTAAACATCGGGTTGACACAATGATAGCGGCGAAATTATGCTCCCGACCTGCCTGTTACAAAGTACCAAAACCCTCAGCAAACTGCTATCCGGACAACTACCGGGAGCCCAGAATGCGCGAATTTACGTCTGCCCCCATGCGTGAACCGATAGACATCGTGACCCGTATCTCTCAGCGTGCCGCCGAGCTGCGCCCCGCCGAGCAGAAGGTCGCGCAGACCGTCTTGAGCGACATTGCCGAGGCCGCCGCAGGCAGCATCCAGACGCTGGCCGAACGTGCAGGCGTAAGCGAAGCCAGCGTTACCCGATTCGCCAAAGCGATGGGCTGCCGTGATGTACGTGAACTCAAACTCAAACTAGCGCAGGCAGCCGCAGTCGGCCAGCGCTTTCTAGATGGCGGTGCCGACCGCCCGCCCTCCAGCGCCGACGGCATCCTGGCCGACATCAGCAACGTGCTGGAGGCCAACCGCGCGCTGGTGCGGCCCGAGGCGTTCCGCAATGCGGCAATCGCCCTGGCCGCAGCGCGCATGGTCACCGTGTTTGGCATGGGCGGCGGCTCGACCACCATGGCCGACGAAATGCGCTACCGCCTTGCGCGTCTCGGACGGCCGGTCACCACCTATCATGATTCGATGCTGCAGCGGATGGTTGCGGCCACGCTCAGCCCCGACGATGTCGTGGTCGTGTTCTCCGTGACCGGCCACGTGCCGGAGGTGATCGACAGCGTGACCATCGCGCGCGAATACGGCGCCAGGATCGTCGCCATCACAGCCATCGGCTCGCCGCTGGCAGCGCTGGCCGATGTCTTGCTGCCGATCCAGGCCATGGAAACCGATTTCATCTTCAAGCCATCGTCATCGCGCTACGCCATGATGATGATGATTGACCTGCTGGCCACCGAGGTCGCGCTGCAGCAGGCCGATCGCAGCAAGGAGCTCTTACGTCGCATCAAGTACGTGCTCGATGCGCATCGCGGCGGCGGCAATCGCCAGCCGCTTGGGGACTGAACATGCAGCAGTACGACACCGTCATCCGTCAGGTCCGCATTGTGGACGGCAGCGGCCACGAACCGGAGGCCACGCTGTTCGACGTGGCCATCACCGGCGGCCGCATCGCTGCCATCGCCACGTCGGACTCCACCGCGTGGCTCGGCGACGAGGAAATCGCAGGCGCTGGCCGCGTGCTCGCCCCCGGCTTCATCGACGTGCACACGCACGACGACACCAACGTGATCCGCACGCCCGACATGCTGTGCAAGGTATCGCAGGGCATCACCACGGTCATCGTCGGCAATTGCGGGATCAGCGCATCGCCGGTCACGCTCAAGGGTGAACCGCCAGACCCGATGAATCTGCTTGGCCCCGCCAGCGCGTTTGCGTACCCGACCTTCGCCTCGTATGTGCAAGCCGTGGAACGTGCGCGGCCGGTCGTCAATGTGGCCGCGCTGATCGGCCACACTGCGCTGCGCAACAACCATCTGGACCGCCTCGACCGCCCTGCCACCGCCGATGAGGTTGAGGGCATGCGCACGCAACTGCGCGAGGCGCTCGACCACGGCGCGCTGGGGCTGTCCACGGGGCTGGCTTATGCCAACGCATTTGCCTCGACCACCGAAGAGGTGATGGGCCTGGCCGAGCCGCTGGCCGAGGCCGGCGCCATCTACACCACGCACCTGCGCACCGAGTTTGCGGCGATCCTCGATGCGATGGATGAGGCCTACCGCGTCGGCAAACATGCGCGCGTGCCCATCGTGATCTCGCATTTGAAGTGCGCAGGCGCCGCCAACTGGGGCCGCGCAGGCGAAGTGCTGGAATCCATCGAGGACGCACAACGCTATCAGCCGGTTGGCTGCGACTGCTATCCGTACACCGCCAGTTCATCCACGCTGGACTTGAAGCAAGTGACGGACGAGTTCGACATCTTCATTACGTGGTCGGAACCCGAGCCGGGCATGGCGGGGCAGACGCTCAAGGAGATTGCCGCCGCGTGGGGCACGGATCTGATGGAAGCCGCCCGCCGCCTGCAACCGGCGGGCGCCGTGTACCACAACATGTCCGCGCAGGATCTGGATCGCATCATCACGCACCCCGCCACCGTCATCGGCTCTGACGGCCTGCCGAACGACCCGAAACCGCATCCGCGCCTGTGGGGCGCTTTCCCGCGCGTGCTCGGGTACTACAGCCGCGAGCGCAAGCTGCTGTCGCTGTCGGCGGCCATTCGCAAGATGACCGGTCAGTCCGCCGAACGCTTCGGCCTGACCGAACGCGGCCTGGTGCGCGAGGGCTACTGGGCCGACCTTGTGCTCTTCGACCCCGAAACGGTGCGCGATGTCGCCACCTTTACCGACCCACAGCAACCAGCGGCGGGCATTGCGGCGGTGTGGGTCAACGGCCAACTGTCGTATCGGGGCGGCGCCGTGCAGCCCGCTGTACAGACATCCGGCGCGGGGCGCTTTCTTAAGCGCGGGCCGCGCGCCCAGACACTTGGCGCGGCTGAAGTTCACTGAATCTGAGTTTGGTTTGAAAGTTTGAAAGAAGGAACGTAGCGATGACGATTACCCGAATTGGCGTTGAAGGCGGCACCGGCACCGGGGGCCAGCACCTGCCCTTTGCCCGCGCCGCCGGCGCAGACGGCTGGCTGTTTGTTTCTGGCCAGACGCCCATGGTGAACGGCGAGGTGGTCGGCAACGGCATCGTCGAGCAATCGCACCAGACCATCAAGAACGTGCTCGCCATTCTGGCCGAGGCCGGCTACGGCCCTGAGCACGTCGTGCGCTGCGGCGTGTGGCTGGATGATCCGCGCGACTTCCAGTCGTTCAACAAGGTGTTCAAGGAGTACTTCGGTGCCAACCCGCCGGCGCGTGCCTGCGTGGTGTCGAGCATGGTGATCGACTGCAAGGTTGAAGTCGATTGCGTAGCGTACAAGAAGCCGTAACTCGCAATACAACAGCGCAGTTCAAAACGGGCGCCCTGCACAACGGGGCGCCTACGACAACAAGAGCCGTGAATATCCCTGAGGAGGAAACCCGATGGTCCCGATGCAAGGCAACTCGCTATTGCTGACCGCCGCGCTAGCGGTAGTCGCGCTGATTTACCTGATTGCTGTTCAGAAACTGAACCCGTTCGTCACGCTGATCGTCGTCTCGCTCGCCCTGGGCGTGGTGGTCGGCATGCCGATGGGCAACATCGTCAAGGCGTTTGAAACCGGTGTGGGCGGCACGCTCGGCCACATTGCGCTGGTGGTGGGCTTAGGGACGATGCTCGGCAAGATGATGGCGGAATCCGGCGGTGCCGAGCGCATCGCCAAAACGCTCATCAGTGCCTTTGGCGAGAAAAACGCGCACTGGGCCATGATGGTGGTGGCGTTCATCATTGGCTTGCCGGTGTTCTTTGAAGTCGGTTTCGTGCTGCTGATCCCGATTGCCTTCAACGTAGCCAAGCGCACGGGCACGCCGATCCTGATGGTCGGCCTGCCGATGGTGGCAGGGCTGTCGGTGGTGCACGGGCTGATCCCGCCGCACCCGGCTGCACTGCTGGCCGTGACGGCTTACCAGGCGGACATCGGCAAGACCATCATGTATGCGCTGATCGTTGGCCTGCCGACCGCCATCCTGGCCGGTCCGCTGTGGGCGATGCTGGTTTCGCGCTACGTCAAGCCGGACGAGAACAACCCGCTGGCCGCGCAATTTGTTGAAGCCGACCAGAAGCGCGAGCTGCCGGGTTTTGGCGTGACGCTGTTCACGATCCTGCTGCCGGTGGTGCTGATGCTGATCGGCAGTTGGGCTGACCTGATCGCCGCACCCAAGACGCTGGCGAATGACATCCTCAAGCTGGCCGGCAACTCGGTCATGGCGCTGCTGATTGCCGCCATCGTCAGCTTCTACACCTTCGGCAAGGCCCGCGGCTTTAACCGCGAAACCATCCTCAAGTTCACCAACGAGTGCCTGGCGCCGATCGCCACGATCACGCTGGTGGTGGGCGCGGGCGGCGGCTTCGGCCAGATCCTGCGTGACTCGGGCGTGTCGAAGGCCATCGTGGCTGTCGCCACCGATGCGCATCTGTCGCCGCTGCTGCTGGGCTGGGTGGTTGCCGTGCTGATCCGTATCGCTACGGGTTCGGCCACCGTGGCCATGACCACCGCCTGCGGCATCGTCGCTCCCATCGCTGCCGCCTCGGGCGCGGCTGTCAAGCCGGAGCTGATGGTGCTGGCCACCGGCGCCGGTTCGCTGATCCTGTCGCACGTGAATGACGGCGGCTTCTGGCTGGTGAAGGAGTACTTCAACCTGACCGTGCCGCAGACCTTCAAGACATGGACGGTGCTGGAGACCATTATCTCGATCGTGGCGCTGCTGCTCACGCTGGCGCTGTCGACCGTCGTTTAAGTTTGTCCTGTTGAAGTTGACTTAGGAGAACGTTGTGGGTATCGATTCCGTCGTCAAGGCCGGCCCGGTCATCCCGGTGCTGCAGTTCCAATCTGTCGATGAAGGCGTCAAGGTATGCCGCGCGCTGTACGAGGGCGGTATCCGCACGTTCGAGATCACGATGCGCACGCCCGTGGCGCTGGATGTGATCCGCGCGGTGGTGAAAGACCTGGGCAAAGATGCCATCGTCGGTGCCGGCACGCTCACGCTGCCGGAGCACTTCATGCAGGCGAAAGATGCTGGCGCCGTGTTTGCCGTGTCGCCGGGCATCACACCCGCACTGGCACTGGCGCAGGCCGATGCCGGGCTCGACTGGCTGCCGGGCATTATCACGCCGTCAGAATTGATCATGGCGCTTGAGTTTGGCCTGACCACGCTGAAGTTCTTCCCGGCCGAAGCGGCGGGCGGCATCCCGATGCTCAAGTCGATCCATGGCCCGTTCGGCGATGTACGCTTCTGCCCCACGGGCGGCATCACGCCCCAGAGCGCGCCCGACTACCTCGCACTGCCTAACGTGGTGTGCGTGGGCGGCTCGTGGATGGTGCCCAAGGACAAGGTCGCCGCTGGCGACTGGGCGGGCATCACGGCGCTTGCCAAGGAAGCTGCCGCGCTCAAGCGGTAAAGCAACTTCTCCTCTCGCGCGCGGCCGGCTTTGTGTCAGCTAAAGCTGACCGCGCGCTCCATTTGCTCCCGATACCGGACGATGTCCTCAATGGTCAGCACCGGCAGGTTGTGCTGATCGGCAAAGCGCACTGCGTCGTCACGGCGCGCCATGGTGCCGTCGGGCAGCATCAGTTCGCATAGCACCGCAGCCGGCGGCAGGCCCGCCAAGCGTGCGAGGTCGACCGAGCCTTCGGTGTGGCCGCGCCGCGCAAGCACCCCACCCTCCTTCGCAACCAACGGAAACACGTGCCCAGGGCTGACGACCGATTGCGTATCGGCATCCGCCGCAATCGCCGCGCGGATCGTCGTGATGCGGTCGGCTGCTGACACGCCGGTGCTCACGCCCGTGCGCGCCTCGATCGACACGGTGAACGCCGTGCCGTACTGGCTACGGTTGTTTTCCACCATCGGGCGCAGGCCGAGCGATGCGCTCTTCTGCGCCGTCAGGCACAGGCAGACGATGCCGCTGCATTCTCGAATCATCATCGCCATGCTGGCCTGCGTGAGCTTGTCGGCGGCGACGATGAGGTCAGCCTCGTTCTCACGGTCGGCGTCGTCAAGCACGACAACAGGCACGCCAAGCCGCACCGCATCAAGCGCGGCAGCCATGCGCGCAGGCATGTCGGCCGGAGCGAAGCGGGCTTCGATGGCGTCAAGGATCGCATTGCCGGTGGGCAATACGGGCGGGTGAATTGCAGGGGATTGCTGAGTGGACAACATGGAAACGCTCCTCGCAAGATTGGCGACAAGACGTTCCAGGGCAAGCAGACAAACACGCCCAGGCCATGCAGCGGCGCAGCCCGGCAAAAACCCGGGCGCGCCCTGGCAGCGGGAGCGTGTTGTTCCGCACATCTTCTTCCATCCGGACTCTGACCGTCGGCCCCGGCATCTCACCGGATCTGCTGACCCTCGCACAGGGCCTGTGAACAGGCCCTCAGCGCATGCGAGGCGCTCGCGGGCTCACGGGCGCAAACACCTTGCCCGCATACCGCCGGTGGGGAATTCCACCCCGCCCTGAAGACGTACTGAACCGGCAGGATTGCCGGCAGCCGCCATGCTACCGCAACAAGTTGCAACGTATCGACCCTACTGACGGGTCGGGCAAAGCCTGCGGTGGCCGATCAGCATGGTCAGGCCGCGACGCGCGGCGATCTGGGCAACGCATTCGCGCAGGGCCGCCTCCATCTCGGCAATGCGGGTGTCTTCGGGGTGGCGCAGGTTCACTGTAAAAACCAAGGCGGCGGCGAGTTGGTCCTCAAGCCGCTTGAGCGCCTGGCTCGCGGCGGGCTGCGTCAGGTGCAGGTGCAGGTGCAGGCGCGTGGCGGCGCGGCTGATGCTGCGTTCACGCGCAATGGCGAGAAAGGTGCGCAGCAGGTTCCGGTCGAGGCGGTCGTTGAGGCAGGTATCGAGCTTGGCCTTGCTCTTGCGGGTGCATAAGCGAGGCTTGAAGCGATTCAGCCAGGCTAACCCTCTGCTAATCCGGCATGGACTAGAATCCTAGCCTTTCCGACCATGGCCGCGACGTTTACCCTCCGCATGGAATCCCGCATTGTTTCCCCCCGCCACCGCTCGCCGTGGATGGTGCTGCTTGTCGTTGCGCTCATCGCCGTGTTTCTTGCGCTGTGGACGGACGACCTGTTTCAACGCTCCACCCTGTTCCGCCCCGATGAAGGCCGCTACGCGGAGATCCCGCGCGAGATGGTGGTCTCCGGCGATTGGGTGACCCCACGCCTGAACGATCTCAAGTATTTCGAAAAGCCACCCCTGCAGTACTGGACAACGGCTGCCACCTTCCAGGCATTCGGTGTGAACGCCTGGGGCGCACGTCTGTGGCCCGTCCTGTTCGGGCTGGGCGGCATCCTGATGACGGCGTGGACGCTGGCGGTCTATCGCGGTGGGCGCGCGGCGGCTACGGGTGCCGCGATTCTCGCTTCGTCGCTGCTGTATCTGCTGTTCGGGCAGGTCATCACGCTCGACATGGGCGTGGGATTCTTTTTGACGGTAGGCGCGTGCGGCTTTGCACTGGCACAGCGACCAGGCGCATCGCGCGGTGGGCGGCTCGCGTGGATGCTCGTGGTCTGGCTGGCGCTGGCCGGTGCCACCCTCACCAAGGGGCTGATCGGATTGGTGGTGCCGGGCCTCATCGGCGTTGCCTACCTGCTGATGACGCGCGACTGGGCACTGATCCGCCGCATGCACTGGCTGCCGGGTCTGGCGCTGTACCTGATCGCCACCGTGCCGTGGTTCGTGATCGTGCAACAGCGCAACCCGGAATTTTTCAACTTTTTCTTCATCCACGAGCATTTCCAGCGCTTCCTGACCAACGAGCACCATCGCAGTGGCAAGTGGTGGTACTTCATTGCGGTGGGCGTGGCGGGGCTGCTGCCGTGGACGCCGCTGCTGTTTGCGGCCATCGGCCGACGCATGAGTCGCGTGGCCGATCTCTTCATCGGCTCGCGGCAATTTGACCTGATGCGCTGGTCGATTGCGTGGGCGGGGATGATCTTCCTGTTCTTTTCAGTGTCCAACTCGAAGTTGCCGGGCTATATCGTGCCGGCCTTCCCTGCACTGGCGATTGTGCTGGCACTGGCGCTGGAAAAGATGCCGACGCGTGCCGTTGCGTGGTCGCTGGGCGTCAACCTGCTGATTGCGATCGGGCTATGGTTTGCCGTACCGATGATCGGCGCCAAGGCCGGCGCGAAGATGCCCGCGGAACAAGTTGCCCTGGCCATGCCGGCACTGCGCGGGGTAATGGCCATGCTGGCCGCGGGCGCGCTGGCCGCGCTTGTGGCCCTGCGCTGGCACCAACGTACAGTGGCCGTCATCGTGCTGTCGATCTCCGCCCTGTTCTGCTGGGACCGCGTGCTCAATGCCAGCGAGATCTTCCGCGATGCACTCTCCGCCCGCAGTGTCATCGAAAAGACGCTGAGTGCCACCGGCCCGATTTCCGCCGAGACGCCGTTCTATTCCGTTGAGTGGCTGGACCAGACCGCCATCTACTACCTCGGTCGCCCGATGACGTTGGTCTCGGGTTTTGACGAACTGGAAATGGGCGCAGGGCTGGAGCCCGGCAAAGTGGTGGCGACCACCGAAGAATGGATCAAACGCTGGACTGACGGCCCGCCCGCCTACGCGTTCATGCGCCGTACGACGTGGCAGAAGCTGCAGACAGCCGGCGTGCCGATGCGGCTGGTGGCCGAATCCGCCGACAAGGTGGTGGTCGCGCGCCGATAAGCATCGCGCGCTGATCGCATCCCCCAACGAAAGGGCCGCAATATTCTGCGGCCCTTTTTTTCTACCTGTAACAACTGCCGGCATTTACCACGTGCAACTGCCGCGCAGAAACGCCCATTCTTCACATTCATCTCCGCCTGGGCTCACGCAAGTTCCCACGTCACTGCCGTTTGCGCGAGTGGAAAACTCAAGCTGACCGCCACGCTGCAGGCAGTAAGTCGATGCGGGATTTGCCATGCCCGGCGTCGCACGCGGGGGTTCGTTGCCGGCGGCCTGCGGCGGCGCGTATGCCGGCGACTGCGCCGGCATCGGTTGCATGGCCGGTGCAGGTGGAAGCGTGGTAACGGGTGCGGGTGCGGGTGCGGGTGCGGGTGCGGGTGCGGGCTGAATGATCGTACGCGGCGGCTGCCACGGAGGCATCGGCGACGAGCAAGCCGCCAAGCCCATCGTCAGCGCAAACGCGGCAACGGTGGCGGCCCTGCGGGCTTGGCCAGCGTCCTTGACGAGACAGACAGCGCGATTCATGCGTTTTCCTCCCGGGAGTTCTGGCGAGCGCACGCAACAAGCATGCTTGCACCGCCTAGGATAGCTTACGCAATCGCCTGCCCGTATGTCAGTCAGGCTCTGGGGCGATCACGCCGCCGCTGCCGACACCGGAAACCGCATGGTGACGCGGAAACCCGGCGCTGGCGCGTCTGCAGCCACCGGCCCTACCGCGAGATCGCCGCCCAGGTGGCGCACCAGCCGGTCGACAATCGCCAGCCCGAGCCCGCAGTGCGCGTTACCGCCACGCGCCGGGTCCAGGCGCACAAACGGCCGCATGACACGGTCAAAGTCAGCGGCAGGGATGCCCGCGCCATGGTCCTCCACCGTCAATGTGTAGCCGGTCTCATCCGCAGCGGTGCGCACGTTGACGGGCTCGGCGCCATATGCGAACGCGTTGTCGAGCAGGTTGACGATGATGCGCTCCAGATGCGTCGGCTTGAGGCGGAAGCGGTCTCCGGCGTGCAGATCCAGCACGACATGCTTGCCTTGCTCGGCAAACGGCTGCACCAGGCCGCGAAGATGGCGATCGACCGACACCTCGCGCACCTCGCTGTCGCCGCTTTGCGCATAAGCGAGAAACTGCTCGACGATGGCCGACATGGATTCGACGTCGCGCTCGATACCGGCGCCTGCTTTCGGGTCAGCCAGCATTTCGGCGCGCAGGCGCAGGCGCGACAGCGGCGTTTTCAGATCATGCGCAATGCCGGCCAGCATGGTGTTGCGCTCTTCATCGGTGGCCGAAAGCTCGGCAGCCATATGGTTGAACTGATCGGTCAACTGGCGAAGTTCGTATGGGCCACGCTCTTTGAGCGGCGCCACGTAACGGCGCCGGGCGAGTGCGCCGGCAGCAGCAGCCAACGCGCGCACCGGGCGCTGAATCTGCCACGCGGCAAACAAGGAGAACGCAATGGCAATCGCCAGCACCACCATGATCCCCGGCACCACGGCCGAGATGGTGGGCGGCGCGTGCACCCACACCAGCGGCATGGCGATCCACTTGCTGCGCTGCGGAAAGCGCACGAATACGCGCGGCGTGGGGCCCGCCTCCAGCCGCAGTTGCGTGTCAGATGGCAAACGGTGCGCAAGCTGCCGCACCAGTTCCGCAGACTTGTCCGATGCCGACAACGCGTCGCCCTGGGGCGGCTCATCGGTTTCGGTCACGAGGTCAGGCAACTTCACGCGCAGATGACCATCCATCGCTGCCTGAAACGCCTGCAGTTGGAACGCCATCTGGTCTACCGAGGCCTGGAACTGCCGCTCGCGCCGCTCGGTGCGCAACACACCCAGCCACGAGAAATGGCTCAGCACCAGCACCACCACGATCAGCACGGCCAGACGGCCGAACAGCGTGTCGAATCTAGTCTTGAACTTCATCACGCGCTTCCTGCTCTTCCCGCTCGTCCGGCACGAAGGTATAGCCGCGGCCGCGTACGGTCTGGATATAGCGCGGGCGCTGGGCGTCTTCTTCCAGCACGCGGCGCAGGCGCCAGATCTGCACATCGATGCCGCGATCTGACACGCCGCTGCCCGGCCCGTACATCAGCTCGACAATGTGCTCGCGCGTGAGCACCTGCATCGCATGCGCGATCAGCAGCTTGAGCAGCGCGAATTCGGTGTCGCTGATGGAAAGCGCGCGGTCACCGCGAAACAGCGTGCGCATGCGGAAGTTGAGCTTGAACGGGCCGAAGCTGAAACTGTCCCGGTCTTCTGGCGCGGAGGCCGGCACCGCCAGGCGGCGACGCAGCACGGCGTTGATGCGAGCGAGCAACTCGCGCGGCGAGAACGGCTTGCCGAGGTAGTCGTCGGCGCCGATCTCCAGGCCGATGATGCGGTCGATCTCGTCGCTGCGGGCGGTGAGCAGGATGACGGGCACGTCGTCGTTGCGGGCGCGCAGGTCGCGCAGGGCCGACAGGCCGTCAACCTTGGGCATCATCAGGTCGAGCACCACGAGCGCCGGGCGCTCGCGCTCGAGCCGGGCGCCCAGCCCATCGCCGTCGTGCAGCACAGAAACGGCAAAACCCTGCTGGGTCAGGTATTCGCGCAGGAGGTCGCGCAGTTCGACGTCGTCGTCGACGACCAGGATCTTGGTGCCGCTCATCTGTCTGGTGGAGTGTCTGGTAGGCGCAGGAAGGTGTGCTCATGATAGCGATTGTGGCCACCACAAATCCGGCGCACTTTCGCCATATTGTTTCTCTCGGTAACACCGCAACGGGTTTGTAATCTCACGTAATAGAACCCACAGCGCGACTAATTCTGCGCAAAGACGTTGCCCTTAAGCTGCGATCTGACCGGCACGGGCGCTCGGTATCATGTGCGCTCGTCCCCACATCGTTAAGAACAGGAACGCCAATATGTCCGATCCCAAGGACCAGAAACCCGGCCAATTCGATGCCGGTCGCCATACAGACGACGGGAGAGAGACGCCTCAAGGGGTGTCTTCGACGTTGCTGCCGCCTCCGCGTGAGGGTGGCAAGCGCCGCCGCTGGGGCATCTGGTTGGTGATCGTGATCCTGGCCTTGATCGGCTATGCGATCTACCACGCGTCGCACCGCAACAGCGGCCCCGGGGGTGCAGGCGGTGGCCGAGGCGGCGCCGGTGGGCGCGGCGCGGCCATGGCCAACAAGCCGATGCCGGTGATGATCGGTACGGCTGCCAAGGGCGACATCAATGTGGTGCTGTCGGCGCTGGGCAATGTCACCCCGGTCAACAACGTGACAGTCAAGACGCGCGTGGACGGCCAACTCGTGCGCCTGGCGTTCACGGAAGGCCAGACCGTCAAGGCCGGTGACCTGCTGGCCGAGATCGACCCGCGCACCTATCAGGCGCAGCTCGCCCAGGCAGAAGGTCAACTTGCGCGCGATCAGGCGTTGCTGCAAAACGCAAAGCTGGATCTGCAACGCTATCAGACGCTGCTCTCACAGGATTCGATCTCCAAGCAACAGGTGGATACGCAGGCCGCACTGGTGCGCCAATACGAGGGCACGGTCAAGCTCGATCAGGGCAACGTCGATAACGCGCGCGTACAGCTTTCCTATACGCGCATCACCGCGCCGGTGGCGGGCCGGGTTGGCCTGCGCCAGGTGGATCCGGGCAACATCGTGCATGCGTCGGACACCAACGGCATCGTGGTGATCACCCAGATCGATCCGATCACCGTTATTTACTCCATCCCCGAAGACAACCTGCCCAAGGTCATGCCGCGCCTGCAGGCTGGCCTGAAATCCGGCGACAGGCTGCCGGTGGAAGCCTGGGACCGCGCCCAGACCACGCAGCTTGCGCGCGGCGTGCTCATGACGGTAGACAACACCATCGACAACACGACCGGCACGGTCAAGCTGCGTGCGCAGTTCCCGAACCAGAACGCCATGCTGTTCCCCAACCAGTTCGTGAACGTGCGCATGCGCGTGGATACGCTGCGCGACGTAGTGATCGTGCCAGGCGCCGCCATCCAGCGCGGCACGCAAGGCACCTTCGTCTACGTCGTGGGCGAAGACAACAAGGTGGCGCTGCGCGTGGTCAAGCTGGGCGTGACCGAAGGTGAGCGTGTATCCGTGGCGCAAGGTCTGCAGCCTGGCGAGCGCGTGGTGATCGATGGTGCCGACAAGCTGCGCGACGGCTCGCCCGTGGAGGTGATCCAGCCTGGTGCCGCACCTGGTGCCGCATCTGCCAGCGCACCTGCCGCTGGCCAAGCGCAACAAGGCGGGCGTCATCGCCGTGGCCAGGGCGGTGCTTCGGCACCCGCTGCGAGTGCCCCGGCCGCCATGCCGTAAGCCGTAAGCCGTGAGTCGTGCACCGCTTGCACGCGCCTGACGAAGTCTTCTGTTCCGAGCTGGCATGAATCCCTCCCGAATCTTTATCCTCCGGCCCGTGGCGACCACGCTGTTGATGGTCGCCATCCTGCTCTCGGGCCTGGTGGCGTACCGGATGCTGCCGCTCTCTGCGCTGCCCGAGGTCGACTACCCGACCATCCAGGTGACGACGCTGTACCCCGGTGCAAGCCCCGACGTGATGACGTCGTCCATCACCGCGCCGCTGGAGCGGCAGTTCGGCCAGATGCCGGGCCTGAAGCAGATGACGTCGGCAAGCTCCGGCGGCGCCTCGGTCATCACGCTGCAGTTTGATCTGTCGCTCTCGCTCGATATTGCCGAGCAGGAAGTGCAGGCGGCCATCAACGCGGCCGGCAACCTGCTGCCGACCGACCTGCCGATGCCGCCGATCTACAGCAAGGTGAACCCGGCCGACGCGCCGATCCTCACGCTGGCGATCACCTCCAACACACTGCCGTTGCCCAAGCTGGAAGACCTGGTCGACACGCGCATTGCGCAAAAGCTGTCGCAACTGCCGGGCATTGGCCTGGTGAGCATCAGCGGCGGCCAGCGGCCAGCCGTGCGCATCCAGGCCAACACGTCGGCGCTGGCGGCGCTGGGCCTGTCGATCGACGACATCCGCACCGCCATCGGCACGGCCAACGTGAATGGCGCCAAGGGCAGCTTCGACGGCCCGATGCGCGCCTCAACCATTGACGCCAACGACCAGCTCAAGTCAGCCGCCGAGTACGGCAAGATGATCGTCGCCTACAAGAACGGCGCGCCCATCCGCCTGACCGACGTGGCACAGATCGTCGACGGCGCCGAAAACAGCAAGCTCGCTGCCTGGTCCAACACCACACCCGCGATCATCCTGAACGTGCAGCGCCAGCCCGGTGCCAACGTGATTGAAGTGGTGAACCGCGCCAAGGCGCTGCTGCCGCAATTGAAAGACACGCTGCCCGGCAATGTTGAGGTGTCGCTGCTGACCGACCGCACGACGACCATCCGCGCATCGGTGTCGGACGTGCAGTTCGAGTTGCTGCTGGCCGTGGCGCTGGTGGTGATGGTCATCTTCCTGTTCCTGCGCAACGTGCCGGCCACGGTCATTCCGGCGGTGGCGGTGCCGTTGTCGCTGGTGGGCACGTTTGGCGTGATGTACATGGCCGGGTTTTCGATCAACAACCTGACGCTGATGGCGCTCACGATTGCCACCGGCTTCGTGGTGGACGACGCCATCGTCATGATCGAGAACATCGCCCGCTACATTGAAGACGGCGAGCCGCCCATGGAAGCCGCACTCAAGGGCGCCAAGCAGATCGGCTTCACCATCATCTCGCTTACGTTCTCGCTGATTGCGGTGCTGATTCCGCTGCTGTTCATGGGCGATGTGGTGGGGCGGCTGTTCCGCGAGTTTGCGATCACGCTGGCGGTATCGATCCTGATCTCGGCCGTGGTGTCGCTCACGCTCACACCGATGATGTGCGCGCGCTTGCTCAAGCACATTCCCGAGGCTGAACAATCGCGCTTCTATCACGCGGCCGGCGCGTTCTTCGACAACGTCATCGCGCGCTACGGCCGCATGCTGCAATGGGTGCTCGAGCGCCAGAAGACGACGCTGCTGGTGGCCATCGGCACGCTGGTGCTGACGGGTGTGCTGTATGTGGCCGTGCCCAAGGGATTCTTCCCGGTGCAGGACACGGGCGTGATCCAGGGCATTTCGGATGCGTCGCAGTCGATCTCGTTCTCGGCCATGGCCGAGCGGCAGCAGAAGCTGGCCGAGGTGGTGCTGAAAGACCCGGCGGTGGAGAGCCTGTCGTCGTTCATTGGCGTGGATGGCGTGAACACCACGCTCAACAGCGGCCGCATGCTCATCAACCTCAAGCCGAAGGATGCGCGCGACGCCGACGCCACCGAGATTATCCAGCGCCTGCAGCCGGAGCTTGCCAAGGTGGCGGGTATCTCGCTGTACATGCAGCCGGTGCAGGATCTGACAATTGAAGACCGCGTCAGCCGCACGCAATACCAGTTCACGGTGGAAGACCCGGACCCGAACAACCTGTCGAAATGGGTGCCGAAGCTGGTTGAACGCCTGCAGCAGACCCACGAACTGCGCGACGTGGCGAGCGACTTGCAGGACAACGGCCTGCGCGCCTACGTACAGGTCGACCGCGACAAGGCGGCGGTGTACGGCATCACGATGGCGGCGGTCGACAGCGTGCTGTACAGCGCCTACGGCCAGCGCCTGATCTCGACCATCTTCACGCAGTCGAACCAATACCGGGTGGTGCTGGAGACCGACCCGAAGATGCAGCTTGGGCTGCAATCGCTCTATGACCTGCATGTGGCATCGAGCAGCGGCCAGCAGATCCCGCTGGGCGCGTTTGCCACCGTCGTGGAACAGCCAGGCTCGCTGGTGGTGAACCATCAGGGCCAATTCCCTGCAGCCACGATTTCGTTCAACCTGGCGCCGCGCGCTTCGCTGGGCGCGGCGGTCGATACGATCAACGCTGTCGAACAGGAAATCGGCCTGCCGGCCAGCATGCAGACCAGCTTCCAGGGTGCAGCGCTGGCCTTCCGCGCATCGCTGTCGAACCAGCTGTGGCTGATCCTGGCGGCCATCATCACCATGTACATCGTGCTGGGCGTGCTGTACGAAAGCACGATCCACCCGGTGACGATTCTCTCGACGCTGCCGTCGGCCGGCGTGGGTGCGCTGCTGTCGCTGCTGGTGTCGGGCAAGGACATGGGCATCATCGCCATCATCGGGATCATCCTGCTGATCGGCATCGTCAAGAAGAACGCGATCATGATGATCGACTTCGCGCTGGAAGCGGAGCGCGAGCAAGGCATGACGCCGCGCGATGCCATCTACCAGGCGTGTCTGCTGCGTTTCCGCCCGATCCTGATGACGACGATGGCGGCACTGCTGGGGGCTCTGCCGCTGATGCTGGGCACAGGTGTGGGCTCCGAGTTGCGCCAGCCGCTGGGGATCACGATGGTGGGCGGCCTGCTCGTCAGCCAGGTGCTGACGCTGTTCACCACGCCGGTCATTTACCTGGCCTTCGACAGCCTGGGCGAACGCCTGCGTGATTGGCGTGCGCGCCGCGCTGCGCGACGTCACGGCACCCCCGGTGCCAACCAATCCGGCGGCCCGCGATGAACCTGTCCGCCACCTTTATCGCGCGGCCGGTCGCCACGGCGCTGCTGACCATCGGTGTGGCGTTGGCCGGTATCGCGGCGTTCCGCCTGCTGCCGGTGTCGCCGCTGCCGCAAGTGGATTTCCCGACCATCTCGGTCAGCGCGTCGCTGCCGGGCGCGAGCCCCGAAACCATGGCGGCCACCGTGGCAACGCCGCTGGAGCGTTCGCTCGGCCGCATCGCGGGCATTAGCGAGATGACATCGTCCAGCTCGCTCGGCTCGTCGCGGATCACGCTGCAGTTTGATCTGTCGCGCGACATCGATGGCGCGGCACGCGATGTGCAGGCCGCCATCAACGCTTCGCGCAGCCTGTTGCCTTCGGGCTTGCCCAGCAACCCGACGTATCGCAAGGTCAATCCGGCCGATGCGCCGATCATGATCCTGGGGCTCACCTCCGACACCAAGTCGCGCGGCGAGCTGTATGACGCGGCGTCGACCATCCTTGCGCAGAAGCTGTCGCAGATCAACGGCGTGGGCCAGGTGAACATTGGCGGCGCGTCACTGCCCGCGGTGCGGGTGGAGCTGAACCCGATGGCACTGAACAAGTACGGCATCTCGATGGAGACCGTGCGCGCCGTCATCACCAGCACCAACGCGAACAAGCCCAAGGGCATGATGGAATCCGGCGAGCGCGTCTGGACCATCTATGCCAACGATCAGGCCAAAAAGGCCGTCGAATATCAGTCGCTCATCATTGCCTGGCGCAACGGGGCGCCGGTGCGACTGGCCGACGTGGCGGACGTCAGCGACAGCGTGCAGGACATCCGCAACTACGGCTCAGCCAACGGCAAGCCATCGGTGCTGCTCATCATCAGCCGGCAGCCGGGCGCCAACATCATCGACACGGTTGACCGCATCAACGACATCCTGCCGTACCTGCGCAATACCATTCCCGCGCAGATCAACCTTGATGTGATGATGGACCGCACCCCCACCATCCGCGCCTCGCTCAAGGATGTGGAGCGCACGCTGGTGCTGTCGATCGCGCTGGTGATCATGGTGGTGTTCCTGTTCCTGCGCAATGTGCGGGCAACGCTCATTCCCAGCGTGGCGGTGCCGGTCTCGCTCATCGGCACGTTCGGGGTGATGTACCTGTGCGGCTACAGCCTCGACAACCTCTCGCTGATGGCGTTGACGGTGGCCACAGGCTTTGTGGTGGACGATGCGATCGTGGTGCTGGAGAACGTCTCGCGCCACATCGAGAACGGCATGCGGCCCATGCAGGCGGCGCTCAAGGGCGCACGTGAAGTCGGCTTTACCGTGGTGTCGATGAGCCTCTCGCTGATTGCCGTGTTCATCCCGCTGCTGATGATGGGCGGCATCGTGGGCCGGCTGTTCCGGGAGTTTGCGGTAACGTTGTCGGTGGCCATTCTGGTGTCGCTGGTCGTGTCGCTCACCACCACACCAATGATGTGCGCGCGCTTGCTCAGGCCCGCCGCCGATGAAGAACACGGCTGGTTCCACCGCAAGACTGAAGGCTTCTTCACCTTCCTGCTCGACATCTACCGCAACTCGCTGGCGTGGGCGCTACGCCATAGCTGGCTCACGCTGCTGATCCTGTTTGCGACGGTATGCCTGAACGTCTATCTGTACATCATCGTGCCCAAGGGGTTTTTCCCGCAGCAGGACACGGGCCGCGTGATCGGCTTCATCCAGGCAGACCAGTCGATCTCGTTTCAGGCAATGCGCACCAAGCTGACCGACTTCATCGCCACCGTCCGGCAAGACCCGGCGGTGGAGAACGTGGTGGGTTTCACGGGCGGCAGCCAGCGCAATACCGGGCAGATGTTCATCCAGCTCAAACCGCTGGCTGAGCGCAAGATGTCTGCCGACCAGGTCATCAACCGCCTGCGCGGCAAGCTGGCGCGAGAACCGGGCGCGAGCCTGTTCCTGCAATCGGTGCAGGACATTCGTGTGGGCGGCCGGGCCAGCAATGCGCAGTACCAATACACGTTGCAGGCGGACGATCTGAACGAGCTGCGCGCGTGGGATCCGAAGATCAAGCAGGCGCTCACGCAGGTCAAGTCGCTCACAGATGTCAACACCGATACGCAAGACAAGGGCCTGCAGACCTCGCTCGTGATCGACCGCGACAAGGCGAAGTCGCTCGGCATCAACCCCAGCGATATCGACAACGCGCTGAACAACGCTTTCGGGCAGCGCCAGGTGTCGACCATCTACAACCCGCTCAACCAGTACCGCGTGGTGATGGAAGCCGCCCCGCAGTACTGGCAGAACCCGGAAGGCCTGCGCGACATCTACCTGATCACCTCGAAGGGCGCGCAGGTGCCGCTGTCGACCTTCTCGCACTACGAGCCGACCAACACCGCGCTGGCGGTCAATCACCAGGGGCAGTTCGCGGCCAGCACGATCTCGTTCAATCTGGCACCGGGGGCGTCGCTGTCAGGTGCCACGCAGGACATTCAGGACACGATGAACCGCATCGGCGTGCCGTCCTCTGTGCACGGCAGTTTCCAGGGCACCGCCAAGGCGTTCCAGGATTCGCTCTCCAGCCAGCCGGTGCTGATCCTGTTTGCGCTGATCACCATCTACATCGTTCTGGGCGTGCTGTATGAGAGCTATGTGCACCCGATCACGATTCTCTCGACGCTGCCCTCGGCCGGCGTGGGTGCACTGCTGGCGCTGATCGTCACGGATACGGATTTTTCGATCATCGCGCTGATCGGCGTCATTCTGCTGATCGGCATCGTCAAGAAGAACGCGATCATGATGATCGACTTCGCGCTGGAAGCGGAGCGCAGCCAGGGCATGAGCCCGGCAGACGCCATCTTCCACGCGTGCGTGCTGCGCTTCCGGCCCATCTTGATGACGACGATGGCTGCGCTGCTGGGCGCCCTGCCCTTGGCGCTAGGCCATGGCGATGGCGCGGAGTTGCGCACGCCGCTGGGCATCTCCATCGTCGGCGGTCTGCTGGTCAGCCAGATCCTCACGCTATACACCACGCCGGTGGTCTACCTGGCACTGGACCGGCTGCGCCTGCGCCGCGCCGGCCGTACAAAAGACACACCGCTGCCCGCATTGGACTCGCAAGGAAGCTGAACATGACAAGAGGCACTCAAGCCCTCCGTACCTCACTGCTCGCGCTGGCCGCGTGCGCGCTCGTGGGCGCTTGCGCGGTCGGCCCGGATTACAAGCGGCCGGATACGCAGGTGCCGCAGCAATACAAGGAAGCCAAGGACGTCGATGGCTGGAAGATTGCCAGCCCGAGCGACGCCATCGCCCGCGGCAAGTGGTGGGAGATCTTCAACGATGCGCAACTGAACGCGCTGGAAGATCAAGTGGCCGCCGCCAACCAGAACATCCGGGTAGCCGAGGCGCAGTACCGCCAGGCACAAGCGCTGGTGCAATCGGCACAGGCTTCGTTCTTCCCCACGCTCGGTGCCAGTGCATCGGCCACGCGCAGCCGTTCGGTGCGCACCTCGGTCAACTCCGATGGCAGCCTTTCGACCGGCAACCCGAGCCTGCTCAACTCGCAGAGCCTGTCGCTCAACGCAAGCTGGGAGCTGGATCTGTGGGGCCGCATCCGCCGGTCGGTAGAGTCAAACAAGGCCAGCGCGCAAGCCAGCGCCGGCGATTTGTCGTCCGCATTGCTCTCGGCACAGGCGACGCTTGCGCAGAATTATTTCCAATTGCGTGTCACGGATACCCAGAAGGCCGTCCTGCAGCGCACCGTGGCCGACTACGAACGCTTCCTGAAGCTCACGCAGAATCAGTACGCGGTGGGCGTGGCGCAGCGCTCGGATGTGCTGACCGCGCAGACGCAACTCAAGCAGTCGCAAGCGCTGCTGCTGGATACCGAAGTCACGCGTGCGCAACTGGAGCACGCCATTGCGGTGCTGATCGGCAAGCCGCCGGCGGAATTCTCGCTGGCGCCTGCCACTGCCGCCAGCGCGGCTGACTTGCCGGCCTTGCCAGCCATTCCGCTGCAAGTGCCGTCGGCCGTGCTTGAGCGCCGTCCCGACATTGCTGCCGCTGAACGCCGCATGGCCGCCGCCAACGCGCAGATCGGCGTGGCCAAGGCCGCGTACTTCCCGACGCTCACGTTGGGGGCATCGGCCGGGTTGGCGGCCAACACGCTGTCGCGCCTGGCAACGCTGCCCAGCCGCGTCTGGTCGATCGGCCCGACGCTGGCCGCAACGCTGTTTGATGGGGGCGCTCGCGCGGCTGCCGTCGACAAGGCCGGCGCTGCTTACGATGCGTCGGTCGCAACGTACCGCCAGACCGTGCTCGGCGCCTTCCAGGACGTTGAAGACAACCTCGCCGCGCTGCGCTGGCAGACCCAGGAATTTGCCGTGCAAGCCGATGCCGTCAAGGCCGCGCAGGAAGCCGCGCAACTCAACCTGAACCGCTACCGCGCGGGCACCGTGAGCTTCCTGGAAGTCATCACCGCACAAGCCACTGCCTACAGTGCCGAGCGCACGCTGCTCACGCTGCAGGGCAAGCAGTACTCGGCAGCGGTGCTGCTGGTCAAGGCGCTGGGCGGCGGCTGGCATGGGGAGGTGCCAGTGGTCGGCCAGGCAGCGCTGCAGCCGGCATCCGCTCCGGCTGCTCAATAGGCATCCCCTTGTTGCCGGTGGCCGACGACGTTTCGCCATCGGCAATATCCTCTTGTGCCTAAGCACGCACGCAGTCGGATAGTTCCCCCTATAATCGTCAGAATTTATTTCAGACGACCCTGATCCTCCGGGCGTGCTGGTGCAGCAGCAGGCGCGTAAATTGCGTCGCTGGGTGCCCTGCAAGCCCGCCCCGGTGCTATGCCGACCGTCTGTTTGCCTGCCGCCATGTCCGCCGCGCGCGTGGTTGCCGACGCTGTTGCCCAGATTCACGCGCGCCGCTCAATTGACTCCGCCTCTCTCTGATGATCCGATCCGCGCTTCCTCGTTCCGCCAAGCTGCTGGCCACCGCCCTGGGTGCCGCCACGCTGTTCTCCGCCCTGCCTGCGCAGGCTGACCCGTCCGTGCGCGCCATCTACGGCAAGGACAACCGCCACGGCATCGAGAAGTACGGCGTCGATCTGGATTTCGATTCGGGCTTCCACTGGGGCAACCCGGAAGGCTGGTTCGTGAACCTGGATTGGGAAGTCGCGCTGGGCCAATGGCGCTCGACCAAGGGCACCAATCGCCAGAACCTGACCGAGTTTGGGGTGACGCCGCTGTTCCGCATCGAAAAGCGCGGCGGCTCGTGGGTGCCGTTCATTGAAGCCGGGGTTGGCCCGCGTCTGCTGTCGCACACCCGTACGTCGGATGAGCACAACTTCAGCACGGCCTTCCAGTTCTCCGACATGATCGGCGTGGGTGTGGCCTTCGGCAGCAAGCAACAGTTCCAGATGGGCTATCGCTTTGAACACCTGTCGAACGCATCGATCAAGCGCCCGAACCCGGGCACCGATCTGAACGAGCTGTACCTGCGTTACACGTTCTAAAGTCTGAGCGTCTGCGTTTTCAGACACGCGGCCTGCCCTTGCGGCGGGCCGTTTTGTTTTGCGCGATGGTTGATTAACGCGCGTCGGCTTCGCCGTCGAGATCGCGAGCGCGCGGTCGCATGCCCATCAACCGCTCGTAGTTGAGCGAGGCATGGAAGCCGAAACCGTTGCCGCCAGCACGCTTGACCTCATACATCGCAGCGTCGGCATTGCGGATGAGCGTTGGCGCGTCGCGCCCGTCGGTCGGATACAGCGCCACGCCGGCGCTCACGCCCATCGACAACACGTGGCCTTCCACACGGAACGGCGTCTGCAACTGCTCGATCAGGCGTTCCACGGTTTGCGACACATCGTCGCGCGTAGCGCAGTGCGTAAGCACGACAACAAATTCATCGCCGCCAAGACGGGCCACGGTGTCCGATGCACGCAGCCCGCTGCGCAATCGCATGGCCGTCGCCTTCAGGACAAGATCGCCCACGGCATGACCATACTCATCATTGACGGGCTTGAAGCGATCGAGATCGATGAACACGACGGCAACCTGACCGCGCGCGCGACGTGCGGTCTGAATGGCAATGAACAGCCGATCGCGCAGCAAGCGCGCATTGGGCAAGTCCGTCAGCGGATCATGCAGCGCAAGATGGTGTGCCTGATCCAGCGCGGTTCGCCGCTGTGTCACGTCAAGCAGCGTGCCGCTCACGCGCGTGGCCGCGCCGCGTGCATCGCGCTCGGTCACACGGCCACGCGCAGCCACCCAGATCCATTGACCATGGCGCGCACGCATGCGCTGCTCGATTTCAAAGCCCTCGGCGTCACCACGCATATGGCGATAGATGCGTCGCGCGCTCAACGCGACGTCTTGCGGATGCACCATGGCAAACCAGGCATCCGGATCGTTGGACAGATCCATCGGCTCGTAGCCGAGCATGTCGGCCGTCCGGCGGTTAAACGACACATGCCGCGCACGCGTGGACCAATCGAACGTACCGAGCCCCGCGCCGTCGAGCACATAGGCCAACCGTTGCTCCGACGCGCGCAGCGATTCCAGCGCCAAGCGCCGCGCGGTCACGTCCTGCATCTGCACCACGAGGTGTGTATTGCCACCGTCGCGCGCCACCGCCACGTCGGTCTGCACCCACACAGTGGTGCCGTCCTGGCGCACCAGGCGCGTTTCCATTGACAGCGAATCGCGCTGACCGGCGAGCAGCGACTCGATACCATGTCGCGTACGTTCCGTGTGATCGGGGTGGCACAGGTCGAACAGATCGCGCGTGCGCAGCGCCTGTGCCTCGTGACCGGTCAGCGCGCACAGCGCACGGTTCACGTCGAGGAAGCGACCCTCCGGCGCGCACAGGCCGATTCCTATCGGCGAATGTTCGATCGCAGCCTTGTACAAGTGGTGGTCCTCAAGCATGGCGATGCTGTTTCGCGAATGCGGCAGTCCCGGGGGTAGCTGATGTGATGGCCATCGCGCCGCAGGGTGCTCCATGACGCAATGACCTGCGTTGGGCTCGTTGCGGTGGCGGCTGGCGTGATCCCCGTGACCGGTCTCGTGGTCTGTGTGGTCCGGTTGGTGGCCGGCGATGACAGACCTTGGTGCGTTGCAAGCGCACGAATCGAGGCGGACTATAGAAGCCGCAAGTTAACGGGGCAATCCCTTCCCGCGAGGGGACAGGGACCGCGTGCGCGCCGTAGGTCCCCTCATACGCGAAATGACGCGAAGGAAACGCGCCCCGCGTCATTCCCGTCTGCGTTTGTCGACATCGATTGTCGACACCTGCCCAGCGTCGCCGGACATCCGGCAACTCTACACTGGCGCACCGGGCCGAACAGCTAGCCGTTCGGTTAGGTAGTGCGATCGCTGCTGCCCGCGCAACCGTTTGCTTTATGGTTGCGCAGCAAATTCCACACTGTGGTTGCCTGTAGGTGACGACAAAGCCTCGGCCCTCATCCGGAAGAACGAAACGCGCGGGCGGCCAGCTCCGTTACTATTCTTCAATATCGCTTTCGGGGGGGCGAGATCAAACACGGCGAGCCGCGGCACATGCGCACGCGGTTGTGGGAGGTTGTATGGAATTGAGTTTTGTCGCCCCCGGCACGCAAACGCACCGCTATGCCTTGAAGCTTGCGGGCCTGCCAGAAAGTACCCAGCCCGGCGCTCAATGGATCGACCCGGCCTGGGTTGACGATGCCCTTACTGCCGCCGTGCGCGTGTTCGATGCGCACCGCGTGCACTTTGCCGATGCCTATCTCGCCTATCGCGCACGTGATGCAGCGCAGCATTCTGCGCGTGCCGCCAGCAACACCGCACCCGCTCGCGTTGCTGGTGATCTCCACGACGACACGCCTCTGCTCGCGGATACGTTTGCGATTGCGCAGTTGGCCGCACTTGTCACGCTGGAAGCTGCCGGCGTGACCGATGTGATCGATGTGCGTCTGGTTGTTGAGCGCCTGCACGGCGAGGGCCCCACCCCGCCCGGCGACGGCATCGGCGAGGTCACGTTCGTGGCCGAAACCCCCGCTGGCCTGCGAAGTGCCGCCGGTCGGCATTAAGCACGCTAAGGCCGCTCAGGCCCCTCGCGTATGGGCCGCTCCGGCACGATGGCCGGTTGCGGCTCAGTGGGTGCGCCCACGGCCGCAGCGTCACGGAACGTCCAGTACCGGTGCACCAGGAAGTTGAAGATTGCCGTGAGGGCTGAGGCGAATACCTGCGCAATCAGGTAGTACAGCCCGAGCCCCAGCCCGATGGCCATGATGGTGGCGTTGCACCCCAGCGCCAGGAAAGCCACCAGGCCAAAGCGCACCATCGCCCCGATGTGCCCGCGTGTGCTGTTGAACACAGCCTGCCGGCTGATGAAGTAGTTGAGCGTGGCGCCAATCACGCTGCCCACCACCGACGCCCGCCACGGCGAGACCCCCGCCTGCACCAGCCCGAACAGCACCACATAATGCGCCAGCGTTGCACCGCCGCCGATCACGACATAGCGCGCAAACTGCTCCACCGCTGCCCAGAAATGCTGCCGAGACGCCATGGTCGCGCCCACCCCATCCGCTTTGGAACTGACATTGTGCTCGATCATGGTTGCCGGGCCGCAACCCGCGTGCCACCGCCCCTGCACAATAAGTGCGCTTAAAGTTGTGCGACATTTGGCCGTATAGAAACGTGGGGCCCCGTGCGGCTGTGGGCTCCCCATTGCCATGCTCGAACTTCAACCTCTCGATATTCCGCTTGCGATCCCTCTGCCGTGGCCGATGCTTGACGCCGACGGGCAGCTACTCGTCCCCAAGGGCGACGTCATCAACTCGCCAGAGGAGATCGACCTGCTGTTCACGCTGCACCGCCCGCATCGTCGGCCTGATGGCACGCCCGCGCCTGCGCCAGCGTTTGCAAACACGCAGTTCCCGAACACGAGCTTCCCCGACATGGGCGACGACCCGGACGGCGAACGCACGATCGCGATGGAGCTGCTGGGCCTGCGCCCAGGCGGCATGCTGACGGTGCGCCTGACCGCTGGCGCCGGCCAGACGAAGGGCGCCGCCCGCGTGATTGGCTACAGCCCTCAGCGTCATCTGCTGATCACCATGCCCACCGACAGCGGCCGCACGGTCATGCCGGTCAAGGACGAACTGGTGGAGATCCACGCATTCTCGGGCGAGGGCATCGCCAGCTTCGAATGCACGGTGATGGCCGTCTGCCGCATCCCGTTCGAATACGTCGTGCTGTCGCCGCCGCGGCGGATCAAGAACCGAACGTTGCGCAAATCGCTGCGCGTGCGCGCCAACGTGGTCGGCAAGATGCTGGTGAGTGGCGACCCGCCGCGCATGATCCATATCTCGGACATCAGCACGACGGGCGCGTCGTTCCGTTCCGCACATCGGTTAGCAGTCAGCGGCGCACCGGCGCGTCTGCGCTTCCGGGTGAAAACGCGCGACTACCACTCCGAGCTGGTGGCCGCTGCACTCGTGCGCAGTGAAAAGCCGTCTGACCTGCCCAACGTCTATCAATACGGCGTGGAGTTCATCGAACTGGTCGCAGCCCAAAAAATGCTGCTGCAATGCTTCATCTATGAACAATTGCTTTGGGGCGGCCAGCGCATGGTGTAACGTGCAGATAGCACTGATATTCGCGTCACTTTTATCAGAATTAATTACCATTGAATATTAAAAACGCCTGCCGCCCTCACACGAAAACATGCTGTGAAGCGGCCACCATAGCCAACTTTCGGCTTATGATGCCGCAGGCTTGCTTGTGACAAAGCAATACGATTGACCGCGTATCGAACGCACGCATTTTTGTTTTAAAGGCATTTGCAGGACGATCCCCATTTATGAGCCGCGCAAGGTCTGTCGCGCCATCGAGTCTGGATCCCATCTCCGGATTGCTGGAGCGCGAACGATTTGTCCAACTGCTGGCTGCCATGCCGCAACCCGCACGCCAGGGCGCAATCGGCGCACTGTTGCTGATCGGCTTTGATCATTTTGCCGAGGCCACCAACACGCTCGGGCCGCTGGCCGCGCGTGAGGTCATCGTCGAATGTGCATCGCGGCTCGGAGCGCTAAGCGTGCCGGATGCTGATGGCGCCGCGCCCATCGTCGGGCGCATCGGCCCTGAAACCTTTGCCGTTGCCTGCGCAGACTTCGCCTCGGCACAGGATGTTCACGATCTCGCGCGGCAGATTTCTGCCGCGCTTACGCGGCCTTTCATCACGCACGGCTACGAGCTGGTCTGCTCGTGCAGCATCGGCATGACGCTCTTTGAGAGCACGCCTTCCGATGCGGCACGGTTGATCGAACAGGCTGACCGTGCGCTCTACGGCGCTCAGCACGGCGCTGAACAAAGCCCTGCGCTGTACGCCCCGGCCGCCATGCCGCCGCACTCCGGCGGCAACACTGCATCTGCCGACGATGAAGACGCCGTAGCCCAGCACCCGCGCCTGGCCGCGCAACTGCGTCATGCACTCGCGCGGCATCAGTTCAGCCTGAACCTGCAACCGCAACTGAGCCTCGCCGATGGCTGCATCGTCGGCTACGAATTCCTGCTGCGCTGGATTTCACCCGAACTGGGCGGAGTGGCGCCGGCCGATTTCCTGCCGATCCTGGAGCAGACGGGTGACATTCGCGAGGTGGGCCGCTGGGTGCTCGACAACGCGGCGCAGATGCTGGCCGGGCTGCTGCGTGAAGAATCCCAGCGTGCGGGGCGCAACAGCCGGCATCAGCCGGGCGTGCATGCTGCCGTCAATTTGTCGGTTGCGCAGTTGCTCGATCCGCAACTGAGCGACGTCGTGCGCGACATTGCCGCACGCCACGCAGTGCCAACCGCTCGCCTCGTCTTCGAGATATCGGAGCACACGCTGCACCGTGCCAACGGTGCGGCACAGAAAGCCGTCGAGGCCCTGCACGCCTGCGGCGCACGCGTGGCCGTGGAAGACTTTGGCGCCACCGAGCGCAGCCTTGATTGCCTGGCAACCTTCCGCCCGGATCAGGTCAAGCTCGATCAGGCCGTTGTCAACGCTGTGACCAATGCGAGCGATCACGCAGTGCTGCAGCGCCTGGTGGCTGCCGCGCACGGCGCCGGTGTGCCCGTCACGGCCACACGCGTGGAAACCGCCGCGCAGCTTCACGCATTGCGCGCCTGCCGGTGCGACGTGATCCAGGGCTACCTCCTGTCGCAGCCCTTTCCCGCACGTTGGATCGACGACACACAAGACGTGATTGCCGAGCGCGCACGCGATCTGATGCCGTAAAGGAAAACGAGAAAACGAGAAAACAAGAAAACGCCCTTGCGCAGCGATGCGCAAGGGCGTTGTTGCTTGCGCGTGTGCTGCTTATGCGTGCTCGACGCGGAAGACCGCCACCGCGCTGCGCAGTGCCTCGGCCTGTTCTTCCAGGGATTCCGCAGCCGCTGCGGCCTGCTCGACCAGCGCGGCATTCTGCTGCGTCACCTGATCCATCTGTGTAACGGCCTGGTTGACTTGCTCAATACCGCTGCTCTGTTCTTCCGACGCAGCGCTGATCTCGCCCATGATGTCGGTCACGCGACGCACGGCCACGACCACCTCTTCGATTACCGTACCGGCTTCGGCCACGAGGGTCGAACCGTTCTGCACGCGGCCCACCGAATCGCCGATCAGCGCCTTGATCTCCTTGGCCGCTGTGGCGCTGCGCTGCGCGAGGCTGCGCACCTCGCCGGCCACCACGGCAAAGCCACGGCCCTGCTCGCCCGCGCGTGCGGCTTCCACCGCAGCGTTCAACGCGAGGATGTTGGTCTGGAAGGCAATGCCTTCGATCACGCCGATGATGTCGGCGATCTTCTTGCTGCTGTCGTTAATGCCCGACATGGTCTCGATCACGCGGCCCACGACTTCCCCGCCCTTGACGGCGATGTCCGATGCGTTAACGGCCAGCGTGCTCGCCTGACGCGCGTTGTCAGCGTTCTGGCGCACGATGCTCGTCAGCTCTTCCATGCTCGATGCTGTTTCTTCCAGCGACGACGCCTGCTGCTCCGTACGCTGCGACAGGTCGGCATTGCCAGCGGCAATCTGCTTGGTGGCGCTGGCGATCGAATCCGAGCCTGTGCGCACCTGGCCGATGATTTGCTGCAGGTTCGTCTGCATGGACGACACCGCGTGCATGAGGCGTGCGGCTTCGTCGCGGCGGCCAGCAGCGGTCTGCCCTTCCATGCGCGTAGCGAGATCACCCGAGGCCATGCGCTCGAACACCTGAATCGCGCGCTCCAGCGGACGCACCAACGTGCGGCCGAGCACGCTGCGCGCCAGCACCGACAGCACCAGCGCGGCGGCCAGCAAGCCGCCCGAAATCCAGATGCTCATGGTGTAGCGTGATTGGGAATGGTCAAAGCGTTCCTGCCCATATTTGAAGCGTGCCCCGACCAGCGGGCCGAGCGCGGCGTCATAGTCGACAAACAGCTTCGGCACCTGGGTCGTGTTCAGGTCGCGGTAGGTCGTGAGGTCACTGCGCTCCAGCGCCGCAATGGCCGGCTCCAGTGCCGTCTTGACGAACCTGGTGCGCGCGGCGTCAGCAGCCTGCAGTTGGGCGCGGTCGGCCTCGGCAATCGGCAGCTTCATGAACTGCGCCCACGCGTCATTGGCCGAGTTGACCATGGTGTGCGCATCAGACAGCAGCTTCTTGAGTTCTTCGGGCGACGAGACCGAATCAAAATTGGTCAAGTGAATGCGCGCCCACAACAGGTTGATGGTGTCTTTCGCCAACAGGTCCAAGCCCTTGGCATCTTCCAGATACACCGCGCGCAAATCGGCGTTGGTGGCCCGGCCGGTGCTGATGCCCGCCGCGCCCACCACCGCAATCATCACTGCAAACGCTGCGACCAGGAAGGTCAGCCGCGTGCGAATGCTCGTATCCATCCATTTCCACATGTGTTTTCCCCTGCATGGTTCGGCCGTGTGTGGCGCGGTGACGCTTCTAGCGCGCCGTCTTCCGGCACCCGATTCACTCCTGAAAAGTGCTAACGGCAAGGGCGGGCGGAAATAGAGGGCTCGCCCACAAATGTCCAAGATGCATCGCAAGTGATTTACAAGAAGGTAAAAAAGATGCGCTCCGCGCACCCCACGTATGCGGGGTGGCACTAAAATGCGGGTTGCGCCACCGCCCTGGTGGCAATCACGCGAACATCGTGCGGGATACCGCACGGCTCACAAGGGGATCAAGATGAAGAAACTGATCGCACTGCTGGCTCTGGGCTGCGTTTTCCTGGCTGGCTGCAACACGATGGCAGGCATGGGCAAGGACATCCAGACGGGTGGCCAGAAGCTGGAAAACGCTGCCGACAATACCAAGCAGAAGATGTAATGACGCGAAGGCAGGGCCTCCCCCTTGTCTGAGTTGAAAAACGCCGCAATCCGCGGCGTTTTCTCTTTTGGGGCTGCTACAGCAGCTCTTCGGGCGTAAACGGCGCCAACATCTGGATCCACGTTCGGCGGCCCAGGCCAACCTCCGGCTCGTGATCGACGACAACCGCCTTGCCATCCTGATGCGTGGTCCAGCGCAGGCGGCCGTCCTCCCTGGTCACCCGGTACGCACTATCGCGCACCGAATCGTCAAACAGCTTGGCCACCGCCTGCGACAGCACCGGGCTACGGATGATCAGCCCCGTCTCGGTATTCAGCCCAATGGAGCGCGGGTCGATATTCATCGAGCCGACGAACAGCGTGCTGCGGTCGACCACCACCGACTTCACATGCAGACTCGCCTGCGACGAACGGAACGTGCCGATCATCTTGGGGCGATCGCCCAGCGTGGGGCGCAGTTCATACAGCTCGACGCCATCGTCGACGAGCGCACCGCGGTATTTGGCATAGCCCACGTGCACGATGGGCGCGTCAGTCGCCGCCAGCGAGTTGGTCAGCACGCGCAGGCGCACGCCACGCGCCTCCAAATGTTTGGCCACCTCAACGCCGCGCTTGCTCGGCACGAAGTAAGGCGAGATCAGCACCACCTCGTGCTTGGCCTCGTCAATGAGATGCAGCAGCGTCTGGGCGAGACGCTCGCCACCCGGTTCTACGTCATCACCCGACACCTTGGCCGGACGATCGACGATGACCTGCGCGGGCGCCCACTCCAGACGCAGGCGGCCGCGGGCGATCTGGTCGGCCAGGAACCAGTCGCGCGGTGCGGGCTTGAGCGGCAGTGGCTGCTCCGGCGCCGGGCTTGCCAGATCGGTCAGGTTGCGGCGCTGCTCAAGGTCGGAGGGGTTCTCGTCTGATGCAGGCTTGCTTGAACCGGAGCCCATGTCGATAGGCCGGGTGGGCACGTCGATATGCTGCGGCGGCCCCGCAGGCCGGGGCGGCACCGCCACAGGCGGCGGATAGTTGCCATCTTTCTGCTCGGGCGGATGCGCCGTGCCGGGCTCGGGCGCCAGCGCCTGCACCGGGTACGCGAATTCGCTGTTCCAGTACGCATCGAACGCCAGCGATAACTGCCGCACCGCCGGCCCCGCCGCCAGCACATCCAGATCAACGAAGTTGGTGGTCTGGTTCTGCGTGAAATATTCGGCACCCAAGTTGCGGCCGCCCGTCACGGCAAGCGCGTTGTCTGCAATGAACGCCTTGTTGTGCATGCGCCGATTGACGCGCCGGAACTCCGCCGCGCCGCTCAGGTAGCGGGTGACGTTTGACATGCGGCCGCCCGGAAACGGGTTGAACAGCCGTACGTCGATGTTCTTATGCGACGAAAACTTGAGGAACGCCAGATCACGCCCATCGCTGTGCAGATCATCGACCAGCATGCGCACGCGCACGCCACGGTCAGCCGCCGCCAGCACGTGGCGCATCAGCTCGCGCACGCTGTTGTCGCTTTCGATGATGAAGTACTGCAAGTCCAGCGTGCGCTCGGCGCGGTCGGCCAGCGTGAGCAAGGTGGCATAGGCTTCTTCGCCCGACGGGATCAGCCGAAAGCCAGAGACATCCGCCGACGGCGCATTTGACTGCGCCAAGCGCCCCAGCGCGGTGGCCGATTCTGCGTTGGGCAGCGCTGCCGCGACAGGCCGCTCCACATGTTCGGGCAGGCTGGCACACGCGGCCAGCAGCACTGCCGCCAGGCAGGCGAACCAAGCGCGCAGTTGCACGATCGATGGGTTCCTCGGATGCCCTTGCATGTTCAATGTCGGGTTTTGGTTCGCAGGACGACAGGACGACAACAGCACATCAGCATGCGGCGTGCCCAGGCCAACATTGTGGCCAGACTACGTCAAGCGTCAGCCTGGGCAGTATCCGTGTTTGTCCGACGCCACCCGGGGCGTGTCAGAATGCCCAAAGGCGTGCTCTCTCCTGCTGCTTCCGATGCTGACCAACACCACGGCGTTTGCTGCGTTCATCTTTGTTGTGCACTGCGTTGGCGTGCTCGCGGCCATGCACGCCGTGCTAACCGTACGCACATCGCAGGGCGCCATTGCGTGGGCCATTTCGCTGGTGACGCTGCCCGAGTTCACGCTGATCCCTTATCTGATCTTTGGGCGCAGCACCTTTGCCGGTTACGTGGATGCGCGACGCTTTCATAACGCCCGCCTGCGTGAGATCACCCTCTCCGACGACTGGCGCCGCCTGCGCGACCATGAATCGAGCGTGGTTGCGCCGCAACACACCTGCATGCAAGCCCTGCCGCGCCTGACCGGTACGCCCTGCCTGGCACGCAACCGCGTGAGACTGCTCGTCAACGGCGCGGAAACCTTTGACGCCATCTTTGCGGCCATTGCGCAGGCGCAGCGCGTGCTGATCGTGCAGTTCTTCATCGTGCATGACGACACGCTCGGCCGCCGCCTGGCCGAATTGCTGCTGGACCGCGCGCGTGCCGGGGTGCGCGTGTACTTCCTCTTTGACAGCATCGGTTGCCATGCCCTGCCGCGCCGCTACGTGCAGCGCCTGATTGAAGGCGGCGTGCAGGCCAAGCCGTTTTCCACGCATGCCGGTTTCGTCAACCGCTTCCAACTCAACTTCCGCAACCACCGCAAGCTCGTGGTGGTGGATGGCGACCGCGCCTACATAGGCGGCCACAACGTCGGCAACGAATACATGGGTGAAAAGCCGCCGCTCGCACCGTGGCGCGACACGCATATCGAGATCGTTGGCGCGGCGGTGATGGACCTGCAACTCACCTTTGCCGAAGACTGGTACTGGGCTGCCCACGAAGTGCCGCAACTGATCGTGCCCGAGCTGCGGCCCGAAGAAGACATGGTCTGCCAGGTGGTCGCCAGCGGCCCGGCTGACAAACAGGAAACCTGCTCGCTGTTCTTCATGGAGGCCATTCAATCGGCACGCAAGCGGCTGTGGATCACATCGCCGTACTTCATTCCAGACGAGGCCGTGTTTGCCGCGCTGCGCCTGGCCGTGCTGCGCGGCGTAGACGTACGCATCCTGATCCCCTCGCGGCCGGACCATCGCATGGTGTTCCTGGCGTCAACGCTGTATGCGTATCAGGCGATTCGCGCTGGCGTGAAGATCTACCGCTACCTGCCCGGCTTCCTGCATCAGAAGGTGGTGCTGATCGACGACGAGGCCGCCGCCGTGGGCAGCGCCAACCTCGACAACCGCTCGTTCCGCCTGAACTTCGAGCTGATGATCATGACCGCCGACGCGCGCTTCGCCAACGACGTCGCACAGATGCTCGAAGCGGACTTTGCCGAAGCCGCCCGCATTGGCCGTGACGAATACGAGCGGGCACATCCGCTGCGCCGCGTGATCCTGCATGTGGCCAAGCTGTTCGCGCCTATCTTGTAATCACGCTTCGAATTCGCCCGCAAGAAGCGCTGCGCATCCAGACACCGCCATTCCTACCCTGAAGCCAACGTTTTCAGGAGTGCACGATGTCCGATCCCCATGACCCTGCTGCCGATTGTCAGACGCCGGGCTTCAACCGGCTGGCGGGTTCAAACCTGGCCGCGCAGTCAGCCGAGCAGATTGCGCTGGCCGCCATGCCAATGGTTGCGGTGCTCACCCTGCATGCCGACACCAGCACGGCGAGCTGGCTGCAAGTGGCGCTCACGCTGCCGTTTGTGCTGTTTGTCATTCCGATCGTTGGCCCAAGCGCGCATTGATGGCCGGCGCTGGCACAAGCGGGGCTCTTTCTGCTAGGTTGTGGGCCGATTCTTTGGGTGGTGAGCACCACCACGCTGCGGCAGACGGTGACGCCGCCCGCGTTGCTGGCACGCGTATCCGCCGTGAATGTGATGTCGTATGGCGCTCGGCCGGTCGGCGCAGCGATGGCCGCATGGCTCGCTGCGCGGGCCGGTGTGGGAGCATGCCTGCTGGTGGCGGTGGTGGGCTTTGCACTGCAGTTGCTGTGCATCCTGCAATCGCCCGCCGTGCGGCTGGTGCGTCAGCCCCGCGCGGACGATGCGTCAGCCGGGCTCGAACCTGCCTGAGCCGCGTCGGCACTGCGATCGCCGCGCTGCACATCGCGCCACGCGCGCGGCGTCATGCCGAAGTGGGCGATGAACCAGCGCGTGAACGATGCCTGCCGCGAATAGCCGAGCAATGCAGCCACCCGCCCGATCCGGTAGCTGGGGTTCGCCATGTAGCGGACGGCAAGGTTGTGCCGGACCTCGTCCACCAGGTCAGAGAACGTCATGCCGGCCGATTCCAACTGGCGCTGCAAGGTCCGCACGCTCAGGTTGAGATGATCAGCCACCTGCTCGACCGAGGCTCGCTCCAGCGGAAGCAGCAGGTAGATCGCGTGACGCACGTCCTGCACCACCGCCTCCTGCGCCGATGCATTGAGCGGTTCGGCAAGGCTTTCCGCATAACGCACGAGTGCCGGGTCGGCGGCAGGGTTGGGCGTCTCCAGGTCGGCCGCCGCGCAGACGATGCCGTTGAAGTCGCTGCCGAACACGATGGGGCAGCCGAACACGCGCCTGTGCAGGCTGACGTCACTGGGCGCGCCATGGGCGAAATGGATGCTGCGGGGCTTCCAGTGCGTGCCCAGCAGCGCGCTGCACGTCCTGGCCAGCACGCCGACGGCCAGCTCGTTCGCCTGCCGCAACGGCACCGGCGTCTCGGTGACGACCTCTTCGCGGATGACGACCATGTCGCCGTCGGATTCCAAGTAGATCGCCAGCGCCTCGTTCAGCAGGTGGCGGTACTGGATGATGGCCTGCAGCGCCTCACGAAGCGTCCGCTTGTGGGCCAGCAATAACCCGAGCACACCGAAATCCAGTTCCTGGCGCGCCTCAGCCATCTGCAGGCCGAGCGTCGGGCATGGGGCACTGGCAGCGGTGATCTCCATCAACTGGCACGTCGCCACGACTGACACGGGTTGCTCGGGATCGGCCAGTCTGGCCGGGGCCAGCCCCACCTGCCGCAACGCTTCCTGTGGGTTGAAACCCAGCCGCCGCACGACCTGGAAGTAGCCGTTGAGCGACCGGGCACGCACCATCGTTTCCGTAGGTTTCAAGGGGGCTTCGAACCGTCTTGGTGTTTACGCTGAATGGCGCGCGAAGAGAAAAATTTGGCGCCAATTGAGAAATCCAAAGCTACCGCTTCCCTATAGTGAAGTCCAGCCGAGACATCCCCTACAGGAGCCCCCAACATGCAATTCCTTGATGATTCGCTGCACCCGGAAAACCAGGACAAAGTCGTCATTACCGTTGCGCCGTACGGCCCGGAATGGATGCCGGAAGACTTTCCCGAAGACATTCCGGTCACGATGGAAGAACAGGTTCAGAAGGCCGTCGATTGCTACAACGCCGGCGCTACCGTGCTGCACCTCCACGTGCGTGAACTGGACGGCAAGGGTTCCAAGCGGCTCTCGAAATTCAACGAGCTGATTGCCGGCGTGCGTGCGGCGGTGCCCGACATGATCATCCAGGTCGGCGGCTCGATTTCATTTGCGCCGGAAGACGAAGGGCAAGCAGCCAAGTGGCTGTCGGACGACACGCGCCACATGCTGGCCGACCTGACCCCGTCGCCGGATCAGGTGACCGTGGCGGTCAACACCACGCAGATGAACATCATGGAGCTGCTGTATCCGGCGTATCTGGAAGGCACGTCGCTGGCCAATCCTGCGCTGGCCGCGGCCTACGCGGAAATGACCGTTCCCGCCGGCCCTGCTTGGCTGGAGGAGCACCTGCGCCGCCTGCAGGCCTCTGGCGTGCAACCGCACTTCCAGTTGACCGGCATCCACGCGCTGGAGACGCTGGAGCGCGTGGTCCGCAAGGGCGTCTATAAGGGTCCGCTCAACCTGACGTGGATCGGCATTGGCGGCGGCTTCGACGGCCCCAACCCGTTCAACTTCTTCAACTTCATCCACCGCGCGCCGGATGGTTGCACGCTGACGGCCGAGTCGCTGCTCAAAAACGTGCTGCCCTTCAACATGATGGCCATGGCAATGGGCCTGCATCCGCGCTGCGGCATTGAAGA
Source organism: Ralstonia sp. SET104 (assembly GCF_003851545.1). GTDB lineage: Bacteria > Pseudomonadota > Gammaproteobacteria > Burkholderiales > Burkholderiaceae > Ralstonia. The sequence continues at coordinate 30,892 of NZ_BHVX01000006.1, read as the reverse complement.
CACGATCATTGACCAGCACGGCAACCGCATGACGTCGGTACAGCAGATCGAGCAGTGCGTGCGCGTGGCCCGTGAGCTGGGCCGCGAGATCGCCAGCGGCAAGGAAGCACGCGCCATCTACCGCATCGGCGTGCAATACGACAGCGTAGAAGAAACGCTGGCGAAGAACGGGATGTCGCCCAACCGTGCCCCGAACGTGAGAAACCTGCCGCTGCGCGCGGCCTAAACTAGAAGCCGCAGTATCACCGGGCCAACACAGGCGGCGCTCAACGCAAGCGCCGCCACTCGGAGACAACCATGAATCTGCATGCCGCCGACCCGCGCCCAGACCACCATGACGACTACCTCGTCAGCCGCCCCCAGGCGTGGTTTGCGTTTGCAATGACCTTTGCGCTGATGCTGTTCGATTACATCGACCGGCAAGTCATCGTGTCGCTGTTTCCGCATCTGAAGACAGCCTGGGAGCTGTCCGACAAGCAACTTGGCGCGCTCGTCTCGATCATCTCGATCGTGGTGGCGGTGGGCGGCTTGCCGGTGGCGCTGATGGCCGACCGCTTCAGCCGCGTCAAGAGCATCGTCGTGATGGCCACCGTATGGAGCCTGGCAACGATCTCCTGCATGTTCACGCGCAATTACGGACAGCTTTTCACCGCCCGCGCCATCGTGGGGGTGGGTGAGACAGGCTACGGCTCGGTGGGCGCGGCGCTCATTGCCAGCCTGTTCCCCAAGCGCCTGCGCGCCACGTTGATGGGCGCTTTCTTTGCTGCGGCATCCGTCGGCTCGGTATTGGGCGTGTTGCTCGGTGGCGTGATTGCAGCGCGCTGGGGCTGGCAGGCGGCATTTGGCGTGGTGGGCGTACCGGGTCTGCTGCTGGCGCTGCTCTATATGTTCGTGCCGGACTATCAAACGGTGGCGATGGCACCTGGCAGCACGCAATTGCGGCAGCCCGCAGGCACGCTGCTGCAACGCGTGGCGGGCGCGCTTACCAGTTCGCGTACGCTGTGGTGGACCTGCCTGGGCGCGGCCTTCCAGTTGATCGTCGTGTCGACCATCTGGTCTTGGCTGCCGAGCTACCTGAACCGCTATCACGGGACGCCGCCGGACCGTGCCGCAATGCAAGCCGCACTGGTGGTGCTGTGCGGCGCGCTCGGCGCCTTCGTGTGGGGTGTGGTGGCCGATGTCGTTGCAACACGCCGCCAGCGCAACCGGCTCGTTGTGGTCGCTGTGCTGGCCGTGGTCACGCTGCTCGTGTTCATGACGGCTTTCGGTAGCGTCATGCCGGCCAACCAGCAGTTCCTCCTGATCGCCTTCGGCGGCTTCTTGATGACGTGCACGGTGGCCCCGGCTTCAAGCGTGGTGTTCGACGTAGTGCATCCCGGCGTGCGCTCAACAGGCGCTGCGGTGCTCTCACTGTTCCAGAACCTGTTCGGCCTTGCCATCGGGCCATTTGTGGGCGGCGCCATGTCCGATGCATGGGGCCTGCAGACCGCCCTGGCGGTGATGCCGATCTTCAGCGTGGTTGCGGCAGGCTGCTTCCTGCTGGCCGCACGCAGCTACGAAGCTGAACTCAAGCGCGTGGCCAACGTGTCGATCGACGCAGCGCGCGCCGCCGCACCAGCCGCCGTGGCTTCCGCATGACGGCCTGACTCCACTAACCGCGCGCCGCCGCTCAAGGTATCTCACCCCTCTCCCGCCTTGACCGCGTCTCGCCAAGCGAGCCGCGCGGGCGGCGTGCATCCCAAAACATCTGAAAAAAGAATCCAGGAGATATCCATGGCAACCGCAGTCCGCTTTCATGAAACCGGCGGCCCCGAGGTCTTGCGCTGCGAGACCGTCGTAGTCGGCCAGCCCGGCCCGGGGCAGGTGCGCCTGCGCCACGAAGCCGTCGGCCTGAACTTTGCCGATACCTACTTCCGCTCTGGACTCTACCCCGTACCCCGCCCCGCCGGCATGGGCGTGGAAGCGGCGGGCATCGTTGAAGCGGTAGGCGATGGCGTGGCCAATGTGGCCGTGGGCGACCGCGTGACCTACACGGGCTTCATCAACACGCTCGGCGCCTATAGCACCGAACGCCTGATTCCAGCCGCGCCGCTCATCAAGCTCCCAGACGACATCGCCTGCGAAACGGCTGCCGCCATGACTATGCGCGGCCTGACTTCGGCCTACCTGCTGCGCCGCATCTACCCGTTTGCAAAGGGCAATACGATCCTGCTGCATGCGGCCGCGGGCGGCGTGGGGCTCATCGTCTCGCAGTGGGCCAAGCTGCTCGGGCTGTCGGTGATCGGCACGGTGTCGAGCGAAGCCAAGGCGGACATCGCACGCGCACACGGCTGCGACCACGTCATCAACTACGCGCACGAAGATGTTGCAAAACGCGTGCGCGAACTGACCGACGGTGTGGGTGTGAACGTGGCGTTCGACAGCGTGGGCAAGGCCACCTTCGATGCGTCGCTCGATTCGCTCAAGCGACGCGGTCTGATGGTGTGCGTGGGCACGGCGTCGGGCCCGATCCCGCCATTCAACCCGCAACTGCTGGCGATGAAGGGATCGCTTTACCTGACGCGCCCGGCCCTGGCCGATTACATCGCCGATCCGGCCGAGAAGGCCGAGCTTGCTGGCGAGCTGTTCGATCACGTGGCCGCCGGTCGCATCAAGATCGAAATCAACCAGCGCTACGCATTGGAAGATGCCGTACAGGCACACCGAGATCTGGAATCGCGCAAGACGACGGGTTCGTCCGTCTTCGTCATCTGAGGGGGCCGTCATGCATATCGAACAACTGACCAATGCACTCGGCGCCGAACTCATCGGCGTTCAGCTGGCCGATGCAGTCCATGACGATGGCCTGTTTGCGGAGATCCGCGCCGCGCTGCTCAAGCACCGCGTGATCTTCCTGCGCGATCAGGAGCTAAGTCGCGCGCAGCACGTCGCGTTCGCCCGCCGCTTTGGCGATCTGGAAGACCACCCCGTTGCCGGCAGCGACCCCGAACACCCCGGCCTCGTGCGCATCTACAAGACGCCCGATCACCCGAACGACCGCTACGAGAACTGCTGGCACGCCGATACCACCTGGCGGGAAGCGCCGCAGTTTGGCGCCGTGCTGCGATGCGCGGAATGCCCGCCCGTGGGCGGCGACACCATGTGGGCCAACATGGTGCTGGCCTACGAGAAGCTGCCGGAAGACGTCAAGCGCGACATTGCCGACCTGCGCGCCCGCCACAGCATCGAGGCCAGCTTTGGTGCCGTCATGCCGATCGAAAAGCGTCTCGCACTCAAGGCGCAGTACCCCGATCCGGAACACCCCGTGGTGCGCACGCACCCTGAAACCGACGAGAAGGTCCTCTACGTCAACGGCTTCACGACCCACTTCACGAACTACCACACCCCTGGGCGCGTGCGCTACGGGCAGGACGCCACGGCAGGTGCATCTGAGCTGCTGCGCTACCTGATCAGCCAGGCCTACATTCCCGAATACCAGGTGCGCTGGCGCTGGAAACCGAACAGCGTGGCCATCTGGGACAACACCGCCACGCAGCACTACGCGGTCATGGATTACGCCCCGTGCCATCGCAAGATGGAACGCGCCGGCATCATCGGCGGCAAGCCGTTCTAACGATCGTCGGGACACATCGGACCCGTCGGCAATAACACCAAGAGGAGACCCTGCAACATGAAGACCAAGCACATCGCCCCCGCTGCACTGCTGGCCTGCGCCGGCGGGGCCTGCGCACAATCGGGCGTTACGCTGTATGGCGTGGTGGATACCAACATCGAATACGCGACCAACCTGGCGGGCGCCACGCCGGGCAGCTCCGGCAACCGCGTGTCGATGCAAAGCGGCGGCCTGTCGGGCTCGCGCTGGGGCCTGCGCGGCGTGGAAGACCTGGGCGGCGGCTTGAGCGCGCTGTTCGTGCTGGAAAGCGGCTTTGCAAGCGACACGGGCCAATCGCAGCAGGGCGGCCGGTTGTTCGGGCGCCAGGCCTATGTCGGGCTCAAGAACAGCACGATGGGGCAACTCACCTTCGGCCGCCAGTACACGACGCTCTTCCAGTTGCTGGCCAACTTCGAGCCGATGGCGTATTCCACGCAGTACGAACCGGCCGCCGTGCAGACTGGCGTCAATTTCCGGTCCGACAACACCGCCATGTACACGGGCACCTTCGGCCCGGTGACTACGCAGGCTCATTGGTCGTTCGGCAGCGGCGCCCCAAGCGCGAACCCGAACGGCGGCGGCAACGGCGAGGTGCCGGGCCAAGGCCGGCGCGACAGCGGCTACGGCGCGGGGGTGGCGTATTCGGCGGGCCCGCTGGGTGCCACGCTCGCGTATGACCAGTACAACCCCAGCACCCCGCTGGGCGGCGGCGCGTTCAGCTCCGGCACGGTACGCAAGGCTGCGCTGGCGGGCAGCTACCTCTTTGGCGATGTGCTCAAGATCATGGGCGGCTACCGCTGGGGTCAGAACAAGAACGCTAGCGGCAGCGTGGCGCTGCGCGACGACTACTTCTGGGCCGGTGCCAACTATCAGGCGACGAACGCGCTGATGCTCTCGCTTGAATACTCGTATCAGAAGATCAAGACCATCAACAGCGCGTCGTCCACGCAGGCCAACCCGTGGCAGGTTGCGTTCATTGCCGACTACACGCTTTCCAAGCGCACCGATCTGTACCTGACCACGGCCTATGCGCGCAACGCAGGCCTGGCGCTGGACCAGGCCACGGTGGACCTCAACGCCACCGGTTATGGCCTGGCTACGGGCAAGACCAGCATGCTGGGCGCGGCCGTCGGCATCCGCCACAAGTTCTGAGCGGCCTACACCACGGGAGGCTGGCCCCGCCGTCTCCCCGGTCGGCATTCGAGGAGGGCGACCTCCTCGTTTTTTCTTCGTGGCGTTCCATCATGACGTTATCCAAAACCTCTTCCACCATCCTCATGGTGCCCGGCCTGCGCGACCACGTGGCCGAACACTGGCAAACATTGCTCGAAGCCAAACTCCGGGCGGCAGGCCACAAGGCTGCGTCGGTCCCGCCGCTGGAGGTCGACAGGCTGAGTTGCGCGGCACGGGTCGCGGCGTTGGACAGGGCAGTCAGCGCCATCGAAGGGCCGGTGATCCTGGTGGCGCATAGCGCAGGCGTGATGATCACCGTGCATTGGGTCAAGCGGCATGCGCGCAAGATCCACGGTGCCCTGTTGGCCACCCCGGCCGATCTCGACACGCCGTTGCCATCGAGCTACCCCACGCAGGACGTGCTGCAAAAAAATGGCTGGCTGCCCTGCCCCCGGCGTCCGCTGCCGTTTCCAAGCATCGTCGCCGCCAGCCGGAACGATCCGCTGGCATCGTTCGAGCGCGTGGCCGGCATGGCCGCCGACTGGGGCAGCAGTCTGGTCGATCTGGGAGATGTCGGCCATTTGAACCCCGCCGCCGGCTTTGGCCCGTGGCCCATGGCGCAAGCGCTGATCCATGAACTCGATTGATTCGCCCGCTCAGGCAAGACCCGCCGGGGCGAACCGTCGGCGCACCAGGCGGAATGCTCTGTCGCTATCGCCGATGCAACCGCACGAGCAAGCGCAGTGAACACCAAGGCTTGCAATGTCACCGTGGCGTCGGCCGGCGAATTGGGCGCCGGAGAACGAAAGCTTGTCTTCGTCAACGGCCGCAGCATCGTCCTGTTCAACGTCGAAGGCCGGCTTCATGCCATCGACAACAGCTGCCCGCATAACGGCGCCTCGCTGGCGGGCGCACGCCTGGACGGCAGCGTATTGCAGTGTCCGGCGCACGGCCTGCGCTTCGATCTCGCCACCGGTTGCATGCCCGGCCCCGGCGGCCTGCGCCTGAAGACCTACGCGGTTCAGGAGACCGATGGCCACGTCGTCATCCAGCTGGAAGACGCAGCCTGAATCTCCCCCATACGAACCTGCATACCGAACAAGGGCTTCCAGACCATGCATGCATGCAAACCTCATCACCCCGACATCTACTGCGTACACGTATGCGCTGCTCGTCAAGCACTGGCTGACCAACGCGCAATGCCTCTACCGTAAGCCGGAAATCACCTATCGCGGCGCACTGCGCTACAGCTATCGCACGTTTCGCGAACGCATCGCCTTCGTGGCGGAAATCCCAAAGACGGGCGTCGGCAAGATCAACAAGAAGGCCTTGCGCGAGAACGCGGCGTAAGTCCCGCACGCGCTCCACCGCCGGCCGCACCTGTGGCTGCCGGCGGCGATGCCGTCAAACCATGCGGCGGATGCCGAACCGCTGCGCGCGACGCCGCCATACCAGCCCGTAATACAGCCCCTGCATCACGAACATGGCGATGAACGCGGCGGGGTATGCGGCCCAGATGCCGTCGGTGCCGATGTGTCGGCTCAGCATCCACGCCACCGGCACTTCCACCGCCGCGATGGCGAGGATGGAAATGGCCGTGGGCGCCATCACCGTACCGCTGGCGCGCATCACGCCCGAGAACACGCTCGCCATGCCAAAGATGACCGAGCTCCACAGCGAGATATGCAGCAGGCTCTGGGCAAGGCGCATCACTTCGGTGTTCGTGGTGAACCAGCCGATGACGGCGCGCGAAAACAGCAGCGCCATCATCACCAGCACGCCGGTAATCGCCACGTTGAGCCACAGCCCGGTACGAGTGATGGCGTCGAGCCGCTCCGTATTGCCCGAGCCAATGGCTTGCGCACCAAGGATGGACGCCGTAATCGCAATCGACATGGCGGGAAACTGCACGTAGCTGATGATCTGCGTGCCGGCGCCGTAAGCGGCCGTTGCGTCGGAGCCGAAACCGTTGACGAATGACAGCAGCGCCAGTTCGGCAATCGAGATCACTACAAGCTGCACGCCCGTCGGCACGCCGATCTTCAGCACGGTTTTGAGCACCCCAAAATCGACCCACAGGTGCCGCGCCAAAACGGCATCAGGCGCGAGCGGATGATTGCGGCGGCGCAGGAAGAAGGCGAGCCACGCCAGCGCAACCGTGAACGAGATGATGGTGGCCACGGCGCCGCTTGCCACACCCAGTTGCGGCAAGCCGAACCAGCCGCGAATCAAGGTTGGCGTCAGCACCAGCCCGATCGATGTCGACAGCGCAAGGGTGCGCAGCGGCGTACGTGTGTCACCCACGCCGCGCATCATCGCCGTGGCAAGCAGGTAGACGAACAGCCCCGGCATGGCATAGAGCATGACGCTGGCGTAGAGCGTGGCGTCTTGCAGGATGTCGGCGGGTGTGCCCAGCCAACCCAGCAGCGCGTGCGCGAACGGGCCGCCCAGCAGCGCCACCGCCAGCCCTGCGATAAAGCCTACCGATAGCGTGGTCCCCGCAACGGTCTTGACCGCCTCGGGCTTCTTGGCACCCCAGGCTTGCCCGATCAACACCGCCGCCCCCGACCCCAGCCCGATGATGAAGGCGATGAAGAAAAACAGGATCGGGAAGAACGCCGACACCGCGCCGAGCGCCTTCACGCCCAACATGTGTCCGACATAGACGTTGTTGAGCGTGCCCGACAACGATTGCAGGATGTTGGCCAGAATCAGCGGGCCGAGGAATGCAATGAATGTTCGCCACAACGGGCGAGCAGCAGGCGCTGTCATGCCGCCTCCTGTTGAGGATGGAATGCCCGGCTCGCCAGTTCGCGGGCAAAGTCACGCACGTCGGCCGGCCAGGATTGGGTAAGGGATTCGAATGCGACGGCGTCTGCGGCAAACAATGCACGGGTGGCATCTTCAAAACCCGCGGCGTTACCGGCCATGGCCGACATGAAGCGGTACGCCGCCTCTTGCGCAATGCGGCGGCGGTCATCGCCTTCAGCAGCGCGGCGCGCATCTTCTACCAGCTTGCGCAGCGTGACCGACGCCCCGCCTGGCTGCGCGGCCAACCAATCCCAATGGCGCGGCAGCAAGGTCACCTCGCGGGCAATCACGCCCAGCTTGGGGCGGCCAGGGCCGCGCGGGCGGCTTTCGGATTCAGCGGGCTCAGTGGCAGATGGGGCGGCTTGGTCCAGGCGCGCGAGCACGTCTTCAACCGTGCCGCGCAAGTCGAATTCCACAGGCTGCGCGCTGGTGTTGTCGAACACGAGCACCTGCGATTCGGGGTGCGAGTCGAGATGGAGCTTGAGGGCCCGGGCGACGTCGTGAACGAGCCCGCCAGCCAGGCGTTGATTGCCGGCAAAGGCCGTGCACGTGTGGATTGCTGCGGCTTCCATGAGAAGCGCTCCTGCTGAAGTTTCAACAGGAACGCATTTTACCCGGGCTTAATTTGATGTCAATATTACCCGGGCATAAAAGCAGTGTTATGCGTAACATGGCGCACACGTCATGCGGCCTGCTGCACACGCACCTCCACCAGTAGCCGTTTGAGTTCCGGCACGCACGAGCCGCAATTGCCGCCCGCCTTCAGGCAGGCCGTGATCTCGCCGGTCGATTGCAGGCCCTTGGCGCGGATCGCATCGCAGATGGTGTTGCGGCCCACGCCAAAGCACGAGCACACGGTCGGCCCCACGTCGACGCCGGCCTCAATGGGCTGCCCGAGCAGCACGCCCGCACGATCGAGGTCTTCCAGGCGTTCTTGTGCGAACAGGCCCGCCAGCCAGTTGCGCGATGGCAGGTCTGGGCGCGGCGAGAGAAACACGCAGGCTTCGATGCGGTCGTCCACCACGTGCACGGCGCGGTAGACACGCGCAGTGGTGTCTTCGTATTCGAGCCAATCAGCATGCGGATCGCTCACGCCGAGCAACGTGCGCGCCCAATCGTGTACGGAGCCCAAATGCTGGCGTCCAGCCAATTCATAGCGCACGAACTGCTTGCCCTGAATGCGCGTCCACCACGTTGCGTCTTCCGTGTTGAGTGTGTGGCGCGTGAGCACAAAGCCGTGCCACGCCACATCAAACGGCTCGACCATCACCGGCGTGTGCTTGAACTCGGGCTCGCCGGAAACCGGGTCGACCACCGGATTGACCACCGCCCCCACGCGCGCATCAGACGCGAACTGGCCGTTCCAGTGGATCGGCACGAACACGCTGCCGCGCGCGATACCGCCAGTCATGCGCACACGCGCCACCATACTGCCCCAGCGTGACGACACGCGTGCCAGGTTGCCTTCGCGCACGCCTGCCAGCAGCGCATCGTGCGGGTGCAGGTCGACAAACGGCTCGGGCACATGGTCAGCCAGCTTAGGCGCGCGGCCTGTGCGCGTCATGGTGTGCCATTGGTCACGCACGCGGCCCGTGTTGAGGATGAGCGGGTATTCGCCATCCGCTGCATGCGCGGGCGCACGGGCCTGCGTTGGCACGAAACGCGCGCGGCCATCGGCGTGGGCGAAGCGGCCATCGCTGAAGAGGCGCGCTTCGCCGCCGCCCGACGCTGCAATAGGCCATTGCACAGGTGCCATGCCGTTGTACGCGTCGGCATCGAGCCCCGTCAGGCCGCCAAGATGGAACGCGCGGCGAATGCCGCTGGCATCGTTGGCATGGGCAGACAGGCGCGCGTGCTCGTCAAACACATCGCGCGGGCTCTTGAAGTCGAACCCGTCGTACCCCATGCGGCGGGCGACGTCAGCAATGATGTGCCAATCGGCGCGCGCTTCGCCGGGTGCGGGCAGAAAGGCACGCTGGCGCGAGATGCGGCGCTCGGAGTTCGTCACCGTGCCATCTTTCTCGCCCCAGCCGAGTGCGGGCAACACGATGTCGGCAAATACGTTGGTGTCGGTGGCTTCCACAATGTCGGAGGCGACAACCAGTTCGCACTTGGTCAACGCGCGGCGTGCCTGGTCTGCATCGGGCAGGCTGACCACGGGGTTGGTGCCCATGATCCACACCGCCTTCACGCGCCCTTCTTCGATCGCGTTGAACAGGTCCACCGCCTTGAGGCCCACTTTGTCAGCCATGCGAGGCGCGTTCCAGAACGTCTGCACAAGGTCACGATGTGCTGGCTCGTTCAGCTCCAGGTGCGCCGCCAACATGTTGGCGAGGCCGCCGACCTCACGTCCGCCCATCGCATTTGGCTGCCCGGTGATCGAAAACGGCCCCATGCCCGCACGCCCGATACGGCCCGTGAGCAGGTGGCAGTTGATGATGCTGTTGACCTTGTCCGTGCCCGCCGTCGATTGGTTGACGCCCATCGAAAACGCGGTGATGGTGCGCTCGGTATCGGCAAACCAGTTGTAGAACGTGAGCAGATCGTCGAGCTTGAGCTTGCAGGCGCGGGCGACGGTTTCAACGTCATCGCTCTGGGTGCCGGCGGCTTCCAGCGCAGCGTCCGGGCCGTTGGTGTGCAGGGTGATGAAATTGCGGTCTACCACGCCACGCCGCGATAGAAACGACAGCAAGCCGTTGAACAGCCACACATCCGTGCCAGGTTTGATAGGCAGGTGCAGATCGGCCAGTTCGCACGTGGCTGTGTGGCGTGGGTCAACCACGACCACCTTCATCTCGGGCCGCGCCTCTTTGGCGCGCACGATGCGCTGGAACAGGATCGGGTGGCACCACGCGGTGTTGGAGCCGACCAGCACGATGAGGTCCGCCGCTTCCAGATCGTCGTAGCAAACGGGCACGAGGTCTTCGCCAAATGCGCGCTTGTGCCCCGCCACCGCTGACGACATGCACAGCCGCGAGTTGGTATCGATGTTGGCCGAGCCGATAAAGCCCTTCATCAGCTTGTTGGCGACGTAGTAATCCTCGGTCAGCAACTGGCCGGAGACATACAGCGCAACGGAATCGGGGCCGTGCTCATCCACGATGCGGCGAAAGCCTTGCGCTACGGTGTCGAGCGCGGTATCCCACGACACACGTTGCAGCGGTGCAGGTGTTGCCAACCGCGTGGCTTCCAGGTCATGCGAGCGCTCCCGCATGGCGGGGTAAAGCAAGCGGCCATCCAGGCTGATCGTCTCACCCAACGCAGAGCCCTTCACGCACAGGCGCCCTGCGTTGGACGGGTGTGCCGGATCGCCCGCGATGCCGACGCTGCCATCCGCTTGGCGGCTCGCCAGCACGCCGCAGCCCACGCCACAGTACGGGCAGGTGGTGCGCACCGGGCGAGCCGTTGTATCGGCCGGGTGGATGGGGATGGTCGTCATCGTCATGAGATGGCCTTGGGTTTCAGGCTGGACAGAGATCAGGCGGCTTCCACCTCGCACAGCGCACGGCCAAACAACAGGCGCTGGCGAATCGGTGTGATGGGTGTCTGGCGCTGGATCATGTCGAAGTACCACGGGCCATCGGCCACGTCGCCATACAACACCGCGCCGACGATGCGGTCTTCCTTCAGCACGAGGCGCTTGTAGACGCCACGGCGCGGATCGCGCAGCACGATGTCTTCCGTGCCGTCGCCGCCGATGAAGTCGCCGGCGGAATACAGATCGACGCCAGTGACCTTCAGCTTGGTTGCCGTGGCTTGCTGGATATAGCGGCGGTGCCCGGCACCGGCCAGATGCGCGGCACACACTCGCGCCTGGTCCCAGATAGGCGCGACCAGGCCGAACGTAGCACTGCGATGCTGCACGCACTCGCCCACGGCGTAGATGCGCGGGTCGTAGGTCTGCAGCGTGTCATCCACGATGATGGCGCGTTCGCAACGCAGGCCGGCCGCTTTGGCAAGCTCAATGTTTGGGCGCACGCCAGCCGTCATGACAACAAGGTCGGCGGGAATCTCCGTGCCATCTTTAAAGCGCACGGCCTGCACACGATCCGCGCGGTCGGCGCCCAACAATTCCGCCGTATGCGCGCCGAGCAGAAAGCGCAGCCCCTTGGCCTCCAGCGCCTTCTGCAGCAGCTTGGCGGCGGGCTTGTCGAGCTGGCGCTCCATCAGGCTGTCCGGCAGGTGCACCACTGTCACGTCCATGCCCTGGCGCATCAGGCCATTGGCGGCCTCCAGGCCGAGCAGGCCACCGCCGATGACGACGGCGTGCCGGTGGTTGCGCGCCGCTTCCAGCATCGTCTCCACATCCTGAATGTCGCGAAAGGCGATCACGCCCGGCAGCAGGTGCCCAGGCACTGGCAGGATGAAGGGCCGCGAGCCGGTGGCGATCAGCAGGCGGTCATAGCGCATCTCCACGCCATCGCGCGAGCGCAGCACGCGGCGCGGGCGGTCGATGGCCACCACCGGGTCGCCCGCATGCAGCGTGATGTGGTTCTGGTCGTACCACTCGCGCGTGTTGAGCATGATGTCGTCAACCTGCTTCTCACCCGCCAGCACCGGCGAGAGCAAGATGCGGTTGTAGTTGCCATGCGGTTCTTCGCCAAACACGGTGATGTCGTACAGGTCCGGCGCCAGCTTGAACAGCTCTTCGACCGTGCGCATGCCGGCCATGCCGTTGCCGATGACGACGAGCTTGGGGCGCGCGGACTTGGGACTCATACAGACACCCACACCTTGCCGTCTTCCAGCTTCGTAGCGTAAGCGTGCACCGAGTTCGCAGGCGCTTCCAGGCACTCCCCTGTCGCCAGATCAAAGTGCTGCTTGTAGATTGGCGAAGCCACAACGATGCGCTCGCCCAGATTGCCAACGAGCCCGCGCGACAGTACGGCCGCATCGGAGTTCGGATCGTAGTTGCCAATGGCATACACGCGTTGCGGCGCGCTGCCCGCGACGCGAAACACGGCCACCTGATCATCGCCCACCAGCGCGCACACGCCGGTGTTGGGCACGATGTCGTCCAGGGCACAGATGGGGGTCCAGTGATTGGCTTGCATGGCGATCTCCTTCTGAGTTCAGGCGGCTTCAGCAACAACAGGAATACGGACCGGGCGCGTCGTCTTGCTGCGCTCCTCCGGCGTGGCCGGGCGGATTTGCCCGCGCTCTTCAACAAACACGACGTTGGCGTCGGCCACATCGCTGTTGACGAAGTGGCGAAAGCGCTTGCGTACCTCGGGGTTGGTCACCGCGGTCTTCCATTCGTCCTGGTAGGTGTCGACCACGTGCTGCATCTCGGCCTCCAACTCGGCGGCAATGCCCAGCTTGTCATTGACGACGACGTCCTTCAGGTAGTCGAGGCCGCCTTCCAGGTTGTCGCGCCACGTGCTGGTGCGTTGCAGACGGTCTGCCGTGCGCACGTAGAACATCAGAAAGCGATCGACATACTTGATGAGCGTGGCCTGATCCAAATCGGCAGCCAGCAGCTCGGCATGGCGGGGCTTCATGCCGCCGTTGCCGCACACGTACAGGTTCCAGCCCTTTTCAGTAGCGATGATGCCGACGTCCTTGCCCTGCGCTTCCGCACATTCGCGCGTGCAGCCCGACACGCCAAACTTCAGCTTGTGCGGCGAGCGCAAGCCCTTGTAGCGGTTCTCCAGCGCCACGGCAAAACCCACCGAATCGCCCACGCCGTAGCGGCACCACGTGGAGCCCACGCACGACTTCACCGTACGCAGCGACTTGCCGTACGCGTGGCCCGACTCAAAGCCCGCCGCAATCAGCGCTTCCCAGATCAGCGGCAGTTGCTCAAGCCGCGCGCCGAACAGGTCCACGCGCTGGCCGCCGGTGATCTTGGTGTACAGCCCGTACTGCTTGGCGATCTGACCGACGGCAATCAGGCCGTCCGCCGTCACCTCGCCGCCCGGCATGCGCGGCACGACCGAGTACGTGCCGTCGCGCTGGATGTTGGCGAGGAAGTAGTCGTTGGAATCCTGCAGGCCGGCGTGCTCCTTCTTGAGCACGAAGTCGTTCCAGCACGAGGCCAGGATGCTTGCCACCGCAGGCTTGCAGATGTCGCAGCCCATGCCGTGGCCGTGCGCGTCCAGCAGCGCCTCGAACGACTGGATGCGGCCCGCACGCACGAGGTGATACAGCTCCTGGCGTGAATACGGAAAATGCTCGCAGAGGTGGTTGTTGACGGCCAGGCCCTGCTTCTTCATCTCGGCCTTCATGACTTGCGTCATCAGCGGCACGCAGCCGCCGCACGAGGTGCCGGCCTTGGTTGCATCCTTGAGCGCGCCCACGGTGGTGGCGCCCGCGCAAACGGCCTGGCACAGCGCGCCCTTCGACACATCGTTGCACGAGCAGATCTGCGCGCTGTCTGGCAGCGCATCCACACCAAGCCCCGCGCGTGCCTTGCCATCGGCTTGCGGCAGGATCAGGAACTCCGGCGCTTCGGGCAGTTCAATGCGGTTGAGCATCATCTGCAGCAGCGTGCCGTATTCGGCGGCGTCGCCCACCAGCACGCCGCCCAGCAGGTACTTGCCGTCTTCCGACACCACCAGTTTCTTGTAGATCTGCTTGCGCTCATCCGTGAACTGCACGCTGCGGCTGCCCGGCGTCGCGCCTTGCGCATCGCCCAGGCTGGCAACGTCCACGCCCATCAGCTTGAGCTTGGTGCTCATATCAGCGCCGGTGAAGGTGGATTGGCCATCCGAGGCCAGTATCTGCTTGGCGGTGATGCGCGCCATCTCATAGCCTGGCGCAACCAGGCCGTAGACCTTGCCGCCCCACAGCGCGCATTCGCCAATGGCGTACACGTCCGGCGCCGAGGTGCGGCATTCCGAATCGATCACGATGCCGCCGCGCTCGCCCACTTCCAGGCCGCACGCGCGTGCCAGTTCGTCACGCGGGCGAATACCGGCGGAGAACACGATCATGTCCGCGTCCAGGTGCGTGCCATCGGCAAACTTCATGCGGTGCGTGCCGTCTTCCCCGTCAACGATCTCCACCGTGTTCTTTTGCGTGTGGACGGTCACGCCCAGGTCTTCGATTTTTCGGCGCAGCATGCGGCCGCCGCCGTCGTCCACCTGCATGGCCATCAGGCGGCCGGCAAACTCGACCACGTGTGTTTGCAGGTGCATGTCGCGCAGGGCCTTGGCGCATTCCAGGCCCAGCAGGCCACCGCCGATCACGACGCCGGTCTTGGCGCGCTGGCCGCATTCGGCCATCGCTTGCAGGTCTTCGATGGTGCGGTAGACGAAGCAATCCTTGCGGTCGCGGCCCGGCACCGGCGGCACGAACGGCGACGAGCCAGAAGCGATGACCAGCTTGTCGTACGAAAGTACCTCGCCGGTAGACACGGTAACTTGCTTGGCCACCGTGTCGATGGCGGTAGCGCTGGCGTTGAGCTTGAGCACCACGTCATCGCGGTCGAAGAAACCCGGAGTGACCAGCGAGAGGTCTTCCGCCGTCTTGCCCGAGAAAAATTCCGAGAGGTGCACGCGGTCGTAAGCGGGGCGCGGTTCTTCGCACAGCACCGTCACTTGCAGGTGATGGCCCGGCGCGTGCAGCAGGCTTTCCAGAAACTTGTGGCCCACCATTCCGTGGCCAATGACGACGATCTTCATGGTCATGGTGATGTCTCCTTGACTGCTTTAGGCGTTGCCGGCGGCCGCCAGCGTGTTGTCGTACAGCGCTTGTTCGCGCGCCTTGTGTTCTGCCGAGAAGCGCACGGCGATGGCGCAGATGGCCGAGATCGCCACGAACACGCCCAGCACCGACAGCGTGGCCTGCGTGTCGCCCATGCCTTTAAGCAGGAAGCCCGCGGCCACCGCACCGGCATTGCCGCCCGCGCCGATGATGCCGGCCACGCCGCCCAGCGCCTGGCGATCGATAAACGGCACCAGTGCATACGTGGCACCGCACGCCATGTGGGTGAACAGGCCGAAACCGAGCATTGCCAGAATCGCCACCGGCACGCTGCCCGCGTGAGCAAAACCGAACAGGCCCAGGCCCTCGCCCACCATCAGCACGCACAGCAGTTGAGTGCGGGCATCCAGGCCGCGCCGGGCCGCCACGCGGTCCGACACGATGCCGCCCAGCGCGCGGGCAAACAGCGCCAGCAGGCCGAAGCTGGCCGCAGCCATGCCCGCGCCCGACAGCGACAGGCCAAAGTGATCGACGTAGTAGGTAGCGGCGATGTTGTGGATGAAGATCTCCACGCCAAAGCACGCGCCGTAGGTAATGAACAGCAGCCACACGCGGTAGTTGCCCGCAGCGGTCACAAAGCTGCCCCAACCGCCCTTTTTGCCGCCTTCGATGCTCTTGCCCGCAGCGCGCAGCGCGCTGAAGTTGCCTTCGGGGCAGTCCTGCGTATAGCGCCAGTACAGCGCGGCAACGATCAGCATGGCCACGCCCGGCACCACCATGGCCAGGCGCCAGCCCATGCTCTGCGTCACGCCCATCATCACAATGGCAGTCAGCAGCAGCGGCATCGTGCCTTGCGCCACGCCGCCGCCCGCGTTGCCCCAACCGGCGGCGGCCGCATTGGCGGTGCCCACCACGTTGGGCGCGAACATGACCGACGTGTGGTACTGCGTGATGACGAAGCTCGCGCCAATCGCACCAATCGCCAGGCGGAAGAACAGGAACGTCTCGTAGCTCTGCGCCAGCGCCACGCCCAGCACAGGGATGGCGCCCAGCAGCAGCAAGCCGGTATAGGTCTTGCGCGGGCCGAAGCGGTCGCACAGCGGGCCGACAATCAACCGCACCAGGATCGTCACCGCCACCGCCGCGATGTTGATGTTGGCGATCTGCCCTGGCGTGAGGTGGAACTCGCCCTTGAGCACCGGCATGAGCGGCGCGCAGGCAAACCATGCGTAGAAACACACAAAGAACGCGAGCCACGTCAGATGAAAGGCGCGCATCTGCGGCGTGCGCAGGCTGAACAGATCGATTCGGGTGGCTTTGCCGGTCATGTTGAATTCCACTCAGGGGCCGCGAAAAAAAAAGGCGTCCGAGAACCCGGCTGTACTAGCCAGGGTCTGGGACGCCGTTGTCCAAGTCACCCTGATCACCAGGGCCTTCACCACGAAGTGCGCGAATCGCCTTTGACCCGCGCAATGGTGCTATGCAACAGGCATGCCAGGCTTGCAAAGCCTTGTGCTGCCTGGGTTTGCAGAAAACTGAACAGAAGGCGGCTGGCGCGCATGCCTCATGCGCGAGCACCGCGCCGCACGGTTTCGGTGCAGGCGCGATTCGGAATGGTGCGGCACAGCAAATGCGTCGGCCACAGCCAATGGCGACCGGCACATCACGTGTGCCGACTCAACGGAAGGGAAGCTGCCTGACCAGGCTTCGAAGTCAGTAGCCGTGCGTCACGATCGACAGCACCGACAGATCCGGATGCGTGCCGTCAACGATGCTGCGCGCCACGTGCACGGCTTCTTCCATGGCCTCTTCCGGGCTGCGGAAGGTGTCGTCGCCATCAGCATGAAAAGGCACGACATGGCCCGGCAATTGCGGATCGGCGCCAGGGTGGCACACGTAGCCGGTGTAGGTGTAGCGCGTGGAGTTTGTCCGCGTCGGGCTTGGCACGACGTGAATCTCGAACCCTTCGTAGAGTTCTTGCGGCGCGGTGATGAACTGGTCAGACATGGTGGCCTCGCTGGGTTAGCGTGTACCTGCTGCGCCGGCGCTTGTGGCGCGGCGCAGCTGCCCTTGGTTCAACCAGTCTAGGTGATGGTGTGCACGTTGGAATCCGGCGGGTGGATGGCACGCGCACCCACCGCCGTGTGTGGGCGCTGCACGTGCCGCGCTATGCGCGTTTGATCAGCCGGATGATGAACAGCAGGATCACCGCGCCGATCACCGCCGTGATGATCGAGCCGATCCAGCCGCTGCCCAGCGAGATGTGCAGCACACCGGCCAGCCATCCGCCGATGAACGCGCCGACGATACCAACCACGATGTCGACAAAGATGCCAAAGCCGCCGCCCTTGACCAGGATGCCGGCCAGCCAGCCAGCCACTGCACCGATGATCAGCCAGGCAATCAAACCGTGTGAGGCCATGTTTGCGCTCCAAAGAAATGTGCGTTCTTGAAACCCGATCTCGATCCGTAGCGAGCGACCCGAGGTTGGCACGAGACGCGCAGCCGTACAGGTGTACGGTGAGCATCGCAATGCCAAGCTCGGGCCGCGCAGCAGGATCGCGAGCAGGTTTTTTGAGGGACTTTGCTGCATAGGCATAGTAGGCGAAGACAGCACAATCTCCATGTGCGTTCGACGGGGTTTTTGCAATTTAACGCGCATGCTGCAGTGCGACAGCACGTCACATCCCAAGCCCGGCAAGCCCGCCTAAACTTTCAGAAATTCATGAAGATTGAGAAAAATCAAAACGATGCAACTTTCCCCCTTGAAACAGCGCTTCGTTCTGCATTTCGGCGAGATGGGCAGCCGTTGGGGCATCAACCGTACCGTGGGGCAGATCTACGCCCTGCTCTACGCAGCACGCGAGCCGATCAACGCAGACGAGATTGCCGAGGCGCTGGGCTTCTCGCGCTCGAACGTGAGCATTGGCTTGAAAGAGCTCGAGTCGTGGAAGCTCGTGCGCCTGTCGCACAAGCCGGGCGACCGGCGCGAATACTTCTCGGCCCCCGACGACGTCTGGACGATCTTCCGCACGCTGGCCGAAGAGCGCCGCAAGCGCGAGATCGACCCCACGCTGTCGCTGCTGCGCGACGTGATGCTCGAATCCCCCACCGACCCGGATGACCGCCATGCCCAGGCGCGCATGAAAGAGATGTACCAGCTCATCACGCTCATGACCAACTGGTTTGACGACGTGCAGAAGCTGGACGCCGAATCCCTGCAGCAGCTCATGAAGATGGGTGCCAAGGTGCACAAGCTGCTGGAAATGAAGAACAAGCTTGCCGTTGTCGTTGGCGGCAAATCAAAGTAGTCCGCTCCCAAGAAGAACCATGTCGCTCGATCCTGTTGTCCTGGCGCGCATCCAGTTCGGCGCCAACATCACCTTCCATATTCTCTTTCCCACCATCAGCATCGCGCTCGCATGGGTGCTGCTGTTCTTCAAGCTGCGCTATCGCAAAACCGGCGACGAGGCCTGGATGGCCGCGTATCGCTTGTGGGTAAAAGTCTTTGCACTGACGTTCGCGCTGGGCGTGGTGTCGGGCGTGACGATGAGTTTTCAGTTCGGCACCAACTGGCCGGGCTACATGAATACCGTCGGCAACATCGCCGGGCCGCTGCTGGCCTATGAGGTGCTGACCGCGTTCTTTCTAGAGGCCAGCTTTCTCGGGATCATGCTGTTCGGCACGGGCCGCGTGAGCCAGCGTATCCATACCTTGGCGACCTTCCTTGTCGCGTTGGGTACGACCATTTCGGTGTTCTGGATCATCGCGCTCAACTCGTGGATGCAGACGCCCGCCGGCTACGTGATGATCGATGGGCGCGCGCATCCGCAAAGCTGGCTGGCAATCATCTTCAACCCGTCGTTTCCGTATCGGTTCACGCACATGCTGCTGGCCTCGGGGCTGACAGTGTCGTTTCTATTGGCCGGATTGTCCGCTTACCGCTGGCTGCGCAACGACCGGGGTGCCGACGTGCGCGCCGCACTCAAAACCGGTGTGATGCTCGCGGCCATGCTGATCCCGCTGCAGATTGCCGCCGGCGATGCGCACGGCCTGAACACGCTGGAACATCAGCCGGCCAAGCTGGCCGCCATGGAAGGCATCTGGCAGACCGGGCGTGGCGTGCCAGCCGTGCTGTTCGGCATTCCCGATGCGGCCACGCGCAGCAACCGCTACGAGATCGCGGTGCCGAAGGTGGCATCGCTGTACCTCACACACTCGCTCGACGGCGAGGTGCGCGGGTTGGACCAATTCGACCAGCATCCGCCCGTGCTGCCGGTGTTCTTCGCCTTCCGCTTGATGGTGGGCGTGGGGCTGCTGATGCTGGCGGTGTCGTGGACAAGCGCCTGGCGCCTCTTTCGTAACGGTGGTGGTGGCGAATTGCCGCGCGGGTTGGCGCGCGCACTGGTGGCAATGACGTTCTCCGGCTGGGTGGCGGTGGTCGCCGGCTGGTACGTCACAGAAATCGGCCGCCAGCCGTGGCTCGTCTACGGCGTATTGACCACCGCGCAGGCTGCGTCTTCGGTACCCGCCAGGATGATCGGCAGCACGCTGGCGATGTATCTCGCGCTGTACGCCTTCCTCATCGCCTCGTATATCGGCGTGGTGTTCTACCTGGCCCGCAAGGCCGGCGGCGCCATTGACCCGACCGACGCAGACATCCCCAGCACACACGCCTCGCAACTTTCCGCCGCCAGAGCCCAAGCATGAACACCCTCCCCGACCTCACCCAACCCGCCGGCTGGCTGCCGGTGGTGTTCATGGCCCTGATGGGCATTGCCGTGCTGGCCTACGTTGTCCTCGATGGCTACGACCTCGGCGTCGGCATCCTGCTGCGCCGCGCAGACGACGCCGAGAAAGACACCATGATCGCGTCCATCGGACCGTTCTGGGATGCCAACGAAACCTGGCTCGTGCTTGGTGTCGGGCTGTTGCTGGTGGCGTTTCCCGCCGCGCATGGCGAGATTCTGGGCGCGCTGTATCTGCCCGTCGCCATCATGCTGTTCGGGCTGATCCTGCGTGGCGTGGCATTCGACTTTCGCGTCAAGGCGCGCGCGCACCACAAGCCGTGGTGGAACCGCGCGTTCTATGCGGGCTCCGTCATTGCCACCGCGGCGCAAGGTCTGATGCTCGGGTTGTACATCACGGGTTTCCAGTACGACGCGGCCAACGTTGTCTTTGCGATCTGCACCGCAGGCGGTTTGATTGCGGGCTACCTGCTGCTGGGCGCCACGTGGCTCATCATGAAAACCGAAGGCGCGCTGCAACTGCGCGCAGTGCAGTGGGCACGCGGCAGCCTGTGGTTTACCGCGCTGGGCGTGGCCGCCGTGTCGCTGGCCACGCCGTGGGTCAGCACGCGTGTGTTCGACAAATGGTTTGCACTGCCGAACATCATTCTGCTGGCGCCTGTGCCGCTGGTGACGATCGTACTGTTCGGCCTGATCGACTGGGTGCTGCGCCGCCTGCCGCAGCAGATCGCCCGCGGCGACGAGCACCTCGTATGGGCGCCGTTCGTCGGCACCGGAGCCATCTTTCTGTTGGCCTTCAATGGCCTGGCTTACAGCCTGTTCCCTTACCTGGTGGTGGATCGGCTCGACATCTGGCAAGCCGCCAGCGCGCCGGAGTCGCTCGAGTTCATGCTGGTGGGTGTGGCCATCGTGCTGCCAACCATCGTGGCCTACACGATCTACTCGTACAAGGTCTTCCACGGCAAAGCGACAGAGCTGCGGTACTACTGAGCACGCCACCCGCACACCCGGCATTGACCGGACCGCGGGCGGACGTTCAGGCTCATGCGCTCATCTACCCAAGTGCACACGCCACACGCCACACGCCAGGATCACCGGCTACGTCCGCTACATCACCAGCGACGAGCGCAGTTTCTTCCGCCCGGTGCGTTCCTGACGCACGCCTAGCCCAACTGCTTCTGCTGCGACAGCACCCACAGCATCGCGCCCACTGCTTCCGCCTGCGAGCGCGTGCAGGTCTTCTCAAAGATGGCACGCAGTTGCGAGCGCACCGTCGACATGGCGACATTGACGTTGGCGGCGTATTCGTCGGGCGTCTTGCCGGCGATCAGCGCTTCGCCCACTGCAGCCTCTGCAGCCGACAAGCCAAAGACCTGGCGCAACTGCATCGCCGTGACAGGCGCGGCATCGCCACGGCGGCGCGCTGTCACCAGCATCGCAGCATCGCCAAACGCCGCGTGCGCCGCGTTGGCCGGCAACTGTGAGATCCCCAGGAAGATTTCGTGCGGAGCCCCCAGCACCGGCCGTACGGCAAAGCTCTCGCCCCTGCGGGACTTCGCCACGCGCGCCAATGCGGCCTGCAGGCCATCGTTGTCGGCCGCAAACGTGGCGCACAGCCGCCCGTGTTCGAGCCGCAAACAGGTCGACGCGCGCAGCAGCGCTTCAGCCTGCGCGTTGGCAAACAGCACACGCTGATCGCGCCCGAGTGCGAACACGGCCAGGCCAAGCTGTTCCATCAGTTCCGCACCAACGGCGGCATCGCGATGCAGCACGCGCGTGTCTTGCCACAGGTTGATCGTGCGCTGCAGGTGGCCGGTCATGCTAACGGCGTTAAAGCGGTCTTCCTCTGAGAACGGCGTGCGCCCGGTTGCACGCAACATGCCGAGCAGGATGTCGCTGCCGCCCGGGCGCGCCAAGCGCACGCCCATCAGGTAACGAAAGCCCGACGGAATCTGATAGTCCTGATAGAACTCGCTGCGCTCGACGTATGCATCGGACACGTAGTCCTGGCAGAAGGCGAACTCGCCGATGGCAGCACGCTGAACATGCTCGCGACGCGGGTCGAGCGCACCGTAATACTGGTCGTAGAGGGCAATGACCTCGTCCCACCCCCTCCCGGGGGAGTACGTCGAAAGATGGGGCGCATTGCGAGCGGCGTCCCAACTGAACATGTGGAACACGTTGGCACCCAGGGCTTCGGTGACGTCATGGAACACGTCCAGGAAACCATCCTGTGTCACCGCGGCTTCGTACAGATCACCAATGAGCTGGTCTTTGAGCACACTTCCCTCCCCCGAAGGATGGCTGTCCGGCCATGTCGCCCGTCGCGCTCGCCGTGGTGGTCGGCGCCGGGCATATTGTGTGCGCGAACGTAACACGCGCTTGCATGCATCAACATCCCTCTTTTTGGGGAACATTTCCTCCAAATGAATGATGCCGGCCACGAGGCCGCCTTTCAGAATCTCCGTGCAGAGCCACGTTGCCGCACAGACGGCACACCCACAACACCCCACGGAGGATCTTCATGAAACTCACGCCCATTGCACTCGCATTGGCCACGCTCGCCCTGTCCGCATGCGGCGGCGGCGATTCCGGCAGCAACACCGGCGGATCATCCGGCGGTGGCGGCCTGACGACACAGACCGTCAGCGGCGTCGCCGCCACGGGTGCCGCCATGCAGGGCGCCACCGTCACGTTGATGGACGCCAATGGCAAATCGGGCAACTGTCCGGCTGACGCCACCACGGGGGCCTTCAAATGCGACGTGACGGGGCTCACGGCACCGTTCGTGCTGTCTGCCTTGGGCAACGTGGCCGACTCACAAGCCACGCTGATCGCGCTGTCCGCCACCGCGGGCACGCAGACGATCAACATCACGCCCATCACCAACGCCATTGCCGCCACCATCGTGGGCGACAACCCCGGCACGCTCCTGAACAACACGAGCCTGCTGCAAAGCAAGGTGACCGCGCAGGCCGTCTCCAGCACGGTGGCAGCGTATTCCGCCGCGCTGGCCAATCTGCTGGCGGCCACGGGCAACACGGGGGTGAACCTGATCTCCGGCCCACTGACAGCCGGCGGCCCGGGGCTGGACCGCCTGCTCGATCAGGTGAAGGTGAATGTGCTGCCCGACGGCAGCGTGCAGATCAGCTCGGTGGCCGGCGCGTCGAGCGACACGCCCGTGCAGTTGCAGCTTGCCAAAGGCGTGGCGCCGCAAGCCAGCGATGCCTCCAGCCTGCCGAGCACCGCGACCATCGGCGGCACAACGGTTTCCAACCTGCCGACGGCCACCGACCTGGCCGCGCTGCAGACCGCGTTCAACCAGTGCTTTAGCGGCTCCACAGCCGCCACGCGCACGAGCAGCAACGCGCCAGCGGCCTGCCACCAGATTGTCGTGGACGATGTGCCGGCCGGCTCGTTGAGCACAGGCGTGCCCGCCACTTACCTCAGCAACGGCCTGAATGTGGCCCAGGAATTCGGCCCGTCGAGCAGCGGCACGCCCGGCATTGTGGCGGACGATGCCATGAACAACGCCAGCTTCAGCACGCCGGAAATCATCCGCCTGATTGCCAACGGCCAGGGTGTCGTCGATAGGCTGTGGATCAAGTTCTCCTGGACCCGCGCCGACGGCATCCGCGACGGCATGCAGCAGATCGCGCAGATTGCCGTGGTCCCGGCTGCCCGCGCCAGCGGCGACAACGGCTGGCGCGTGGTCGGCAACCAGCGCGCCGTGCTCTCCAGCATCAACGCCAACGCCAAGAAGTTCGACTGGCTGAACACGGCCAAGCCGATGACAGGCACCAACGCCTTTGTCAGCTCGATCTCCATGTCGGTCGGCACGGTGGACAACGCCAATGCGCCGGTCGACTTTGGGATCGTCACCGGCCCTGGCCTGCGCAACGGGGTGTTCCTCCAGCCGTCTGCCGGCACATGCAACACGCTCAATATCCGCGCGCAGATTGCCTCTGGCCAGACAATTGCGCAGCTTGCCGCGTTGCCCAAGCAAGGCGCTTGCCGCAATAACTACCGGCTGGCAGGCGTGGCACAGGATCCGGCCAACGACGGCGCGTTCACCTGGCCCACGGCCAACACCGCGTGGTCGAATCCCCCGTTGAGCGCGACCGAACTGGCGACCATCACGCCATTCAGCGAATATCAGATTGCCATCTACCAGAACGGCAATCAGGCTGCGCCGGCCAAGACCTACAAAGTGCGGCTGCGCACGCCGGCACCGGCGCCCATCGCGATGCGTCAGTACACGTGGCAGGACGTCTCGCAAGCCACGCGCGACATCCAGACCCCGGGCACGGCTTCTACGTTTGCAGGCGGCACCACGCTGCCGGTCACGTGGACGGCCAAGGCCGGCGTGCCCTTCGTGAGGCGTGCCGACGCGCAGATTCGCGCCACGACAACCCAAACCGTCTTCGTCAACGGCTCAGCACGTGCCAAACCGGCAGCGGCAGGCACCACGCTCACGGTCAATGTGCCGGGCGACCAGGGTGCGGCCTTCCCGTCGGTGGCGGGCTGGACGGGCACATCAGACTTCTCATTCACCAATCTGTTGTGGTCCGATCCGTTCGACCTGACATTCACCACCTCGGTCGAATACGACCGCTGATACATAGTGCACACGGGGAAGGCACGCTGATCCGGCCCGCGGGGCTTGCTGCCTCGCGGGCTGCGATCAACTAACAAGCGGCTTGACAGCTTGATGAAGACGCCGGGCACCCAGTGCCCGGCACTAAGACGTTTCTCGCGCGCTCTCAGCGCGCTTTCAACGCGCTTTCAACCTATTCGCGGTACGCTTACGGCCTTTCGCCTGATCTGGCTTTCATCGCTTTCGCACCGCCTCATGCCCACCCTGCAACACGTCGACCTGCGCACGGACACCGCCGCCCGCCCCTTCATCAAGGACGAGACTGTCCACGTCGACTTTGCCGCTGCCCACGGCGAGCTGATGAGCCTGGAAGGCCCCAACCGCTACGCCCCCGGCGATGCGCTCATCACCGGCTCCACAGGCGACCGCTGGGTGGTCTCGCGCGAGCGTTTCAACGCGAAGTACGCCCCCGCCGATGCATCGCTCACGCACGGCCAAGCCGGTGCCTACCGCAACCGCCCGAGCGTTGTGCTGGCCAAGCAGATGAGCGAAGCGTTTTCGATGGCGCGCTCCGAAGCCGGCGATGTGCTGCACGGTCAGGCCGGCGACTGGGTACTCCAATACGCCCCCGGCGACTACGGCGTCGTGCAGGCGCAGCGCTTCGCCAAGGTCTACCGGCCCGCCTGAAGCGCTATTGCGCCGTCTGCTGGCGCTCGGCTTCGTGATGCTTCATCTGCAGGTAGTCCTGCCGCTCCACTTCATGCAACTGACGCGGGTACTGCTCAGTGGCGTTGAACCACGTATTCAGGCGCTGCTGCAGGCGCTTGTCCGGCGGCGCAGACAGCGCCTTGAGATAGGCATCGATGGCGAGGTAATAGCGCATCGTGTTGCGCTCAAGCAGGCCGCGCACGCCGCCCACGTATTCAGGTGCGGCGGCTGACGATTCCGCTGTCTTCGTAAAGCCCACCTTGTCGCTGCCCACTGTGCCCAGATACGTGCGCATGGCCAGCCGGCCGGCAGTGCCGTAGCCATACGAATACGTCAGATGCAGGAAGGTGTGATTGCCGCCTGCTGGGGCAGGAACCGCCTCCAGCATGATGCGGTAGTCCTTCGTGCTGAAGGGGCCGGATGCGGCGTTGAGTTCCACGCGGAAGTAGTCTGCGCTGCTGGCGACGGGGCGGTAGTTGAACACAAGCCGATAGCTGCTGGACAAGGACTGCTCGATCTTGCGACCGAGGTTTACGTCGAGCACGGTGCCACTGGTGCTGGGCACGGCGTGGCAGTACTTGATGTTCAGATGCAGGATCAGCACGTCGCACCAGTTGCCGGGGCCTTGCGCCGCGTCGCTCAGCGCGCTGCTGACGGTGGCAAACGGATAGTCGACCACGCTGTAGATGTCGCCCTTGAGCAGGTTGGGCGTCTCGGTGGATTCAAGCGCCAGCGGGCGGTGGAACGGGTTGTCAGCCAGTTCGGGCGCCACGCTCTGGTATTTGTCGCGCAGGCCCTGGGCGTTGTCTGCCGCGCGCAAGACGGGGCTCAGGCAGAGGCCAACCATCAAAACCAGCAGGGCAACCGGGCCCCGCCAGGCGGTATGTCGGTGGAAGGTCATGGACATGGCGTTCTCGTGCAGTTGTTCTTCATTCTAGGGGCCGCTGATAGACACGCAGTCGCAACAAATGGTCCTGCGGATGCAACCAACCATGCGGCGTTCTGTCATCACGCTGGCGCGGTGCGGCCCGGCGCGGCTCGGTAAAATGAGCGCTTCCTTGCCTCGTGCCTTCCGGCGCTTTCGGCACCATGCCCACCCTCCTCGTCGCAATTCGCGAACGCATCGCCAACCAGGTCCGCGGCCTCACGCGTGCGACCGGCAGCCTCACTCTCGACATTGCTTCGCCGCCCGGCGACCCCGGCCTGTTTGGCCCCGATGCAATCTGCTGGAAGGTACACGCCGATTTTCCGGCAATGATGGCCGGTGGCATCAGCGCCCTGTTGTTGCAGGCGCTGCACCCGCGCGCGCTGGCGGGCGTGTGGGACCACTCCAACTTTCGCGAAGACCTGCAAGGGCGCCTGGGCCGCACCGCGCAGTTCGTGGCCGGCACCACATACGGCAGCCGGCGCGATGCACTGGCGCTCATCGAGCGCGTGAAGACGATCCACGACCGCGTGCAAGGCACCGCGCCCGATGGCCGACCCTATTCGGCCAACGATCCGGATCTGCTCACCTGGGTGCACGTGGCCGAGATGTCGAGCTTCCTGGCAGGCTATCTGCGTTATGTGGACAACAACTTGAGCAGCGCACAGCAGGATCGCTACTTTGAAGAGACCGCACTGGTGGCCGAGATGCTCGGCGCGCGCGAGGTGCCGAAATCGCGAGCAGCCATCCAGGCCTACCTGAATGCAATGCGCGCCGAGCTGGTGGTCAGCGATCGCACGCGCACGGTGGTGGAGGTGTTGACGACGTGGCAGGCGCCGCGCCCGGGGCTGCGTCCGGCAGTGCGCTTGTTTCTCGATGCCGGCATCCAGTTGCTGCCGCCGTGGGCAATACAGATGCTTGATCTTGAGCGGCCGCCGCTGCAGGCGGCCTTTGCGTCGGCTGCCATGCGTGCCGTGGCGCCCACGCTACGCTGGGCGCTGTATGAGGGCAGCGTGGCGCGACGCGCTCGGCGGCGCGCGCTGGCGCCTGCCACGAGCTAGCGCGCCTGCGCGTTACTCAATGGCCTCTGCGAGCGACACCTTGCCGCGAAGCACCTTCTCTTCCAGCCGCATGATCAGCAGCGGCGAAACCACCGACACCGCAGCAGCAAAGAAGAACAGATGCCGGAAGGCGCTTTCGCCCGCGCGCTGCAGGGCCTGTGCATCGGCACCGCTGCTGGCAAGCGCTGCGTGGAAGAGATCCATCAGCACATCGCCGCCGGCTGCCACCTGCGCTTCGGGTGCCGCCTGACGCAGCAGCGCAATCAGCACGGAGGTCAGCA
Source organism: Ralstonia sp. SET104 (assembly GCF_003851545.1). GTDB lineage: Bacteria > Pseudomonadota > Gammaproteobacteria > Burkholderiales > Burkholderiaceae > Ralstonia. The sequence continues at coordinate 3,289 of NZ_BHVX01000006.1, read as the reverse complement.
CCGCTACGCCCACCGCGCCGCCCAGCAGGCGCGAGAACGCCGTGAGTGCCGTGGCCAGCCCCACTGTCTGCGGCGGCACGGCGTTTTGCGTGGCAACCAGCCCGGTCGGGAACTGCACGCCAATCGACAGGCCCAGCACGATCATCGCCAGAGTCAATGGCAACACGCTGTGCGGATCAAGCAACCCCAGCGAAGCCACGGCAAACGGCACCACGCATGCGCCGATCAGCATCAGCGGCTTGTAGCGGCCGCTGTGCGTCATCCACTTGCCAGCAATAAAGGCCCCCAACGGAATCGACAGCGTGAGCGGCACGAGGCGCAGGGCGGCCGCATCAGGGCTGGCGCCGGCCACCATCTGGAAGCGCAACGGCATCAGCACAGACGTGGCGATCAACTGGAAGAAGCACAAGAACAACGCCAGACAGCAGATCGTGACCGTGCGCACGCGAAACATCGACAGCGGAATGATTGGCTCGACAGCGCGGTTCTCTTGCCAGACGAACGCACCCAGAAGCACCACGGCTCCCGCCAGCAGACCAAGGTTTTCCGGCTGCGCGAGCGGCGCGCCCTGCCCCACGCGGGTAATCATCAGCAGCAATGCCGTCAGGCCCACGGCAAACAGCACCACACCCGGCACGTCGATGGGGCGACGCTGGTGCGCCACCGGCAGATGCCGCAGCGTGCGCCGCACGACCAACAGCGCGACGATGCCCAGCGGCAGGTTGATCCAGAAAATCCAGCGCCACGACAGGTAATGCGTCAGATAGCCGCCAATCACGGGGCCGGCCAGGCTGGCCATGGCCCACATGCCGCTCACGTAGCCCTGGTAGCGCCCACGCTCGCGCAGCGGCACCACATCGGCAATCGTCGCCTGCGACACCGAGATCAGCCCCCCGCCGCCCAGCCCCTGCAACACGCGCGCAAACAGCAGCATCGGCATGCTGGTCGCCAGTGCACACGCCACAGAAGCCAGCACGAAGAGGATGATGGCCGTCGTCAGCATGGCGCGGCGGCCGTAGAGGTCACTCAGCTTGCCGTAGATGGGCGTGACAACGGTGGACGCCACCAGATACGCCGACACCAACCACGCCATCAGCGCGAAACCGTTGAATTCGCCCGCAATGACCGGCAACGCCACGGCCACAATCGTTTGCTCCAGCGCGCCCAGCAGAATGGCAAGCATCAGCCCGCCCATCACTGCCATCACGGGAATCTCGGCCACCGGTGGCGTATCCAGCGGGCTGGATACCGGCGCAATGGGCGCAACAATGGGCGCGGTGTGCGCGGCGGGCGTATCGGGCTGGGGCGGTTCAATGCTGGGGCGGGAAGACATGAGAATGTGCGCGAATGCCGCTCGAGGCACGCATGCCCGCGTGCCAATGGGAAAAGCGAAGCCGTTGATGATACTGCCGATTCGCATTCGTTGCAGAGTCAACGATCTGGTTTTCGGACAATGTCCTCATAACACCGGCCGACGTTTGCCGTCATATCAGGCAGCTCTTCGGCCAAGAACTCGATGAACGCCCGCACAGCCGGCACAAGCCCCCGGCGGGACGGAAACACCGCGTGAAACTGGTGCGCCGGCAGGCGGTATTCCGGCAGCAACACGACCAGCCGGCCATCGTGAACCGGCTCTGCGCACAGGTTGAACGGCAATTGCGCAACGCCGACGCCCGCCAGGGTGGTCTGCCCGATCAGGTACAAGTCGTCCGTCACAAGTGCTGGGATGTAGTCGATATCGACCGCGCCGCCTTCCGGTGCGGTCAGACGCCAGCGCGTCCGCTCGCCGGCCGCACCGCCAATGCCGACGCCCATGACGCCGTGCATCGATTCCGGTGTCTCGAACGGGCCGTGCTCGGCCACGAACGACCGGCTGGCCACCAGCACCTGATCGCTCACGCCAAAGCTGCGCACAACTAGGTTGGAATCGTCCAGCGTCGAGCGAACGCGCAGCGCCACGTCGTAGCCGTCACCAATCACATCGACACGGCGGTTCGTCACGTCCAGTTCCAGCCGCACGTCGGGCTGTGCGTGCAGAAATTTCGACAACACCGGGGCGATAAACACGTGTGCCACGCCCACTGGGCAGCTCACGCGCAAGCGGCCCGAAGGTTTTTCGCCCGCATGCTCGGCCACCTCGAAGGCGGCGCGCGCGGCCTGCGTCATCGATTCGCAATGCGTATAGAACGCCGAACCTACGTCCGTCACGTGCACGGCCCGCGTTGAACGCTGGAGCAGCCGCACACCCAAACGCGTTTCCAGATCGGCCACGCGGCGGCTTACACGCGATTTGGGAATCCCCAGCGCCCGCGCGGCACCGGAAAAACTACCGTGTGTCACCACACTGGCAAACAGGACGAGGTCGTTCAGGTCTTCCATGGCCGCTCTCCAAAGAGTTGGCGCATTGTCTCACTTATAGAACGATGTGTGCCGATTTGACCCACTACTGGAACTTGCTGCGCCGCACTATCTTTGCAGCAACCCACCTTTTTCTTGGAGAGACACCATGCAAGTCCTTCACATTGATTCCAGCATCCTCGGTGACGCCTCGGCCTCGCGCCTGCTGAGCGCCGCCATTGTTGACGAGCTGCGCCGCGAAAACCCCAGCGCCAGCGTCGTCCGCCGCGACCTGTCGGTCGAAGCCATTCCCCACCTGGATGGCGCCATCGCCGCCGGCTTCCGCGCCACGGGCACCGATGATTTTGACGACGCCACCCGCGCCGAGCACGCCCGCTCGGAAGCGCTGGTGAACGAACTGCTCGCCAGCGACGTGATCGTGGTCGGCGCGCCGATGTACAACTTCTCGGTGCCGAGCCAGCTCAAGGCCTGGATCGACCGTGTGGCGCAAGCCGGCCGCACGTTCAACTACACAGCCAACGGCCCGGTTGGCCTGGCAGGTGGCAAGAAGGTCATCGTCGCGTCGACGCGCGGCGGTGTGTATTCAGTCGGACCGGCCGCCGGCCTGGATTTCCAGGAAGCCTATCTGAAGGCAGTGTTCGGTTTCTTCGGCATCACCGACGTGCAGTTCGTGCGCGCGGAAGGCCTGGCGATGGGCCCAGACGCCCGCGCGCAAGCCCTGGAAGCCGCACGCGCCGCCCTGCGCGACGTCGTGAGCCAAGCCGTGGCTGCCTGAGCGAACAGGTTGCGGCGCGGCGAGACGCGCTCCACAATCAGCCGCGCAGAACGTCAAATGGGCGCCAGCAGCAATGCGGCGCCCATTTCTTATGGCTATGTCTGAATAAACTGTTGAGGTCGTGCTCTGCCCAGGCTGAGCGCGATACATAACGGC
>NZ_BHVX01000005.1 GCF_003851545.1 Ralstonia sp. SET104 | reverse complement strand
GCTGTGCTGCAGGCGCTCACCGGCATCCCACCCGAGCAGGTACAAAACGTTCTGGCCGAAAGCGGCCGATTGGCCCAGGACCTCGACGAAGCCGCGAAGCAATACTCGGCGATTCAGCGGTTGATGCAGAGAGTCATCGTAGAACCGCAGTCGGTGCAGGTCATCGTTCAGCCAATGGCCCTGCTTACCAACGATGTAACAGGTCAGGCATCTGCGCACCAACCTACCGTGACGCTAGCCATACCCACGCAGATACGACGCTGCGGGCTGGCGATGCGGCTGCTGGTCACCGGCGTGCAACCGCAGCGTCGGGCGCCCGATGCGCGCTTGATCGCGCTGCAGGCCAAGGCGCAACGCTGGTTGGAGCAACTCACCTCGGGGCGGACCAAGAGCATCGCCGACATTGCAGAGGCGGAAGGCATTACTTGCTCTTTTGCGACGCGAGTCATCTACAGGGCCTTCCTGGCACCTGACATTGTGCAGGCCATGTTGGACGGCGCCCAACCGCCAAGCCTGACCTCGGATACGCTCAAACGGAGCACCCCCTTGCCCATCGATTGGGCCACCCAGCGCAAGTTACTGGGGTTCGCTCCGGCTTGATGAGCACGATATTCGAGCCCAAAACCACCTATCGGTACCGCCGTACTGTCACGCTGAGAATGGCGGCCTCAAACCCCTAAAAACTCGGGTCAACGGTACCGCCGAGAATGCGTAAACGACAAAGCCCCGCCAGTGGCGGGGCTTTGTGCGAACCAGGCTCCGTTTGACCGGGGCGCTGGACTTGCTGGCGGAGAGGGTGGGATTCGAACCCACGGTACCGTCGCCGGTACGCCTGATTTCGAGTCAGGTACATTCGACCACTCTGCCACCTCTCCGGTAACTGGGTCGCTGAATCGCGAAACCGCGACTATAACAGAATTTTTCTGCCCGGATCAAGAGGGGCGACGCAACTCCATCAAACTGCCGGTTTCAGCACTTCCTGGCCACCCAAGTAAGGGCGCAACGCCGCCGGCACGGTGACCGAACCGTCCGCGTTCTGGTAGTTCTCCAGCACGGCTACCAGCGTGCGCCCCACCGCCAAGCCCGAACCGTTGAGCGTGTGCACCAGCTCCGGCTTGCCTTGCGCGTTGCGGAAGCGCGCTTGCATGCGGCGCGCCTGGAAGTCGCCCATGTTCGAGCACGAGCTGATCTCGCGGTACGTATTCTGCGCGGGGATCCACACCTCGATGTCGTACGTCTTGGTGCTGCCAAAGCCCATGTCGCCCGTGCACAGCACGACGGTGCGGAACGGCAGTTCCAGCTTGCGCAGGATGTTTTCTGCGCAGTGGGTCATGGCGTCCAACGCGTCGGCCGAGGTTTCGGGCTGCACGACCTGCACCATTTCAACCTTGTCGAACTGGTGTTGGCGGATCATGCCGCGCGTGTCCTTGCCGTACGAGCCGGCTTCAGATCGGAAACACGGCGAATGCGCGGCGAACATCATCGGCAGCGCATCAGCGGCGACGATCTCATCGCGCACCAGGTTCGTGAGCGGCACTTCTGCGGTCGGGATCAGGTAGAAGTTTTCAACGCGTTCGCCCTGCTCGCCATCGGCACCTTCAGCGCCGTGCCCCATCTTGCGCGGCACGCGGAACAGGTCTTCCTCAAACTTCGGCAATTGGCCAGTACCACGCATCGACGCAGCATTGACGATATACGGCACATACGCTTCGGTATAACCGTGCTCAAGCGTGTGCGTGTCGAGCATGAACTGCGCGAGCGCACGATGCAGGCGTGCCACCTGCCCCTTGAGCACGGTAAAGCGCGCGCCCGACAGCTTGGCACCCGCGTCAAAATCCAGCCCGAGTGCGGCACCCAGATCCACGTGATCCTTGACCGGAAAATCAAACACGCGCGGCGTGCCTTCGCGGCGCACTTCCACGTTCTGGGTTTCATCCTTGCCGGCCGGCACGCTTTCGTGTGGCAGGTTCGGAATCGACAGCATCAGGTCCTGCACCTTGCCCTGCACCAGGTCGAGTTGCGCGGCGGATGCTTTGAGCTCGTCACCGATGCCTGACACCTCGGCCATCACGGCCGATGCATCCTCGCCCTTGCCCTTGAGCATGCCGATCTGCTTGGACAGGCTGTTGCGGCGCGCCTGCAGTTCTTCGGTGCGGGTCTGGATGGCCTTGCGTTCCGCTTCGAGCGCGGCAAAGCCGGCCACGTCGAGCACGTAACCCCGATCTTTGAGGCGCGCGGCGACGGCGTCGATGTCTTTGCGCAGCAGTTGGATATCAAGCATGGTGGGAAAAAACCGTGGATTGCGAACGATCTGAATGATCCGAATGTTCGGAAGGGCCGATTTTATCGCACCGGCCCGTGGGTTTTATTTGTTGCGGGCGGATTTGTCCTGCTCGGCATGCCACTGTGCATCCAGCTCGCGCAGGTGCCGCAGTTTCTCGCCGATCTTGCCCTCCAGGCCGCGCGGCGTCGGCACGTACCAGTTCTGTGCAGGCAGATCGTCGGGCAAGTAGGTTTCGCCAGCGGCGTAAGCCTCGGGCTCGTCATGCGCGTAGCGGTACGCGTGGCCATAGCCGAGTTCCTTCATCAGCTTGGTCGGCGCGTTGCGCAGGTGTACGGGCACGTTGCGCGACTTGTCCTGACTGACGAACGCGCGCGCTGCGTTGTAGGCGTTGTAGCCGGCGTTGGACTTGGGCGCGATGGCCAGGTAGATCAGCGCCTGGGCCAGCGCCAGCTCCCCTTCCGGCGAGCCGAGGCGCTCGTACGTTTCAGCGGCATCCAACGTGATGCGCCCCGCGCGGGGATCGGCCAGTCCGATGTCTTCCCACGCCATGCGAACGATGCGGCGTGCGAGGTAACGTGGGTCGGCACCGCCATCGAGCATGCGGCAGAACCAGTACAGCGCGCCGTCCGGATCGGAGCCGCGCACGGATTTATGCAGCGCACTGATCTGGTCATAGAAGGCATCGCCACCCTTGTCGAAGCGACGCAGGTTTTCAGACAGTGCAGATGCGAGCAGTGCCTCGTCAACGATAGGAACGGCATCGCCCTCGGCCTGCGCGCGTGCGGCCCGCGTGACGATCTCCACATTATTGAGCAGTTTGCGGCCATCGCCATCGGCAGAAGCGACGATGGCGTCGAGTGCGGCGGGCGTCCATTCCAAGCCGCCCAGCTCCTGGCGCGCGCGTTCGGCCAACTGCTTGAGCTCGTCGTCCGACAGGCTCTTGAGCACATACACCGCTGCACGCGAGAGCAATGCGCCATTCACCTCGAAGGACGGGTTCTCGGTCGTCGCGCCAATGAAGGTGAACAGCCCGCTTTCCACGTGCGGCAGGAAAGCGTCCTGCTGGCTCTTGTTGAAGCGATGCACCTCATCGACGAACACCAGGGTGCGACGTCCGTTGGCGCGGTATTGCTCGGCGCGCTCGACCGCCTCGCGGATGTCCTTCACGCCGGAGAGCACAGCGGAGAGCGCGATGAACTCTGCGTCGAACGCGTTGGCCATCAACCGCGCCAGCGTCGTCTTGCCCACGCCGGGCGGGCCCCAGAGGATCATCGAATGCGGCTCGCCGGAGGCGAAGGCCACGCGCAGCGGCTTGCCCGCCCCCAGCAGATGCTGCTGACCGATCACATCGTCGGCGGAATGCGGGCGGAGGCGCTCGGCCAGCGGCATGTGGGCCGGCGCATCCGGAAAGAGAGAAGCAGAAGCGTTCATGCGGGGGATTGTCGCAGAAACGGGGCGCAGCCCCGGCGCGCCCTCCCGCGACGCGCGCTCAATTCGACGCGCGCTGCACCAGCCCCATGAAGGCCTTGGCCGGCAACGGCCCATGGCACGACTGTGCGCCATTGGGCGAGCGCAGCAGCAGCCATACGTTCTCGCTGGCCGGCGGCTGGATCACGAACGGCTGACGCGCTGATGCTTCCGGCAGACGCGGATCGGCAGGCGCCTGGATTGGCACGACTTGCCCTGCGTGGCCCTTTACCAGCGCGCCACATTCGGCGCCCGGCAGTTCAGTCGCGTGCAGAAAGTCCTTGTTGACCAAGGCTTCGGCCAGCACGGTATCCGGCGCGGTGAGGAAGGAATCGACGTCAAAACGGGACGCGCCCGTAGAGGCACATCCCGCAAACACAACCGTCGCTGACGTTACGACGGCAACAGCGGCCGCACGTTGCAGCGATGTGGTGAACGGCAAAGGCATGGTCGGTCTCCTTGTCGAAAACCGGCCCGCACGCGTCATTGCTTGATTACGTCGGCCCCTTTGGGCGGCGTAAAGCGGAACACGCTGGCCGGCAGTGGTGGATTCTTCTGGATGTTCGAGAACGTCAGCAGGGTAGTGTTCCCAAAGGCGTCGCGCAGCTCCATCCCCTGCAGCTCGCCACCGCGAAAGCCGATGGCGATGCGCTCGAACTGGGTGTCCTTCGCCTTGGGCTTGAGTTCGGCCCAGTCGATGCCGTCCTTCGTACCGCCTTCCTTGAGCGTGAAGTTCTTGGCCAAGTCGTTGCTGCCGAACAGGATGGCTGCCGGGCTTGAGCCCAGCGACGCATCAAGCTTGCGTTCCGTGATCTGGTTCAGATCTTTGTCGAAGATGTAGAGCATCTGGCCGTCGGCCGAGAGCTGCTGTTCGTACGGCTTCACATAGCGCCAGACGAAGCGGCCCGGGCGCGAGAAGACGAAATCGCCGCTGGACGTGCCGGCCACGTGCAGCGGGCTGCCATTGGTGCCGCCCTTCACTTGCCGCTGCACGAACTCGCCGCGCGCGGTGCTGACGTTGCTCACGAAGGCATTGAGCTGGTCGACCGCGCCTGCGTAGGCGCCGGCGGACCACGCCGCCAGCGATACCAGCCCGGCGGCCATCAGGTGACGTGCTTTCAACACAAACATAGGAATCCCGGTTTCAGTTGGTCTTGTTGTTAGTGGCCGGTCACGCCCGAACATTCCGCTGATGCGGTAACGCGATGTAACGGCAAACTGCGCGCAACGTCATTCCTCTTCGACGACGTTACCGTTACGGTTGGGCGCCAGGATTTCGCGGTTGCCGTTGCCGGACATGGCGGACACAAGCCCCGCCTTTTCCATGTCTTCAAGCAGGCGTGCAGCGCGGTTGTAACCGATGCGCAGATGACGCTGCACCAGCGAGATCGACGCACGGCGATTCTTCAGCACCACGTCGACGGCCTGGTCGTACAGCGGATCGGCTTCACCACCGCCAGCGCCGACAAGGCCCGCGCCGCCACCAAAGCCGTCGCCACCGCCCTCGCCATCTGCCACACCGCCCTCGAGAATGCCCTCGATGTAGTTGGGCTCGCCCTGCGATTTGAGGTTGTCCACCACGCGGTGCACTTCTTCGTCGGACACGAAGGCACCGTGCACACGCACCGGCAAACCCGTGCCCGGTGCCAGATACAACATGTCGCCCATGCCCAGCAGCGCTTCGGCGCCCTGCTGGTCGAGGATCGTGCGCGAATCGATCTTGCTGCTGACCTGGAAGGCAATCCGCGTCGGCACGTTGGCCTTGATCAGACCAGTGATCACATCCACGGAAGGACGCTGCGTCGCCAGCACCAGATGAATGCCCGCTGCGCGCGCCTTCTGCGCAATCCGCGCGATCAGCTCTTCAACCTTCTTGCCGACCACCATCATCAGGTCAGCGAGTTCGTCGATCACGACGACGATCATCGGCAGCTTGTCGAGCGGCTCGGGCGCGTCGGGCGTGAGGCTGAACGGATTGGGAATCTTCTCTTCGCGCGCCGCGGCTTCTTCAATCTTCTTGTTGAAGCCCGCCAGATTGCGCACGCCCATCTTGCTCATGAGCTTGTAGCGGCGCTCCATCTCGCCCACGGCCCAGTTCAGCGCGTGGCCGGCCTGGCGCATGTCCGTCACAACTGGGCACAGCAGGTGCGGAATGCCCTCATAGATGCTCAGTTCCAGCATCTTCGGGTCGATCAGGATCAGGCGCACCGCGTCGGCTTTGGCCTTGTAAAGCAGCGACAGGATCATCGCGTTGATCCCGACCGACTTACCCGAGCCCGTAGTACCGGCCACCATGCAGTGCGGCATCTTGGCCAGATCCGCCACCACCGGCTTGCCGGCGATGTCCTTGCCGAGTGCCAGCGTAAGCTGCGAAGCGCTTTCGTTGTAAACCTGCGAGCCGAGAATCTCCGACAGGCGCACAGCCTGACGTTTTGGATTCGGCAGTTCCAGACCCATGAAATTCTTGCCCGGAATCGTCTCCACCACGCGAATCGACACCAGCGACAGCGAGCGCGCCAAGTCTTTGGCCAAGTTCACGATCTGGCTGCCCTTCACGCCCGTGGCAGGCTCAATCTCGTAGCGCGTGATGACCGGGCCTGGATAGGCCGCCACCACCTGCACTTCCACGCCAAAATCTTTAAGTTTCTTCTCGATCAGGCGCGAGGTGAATTCCAGCGTCTCGGCGCTCACGGTTTCCACAACAGGCGGAATCGGATCGAGGAGCGCCAGCGGCGGCAGATCGGAATCGTGGATATCGACAAACAGCGGCTGCTGCTTCTCGCGCTCCACGCGCTCGCTCTTGACCACGGCGGTCGGGCGGACGATCTGCACAGGCGGTGCTTCCTCAATGCGCACGCGGCGAGTTTCGACCACCTCTTCGCGCTCGACCTTGGCCGCCTCGCCAATCGCGCGGTCTTGCTTGCTCTCGCGGCGCGTCTTGAAGCCGACAAAGAGCATCTCAACGCCCGCGCCAATCTGCTCGGCCAGGTTCAGCCAAGAAAAATGGAAAAACAGCGACAGCCCGACCAGGAACGTAAACAGCAACGCCAGCGTGCCGCCGGTAAAGCCCAACGAATGCTGCATCGCCCCGCCAATCACATCGCCCAGCACGCCACCGGGGGCGCGCGGCAGCTTCATGTGCAGCGTGTACATACGGATCGCTTCCAGGCCCATGCTGGAAGCCAGCACCAGCGCAAAGCCGATCCACGTGACGCTGGCGTCCACGCGCGGCATCGCCAAGGTTGCACGATTCGGCGGCACGCGTTCGTCTGACATCAACTCGCGCCAGCCGCGCCAGACCTTGCGCACCAGCAATACAGCCCACCAGTAGGCGGACGCGCCAAAGACGAAAAGCAGCAGATCGGCCAGCCACGCGCCCACGCGGCCACCCAGGTTGCGGATTTCGTCGACCTGGCTGGCGTGGGTAAAACCGGGGTCGGCCCGGTTGTATGACAGAAGGATGATCAGGAAGGCGATAGTCACCGCCAGCAACAGGAACCAGCGGACCTCCCCCAGCAAGCGCCCGATGCGGGACGGCAGTGCGGAGGGATCGGTACGGGTTGTCGGAGTGGTGGAAGCTCGAGCCATGCGGGAGACGGGTGCGCCGCTTGGCAATGGGCCGCGCGGCTTGGGACAGCAGAAATGCGATGCCGACGATTGTAACGCGGCCCTATCACCGCCATTGGAATTTACAACCGGGCGCACGAGGGGGGGCCACTTTATAATGGCGGCCATCACCCTCACCTAGCCTGCACGGCGGCAGTTTCACCCCTCGTGCCGCGCACAACCCGAACGCATCATGGCAAAACACGCAAAAGTGCTGATCCTCGGCTCCGGCCCCGCTGGCTACACCGCCGCCATCTACGCCGCACGGGCCAACCTGAACCCCGTGCTGGTCACCGGCCTGGCCCAGGGCGGCCAGCTCATGACCACCACTGACGTGGAAAACTGGCCCGCTGACAAGGAACACCTGCAAGGCCCTGAACTGATGCAGCGCTTTCTGGAGCACGCCGAGCGCTTCAAGACCGAGGTGCTGTTCGACCACATCCACACCGCGCACCTGAACGAAAAGCCGATCCGCCTGGTGGGCGATTCGGGTGAATACACCTGCGACGCGCTGATCGTCTCCACCGGCGCTTCGGCTCAATACCTGGGGCTGCCGTCGGAAGAGACGTTTGCCGGCCGCGGTGTATCGGCCTGCGCCACCTGTGACGGCTTCTTCTACAAAGGCCAGGAAGTGGCCGTGGTGGGCGGCGGCAATACCGCCGTGGAAGAAGCGCTGTACCTGGCCAACATTGCCAGCAAGGTCACGCTCATCCACCGCCGCGACAAGTTCCGCGCCGAGCCGATCCTGATCGACCGTCTGCATGACCAGGAGAAGAAAGGCAAGATCGAGATCAAGACCAACATGGTCCTCGACGAGATCCTGGGCGATGACTCCGGCGTGACCGGCGCCCGCCTGAAAGGCACGCACGAGAACGAAGGCAAGGTTGAAGAGGTCAAGCTGGCCGGCGTGTTCATCGCCATCGGCCACAAGCCGAACACTGACATCTTCCGCGGCCAGCTCGACATGAACGACACGGGCTACATCCGTACGAAGAGCGGACTGGACGGCATGGCCACCGCCACCAACATCCCGGGCGTGTTCGCCGCCGGTGACGTGCAGGACCACATCTACCGCCAAGCCATTACCAGCGCTGGCACGGGCTGCATGGCCGCGCTCGACGCCCAGCGCTACCTGGAAAGCCTGGAATAAGCGCGACGCCTTTCTTGCCCGCCAAGGCAACGGCCGATGGGACACCATCGGCCGTTTTGCCATGTGCGTCGCGTTCGTATAATCGACGCACGCTCCACGTTGACCTGCCCTTCGCCATGAAACGCGCCCAAACTCCCGCTTCCAAGCTCAGCCTGACCGATCTGGCCGGCCTGCGTGATCAGCTCAAGCACGAGACCGAGGCACGCGAGGCCGAACGCCAGCGCGCCGAAGCCGCCGCACGCAAGGCCGCAGAGGAAGCCAACGTATTCCGCGCCAGCATTGGCGACGTGAGCGCGCTGCGCCAGAACAAGCGTGTCGAGCATCCGCGCAACCCGCCTGCGCCCGACCCCGTGCATTCCCGCGCGGAAGACAAGCGCGTGCTGGACGCCTCGCTGTCGGACGAGTTCGACGTCGACAACCTGCTGGAAACCGACGATACCCTCTCCTACCGCCGCCCCGGCATCGGCGACGACGTGCTCAAGAAGCTGCGCCGCGGCGAGTGGGCCACGCAAGACCAGATCGACCTGCACGGCCTACGCCGCGAAGAAGCGCGCGAGGCGCTGGCCGCCTTCCTGCGCCGCGCCGTGCAGCGTGGCATCCGCTGCGTGCGCGTCATCCACGGCAAGGGGCTGGGCTCGCCCGACAAGACGCCGGTGCTCAAAGGCAAGGTGCGCTCGTGGCTGGTGCAGAAGGAAGAAGTGATCGCCTTTGTCGAGCCACGCAACACGGCCGGCGGCGCGGGCGCGGTGCTGGTGCTGCTGCGCCAGCCGCATGGCGCCTGACCCGCAATCCGCTCACCCCTTAACGACAAGAACAACACGCACATGCACGTGACTCGCCTGCAGTTGGTGATGCACTGGGTGGAGATCCTCGCGGTCTTCTCGTTTGCCATCTCGGGGCTGGCGGAGGCCAAACGGCGCCGGCTCGATGCCGTGGGCGCGTTCATCGTCGCGTTTCTCACCGCGTTTGGCGGCGGCACGCTGCGCGATCTGCTGCTCGATCGGCGGCCGTTCTACTGGATCGAGCACGAGCAATACCTGCTCGCGCTGTTCGTGATGAGCCTGTTTGCCAACTGGGTGATCCGGCTGGTGAGCCAACTGGTATCCGACCGTCTGCTGATCGTGACAGACGCCATCGGCCTGGGCCTGTTTGGCGTGCTGGGCACGCAACTGGCGCTCGATGCGGGCATGCCGGTCTTCGTGTCGGTGATGATGGGCGTGATCACGGCGGCCTTTGGCGGCCTGCTGCGCGATGTGGTCTGCAATGAGGTGCCCATGCTGCTGCGGGACAATCACCCGTATGCGACATGCGCCTTCCTCGGGTGTTTCCTCTATGTGGGGCTGACGTTCACGGATCTGCTGCCCAGCGTGTCCGTGGTGATCGCCACGCTTGCGATCGTGATCGGGCGGCTGGTGACACTACGCTGGAACATCACTTTGCCGCGTTGATCAGCGTTGATCGGCCAGCGCGGGCGCGCCGGCCGGGATGCAACGGCCGCTTAGACCGCCGCTTCGTCCTTCTCGCCGGTGCGGATGCGGATCACCTGCTCCACCGGCATCACGAAGATTTTGCCGTCGCCGATCTTGCCCGTCTTGGCGGCCTTGACGATGGTGTCGATCACGTTCTCGACCTGGCTGTCGGCCACCACCACCTCGATCTTGATCTTCGGCAGGAAGTCGACCACGTATTCAGCGCCGCGATACAGCTCGGTATGGCCCTTCTGGCGGCCAAAGCCCTTGACCTCGGTGACGGTCAGGCCGGTCACCCCCACGTCGGCGAGCGACTCGCGCACTTCGTCCAGTTTGAAGGGCTTGATGATGGCGGTGATCTGTTTCATGGGTGTCTCGCTGATTAGTTGGTGAGGTATTCAAGCGTCCAATAATACTGGAGCCGGTTAATGCGCACATCCTGGGCGATGCCAGCCACCGTCTGCAGCAGGGTCGGATCGTCGGGGAAGTTCTTCAGCACATCATGCTCGCTGCCGTCGCGCAAGGCACGCCGCTGCCACGTGTTGCCATGTTCGTCGTGGTAGGCGACAGGCGTGCTGGAGCCAAACACATAGTGATTATCAAACCACAGCACACGTACGCCTGGCCCCAGCGCGCGGTGCAGCCCTTCAACGTGCTGGCGCAGGTGCTGCTGCGGCACGTGCGACCACCAGCAGCCCGCTGTCATCACATCGAATGTGCCGGGCGCAAACGGCAGCGCATCGTTGTCGGCCCGCACGAACGCTGCGCCGGCAATGCCCTTGCCGCGTGCAATGCACAGCACCGCGTCGTTGTAGTCTGCGCCGACGATGCTGCGTGCGTCCGTCATCGCCTCGGTCCAAAAACCAGTGCCGCAGGCCAGGTCCAGCACCCGCGCGCTGCGTGTAAGGTCTCGCACGCGTGCCTTCAGCCACGCCAAATCGCCCTGCCGTTCCGGTTTCGCATAGATGCGTTCGTATTCGGGGGCGCGTTTGGCGTAGTAGTCGAGCATGGCGATGGGCGCTCTCGGCTTATTCCTTGAAGCGCGACGTGATCGGATACCGCCAATCGCGTCCGAACGCACGCTGCGTCACGCGCACGCCCACCGGGGCCTGGCGTCGCTTGTACTCATTGATCTTGATGAGGCGCACGATCTTTTGCACGTCGGCCTCGGCAAACCCGGCGGCAATGATGTCGCTCACGCGCTGGTTCTGCTCCATGTAGCGCTGCACGATGGCATCGAGCGCATCGTATTCGGGCAGGCTGTCCTGGTCGGTCTGGTTCTCGCGCAGTTCGGCCGACGGCGCGCGCGTCAGGATGCGCTCCGGAATCACCTCCGACAGCGTATTGCGATAACGGCACAGCCGGTAGACCAGCGTCTTGAAGATGTCCTTGATGACGGCAAAGCCGCCCGCCATGTCGCCGTACAACGTGCAGTAGCCGACTGCCATCTCGCTCTTGTTGCCGGTGGTCAGCACAATGCGGCCGCTCTTGTTGGACAGCGCCATCAGCAGCGTGCCGCGAATGCGCGCCTGGATGTTCTCCTCGGTGGCATCTTCCGGCAAGTTGCGGAATTCCTCCGCCAGCGCGCCCCTGAACGCATCGAACATCGGCGCGATAGGGATTTCGTCGTACTGCACGCCCAGGCGGGCAGCCATGTCGCGGGCGTCAACCCACGAGATATCGGCCGTATAGCGCGAGGGCATCATCACCGCGCGCACGCGATCGGCGCCGAGCGCATCGACGGCAATCGCCAGCACCAGCGCGGAATCCACACCGCCCGACAGGCCGATGATGGCGCCCGGGAAACCATTCTTGCCGAGGTAATCGCGCACGCCGAGCTTGAGCGCCTCGTACACCTGCGCTTCGAGCGAGGCCTCGGGCACGATCGTGCCAGGCAGCGCCAGACCGCCGTCGAACCGCACATAGCCGACACCTTCAGCAAACTGCGCCATCCGCACGACGACCTGGCCCTGTGCATCGAGCACGAACGAGCCGCCGTCGAACACAAGTTCGTCCTGGCCGCCGACCAGATTCACGTACACATGCGGCAAGCCCGATTCCTTCACTCGCGCACCAATGATTCGCTCGCGCAGATCTTCCTTGTCGAGGTGGTACGGCGAGGCATTGGGAATGAGCACCACCTGCGCGCCGGCCGCCTTGGCATAGGCCGTGGCCGTGGCATACCACGCGTCTTCGCAGATGATGATGCCGAAGCGCGTGCCGTCCACCTCGAACACGAAGGGCTCGGTGCCGGGCTGGAAGTAGCGTTTCTCGTCGAAGACTTCGTTATTGGGCAGTTCGAGCTTGTTGTAGCGGCCGACCACGCGGCCGTCTACGGCCACGGTGGCGCTGTTGGCAGGCTTGGGCAACACGCCAGGCGCCGGGGCTTCCAGCGAAACTTGCGGGTGCCCGATCAGCACGTGCAAACCCGGGAAGGCCGCCAACTCGGCGATGAGCGCGTCGAGCGCGCGGGTGCTGGCGTCAATGAAGGCCGGGCGCAGCAGCAGGTCTTCGGGCGGATAACCCGTGAGCGACAGTTCCGGCGTGAGGAGAATGCGCGCACCGGCCTGGTGCGCTTCGCGCGCAGCGGCGACGATGCGGGCAGCATTGCCGGCGAAATCGCCGACGGTGCAGTTGATCTGGGCGAGAGCGACAGAGACGGTCATGGGGGCAATGTGGATTGCAAGCGCGGCACGCGAAGCTGGAATTAGAATCGGCAGCATGACCTCTCGCCCTCTTGTTCCCGAGCCTCCAGTGCGCACTGGTTCGCGACACGAATTGACCAATTATCGCACGCGACTTGTGACCGATCTGCGCGACATCGGCCGCGATGCGTGGGATGCTCTGCTCGCCCTTCAGCCCGAGGCAACGCCTTTTCTGCGCTTCGATTTCCTGCATGCCCTGCATGAGAGCGGCAGCGCATCGCCCGACACCGGCTGGTCACCGCAATACCTGACGCTGTGGGAAGACGGTGCCGATGGCGACGTGCTTGTCGCGGCAACTCCGCTGTACGTGAAGGGCCATTCCTACGGCGAATACGTCTTCGACTGGGCGTGGGCCAATGCGTATGCCCAGCATGGGCTGGAGTACTACCCGAAATGGCTGTCAGCGGTGCCTTTTACGCCGGTGCAGGGCGCGCGGCTGCTGGCGCGGGATGCGGTTGCACGCGCGGCGCTGGTCGACACGCTGCTGGCCGTTGCGCAGCAGAGCGGGTTGTCGTCATTGCATGTGCTCTTTCCCACCGCCGACGAGGCCGAGCAACTGCGCGCCGCCGGCATGCTGCTGCGGCAAGGGGTGCAGTTCCATTGGTGCAATCCGGGCTTTGCGGGCTTCGACGATTTTCTGGCCGCGCTGGAACAGAAGAAGCGCAAGAACATCCGCGCCGAGCGCCGCCGCGTGCACGACGCCGGCATCACCTTCCGTCATGTGCCAGGCGCAGCCGCTAACGATGCCGACTGGCGCTTCTTCCACCGCTGCTACCGCACCACCTATCGCGAGCATCACTCGTCGCCATATCTGAACCTGGAGTTCTTCCGCCAGATCGGCCAGACAATGCCGGAGAACCTGCTGCTGGTGATCGCCTCGCGCGACGGCAACGACATCGCCAGCGCGCTGCTGGTGATCGACCCGCGGCCCGAGGCTTCCGTCATGTACGGCCGTTACTGGGGCGCGGTCGAGCATCACCCATGCCTGCATTTCGAGACGGCGTATTACCAGCCACTGGCGTATTGCATCGAACATGGCATCCGCACTTTCGAGGGCGGCGCCCAAGGCGAGCACAAAATGGCGCGCGGCTTCGAGCCCGTGACGACACTGTCGGCGCACTGGCTGGCACATCCGGCCTTTGCCGATGCGGTGGGCAGGTTTCTCGACCGCGAAACGGCCGGCATGGAAGCGTATCTGGACGAACTGACAGACCGCTCGCCGTTCAGGCAGCGGCTGGAATCGGACTAGCGGCAGGAAACAGCAGAAAACAGCAGAAGCAGCAAAGGCAGCGTCCGCACGAACGGCGGACGCGAAGATCAAGCTTATTGTGCGGCAGACTTCTGCTGGGCGATCACACAGTGTGCTGCGTTTGAATCAACGGCCATGGAGGCCGATGCGGCAGCACGCTCGCCAGCGTGGGCTGCATCCGGCGGCCCCACCAGCAACGCCCACACGGTAAATGCGGCCATGGCCACGGCGGAAAGCACGGGAACGACAACGGTCTTGTTCAACATCGCAGTACCAAGGGTTGGAGTCAAACTTGAGGGGGAGTCTAGAGGCGCCGTTTCCGGTGGGCAAATGAGCGTTTCTTAAATCTCTGTGTAGCAGAACTACCGAGCGGTAAGCATGCACAATCTGCGAATCCTATCAGAAAACGCATACATAACCATTGCCAGCCGCAGATGGCGATCTGACGGGCATCAGCGAATCTCAGTGCATTGCGCTGATTGCCGCATCACGAAGAAAAAATCCCGGCGCTCCACCCAGAGGCCGGGATTTGTCAGACACGCCGTACAGCGAAATCCTGAAATACCTTACTTCCTATAGTTGGCAACGCCGTCGGCGATTTCCTTGTGGGCTTCTTCAATGCCGCCCCAGCCCTCGACCTTGACCCACTTGCCGGCTTCCAGCGCCTTGTAGTGCTCGAAGAAGTGCTTGATCTGGTCCAGCAGGTTCTGGCCGATGTCCGACAGATCGGTCATGTGGGCCGTGGCCGGGCTCAGCTTGTTGACAGGCACGGCAACCAGCTTGGCGTCCACGCCGGATTCGTCCGTCATCTTGAGCATGCCCAGGGCACGGCAGCGCACCACGCAGCCGTGGATGAGCGGGAACGGGGTGACGACCAGCACGTCCACCGGGTCACCGTCGCCCGACAGCGTCTGCGGGATGAAACCGTAATTGGCCGGATAGCGCATGCCGGTGCCAACGAAGCGGTCCACGAACAGCATGCCGGTTTCCTTGTCGGCTTCGTACTTGACCGGGTCGCTTTGCGCCGGAATCTCGATGATGACGTTGAAGTCGTTGGGAATGTCCTTGCCCGGGGAGACGTTGTTAAAGCTCATGGAAATGCTCCGGAATGCGCGAAAACGACGCAAATGGTTGAAAAGAAGCGTGAAAACTGTCGGCGGGCATTATAGCTCCGACACCCGGCAGCCCCGGCCCACCCGTGCGAAAATCGCGCGTTGCCGATCTTTTGCAGGAACCCCGCATGCATGCCCAGCACTTCATCGCCAACCGTCTGATGTCACCCGATTCCGGGATGCGCATCAAGGTGTTCGACCCGTCTGACGGCCAGCCCTTTGCCGAGATCGCGCGCGGCAATGCCACCGACATCAGCGTGGCCGTGCATGCCGCGCGGCGTGCCTTTGAGGGCGTCTGGGGCCAGCTCAGCCCGGCCGAGCGTGGCCGGCTGCTCATGCGCGTGGCCCTGCGTCTGGCCGATCACGAAGAAGAACTCGCCCGCCTGGAAGCCCGCGACACCGGCAAGCCGATACGCCAAGCGCGCGCCGATGCCCGCGCCATCGCCCGCTACTTCGAGTTCTACGCCGGCGCGGCCGACAAACTGCATGGGCAGACCATCCCCTATCCGGCGGATACCACTGTGCTGACCGTGCGCGAGCCGCATGGCGTGACGGCGCACATCATCCCCTGGAACTACCCGATGCAGATCTTCGGGCGCAGCGTCGGCGCCGCATTGGCCGCAGGCAACGCGTGCGTGGTCAAGCCGGCAGAAGACGCCTGCCTGTCGGTCCTGCGCGTAGCCGAGCTGGCCGCCGAGGCCGGCCTGCCCGATGGCGCACTCAACATCGTGACCGGCTACGGCCACGAGGCAGGCGCGGCACTGGTGGCACATCCGGGCATCAACCATGTGTCATTCACGGGATCGCCGGAAACAGGCAAGGTCATTGTGCGGGCGGCGGCGGAAAACCACGTGCCCGTCACGCTGGAACTGGGCGGCAAATCTCCACAGATCGTGTTTGCCGATGCCGATCTGGAGGCAGCCATTCCCGCCGTGGTGAACGGCATCATTCAGAATGCCGGGCAGACGTGCTCGGCCGGCAGCCGCGTGCTGATCGAGCGCAGCGTGTACGAGGCGATGCTGGACCGGTTGGCCACGGTGTTCGAATCGATCAAGGTGGGCCCGTCGTCGCTGGACCTGGATTGCGGGCCCCTGATCAACCCCAAGCAACAACAGCGCGTGTGGGATTTCGTGTCTGACGCCCAGCACGCCAATATCCCGGTGATGGCGCAAGGCCAGGTGGTGCCCGAAGCGCCCGAGACGGGCTACTACCAGGCGCCAATGCTGCTGCGCGACGTGCCGCACACGCACCGCCTGGCACAACAAGAGGTGTTCGGCCCGCTGCTGGCGGCCATGCCGTTCGACACGGAGGCCGAGGCGCTGGCGCTGGCCAACGGCACGCCGTACGGCTTGGTGGCCGGTGTGTGGACGCATGACGGCGGCCGACAGATGCGCCTGGCGCGCAAACTCAAGGCCGGCCAGGTCTTCGTCAACAACTACGGCGCAGGCGGCGGCGTAGAGTTGCCCTTCGGCGGCACGGGCCAATCGGGCCACGGGCGCGAGAAGGGCTTTGAAGCGCTGTACGGCTTCACCACGCTCAAGACCATCGCTATCCGTCACGGCTAAAACAACCCACGCCACACGAGGAGACAACCATGCGGCTTGCCGGAAAAATCGCCATCGTCACAGGCGCGGGTTCGGGTTTCGGCGAGGGCATCGCCAACACCTTTGCCCGCGAAGGCGCGCGCGTCATCGTCAACGACCTGAATGCGGAGGCGGGCGAGCGCGTGGCCAGCGCCATTCGTGTGGCCGGTGGCGATGCGCATTTCGTGCAGGCCGACGTCTCGAACGGCGATTCCGTCGCCAAGCTGCTGGGCGCCACGCTTGCGCGCTATGGCGATCTTCACATCGTCATCAACAACGCGGGCACCACGCACAAGAACAAGCCGATCCTGCAGATCACGGAAGACGAGTTCGACCGTGTGATGGCCGTCAACGTAAAGAGCATCTACTGGACTGCGCGCCACATGGTGCCGCACTTCCGCGAGCGCGGCGGCGGCGTGTTCGTCAACGTGGCGTCCACCGCCGGGATCCGGCCGCGGCCGGGACTCGTTTGGTACAACGCCAGCAAGGGGGCCGTCATCACGGCCAGCAAAGCGATGGCGGCGGAGCTTGGCCCCGACAAGATCCGCGTGAACTGCGTCAACCCGGTGATGGGCGCCACGGGCCTCATCGAGCAGTTCATGGGCATGCCCGATACGCCCGAGAACCGCGCGCGCTTTCTGGCGACGATCCCGATGGGGCGGCTGTCCACGCCGCAGGATGTGGCCAATGCGTGCCTGTATCTGGCGTCGGACGAAGCCGAGTTCATCACCGGCGCGTGCCTGGAGGTGGACGGCGGGCGCTGCGTGTAGGCATCAGTGCAGACCCTGCCGCCGGGCGGCTTGGCGATGCCGCGCGAGAGGGCGCAGAATGCGGTGGCGGTTCTGATGGACCGATGTGGCGGCGCCGACCAGGGACAAGAAAGCGCTGCGACGCAATGCAATCGGTCTGATTCCACGACAAGACAGGAGACCCGATGGCCACCAACACCCCACCGCTGGGTAGCGCGAGCACGCTGCCGCAATCCGCAAGTGATTTCGAAGAAGCCACCTACCGCAAGGTGACGTGGCGTCTGGTTCCGTTTCTGCTGTTGTGCTACGTGGTCGCATATCTCGACCGCGTCAACGTGGGCTTTGCCAAGTTGCAGATGCTCAACGACCTCAAGTTCAGCGAAACCATCTACGGCCTGGGCGCGGGCATCTTCTTCATCGGCTACTTCCTCTTTGAGGTGCCGAGCAACGTGATCCTGCACCGCGTGGGCGCGCGCATCTGGATCGCGCGGATCATGATCTCGTGGGGCATCATCTCGGCAGCCATGATGTTCGTGACCACGCCGTCCATGTTCTATGTGATGCGTTTCCTGCTGGGGCTGGCCGAGGCCGGTTTCTTCCCCGGCATCATCCTGTATCTCACCTACTGGTATCCGGCACAGCGGCGCGGGCGCACCACCACGTTCTTCATGACGGCGGTGGCGCTTTCGGGGGTGATCGGCGGGCCGCTCTCGGGCTGGGCGCTGAAGAGCTTCGCCGGTGTCTATGGCCTGGCCGGCTGGCAGTGGATGTTCCTGATCGAGGGCATCCCGTCGGTCATCATCGGCATCGTCGTGCTGCTCTATCTGGATGACCGCATCAGCCACGCCAAGTGGCTCACCGGCGATGAGAAAGCCCTGCTCGCCCGCAACGTGGCAGCAGAAGACGCCGACAAGGAAGACCCGCCCATCAGCACCGTGATGGCCAGCCCGCGCGTGTGGCTGATGAGCCTGATCTACTTCACCTTCGTGATGGGCCTGTACGGTGTGAGCTTCTGGCTGCCGACGCTGATCAAGCAGACGGGCGTGGCCGATCCATTGTCAGTGGGCTTGCTGACGGCGATTCCGTATGGCGCGGCGGTGCTCGCCATGATTCTGGTCGCCCGCAGCTCCGACCGCACGTGTGAGCGCCGCTGGCACATCGCCATTCCCGCCGTCGCGGGCGCGGTGGGGCTGGTGCTCTCGGCCGTGTGGCACACCAACACCACACTGGCCATGGCCGCGCTCACACTCGGCACGATGGGCATCATGGTCACGCTGCCGCTGTTCTGGAGCCTGCCGACCGCCTTCCTGGCCGGCACTGGCGCCGCCGCCGGCATTGCGCTGATCAACTCGCTGGGCAACCTGGCGGGTTTCCTGAGCCCCTACGCCGTCGGCTGGCTGAAAGACGCCACCAAAAGCACCGATTCCGGCATGTACATGCTGGCCGCGTCGATGGTGCTGGGCGCGATCCTCACGCTTTCCGTGCCTGCGCGGATGGTGAACAAGTAAGACCGCCCCGGACTTGCGCCACCGTTGCGCGCGGTGGCGCCTTCCCTCCGCTTTTCCGGCACGCTCCCATTCCTTTCCGTTGCATTACGGCCAACCGGTTTCTGTCGAATTCCCATATTGCGACTCATTCTTATTTACTCTAGCCTGCCCTCTCCTCGAACCGTCACGCACAAGGAGACCGCATGCTGAAGATCACCGTCGCCGCCCTGGCCATCGCCTGCTCCACGAGCGCGTTTGCCGGCGCCAAATGCGCCAAGCACCCGAAGAACGAATGGATGCCCGAGGCAGAAGCCCAGGCCAAGATCAAAGCGGAGGGCTATTCCATCAAGAAGTTCAAGGTGGATGGCAACTGCTATGAGATCTACGGCACCAACAAAGACGGCAAAAAGGCCGAGATCTACTACGACACCAAAACGCTGGAAGTCGTGAAATCCGAGATCGAGAAGTAAATCAGTGGCACCAGAGTCGCCAACATGCGTGCCGGTGTGGGACCGCGTTGTTCGCATCACGCATTGGAGCGTGGCGGCGCTGGTGCTGTGGGACTTGTTTGAAGATTCCGGCGGCCCCCTGCACCGCAACCTGGGCTATGTAGCTGCCGCATTGGTTGCACTGCGGTTAGCGTGGGGCGTGGTGGGAGGCGTGAACGCGCGCTTTGCCACGTGGTGGCCGCGCCTGTCGATCCTGCGCCGCTATGCCACGTCGCTGCGGGCAGGCACACCGATGAAGTTTGCGAGCCACAACCCAATCGGTGCGCTGGGCATGCTCGCCATGTGGGCGCTGATCGTCGCGCTGGCCGTGACGGGCTGGCTATCGCGGCTTGATGGGCTCTGGGGTGAGGACTGGCCGCGAGATCTGCACGCCTGGCTGGCGTACACATTGGCCGCGCTGGTGGCTGTGCATATCAGCGCAGCGATTGTCATGAGCCTGCTGCACAAGAACAACCTCATCCTTGCGATGCTCACGGGCAAGAAAAAGCGCCACGACTAGCGCGGCGCTCTATCCGATTTACTTGACTCCGATTTACTTGACCGCCAACAGCGCACTCTGCCGGTAGTGGCGCTGGGCCTCTTCCATGCGTTCGGTCTGCTCATACATCTGTGCCAGCGCCAGATGCGCATGGGCGCGCAGATTGCCGGAGTGATCAGCGTCTGCATACTTCAACGCAGACTCGAGGTTCGACTGCGCCTTGCCCCAGAGTTGCTCCTTAAAGCACAGCATGCCGAGCGTGTAAAACAAGTCGGCATCCACTGGATGCTGGGCGAGCCATTTCTCTGCTTGCTGGATCAGCGGCAGCGCCTTGCCGGGCACGGCGCAATCGGCATAGCGGCGGATCAGGCGGCCATCCCAGTGGGTCTTCAAGCCGTCTTCGACGATGCGCTTGGCATCATCGGTGCGGCCAAGCTTTGCGAAGTACAGCGCCGCCTGAGACGCAATGCGCGGCGAGCGGCGCTCTTCGGTGGTCAGTTCACGCCAGAAACCGTTCAGCGCATCGGCGTCGTGGCGGCGCTCGGCCAGCAGCGTTTCGCACGCCATCTGTTTAAGACGTGCCGCCAGCACTGCATGGATGGCGTTGCGCTTTTCCAGCGCGCGCGTGAGGCGCAGCACTTCGCCCCAGTTCTTCAAATGCTGGTGCGCGCGCAGGGCGATGCGTTGTGCCTGAATCTGGCGTGAGCCCTGCGATTGCAATTGCGCGATCTTCTCCAGCGCGCCTTCCGCATCACGCGCGTCAACCAGCAGTTCGGCCATCGACACCAGCTTGGCTTGCTCGCGATCGGGTGAGGCGACTTCAGCCATCCACGCGTCGCGGCGTTCCGTCTCCTGCATGCGGTGCGCAGCACGGGCGCCGATGAGCGCCGCGGTTTCGCGCTGCACTTCCCAAGCTTGTGCTTCACGCGCCTGGCGCTCGGCATGACCGAAACGACCGGCAAACAGGCTTTCCATCGCCTCACGCAGCGCTGCCGATGCCTTCAGGATACGGTTGCGCTCGCGATACGCCGCCGCACGTGCGGGCATGCCCGCCACATGGTGGAACAGGCGCATCACCAGATGCAGCGCCACGAACGTCACCAGTAGCGCCGCCAGCACGAAATTGAGCGACATCTCCACCCGGTACGGCGGGTAGAACAGCACAACGTTGCTCAGGTTGAGTTCGGTAAACAGCGCCAGCCCGACGGCGGCGGCAAACAGCAGCGCAACCCAGAATACCCAGCGCATGCTCACTCCTTGCCCGAACCGCGCACGGCGGCAAGGCTGTCAGCCAGCGTCGGCACCTGCAGCGTGCCAACCATCGTGCGCACTTGCGCCAGCTGATTCTGCACCGTGCTCACGCGCGAAGACTGCGTGTCGAAGTAGCGCGCGAGCAGCGTATCGGCGCGGCCCAGGTCTGCGTGAAACACGGCGTCGTTGCGCGAGAGCAGCGCCAGACGCGCGTTCATCAAGCGCAGCTTGAGGTTTTCACGCAAGAACCAGGCTTGATCGGAAGACAGCAGCAGTGCCTCGGTCTGGTCAACGCGGCGCACCTGCACGATCTGGCCGAGCTCGCTACGCACGTCGTTCCACAAGCGGCCCCACCACGCGCGCACCCCAGCCGACCACCCCGGGTTTGCGGGCACCGACGCGGCTGGCTCCGATGCGCCGGCATGCGCCTTGGCGTTCTTTGTCGATTTGGCAGCTGCATGCGGCGCCTGCGCGGCCTGTTCTGCATCCAGCGGCTGAGCCGACGAGATGAGCGGCAGCGTATCGACCGCGTTGATGGCGTCATCCAGACGCAGCGCAGCGCCTGCCAGATCAAACGACGGCATTGCCTTGAGTTTGGCCATGTCGCGCGAAACCGCACGGCGCACGGCATTGAACTGCGGCTTGTCGAGCGTGGCCAGGCGGGCGTCAACGGTTTGCAGCGCAGCCAGCGCGCCGGGCACGTTACCGGTCAATTGCAGTTGTTCGGCGGCCACCTCCAGCGAGCGCTGGATCTCGGCGCGCTGCCAGTCGTCGCGGTTGCGCAGGAGGTCTTGATTGGCCTGCTCCAGCGTGGTCTGACGATCGCGCGTTTCAACGGTGCGGGCATCCAGTGCGCCGAACTTCTGCTGCAACTGGGCGACGGCGTCCTGGTCAGCGCGCGAAAGCACGCGCATCTCCTGCGCCAGGGCTTCGTTCAGCTGCGCGCGCTGACGGATATCGCGCGCAAGGCGTTCGTTGCGTACCTGCAGCGCTGCCACGGCAGCCACCACAACGACGAGCACCACCCAGATCAACCAGCCGCCACGGCGCGGCGCGTGGTTCACGGTCATGCTGGGGGAAAAGGCAGCAGGCGCGGGCGCCGGGCTCGGCTTGCCCACCTCTGATGCAGCGGATGCAGCGGATGCAGCGGAAGCCGAAGCAGAAGCGGGGGCGGACGAGGGAACGGGAGTCTGCGTCACGGTGGAAGAAGAAGGAGAAATATTCGATTCAGCCGACGCCGCAGCAGGTGCCGCCGGTACCGGCGTTGGCGCTGGCACGGGGCCTGCCCAGGCCAGCACGCTGGCGAGCAGTTGGTCATCGCCGGCACCGGTCAGCGTCACGTCGCGAAAACCCAGCGACTTGGCCTGTTCGACGATGCGGGCGTGCGAAGCAAAGGACGGCGCCCCATGCAGTATGTCGAGATCAGCGGGCGACAGATTGGCACGAGCCAGTTCATCGAGATTGCGAACGGCCTCGGAGCTGGTAAGCGTCCAGGCATGGCGAGAAGAAAGCACGGCACGCAGCGCCAGCCATGCAGCAGCGTCGGGCACGGGCACGCTGCGGCGATAGGCCTCCACCGTGCGGACCGATGCACCGGCCTCGCGCAGTTGATCGGCCAGCCATTCACGGCCACCGTTGCCGCGCACGATCAGCACTTCACGGCCACGCAGCGACGGCACATCCAGCCGTGCGTACAGCGCTTCGGAATCCTGGCGTGCGTCGTCAGCGTGCGTGTCGGGCTTGATCACGCGATGCGCGGGCGGCGCGACACCGTGCGTAGCCAGCGCCTGAGCGCTTGCGGGGCCCACCACGGCCACCGGCACTTCCTGCGGCCAGCGGAACCCTTCGGGCATGGCGGCAAACGCCTGCTGCACAGCATTCGGGCTGACGAACACGACCAGCGCATAGCGCGACGGATCGCCCAGCGCGGCGCGCAGGTCACTGAGATTCGGCGTCGGCGCAATGTCGAGCAGCGGAAACTGGTGCGTGCGCAGACCGTGGCGCTCAAGCGCCGCCACCAGCATGGGCGCCTGCGCGCGCGGACGCGTGACCACCACCAGGGGCGGGGATGCGGCAGGCGCGCTGGACGCGGGCGATGACAGTGGCAAGTGATCGTCCATGGCGTGCCGTGGGGATTAGGTGGCGGGCGGGGCGTCAGCGCCCAGCATGGCGAGGATGTCGCGCGCGCCACCTGCCAGCATCTGCTGGGCAACGCGCACGCCCAGTGCATCGGCTTCGGCCAGCGTGGACGGTGTGGCTTCGCCATCGACGGCAAGTTTGCGGGTGCCGTCTTGCGAGGCAACGAAAGCGCGCAGGCGCAGCGTACCGGCGTCCGACCACTGCGCGAACGAGGCCAGCGGCACCTGGCAAGACCCGCCGAGGATGCGCGAGACAGCGCGCTCGGCAGTCACGGCCAGCGCCGTCGGTTGATCATGCAGTGGCGCGAGGCAGGCCTGCACATCTGCGCGATCGGCGCGGATTTCGATACCGAGCGCGCCCTGCCCCGCAGCGGGCAACGATTCTTCTGGCGCGATTGTGCTGCGAATGCGTTGGGCCAACCCCAATCGCTTGAGCCCGGCAGCGGCCAGGATGATCGCAGCGTAGTCGCCCCGGTCAAGCTTGCCCAGGCGCGTATCGAGGTTACCGCGCAGCGGCTGGATGACCAGATGCGGGAACCGCGCACGCAGCGAAGCCTCACGGCGCAGGCTGGACGTACCCACCACGGCGCCGGCCGGCAGCGAGGCCAGATCGGCGTAGTCGTTGGAAACAAAGGCGTCGCGAGGGTCTTCGCGCTCGAGGATGGTCGACAGCGCAAAGCCGTCCGGCAGCTCCATCGGCACGTCCTTGAGCGAATGGACGGCCAGATCGGCCCGGCCCTCGGCCAGCGCGACCTCCAGTTCCTTCACGAACAAACCTTTGCCGCCCACCTTGGCGAGGGAGCGATCGAGAATCTGGTCGCCGCGCGTGGTCATTCCAAGGATGGACACGTCGCACGCGGGATAGTATTTTTGCAATGCAGCACGCACGTGTTCGGCCTGCCAGAGGGCAAGCCGGCTTTCGCGCGAGGCAATGACGAGCTTGCTCGGCGCCTGGGCTGCAGGAGTCGTTGCAAGCTGGGATTCGACGGGAGTCGGGTGGGCGTTAGAAGACATGCGGCAATGGTAGCACGCAGCTTTTTCGCGACAGTCCGCCCATCACGTCGGGATGATGCAGAAAAGAGGGCCGCTCAGGCACCTTACCGATCCAATCTAGGAGACACCATGACGCAGCCCGCCGCGCGCCGCGCTTCCTCGCGCGCGACCCCCGCCCGCAAGGCATCCGCCGTGCCGCCCAAGACCAGCAAAACCGCCAAGGCCACAGCAAAGCCGACAACCACGCCAGTCGCCAAAACCAAAACCAAAACCAAGGGCAAGGGCAATGGCACCGCCGAGGCCAACGGCGCGTCACTTGGCCCCGCGTTGGGTCCCATCGCCCGGCGCTCGTCGGGCAGCGCTGCGGCCAAAGATCAGCCGTTGAAGGAAGACATCCGCTTCCTGGGGCGTCTGCTGGGCGATGTGCTGCGGGACCAGGAAGGCGGCACCGTCTTCGAAACGGTTGAAACCATCCGCCAGACCGCCGTGCGCTTTCGCCGCGACGGCGACCGCCAGGCCGAGCAGGAACTCGACCGGCTGCTGAAAACCCTGTCGCGCGACCAGACCACGTCGGTCGTGCGCGCGTTCAGCTACTTCTCGCACCTGGCGAACATCGCCGAAGACCAGCACCACAACCGCCGCCGCCGCGTGCATGCGCTGGCCGGATCGCCGCCGCAGCCGGGCAGCCTGATGCGCGCGCTGCTGTCGGCCGCCGATGAAGGCCTGTCAGGCGACGTGCTGCGCCGCTTTTTCGAGACCGCGCTGATCGTGCCGGTGCTGACCGCCCACCCGACCGAAGTGCAGCGCAAGAGCACGCTTGATGCGCAACGCGAAATCGCCCGCCTGCTGGCCGAGCGCGACGCACCGCTCACCACGCGTGAGCGTGATCGCAACACCGCGCTGCTGCGCGCCCACGTCACCAAGCTGTGGCAGACGCGCATGCTGCGTACCACGCGCCTGATGGTGGCCGACGAAATCGAAAACGCGCTGTCGTACTACCAGACGACGTTTCTGCGCGAGATTCCCGCGCTGTACCGTGAGCTGGAAGAGGACGTGGCCACCGTGTTCCCGCGTCGTGGCGCACGCGGCGAGCCCGCACCGCTGCCGCCCTTCTTCCAGATGGGCTCGTGGATCGGCGGCGACCGCGACGGCAATCCGTTTGTCACGGCAACGACGTTACGCGACGCCGCGCGCAAGCAGGCGAGCGTGATCCTGGCCTGGTACCTGGAAGAGATTCACGCGCTCGGCGCCGAGCTGTCAATGTCGACCTCGCTGGTGGACGTGAGCACTGAGCTGCAAGCGCTGGCCGAGCGCTCGCCCGATCATTCCGAGCATCGCGTGGACGAGCCGTACCGCCGTGCGCTGATCGGCGTGTACGCACGCCTGGCCGCCACCTGCCGTGAGCTGACCGGTGAAGACGCAGGCCGCCACGCTGTTGGCCCCGCACCGGCCTACAACAATGCGGAAGAGCTGCGCGCCGACATCCAGATCGTCATCGATTCACTGGCCGCGCACCACGGCGAGGTGCTGGCCGATGGGCGGCTCGCCTCATTGGCACGTGCGATTGATGTGTTCGGCTTCCATCTGTCGTCGATCGACCTGCGGCAGGTGTCGGACGTGCATGAAGCGACCGTCGCCGAGTTGCTGAAGGTGGCCGGTGTGGAAGGCGCGTACGCCGCGCTATCCGAAGCTGACAAGCGCACGCTGCTGCTGCGCGAGCTGCAACAGCCGCGCGTGCTGACGCTGCCGTTCCACACCTACAGCGAACAGACCACGTCGGAGATCGACATCTTCCGCGCCGCGCGCGAGGTGCGGGCCCGCTACGGCAACCGCATCGTGCGCAACTACATCATCTCGCACACCGAGACGCTATCCGACTTGCTGGAAGTGATGCTGCTGCAGAAGGAAGCCGGCATGTTCCGCACCGGTGCCAATGGCAGCGGTAGCGCGGCGCTGGACGTGATGGTGATCCCGCTGTTTGAAACCATTGAAGACTTGCGCAACGCTCCCGAGATCATGGGTGACCTGCTCGCCCTGCCCGGCTTTGATGCGGTGCTGGCCGCGCAGGGCAACGAGCAGGAGGTCATGCTCGGCTATTCGGATTCCAACAAGGACGGCGGCTTCCTCACCTCTAACTGGGAGCTGTACAAGGCCGAGCTGGCGCTGGTGGAACTGTTCGAGCGCAAGGGCGTGCGCCTGCGCCTGTTCCACGGCCGCGGCGGCACGGTGGGCCGAGGAGGCGGCCCAACCTATCAGGCCATCCTGTCGCAGCCGCCGGGCACGGTGAACGGGCAGATCCGCCTGACCGAGCAGGGCGAGATCATCTCCAGCAAGTTCGCCAACCCCGAGATCGGCCGGCGCAACCTGGAGACCATCGTTGCGGCCACGCTGGAAGCCACGCTGCTGCCCACGCGCAACCGCCCGAAGGGCCTGGAAGAGTTCGAAGCCGCCATGCAGGCGCTGTCGGACAACGCCTTTGCCGCATACCGCAACCTCGTCTATGAAACCCCTGGCTTCAAGGATTACTTCTTCGCCACCACGCCCATCACCGAGATTGCCGACCTGAACCTCGGTTCACGCCCGGCCTCGCGCAAGCTGATGGACAAGAAGCATCGCCGCATTGAAGACCTGCGCGCGATTCCGTGGGGCTTCTCGTGGGGTCAGTGCCGCTTGCTTTTGCCGGGCTGGTTCGGCTTCGGCAGCGCGGTGCAGCGCTGGCTGGATGACGCCGGCAACGCAAAAGCCAAGGCCGCGCGCCTGGCCACACTCAAGCGCATGCACAAGCAGTGGCCGTTCTTTGCGAACCTGCTGTCGAACATGGACATGGTGCTATCCAAGGCCGACCTGAACGTGGCCTCGCGCTACGCGCAATTGTGCGAAGACCGCAAGCTGCGCAACGCGGTGTTCTCGCGCATCTCGGCAGAGTTCACGTTGACGGAACAGATCCTGTCGTCCATTACCGGGCAATCTGAGCGGCTGGCCGACAACCCACTGCTGGCGCGTTCCATCAAGAACCGCTTCCCGTACCTCGACCCGCTGAACCACTTGCAGGTTGAACTGCTCAAGCGCTTCCGTTCGGGCAAGACCGGCAGCGACAAGGTTGGGGCCAACGACATGCGCGTGCGGCGCGGCATCCATCTGTCGATCAACGGGATTGCAGCCGGCTTGCGCAATAGCGGCTAAAACAAGCGGTTAATCAGGCAGCCAGCGCGGTGGCGGCGGGCATTGGGATGACAGAGCTGGTCTGCCGCCGCGCCCAGGCCCACCCGCAACTGGTGCGCGTGCGGGCCTTGCTCGATTGCATCGTCGAAGCATTCGACGGGCACAAAAAAACCGCCACACCGTAACGAGCAACCGGTGTGGCGGCCCAACAAACCCTTTAACTGATGAACGCCACCGGCACCGGGTCTTCACCCAGCACCGAGAGCAGCACGGCCCAGTGCATCGCCTCGTCGCCCAGGATGCTGGCGGCAGCCTTGGTCAAATCTCGCGTGTAGAAATTCGGCATCACGCCCAGGTAGGCGGAGGTGGCGCCCTTCTCCAGCCCGGCAGCAAAGCGCAGCACGTCGGCCTGGTTCTTCAACTGGCTGACCGGAAAGTTGTATTCCGCCACCGTCTTCTCCATGACTGGCGTGCCGCCCAGCTTGGACACCGTGCCCGCCAGCACTGCCGCGTGCGCCTTGTGATGACCCTGGAATTTCACCGCCGTCGCCAGCACGGGCTTTTGCAGCAGGCCGCTTTCCGCGCCCACCTGATACGCGGCAATGGCCTGGTACTCCAGCCCGAGCGCCACATTCAGGATGTTGATGTCGTCTTTCACGCTGCCCGCTTGGGTCTGCGCCCAGGCCGGCATCGATTGCCCCAGCGACACCGCCGCCAGCGAGCCCAATGCCATCAGCCCCGGCGCACGCAGCAGCACGCGGCGGCGCGCATCAATGCGTGCGTTGTCACCATCGAACAGATCCATCTCTTTGGTCGTATCCATCGTCGGTCTCCTTGCATGTGTGGGGACGAAGCGCGACCCGCTTGATGCGGAGGTGCGAATCGCGGGCGTTTGCGCAGCGCCTGACCGCTTATACGCGGAGCACACCCAACTGGATGCAGACCGGACGCAAAAGCCACCGCGCGGCCCACGTGAATTCCCACGGTGGTCCAGGTTTCTTCCTACACTTTGGGCAGACCCCTCCACAAAGCCGCCCACGTGCTCACCTTCCAGCACACCGCCGCAGACCACGCCGCGCAAGACGCCGACCCACCGTCGGCGGCCGCGACAGGCCAGCCGCAAAATGCCGGTGCGCAAGAGTTGGCCGCCCTGCTGCAACGCATCGGTGTGGGCGATCGCGACGCCCTGCGCACGCTCTACGCACGCAGTGCCCCGAAACTGTTTGGGCTCGCGCTGCGTATCTTGGTCAGGAAGGATTGGGCCGAGGACGTCTTGCAAGAAAGCTTCGTCAACATCTGGCGCCACGCGGGCGATTACCGCCCGCACATGGCCGCCCCGATGACCTGGATGACCGCCATCGTGCGCAACCGCGCACTCGATTGCCTGCGCCGGCAGCATGCCGAACGTGTGCAGGAATCCGTGCCGCTGGACGAAACCTGCGCCGAAGCGCTGGTCGACCACGCCCCCGGTCCCGCTGACATCGCGCTCGCCGGCCAGCAGGCCCGCGCCCTGGCCGAATGCATCAAGCGCCTGGACCCGAAGCAGCGTGAGATCGTTACGCTGGCGTATCTGCGTGACTTGTCGCACAACGAGCTGGCGCAAGCGCTTTCGCTGCCGCTGGGCACCGTCAAATCCTGGATGCGGCGCGGCCTGGAACGCCTGCGCGAATGCCTCGGAGCGCCCTGATGGACCCGCGCCGCCACCCCGATCTTGCCGACAAGCTGGCCGCCGAATATACGGTCGGCACGTTGCGCGCAGGCGCACGCCGCCGGTTCGAGCAGTGGATCCGGCGCCATGACGATATCCGTGCGACCGTCGAGCGCTGGGAGCGTTACCTCGCTGACCTGCCCGCATTGCAGCCCGCCACGGCACCGCTGCCGGAAATCCTCTGCCGGGTGGAGGTGCAGCTCGGCTGGCGCGAACCAGCGCCGCCGCAGAACAGCCTCTGGCAACGGCTTTGGCAAGGCACCGGCTTCTGGCGCGGTGCCACAGTGGTTGCGGCAGGCCTCGCGGCCGTGGCAATCGGGTTGAACCTGCGGCTGTCGCAGCAGTTGCGCGAGGTGCCCGTCGCCAACGCGGTGGCCGTGCTGCAGGATGCGCAGGCCCAGCCGGCCGTCCTCGTCACCTGGGATGTGCGCACCAACACGCTGTCGATCAAGCGGCTGGATGCGACGCCGCTCACCACCGAACAGGCCTTGCAGCTCTGGGCGTTGCCGCCCGGCGAGCACCCGCAGTCACTTGGGGTGATCGGACACCAGCGTGCCGTGCGGCTGACTGTGGCGCAGCCGTTGCGGCAAGTGTCAGCGCTGGCCATCAGCGTGGAGCCGCGCGGCGGCTCGCCCAACCCGGACGGGCCGACGGGGCCCGTGGTCTTCAAGGGCGCACTGATCGGCAGCACGCCGTAGCCCGGCGGCTGAGGGGCTGAGCGGGCGATATAATCGCGGTTTCCTGAATTTGCGGCCCGAGCATTCTGCTGGCCGCCCTCCTCCAGCTGTCCGCCCATGACCTCCCAACTCGCCAAGAAGGCCGAAGCGTGGTCCGCCCGCTTTAACGAGCCGGTGTCTGACCTCGTCAAGCGCTATACCGCGTCGGTGTTCTTCGACAAGCGCTTAGCACTCTTCGACATCCAGGGCTCGCTCGCGCACGCGGCCATGCTCGCCAAGCAGGGCATCATCGCCGAGGCCGACCGCACGGCCATCGAACAAGGCATGACGCAGATCCGCCAGGAGATTGAAGCCGGCACGTTCGAGTGGAAGCTGGACCTGGAAGACGTGCACCTGAACATTGAAGCGCGCCTGACCGCCATGGCGGGCGACGCCGGCAAGCGCCTGCACACCGGCCGCTCGCGCAACGACCAGGTCGCCACCGACATCCGCCTGTGGCTGCGCAGCGAGATCGACAACATCGTCGGTCTGCTCAAGGCCCTGCGCGGCGCATTGCTGGACTTGGCCGAGCAGCACACCAACACCATCGTCCCGGGCTTCACGCACCTGCAGGTCGCGCAACCGGTGGTGTTCGGCCATCACCTGCTGGCCTACGTCGAGATGTTCACGCGCGACACCGAGCGCATGCTCGATGCTCGCAAGCGGGTCAACCGCCTGCCGCTGGGCGCCGCTGCACTGGCCGGCACGAGCTACCCCATCGACCGCGAATTCGTCGCACAGCAACTCGGCTTTGACGGTGTGTGCCGCAACTCGCTGGATGCCGTGTCCGACCGCGACTTCGCCATCGAATTCTGCGCCGCGGCCGCGCTCGTCATGACGCACGTCTCGCGCTTCTCTGAAGAGCTGGTCCTGTGGATGAGCCCGCGCGTGGGCTTTATCGACATTGCGGACCGCTTCTGCACCGGCAGCTCGATCATGCCGCAGAAGAAGAACCCCGACGTGCCTGAACTGGCGCGCGGCAAGACCGGCCGCGTCAACGGCCATCTGATCGCCCTGCTCACGCTGATGAAGGGCCAGCCGCTGGCCTACAACAAGGACAACCAGGAAGACAAGGAACCGCTGTTCGACACCGTGGATACCGTGGTCGACACGCTGCGCATCTTTGCCGATATGGCGACCGGCATCACCGTCAAGGCTGACGCCATGCGCGCCGCCGCGCTGCAGGGCTACGCCACCGCCACTGACTTGGCTGACTACCTGGTCAAGCGTGGCCTGCCCTTCCGTGATGCGCACGAAGCCGTGGCCCACGCCGTTCGTGCCTGCGACGACCTGCGTTGCGACTTGGCGGATTTGAGCGTTGCGCAACTGCGCGACATCAGCGGCCTGGGCGACAAGGCCAACCTCATCGGCGACGACGTGCACGCCGTACTGACGCTGGAAGGCTCGGTCGCTTCGCGCAATCACATTGGCGGGACTGCGCCGGAGCAGGTGAAGCAGGCCATTGCGTTTGCGCGCGCTGCATTGGCTGAATAATTCGCCTCACGCTTCAAACAAAAACGCCGCGCATTGCATTGCGCGGCGTTTTGCTTTGTGGCGGCCACCGTGCACACACGGGTCGACGGCCAGCCTTCACCACCCAGCTCACCGCTTGGCAACCCGCCCCACGCTGCGCGGATTCCAAGCCGCCAAATCCAGCTTCTGCCCCGCCAGCGTTTGCAAGATGTAAGCGCCAATCGCATCCAGGAATCCGTCCTGATAGCCCTTGGACTGACCGGCCGCTTCCACCTCCAGCACCGCACGCAGCACCGACGGCCCGAACAGCCGGTAACGCAGCGTGCTATCTCGTAGCGCAACCAGAAACTCGCGCCCAGCCAACATGCCGCGCTGGTACTCGGTGCCCACAGACGATTCAGATGCGGGCAACGGCCCGCTTTCCGGGTTCTGCGGCATGTCTCACTCCGCCTCGCCCGGAAACACCAGTTCGCGCAGGATGTCCCAAAGTTCCAGATCGACCTGCATGCCTTCGAGCGTGGCCAACACGTAGGCACCCAGCCCATCGGTAAAGCCGGCCTTGTATTCATCGGAGTGCGCCTGAACGCGAGTTTCCAGCCGTTTGCGCACGACTTCGGCCCGAAAGGTGCGGCCCGCTTCCAATGTGCGTTGCTTGTGCAGCAGGAACCGGCGCGCGGCCTTGGCGCCTTTTTGGTAATTGGCGTCGGATTCGATCACTGCGCGCCTCCGCTGAGGGGGCGAACAACGATGCGGCACGAAGATGGCTGGAGCACGGCGCGGTGGCCGTTGAAGGTGAGAACGGAGTGAGAGTGATCCGGCGGAACCATGTCTTCCCCTCGTCGTGAGTTTGGGAGAACCGCCCACCGCGAGGGGTGGGCGGGCACACGACGGGCTCGAAACACCGGAAGACTCAACCAAAAACCGGCACGGCCGAAGCCGTACCCGCCGAGGCCCGCCCGTAAGGGTGAACGCCGGCGCGCGACTGCCTGATCGGCGTCACGGGTTGAGTCTAAGCTCGGGGTTTCGAAGCCCGGCCACGCTTTTTTTGCGCGGCCCGGGGAGTCTACGTTTGCTGGTGCCCCGGGGCAAGTTACGCGTTGTTGCGCGGTGGGATTTGAGGCGGTGGTTTGCGTGCGGGGCCGTCAAGACCTGGGCTGCAGGCTTCGGCCGTTGGTGGAGAATCCCAAAGGTTTTTTGCCGATGTGGGTGATCGCTTGAGGGGGAGAGGGATTGGTGGTCGAGTTCGGCCATGAACGGTCAGGCGCGAGCGTCCGCTTTCGCGCGCCCCCGGCTATTGGGGTTTTCTGGACGAGCGATCATGGCTCACAATAACTTAGCCAATATCGGCGTTAGGCTTTGAAATTCGCGTCCCATGAAGAAGATTCTCGACTCGCTCAAGCTAACAGTGTGGACGGTGGAGTTCGCATGGAAGGTCGTCACGTTCCTCATCGTTGCCGCAGGAGGCACGACCGCAGGCGTATTGGCTACGGGGCTCCAGGTATTCCATAGTCTTGGCTGGCTTGCTGGGTTCGGCGTTGGTTTGCTTGCTGCACTGCTTACGGCCCTAACCATCTATCTTGCCCGGGCAGCGCAACGAGCTGCGGCAGAGGCGTCCATCGCCACGGCGATAGCGGCTAAGTCGACTCGGATAAACCCGCTTCGCGCCAATTTTTCCGATGAGGTGATTCACCTCTCTGATTTGCATCTACCTGGCATGCAGGTACATGAGCACAAGCAGTTTCGGAACTGCAAGTTTGTAGGGCCAGGTGCCATTGTGCTGCTTGGTGGCACATTCGTCCGCAGCGGTTTCCATGACATCGGGCACATCCTCACGGTGCCCGACAACACGTTGATCACCGGGATTACTGTGCTTTCAAACTGCACCGTCGAGGATTGTGAGTTCTACCGAACGACACTGCTTGTCCCGCGTGCCCAGGCTGATGCACTTCGACAGATTCCCGGGGTTCAAGTGGCTCTATGACTTTCATGCCGGGAGCTTCGACACCTAGTGCCTTGTAAATCTGATCGTCCGGTTTCAGGCGACGAATTTCTGATGTCGCAGGACTGTTTTGGGTCGATCAGAGCCCCTCGTAGCACCGCCCATTAAAGAAACCCCAAAGAAAAACGCCGCACGATACTCTCGCGCGGCGTTTTGCATTTGTGCAGCGGAAACTTACCTGACGCAGTCGACGAAGTACCCCGTCCTGCCGTCAACCTCTTCCTCGACCAGCCCGTGAATGTCGGTCTCAAACCCGGGGAACAGCTTGTTGAACTCCCGCGCAAACTGCAGGTACTGCACGATCGTCTTGTTAAAGCGCTCGCCCGGAATCAGCAGCGGAATGCCCGGCGGATACGGCGTCAGCAGGATGGCGGTGATGCGGCCCTCCAGCTCGTCGATGGCCACGCGTTCGGTTTCGCGGTGCGCCATCTTGGCCCAGGCGTCCGACGGGATCATCGCCGGTTCCATGTCTGACAGATACATCTCGGTCGTCACGCGGGCCACGTCATTGGCCTGATAGACGCTGTGGATGCTGTCGCACAGTTCACGCAGGCCGATGCGCTCGTACTGCGGGTACTGGCGCACGAACTCCGGCAGCACGCGCCACAGCGGCTGGTTGTTGTCGTAGTCGTCCTTGAACTGCTGCAGCTCGGTCACCAGCGAGTTCCATCGGCCCTTGGTGATGCCGATGGTGAACATGATGAAGAACGAGTACAGCCCGGTCTTCTCGACGATGATGCCGTGCTCGGCCAGATAGCGCGTGACGATGGCGGCAGGGATACCCGAGTCGCTGAACTTGCCGTCCACGTCCAGGCCCGGGGTGATGATGGTGGCCTTGATCGGGTCGAGCAGGTTGAAGTCTTCGGCCAGATTGCCGAAGCCGTGCCAGCGCTCGTTGGCCTTGAGCATCCAGCCTTCGCGGTCTTCGATGCCCTCGTCAGACAGGTCGTTCGGGCCCCAGACCTTGAACCACCAGTCGTCGCCCTTCCCATTGCCGCCGTTCGTGCCAAAGTATTCCTGCTCCACCTTGCGCATGGCGCGGCGGAAGTCCAGCGCTTCGGCAATGCTTTCTTCCACCAGCGCGGTGCCGCCCGGCGCTTCCATCATCGCCGCGGCCACGTCGCACGAGGCAATGATCGAGTACTGCGGGCTCGTCGACGTATGCATCAGATACGCTTCGTTAAAGCGATACGAATCGAGCTTGCGCGTCTCGGAATCCTGCACGAGGATCTGCGAAGCCTGCGACAAACCGGCCAGCAGCTTGTGCGTGCTCTGCGTGGCAAACACCAGCGCGTCCTTGCTGCGCGGGCGGCCGTGGCCGATGGCGTGCATGTCCTCGTAGAACGGGTGGAACGAGGCGTGCGGCAGCCACGCTTCGTCAAAGTGCAGCGTGTCGATCTCGGTCGACAGCATGTTCTTGATCATCTCGGCGTTGTACAGCACGCCGTCGTACGTGCCCTGCGTAATGGTCAGGATGCGCGGCTTCTTGTTCTTGGCTTTGCTGGCAAACGGGTGGTCGGCGATCTTCTTGGCGATCGTCTCCGGCTCGAACTCGCTCTTCGGAATCGGGCCGATGATGCCGAAGTGGTTGCGCGTCGGCATCAGGAACACGGGAATCGCGCCCGTCATCATGATCGCGTGCAGATTCGACTTGTGGCAGTTGCGGTCGACCACCACGATGTCGCCGGGTGCCACGTTGGCGTGCCACACCATCTTGTTCGACGTGGACGTGCCGTTGGTCACGAAGAACATGTGGTCCGAGCCGAAGATGCGTGCGGCGTTGCGCTCGGATGCTGCCACCGGGCCGGTGTGGTCGAGCAGTTGGCCGAGTTCTTCCACCGCGTTGCAAACGTCAGCGCGCAGCATGTTCTCGCCAAAGAACTGGTGGAACACCTGGCCCACCGGGCTCTTCAGAAACGCCACGCCGCCCGAATGCCCCGGGCAGTGCCACGAATACGAGCTGTCTTGCGCGTAGTCGATCAGCGCCTTGAAGAACGGCGGCGGCAGCGAATCCAGATAGTTGCGCGCTTCGCGGATGATGTGTCGGGCCACGAACTCGGGCGTGTCCTCGAACATGTGGATGAAGCCGTGCAGCTCACGCAGCACGTCGTTCGGCAGATGGCGCGAGGTGCGCGTTTCGCCGTACAGGAAGATAGGGATATCGGCGTTGCGGCGGCGCACTTCGGCCACGAAGGCGCGCAGGTTTTCGACGGCTTCCGGTTCCGGCTTGTCATTGTCCGGGTTGATGAACTCGTCGTCGTCAATGGAGACGATGAAGGTCGACGCACGGCTGGATTGCTGCGCAAACGAGGTCAGATCACCATAGCTGGTGAGGCCCGTGACCTCCATGCCCTCTTCTTCAATGGCCTGCGCCAGCGCGCGAATGCCCGACCCGGAGATGTTCTCGGAGCGGAAGTCCTCGTCGATGATGATGACGGGAAAGCGGAATTTCATCGTGGTTCCTTATGGATGAAGCTAAAGGTACCGCTCCGTAGGTCGGAAACGGAGAGAAAACTAGGTCTTGGGCAGCGTCACACCGTGCTGGCCCTGGTACTTGCCACCACGATCCTTGTACGAGGTCTCGCATTCCTCGTCGCTTTCAAAGAAGAGCACCTGCGCGCAGCCCTCGCCGGCGTAGATCTTGGCGGGCAGCGGCGTGGTGTTCGAGAACTCCAGCGTTACGTAGCCTTCCCACTCGGGTTCGAACGGCGTGACGTTGACGATGATCCCGCAGCGCGCGTACGTGCTCTTGCCCAGACACACGGTCAGCACCGTGCGCGGAATGCGGAAGTACTCCATCGTGCGGGCCAGCGCGAACGAGTTCGGCGGGATGATGCACACATCGCCCTTGAAATCGACAAACGACTTCTCGTCGAAGTTCTTCGGGTCGACGATGGTGCTGTTGATGTTGGTGAAGATCTTGAATTCGTCGGCGCAGCGGATGTCGTAGCCATAGCTTGACGTGCCGTAGGAGACGATGCGGCGGCCTTCGGACTCGCGCACCTGACCCGGCTCGAACGGCTCGATCATGCCGTGCTGCTCGGCCATGCGGCGGATCCACTTGTCGGATTTGATGCTCATGGGATGCCTTGGATGAACAAATGGGGGCAGGCTTCGCGGTGCGAAAACTGTCCCCATTTGGTCACGTCGGCGGCTTGGCCCGCGCCTGGGCTAAGTTTGGAACGCGGATTGTACTCCCAAACCTGTGGCGGAAAACCCCGTGGCGACCGATGACTTGCGCCGGCCTTGTCAGCCAAACCAAGGGCAAATCAGCGACCGGATTCCGCCGCTTGAGGCAACTCCCCGCGCGGGCCGACCATGCCGGCCAAATGCGTTTCGGCCACAAACCGGTCGCGCCCCGTGTAGAGCAGAAAGTGTCGCCCGGTGCACCGCGCAAACAGCGTCAGGTTGACCCGCTGGGCCATCTGATGGCCCATTTGCGTCACGCCTGAGCGCGACAGCAGGAACGGAATGCCCATCTGCGCGCCCTTGATCACCATCTCGGAAGTCAGGCGGCCGGTGGTGTAAAAGATCTTGTCGCCGCCGCTCATGCCTTCCAGCCACATACGGCCAGCGATGGCGTCCACAGCGTTATGGCGGCCAACGTCTTCAATGAAGTGCAGCAGTTCGCCCCGCGCATCAAACAGCGCACAGCCATGCACCGAGCCCGCTTGCTTATAGATCGACTGCTGCAAACGAATGGTGTCGACCACGCGGTAGAGCGTGGTCTGGGTCATGCGTGCGTCTGGCGGGAGGTGGATGGCGTCAATCTCGTCCAGCAACGAGCCGAATACCGTGCCTTGCCCGCAGCCGGTGGTAACGGTGCGGCGGGCGGTTTTCTCGTCCAGGTCTGCAATGCCGGCTCGGGTGGTGACGGCAGCGGATTCGGTTTCCCAATCGACCTGGATGCAAGCGATCTCTTCAACGCTGCCGATCAGGCGCTGGTTGCGCAGGTAACCGAGCACGAGCGCTTCGGGGGCGCCACCCAGCGTCATCAGCGTGACGAGTTCGCGTTTGTCGAGGTAGACCGTGAGCGGGCGCTCGCCGGGGATATAGACGGTGCGCGCGCGGCCCAGCTCGTCGAGCACTTCAACCTCGTCGAGCAATGGAACGGAAGCGTTAGTCAGTTCTGGACGCAGCGGCATTGATCTAGGTCAATAAAGAAATGCGCACGACAAGCGTGCCCGAAAAAAAAATGCGCACGGCAAGCGTGCGCATGAGCATACGGCTGGCGCCCATCCGCAGACAGGCGCCACGTTCAGGCGATCAGTTCGCCACGATCACGCCGCAGGCGATGCGCCCGCCGGAATTGCCGGTGGGCTGGGTCATGTAGTCGTCCTTGCCGGAGTGGACGACCAGCGCGTGGCCAACCAGGCTGGTCGGGCCAGGCGTGAGCGTTACGCCGGTGAGGGTGATCGAGCCGACGGCCTTGCCGTTGGCATCAGATTGCAACATCGGGATATCGCCGGCATGGTGTGCGCCGTGGCGCGGATCACCGTGCTGCTGGCCGGTCGGGTTGAAGTGGCCGCCTGCGCTCATGCCATCTGCCGATGAGCAATCGCCCTTTTCATGCACGTGGAAACCGAACATGCCGTTGGCCGGCAGGCCAGAAATATCCACGGCCATGGCAACCCGATTGTCGCCTTGCTGCACCAGCTTCACGCTGCCCTGCACGGTG
The DNA here is from genome assembly GCF_003851545.1 of Ralstonia sp. SET104. Classification (GTDB taxonomy): domain Bacteria; phylum Pseudomonadota; class Gammaproteobacteria; order Burkholderiales; family Burkholderiaceae; genus Ralstonia. The sequence continues at coordinate 259,875 of NZ_BHVX01000005.1, read as the reverse complement.
CTGCCGCTCTTGGGCGCCAGCACGGCCGAGGCCGCCATGGCCGAATCAGCCGCCTTGGCCGTCGACGCTGAGTTCGATGCGCAGCCAGCCATCAGGCCGATCGCGGCGAGTGCAATCACGAGTTGCTTCATGTGTCACCTCCAGTCAGGGTTCACTCGGGGAGCGGACGATTGTACTGCCGGATGGTGAACACGCAACATTGGCAACAACGGTTCACCCTTTGGCGGCCGGCGCTGGCGCCGGTGGCACGGGTGCGACAAACGGCCCCGGATCAACGCATGGCGCGCCCGGCTGCGTATGCGCAGCCTTGCCGCCGGCCTGGTAGGACGCCACCACCTTGTCCTGCGCCTTGCACGTCTGGAACGCGGCCACCTTGTCACCCCAGGCCGTTTTGGCCTTGGCCAGCGTGGCCTGTGCCGTTTGCTCTTCCGTCGGCGCCGGCAACTTGGCCCCGGCCAGCCCGCTCGTCAGGCTCAGGATGGCGGTAGCAAGCGCCATACCTGCGGCGCGGCTCATCGCGAATGCATGCATGGGGAGGCTCCTCGAATCAGTGGCACAGCCGATGGCGTCATGACTTGACCGGCTGCTCGCTGGGTGCGGGCGGCGCGGGCGGTCGGGACCGTTGCACCGGAATCTTGCCGGCCTTGACGTCGTCGTACCAAAACTCGTGGTGCTCCTTCGCCCAAGCCTCGTCGACATAACCATCACGCATGGCACGGTAGGCGCCCTCCATCCCGATCGTGCCGATGTAGATGTGGCCCAGCGACATGCAGATCATGCCCACCGCAGCAATGGCGTGGATGACCTCGGCCAGTTGCATCGTGCTGCGGTAGTAGTCCACGCCGGGGACGATGCGATCGAGCATCCAGCCCGACGCCGACAGCACCAGCCCGAACACGACGAGGCCGCCCCAGAACCAGAGTTTTTCGCCGGCGTTGAAGCGGTGCGACGGCACCTCGGCGCCGTGTTCACCGGCAAACATGCCTCCGAGGCTGAGCAGCCATTGCACGTCGCCACGGCGCGGCAGGTTGTCTCGCACCCACATCACGAAGGCTACGATGATGCTGACCGTGAACAGCGGCCCGATCAGGTTGTGCAGATTTTTCAGCGCGTACGTCAGCCAGCCGAACAACTGGTGGCCAAGGATCGGCAGCAGGAAATGCTTGCCCCACAGCATGACGATGCCCGACACCGCCAGCGTGACAAATGAAATCGCCATCGTCCAATGCACATAGCGCTCGGTGGGTGTGAAGCGCTCGATCTTGCGGCCGGTCGGCGGTTCTTTCAGGCGGATCTGCCCCTTCCACAGGAAGACGCCCAGGATGGCCAGCGGCACGAGTACGACCAGCCAGCCGCCCCATACGGTGATGACGCCGTTGCGGAACAGCCGCCATTTCTGCCCGGTGCGCTGAATCAGTACGCCCGCTTCCAGACCGGGGATGCTGGCGTAGTGCGCCTGATCGGAATTGACCTCGCGCCAGACAGGCGCGTTGTTGCCGGGCTGCGTGGTGCGCCGCGTGGTCTGCGCCTGCGCCTCTTTGGTGAGGTCACGCTTCTGCACATCAAACACGTTCTCCGAGACGATGTTGGAGAACGGCAGCGCCGGCTGCACAGCCGGATTGACAGGCGCGTTGTTGGGCACCGGCGCACTGGCCGGCTGCTGCGCGCTGGCGAGCATGGCCGCGCCGCCGAGCAGCGCCGCCATCACAAGGTGTTTCCAGGAAGTGCCCATGGACGAACCTCCGCTCGTACGTGTCATGGCGTCACGGCGTCTTGTTGTACTCGTTCTGGTACTGGCCGCGCGCGCGGATCTGGTTCTCCCAGCTCGTGCGATCGCCGGGCGTCCAGTTCTTGGCCATGAACGGATCACCTTCTGCGCCCTTGTAGGCGGGTGCATCGTCCTTGCGGTGCGATGCGAAGGCAATCTGCGGGCGTTCACCGCAGGCACCCAGCAATATCACCGCGCCCAGGGCGATCAGCAGGCCGGTCGATCGTTTGTGCGGGCTCATGATTGCGCTCCCGGGGCCGAAGCAGGCGCAGCGGGCGCAGCCGGGGTGGCCGGCGCTGTCTGGCCACCCTTGCCCTGCGCACCGCCCGGGCCACCATAGGCCGTGCCCCACCCGAACAACTCTGCGCCCTTGCCCCGCTTCATCACACGGTTACGCAAGATGTCGGAAATCACATCGCCATCGCCGCCCAGCAGCGCCTTGGTCGAGCACATTTCCGCGCACAGCGGCAGCTTGCCTTCGGCCAGACGGTTGCGGCCGTACTTCTCGAATTCCTCTTCGCTGCCGTTCTTCTCAGGGCCGCCCGCGCAGAACGTGCACTTGTCCATCTTGCCGCGCACGCCAAACGTGCCCTGGCTCGGGAACTGCGGCGCGCCAAACGGACACGCATACGAGCAATAGCCGCAGCCGATGCAGACATCCTTGTCGTGCAGCACCACGCCGTCTTCAGTGCGATAGAAGCAATCGACCGGGCAGACCGCCATGCACGGCGCATCGGAGCAATGCATGCACGCCACAGAGATGGACTTCTCCGCGCCGATCATGCCGTCGTTGATGGTGACCACGCGGCGCCGGTTCACGCCCCAGGGCACCTCGTGTTCGTTTTTGCAGGCCGTGGCGCAAGCGTTGCATTCGATGCAGCGCTCGCTGTCACAGATGAATTTCATGCGTGCCATGGTCGCTCCCCGTTATGCAAAACGCTCGATCTGGCAGACCGTCGTTTTCGTTTCCTGCATCATCGTCACCGAGTCGTAGCCATAGGTCGTGGCCGTGTTGACGGCCTCGCCGCGCACGATCGGGTGGGCGCCTTCGGGGTAGTAGTCGAGCAGATCCTTGCCCTGCCACCAGCCCGAGAAGTGGAACGGGATGAAGGCGTGGTCAACACCCACGCGCTCGGTCACCAGGGCGCGCACCTTGATCTGGGCGCCGGTCGGCGTTTTGACCCAAACGAAGTCGTTGTGGCGGATGCCCCGGTCGGCCGCGGCCTTGGGGTTGATCTCGACAAAGTTCTCCTGCTGCAGCTCAGCCAGCCACGGGTTGGAGCGCGTTTCTTCGCCACCGCCTTCGTATTCGACCAAGCGGCCGGAGGTAAGGATGATCGGGAATTTCTCGTAGACCTTGTTCTCGATATTGCGCTGCTGCACCGTCTTGTACAGCGTGGGCAGGCGCCAGAAGGTCTTCTTGTCGTCGTGCGTCGGGTACTTGGCGACCATGTCGGGCCGCGTGGAATACAGCGGCTCGCGGTGCTGCGGAATGCCATCGGGGAAGTTCCACACGATGGCGCGCGCCTTGGCGTTGCCGAACGGGTGGCAGCCGTGCTTCATCGCCACGCGCTGAATGCCGCCCGACAGATCGGTCTTCCAGTTCTTGCCCTCGGCGGCCTTCTTCTCGGCATCGGTCAGGTCGTCCCACCAGCCGAGTTTCTTGAGGAAGACGTGGTCGAACTCGGGGTAGCCGGTCGTCAGTTCCGAGCCCAGCGAGAACGAACCGTCTTCGGCCAGCAGATTGACGCCATCGCGCTCCACGCCAAAGTTGGCGCGGAAGTTGCCGCCGCCGTCCATCACGTGCTTGCTGGTGTCATACAGGTTGGGCGAGCCGGGGTGCTTCAACTCGGGCGTGCCATAGCATGGCCACGGCAGGCCGAAGTAATCGCCAGTGAGGTCGTAGCCGGTTTCCGGGTCTTTGCCGCCTTTGCAACGCAGCGTGCGCACATCAAACAGATGCATGTTGCGCATGTGGGCCTTCAGGCGCTCCGGTGATTGGCCGGTGTAGCCGATGGTCCAGTTGCTGCCGTTGATCTCGCGCAGGATCGATTCGATCTCGGGCTCGCGCCACGTCATGCCAGCGCGCTTGTACTCCGTGATTTTGTAATTCTTCGACAGCTCCTTGCCGAAGCCGAGGCGATCTGCAAAGGCCTGCATGATGACGTGATCGGGCTGCGATTCGAACAGCGGCTCGATCACCTTCTCGCGCCATTGCAGCGAGCGGTTGGATGCGGTGCACGAGCCCGAGGTCTCGAACTGCGTGGCGGCCGGCAGCAGGTAGACGGCGCGGTTCGGGTTGGGCGGCGTGCCGTCGGCTGCAGGCATGTTGGCCATCGCGGCCGTGGCCGATGGATATGGGTCTACCACCACCAGCAGGTCAATCTTGTCGAGCGCGCGCTTGATGTCCATCCCGCGCGTCTGCGAGTTGGGTGCGTGGCCCCAATAGAACACCGCGCGGACGTTGTTGTCCTGGTCGATCAGCTCGTTTTTCTCAAGCACCGCATCGGCCCAGCGCGAGACGGTCGTGCCGGATTTTTCCATCATCGCCTGCGAGACAAAGCGGCTCTTGATCCAGTCGTAGTCCACACCCCATACGTTGGCGAAATGCTTCCATGCGCCGGCAGCCAGGCCATAGTAGCCGGGCAGCGAATCAGGGTTGGGGCCCACGTCAGTCGCGCCCTGCACGTTATCATGGCCGCGGAAGATGTTGGCGCCGCCGCCCGACTTGCCGATGTTGCCCAGCGCGAGTTGGACGATGCACGAAGCGCGCACGATGGCGTTGCCGATGGTGTGCTGCGTCTGGCCCATGCACCACACCAGCGTGCTCGGGCGGTTCATCGCCATCATCTCGGCAACTTTGTGCACCTGTGCCTCGGGCACGCCGCACACCTCTTCGACCTTGTCCGGCGTCCACTTGGTGAGCACTTCCTCGCGCACCTTGTCCATGCCGTAGACGCGGTCGTGGATGTACTGCTTGTCTTCCCAGCCGTTCTTGAAGATGTGGTGCAGCACACCAAACAGGAACGCGATGTCGGTGCCTGAGCGGATGCGCACGTATTCATCGGACTTGGCCGCCGTGCGCGTGTAGCGCGGGTCGACCACGATGACCTTGCAGCCGGTTTCCTTGGCGTGCAGCAGATGCAGCATCGACACCGGGTGCGCCTCTGCCGCGTTCGAACCGATATACAACGCGCACTTGGCGTTCTGCATGTCGTTGTACGAGTTGGTCATCGCGCCGTAGCCCCACGTGTTGGCCACGCCCGCCACGGTGGTGCTGTGGCAAATGCGCGCCTGGTGGTCGCAGTTGTTGGTGCCGAAGAACGACACCCACTTGCGCAGCAGGTACGACTGCTCGTTGCTGTGCTTGGACGAACCAACGAAGAAGAACGAATCCGGCCCCGTCTCCTGGCGGATCGTGTTCATTTTGGCAACGATCTCGTTGAGCGCCTGTTCCCAACTGATGCGCTGGTAGCGGCCATCAACGAGCTTCATCGGCGTCTTCAGGCGATATTCGCCGTGGCCGTGCTCGCGCAGGGCAGCGCCCTTGGCACAGTGCGCGCCCAGATTGATCGGCGAATCGAACACCGGCTCCTGGCGCACCCACACGCCGTTCTGCACTACCGCATCCACCGAGCAACCCACCGAGCAGTGCGAGCACACCGTGCGGCGCACGACGATGTCACCCTTGCCTTCAGCAGCCTGGGCCTCGCCCACCACCGATTTCTTCACCAGCGTGAGCTGCGTGGCTGCCAGCCCCGCGCCAACACCAATACCGGAACGTTTGAGGAAGGTGCGACGGTCCATGGTCGGCAGCGCGCCCGCAAGGCTGCGCGCCAGACTGCCGGCAAGCGACGCAGCGCCCTGGCGGTGTGCCTGAGCGGCTTTGGTGTCCTGTACCGCCGGTTTGCGGGTCAGAAGCATGGGGTCACCTGAGGATGTGGGGTGCGTGCAATAACGATGGAGCGGAAGCGGCGCGCATGCGGCTGCCTCAGATCCACGTCGTCTTGTAGTACTTGCGGATGTGTTCGCTCAGCCGGTAGCCGGTGGCGCCGTCATCGGCCGGATCTGCCTGTGGCGTGGCAGAGGCGGCGGGCGCTTGCACCAGATGGCTGGCCGTGGCGGCCGTGCCGGCGGCGGCGGCCACGGCGGCGCCCATCAGGAAGCGGCGGCGCGTGGGAGCGGATTCAGCGGAATCCGCCTGGGGGCGGGCGTGAGGGACAGTGTTCGGACCTGGCATGTTGATGCTCCCCGGTTTTTTCAAACCGATGACCGAATGTAATAGGAAATATCCGACACATTTTAGGAGTAACGGCGCGGGAAAACCATGCCTGATACCCCTCACCCTCGGGTTTTCCTGACGATTTGCCGATGAATTTTTTTAATCAGCACGCGTTGAACCACCCCGCCGTGACGCTGGCGGGGCGTGGCTCTTGGCGGCGTGCTGATTTCTTAGGCAATCAACTGGCGCGGGGTCACGCCAGCTCGAGCGCGAGGCGTTCCACGTCAAAGAACGCTTTCGCCAGTCCCGCCACATCGGCATAAAACGCGGCGCGCGGATGCTGCAATACAGCATCGCAGGCCGTGTCGACCCACGTGGCCAGATGGCGCTGGAAGAAGGCGCGCTGCTCTTCGATGCGGGCAACGGCGGCGACGTCCCCGGCAATCAGGTAACGCATGACCTCGCACAGCGTGGCGAGGTGGTCTTCAGTCTCGGTGATGCCCTCGGCGCGCTCCAGGCCGTAGCGGCGCAGATCGTCGCGCAGCACCACGAGCGGTTTCTCGTTCATGAAACCGGCCTGATAGTACGAGCCGTACAGGAACACCTCAGGCTTACCGACGCCGATAAACAGTTCAGTGTATTCGTCGTCGGCCTGCCCGGCAGTTGTCTGACCGGCCCGCGCGACGAGCCTTCGCCAGGCCTGCGTGAGCGCACTGCTGGCAGCGGCTTGCGCATCGGCGGAAGCGGCATCGTCGTCGCCCACCGGGCCCAGCGGCGCGGCGGCGATACGCTGCAGCAAATCGGCATCCGCCGCGCGGAAAAACAGCGTCGCCAACAGGCCGTACAGATCGGCGCGAGCAAGATCTTCCGAGCTGTCAGCAGGCGTGGCGGCGGGCTGGAATTGCAAAGGCTGGGCGTCAGTCATGGGGGCTGGGGTCATCTTCAATGCGCAGTCTTCAGTGCGTGGCGCCGGGGCGTTCACCGTGCTCCATCATGTCGATCACACGGCAATCGCCGCACATTTTCAGGCGCTCGGCGGCCGCGCCGGAGAACGCCGGATGCGCGCCGAGCTTGGCCAGCATCGTGGTGATCATCTGTGCCGTGCCGAACGGCTTGCCGCAGCGGACGCAATGGAACGGCTGCGTCTCGTTGAGCGTGACTGGCTGGCGCGCTTCGGCAGACAGGTTCAGGCGTGGCACGAGGGCAATGGCGTTTTCGGGGCATGTGGTTTCGCACAGGCCGCATTGGACGCAGTTGCGCTCGATCATGGCCAGCACGGGGCGCTCTGCCTGATCGCGCAGCGCCTGCGACGGACATGCGCCCACGCAGGCCATGCACAGCGTGCAGCTTTCGCGGTTCACGGTGATGGTGCCAAACGGTGCACTGGCGGGCAGCGCAATGACGGCTTCGGTGGCCTTGGCGTGGCGTGCAAGATGATCCAGCGCGAAATCGAGCGTTTCGCGCTTGGCCGCCGCCACAGCAAAGGTGGCACCCGGCATGTCACGACGGAAACCGCGCAGCGGGCCAGACACATCGGCGCCATTCAAGCGTGCATCCAGCCCAGCCGCATTGGCAACGTCGATCAGCACCACGCCCGCTGCATCCGCCGGCTCACCCAGGCCGTGCAGCATGGCTTGCGCCGCAACAACCTGCTCGGTGAGCATCGCGCGGTACTCCGGTGCATCATCCTCGGTCAACAGGATGGCGATGCGGGCGGCGCCGTAGGCCAACGCGGCAAGCCACAGATCCAAACCCGTGGATGCCGCATGGAAGACCTCAACCGGCAACACATTCACCGGCACGCCCTGCGCTTTGCCGACACGTGCGGCGCGGCCCAATTGCTCAATCAGCGTGCGGCCACGCTCACCGTTGTGCAGCAGGACCACGGCATCATGCCCGCCCGCCAATGCGTAAGTGTTCAGCAGTGTCTTAAGCTTGCGCCCCTGATACGGCGCGTTCGGATACGCATAAGTGATGGCACCGGTGGGGCATGCCGTCGTACACGCGCCGCAGCCCACGCACAGGTGGGGCGTGACGTGCACGCTGCCGCGCCCGTCCTTCCACTGCGACGAGATCGCCGACGCGGAGCACACCTGCACGCAAGCATTGCAGCCCACCTGGCCGTTGCGTCCGTGTGCACAGATTGAGTCCTTGTACTGGAAGAACCTGGGCTTCTCGAACTCACCCACCAACTGCAGCAACGCCAGCGATGCCGTCAGTTGACGGCCTGCATCGGCACCGGCGTGGAAGTAGCCCTGCGGCGGCTGGTGTTGCGAGAACGCAGGCGCGTCGTTCAGATCAAAGATCAGGTCGAACTGACCAGACAGCGCCTGGGGTGCATCCACGCGGCCGAAGTCGATGGCCATCGCTTCACCGCATGCTTTCACGCAGGCGCGGTGGTCGCGGCAGCGGTCCAGGTCGATCTGGTAGAGCGTGTCGATGGCGTCTTCGGGGCAGACATCGATGCACGCGTTGCAGCGTGTGCAGCGGTCCAGATCGATCGGATTGCGGTTGTGCCACTGCACCTCGAACGCGCCGAGCCAACCCGTCACTTTGGCCAGTTCACCGGCGTGGACAGGCCACCGGCGCTCCATCGGCGGCGCCAGCGGACCGGCTGCGCGGTCGCGGCCGGTGGCGAGCACCGTCACGCTGAGCTGACCGGCCAAACGCTCAGCCCAAGGCAACGTACGTTCAGCAGGCCCGACGATCAGCAGATTGCCTGCCGACTGGTAGTCAACAACCGGCACCGGGTCTGGCGCTGGCAAGCCGGCCACCGCCAGCAGCGCCGCCGTCTTGGCGTGGAAGCCGCGCGCATCACGCCTGGCCCCTGCCGACCACCCACCCGTTTCGCGCACGTTGACGAAATGGATCGGTGCGGTCACGCCCTCACGCTGCGCGGCCACTTCGGCAAACAATGCCTTCTCCTGCGTGCAGGCGACGATCACGTCTGCCGTGCCATCCAGCGCCTGGGTGAAGGCGCCGATCTCGCGGCGGCACAGCAGGTGGTGTATCTGGTCAGGCACGTCGATGGCGGCGCCGGACGCGCGCACGGCGTCGCCCACCGCGTCGGCAGCCTCGGTGCCAAGCGGCATGGTGTGATTGCAACTGCAAAGCAGCGTCGGCATGGATGTGTGCATGAGCGCCCGCGTGCATGGCGCGGGCTGTGGGGACATGGCCGCACGGTCAATACCGGGCGGTGCTCTTTCTTATTCTACGGACGGCAGCTTAGGGGTGCCATGCGGGGTTGCCTGGGCGGAAGTCTCGCCCGTTGGCGGCTCGGTGGGCTCAACCGGCACGTTCTCCTCCACACTGGGCAATGCTTCCGATACGGGTTCGGTTCCTGTCGGCGGAGCCGCCTCCTCGTCGTCCAACGGCGCAAACAACCGCAATTCCGCCGTGTGCCGCAGTTCGCGCAGCATCTCGGGCGGAATCGGATCGGGCTGCGAATAGTCGTCGATGTACGTATCAAGCCCGTCCATCACATTGAAGTGCGGATCGGTGAAAAGCTTCTTGAGCGCGGCGCGTTTAACGATGTCGTCCACGCCGTGGGCGACGAAAGGCGCGAAATCATCGGACGGCGTCAGCTTGGCTGCATCTTCCAGCGTGAGCGGGGGCGGCACCTCGGGCGCGGGCCCAGCCAGCGGCGCCTGCGGCACAACGGCCGGCGCGGGCGGCGCGGCTTCCGGCTCTGGCTCGCCGCGCCGCTCGGCCGCCTTGCGGCGTGACCAGCGCGAGAGAAAAGTTTCGTCGCTCACGGCAGTCTCGCTCAAAACTTCGCGCGGTCTTCCGGCGGCAGGAACGACTCGGGCCGGCGCCGTTTCTTCGGCTCGGGCCGGTAGTTCTCGGCCACGTACGCCTGCAGCCATTCCAGCGCAGCGGCATCGAGCGGCACGTTTTCGACCGTCTCGCCGCCGTCGAGCCAGCGGCCGGCTTCGTTGTAGCTGAGCGAAACCGTGTGCGGAATCGCCCTGCCCTCGTCGGCCGTGCCCGCCTCGCCAAGGCGCCACAGCACGAACCAGCACGGCGTCGCAGAGGTCACGTTCAGGTAGTAGCCCTCGGCCTCGTCCCGGAACAGCGTGACGACGAAGCCGGGCGTGAGCCAGCGCTCGTCATTGTCGGAATGATCGAGGCAGCGCGGCGCGGTGCCGTATTCGCCAAGATCGGGCACGACGGCTTCCAGCCGCCACTGAAATGGCTGCCAACGGTTGGCCGTCGGGCGGCGGCACAGCACCACCGCCATCCGTACGGATGGGCGTTCCGCCTCTCTCGGATTGGGCAGCGGCTCGGTGGCGTCCATGATTGTGCGCTTATGTGTTCTGCACCACGATCGACGGGAACTTGCTCGTCATGTCCTTCGCCTTCTCGGCCACGGCAATGGCAACGCGGCGCGCGATCTGCTTGTAGACACCGGCAATCGCGCCGTCGGGGTCGGCCACCACGGTCGGGCGGCCCGAATCGGCCTGCTCGCGGATCGACAGGTTCAGCGGCAGGCTGCCCAGGAACGGCACGCCGTACTGCGCGCACATCTTCTCGCCTCCACCGGCGCCGAAAATGTGCTCGGTATGGCCGCAGTTCGGGCAGCAGTACACCGCCATGTTTTCAACCACACCGATGATGGGGATGCCCACCTTCTCGAACATCTTCAGGCCCTTCTTGGCGTCGAGCAGCGCGATGTCCTGCGGCGTGGTGACGATCACCGCGCCCGTCACGGGCACCTTCTGCGACAGTGTGAGCTGAATATCGCCCGTGCCCGGCGGCATATCGACGATGAGGTAGTCGAGATCACGCCAGTTGGTCTGCTTGAGCAGTTGCTCCAGCGCGGAGGTGACCATCGGGCCGCGCCATACCATCGGGTTGTCCTGCTCGATCAGGAAGCCGATCGAGTTGGCCTGCAGGCCGTGGCCCTCCATGGGCTCCATGGTCTTGCCGTCCGCCGATTCGGGCTGGCCCTGGATGCCGAGCATCATCGGCTGGCTCGGACCGTAGATGTCGGCATCCAGAATGCCGACGTTGGCGCCCTCGGCGGCCAGCGCCAGCGCCAGGTTCACGGCGGTGGTCGACTTGCCCACCCCGCCCTTGCCCGACGCCACGGCAATGATGTTCTTCACATTCGGCATCAGGTGCACGCCACGCTGCACCGCATGCGCGACGATCTTCATCGACACCTGCACGCTCACATTTTCGACACCCGGCACTTGGCGCAGCGCGCCGATCACCAGCTTGCGGATCGGCTCGAACTGGCTCTTGGCCGGGTAGCCGAGCTCCACGTCGAGCGACACCTCGCCGCCATCGATCCGGATGTTGCGCGCCGATTTGGACGAGACGAGGTCTCGCCCGGTATTGGGATCCACCACGCCGCGCAGGGCTTCGGTGATCTGTTCGATGGTTACGCTCAACATTTGCTCCACAAATCTAACGCGAATGGGGGACGGGCCAACGGTGGCGCGGCATGAACTTTGCGGCGCCCTGGCCACTCTATCTAGTGTTTTGCTATTGTATTTTGCCGGCGCGTCATTCGTCCGATTCCCCTCAATATCCCTCGGCCGCGCCGGATATCGGCAAACCAAACAAGAACCGATCCTGTTACTCGTAGGAGAAATCATGAAAGCCAAGCTTATTTCCGTCTCGCTCGTCGCCCTGCTGGCCGCCGGCTGTGCCACCGAGCAGCAGAACCAGACCGCCATGGGCACCGGCGTTGGCGCGGCCGTGGGCGCTGGCATCGGCGCGCTGGTCGGCAACGGCAAGGGCGCTGCCATCGGCGGTGCACTGGGTGCGGCCACTGGCGCAGCCGTGGGCTATAACTGGGGCGCCATCAAGTCCAAGCTGGCCGGCGACACCGCTGGCACAGGCACGCAAATTTCGGAGCAGCCCGACGGCTCGCTCAAGCTGAACATTCCGAGCCAGGTCTCGTTCGACACCGACAGCGCAGTGATCAAGCCGTCGTTCCGCGGCCCGCTGGATAGCGTGGCACAAACGCTCACGCAGCATCCGGAGTTGGCCGCCAACGTGGTCGGCCACACAGATAGCACCGGCAACCCGAACTACAACATGACGCTGTCGCAAAAGCGCGCCCAAAGCGTGGCGAGCTACCTGACCGACCGTGGCGTCGCCCGCAACCGCCTTTCCGCCGAAGGCCGCGGCCAGAATCAGCCGGTTGCCGACAACGCCACCGAGGCCGGCCGCGCACAAAATCGCCGCGTCGAAATTTATTTGAAACCAATTCAGGGCTAACCCTGTCATAGAAAACAGGTACCGCTTGCTGCGCATTGCTGGCTCGCGATGCGTGGCTGACCTCCCGGGCGGTACCTGATTTCTCCTCCTTTTCCGTTGTGGAAAGCTGCGCCGGCTCTGACCGGCGCTTTTTTTTGGGGCCACGCGATGCGCGGCATCGTGACGCATGGGTTCGGGGCCGCCGTGCCCTGCATTCATCCGTAGCCGGCCCAACGCCGCCGGGCGCGCTAAAATATCCGTTTATCCGCGCGCCGCGCCCTCTTTGCGGCCCGCCCGCACATTTCTGGCCCGCCCATGTCCGAACGCCGCATTCTCGTCACTTCCGCCCTGCCCTATGCCAACGGGCCGATCCACATCGGTCACTTGGTCGAGTACATCCAGACCGATATCTGGGTGCGCTTTCAGCGCATGCGCGGGCACGAGACCTATTACGTGGGCGCCGACGATACGCACGGCACGCCCGTCATGCTGCGCGCCGAAAAGGAAGGATTGACCCCGCGCCAGTTGATCGAACGCGTCTGGACAGAGCACAAGCGTGATTTCGACAACTTCCTGGTCTCGTTCGACAACTACTACAGCACGGATTCCGACGAAAACAAGGCGTTGTCCGAGCGCATCTACTTGCAGCTCAAGGAAGCCGGCCTGATCGACGTGCGCGAGGTCGAGCAGTTCTTCGACCCGGTCAAGGAGATGTTCCTGCCGGACCGCTTCATCAAGGGCGAGTGCCCGAAGTGCGGCGCGAAAGACCAGTACGGCGATTCGTGCGAAGTCTGCGGTGCAACCTACCAGCCGACCGACCTGAAGAACCCGTACTCCGTGGTGTCAGGCGCGACGCCGGTGCGCAAGTCGTCGGAGCACTATTTCTTCAAGCTATCGGACCCGCGCTGCGAGACTTTCCTGCGCGAATGGGTGGCTGATCTGGCGCAGCCGGAAGCCACGAACAAGATGCGCGAATGGCTTGGCGACGAGGGCGAAGCCAAGCTCTCGGACTGGGATATCTCGCGCGATGCGCCGTACTTCGGCTTCGAAATTCCGGGGGCGCCGGGCAAGTATTTCTACGTGTGGCTGGACGCGCCGGTCGGCTACTACGCCAGCTTCAAGAACCTGTGCGCGAAGCTCGGCCTCGATTTCGAATCGTGGATCGCGGAACACTCGACCACCGAGCAGTACCACTTCATCGGCAAAGACATTCTGTATTTCCACACGCTCTTCTGGCCGGCGATGCTCAAGTTCTCGGGCCATCGCACCCCGACCAACGTGTTCGCGCACGGCTTCCTGACCGTGGACGGCGCCAAGATGAGCAAGTCGCGCGGCACCTTCATCACGGCGCAAAGCTACATCGACACGGGCCTGAACCCGGAATGGCTGCGCTACTACTTCGCCGCCAAGCTGAACGCGACGATGGAAGACCTGGACCTGAACCTGGATGACTTCATCGCCCGGGTGAACAGCGATCTGGTCGGCAAGTTCGTCAACATCGCGAGCCGCTCGGCGGGCTTCCTGGTCAAGCGCTTTGAAGGCCGCGTGAGCGATGCGGCGCTGGGCCATCCGCTGATGGTGCAACTGCGCGAGGCCGCTCCGCAGATTGCCGATCTGTATGAGAAGCGCGAGTACAGCAAGGCCCTGCGTGCCGTGATGGAACTGGCCGACGCCGTGAATGCCTTCGTCGATACTGAAAAACCGTGGGATCTCGCCAAGGACGAAGCCAACCGCGACAAACTGCACGCCGCATGTTCAATCGCGCTGGAAGCTTTCCGCCTGCTGGCCGTGTACCTCAAGCCGATTCTGCCGACCACGGTCGAGCGCATCGAAGCGTTCCTCAACGTGGAGCCGCTCTCCTGGCGCGCCATCGACACGCAACTGTCGTCGGCCAAGCCGATCCAGCCGTATTCACATCTGATGACGCGGGTGGATAAGAAGCAGGTGGATGCGCTGGTGGAGGCGAATCGTCAGTCGCTGCAAGCCACAGCCGACGCGCCGGTGGCCGCCGCCAACGGTGCTGCCACCATCGAGCCGATGGCTGAGACCATCACCATTGACGACTTCGCCAAGATCGACTTGCGCGTCGCAAAAATCGTGGCCTGCCAGCGCGTGGAAGGGTCGAACAAGCTGCTGCAACTCACCTTGGATGTGGGTGAAGGGAAGACGCGTAACGTGTTTTCGGGGATTCAATCGGCATATGCGCCGGAAGACCTCGTGGGCAAGCTGACCGTGATGGTTGCGAACCTTGCGCCGCGAAAGATGAAGTTTGGGATGTCGGAGGGGATGGTGTTGGCGGCTTCTGCTGCGGACGAGAAGGCTCAGCCTGGTCTTTACATCCTTGAGCCGCATTCTGGTGCTGTGCCTGGGATGCGCGTTCGCTGATTTGTTTGATGGGTTGGGGTTGGGCCTTGGTGGTGCGCTTGCACCCAACCCCGAGCGGCCTGTAGCCCTGTGACCATGAAGCTAAACTCGCTTCGCTCAGGCAGCCTCCACTCTTTTTCCTGCTTACAACAGAAATTCCAGGCGCCACATTGGCATTGGGCGGGAACGGCCGAACCGTTCGCGGCACCGCCCGTAGCGCCGAAGCACGTTCCGGTCGATCACGAAAGGGGCCCTACGTGGCCGAGCCGCGAGGCAAATTCACGCAGCGCGGGCGCCAGTTCGTCACGAATACGCTCCGCATCAGCGGCTGTGTATGGCGCGCTGCAACTCACCACATACGGCTCGCGCTGGCTCGGTGCGAAGAACGCGACTGCACACGCGTGAATGGCCGGATGCCAGTCGCGTAGCGATACTGCGTACCCCTCGCGCACGCCGGCCTTGACTGCGTCGTCTGCCGCCGCGCCCTCCGCCGCCCACTGAGCGGGCTGCTGCGTGCGCAGCGCCTCGTACAAGCGCTCACGCCGCGCCGCCGGCAGCGAAGCCAGATACGCCCGCCCCATCGAGCTCGACAGCAGCGACAGCCGCGACCCCACGCCCAACCCCGACGATCCGCTCATCGACGGGCTGTCGTGGCGGATCGTTTCCAGATAGACCATGTCCAGCCGATCACGCTTGCCCAGCGAGATCGACACGCCAAAGCGCTGCGCAAACGCGCTCATGTGCGGCCGCGCGAGTTGGATCACATCGCTCGATGCCAGGTAAGCGAAGCCCAGCGCCAGCACGCCCGCATCGAGCCCATATTTGCCGAGCGCTTCGTCGTAACGCAGATACCCCAGCGAGACGAGCGTGCCCGCCAATCGGCTGACCGTTGCTTTGGGAAAGCCCGTGCGGCGCACAAATTCCTGGTTACCAAGCAACGTATCGCCGGGCCGAAAGGCGCGCAGCAATTCCAGCCCGCGTGCGAGTGCCGTGACGAAGTTCGGGTCACTGGACTCCGCGGGCGAAGTATCGAATTCGGGATCGGGGAGACGTGTTGTGCTCATGACAAAAAACGGCTGGAAATTGTCGGTGGTTGCGCTATGATAGCTTCAAATTTCGAAACTGTGTTCCGTATATCGGAACAACAAAGACTCGGAGACTACTGCTGTGACCGCTCGCAACGCCGCTCCTAACGCCTTTAGCTGGGCTGATCCCCTCCTGCTCGACCAACAACTGACCGACGACGAGCGCATGGTGCGCGACGCCGCCGCGTCGTACTGTCAGGACAAGCTGATGCCGCGCGTGCTGGAGTCGTTCCGGCACGAGAAGACCGATACATCGATCTTTCGCGAGATGGGTGAACTCGGCCTGCTGGGCCCGACCATTCCCGAACAGTACGGTGGCCCGGGCCTGAACTACGTCAGCTACGGTCTGATCGCGCGTGAGGTGGAGCGTGTGGATTCGGGCTATCGCTCGATGATGAGCGTGCAGTCGTCGCTGGTGATGGTGCCGATCTACGAATTCGGCAGCGAAGCGCAGAAGCAGAAGTACCTGCCCAAGCTGGCCACCGGCGAGTGGATCGGCTGCTTTGGTCTGACCGAGCCGAACCACGGCTCCGACCCGGCCTCGATGATCACGCGCGCCAAGAAGGTTGACGGCGGCTACTCGCTGTCGGGCGCCAAGATGTGGATCACCAACTCGCCCATCGCCGATGTGTTTGTGGTGTGGGCCAAGCTCCCCAACGACAACGGCGAAGATGAGATTCGCGGCTTCATTCTGGAGAAGGGTTGGAAGGGCCTGACGGCACCGGCGATTCACGGCAAGGTGGGTCTGCGCACCTCTATCACGGGCGAAATCGTGCTGGACGAAGTGTTCGTGCCGGAAGAGAACCTGATGCCCGGCGTGCGCGGCCTGAAAGGCCCGTTCACGTGCCTGAACTCGGCGCGTTACGGCATCGCATGGGGCGCGCTGGGCGCGGCAGAAGCCTGCTGGCACATCGCACGCCAGTACGTGCTGGACCGCAAGCAATTCGGTCGCCCGCTCGCCGCCAACCAGCTCATTCAGAAGAAGCTGGCCGACATGCAGACTGAAATCACGCTGGGCCTGCAGGGCTGCCTGCGTTTGGGCCGCATGAAGGACGAAGGCACCGCCGCCGTGGAGATCACCTCGATCATGAAGCGCAACTCGTGCGGCAAGTCGCTCGATATCGCTCGCATGGCGCGCGACATGCTTGGCGGCAATGGCATCTCCGATGAGTTCGGCGTGATCCGCCACGTGGTGAACCTGGAAGTGGTGAACACCTATGAGGGCACGCACGATGTTCACGCGCTGATTCTCGGCCGCGCACAAACCGGGATTCAGGCTTTCTTCTGAGTGCGCTTTGTTTTTTCGGCGGTTTGGTGCACACTCGTGCGCCTGCCGCCGCATCTCTCGCCCGTCCTGGGCACTGTTGTTCTCCTCCCCTGGCGATATACAAATTTGCAAATGACCGGGATACGCCACGCCGCATGAATCGGGCGCAGGCGCGCGTCTATGCTTTGGTCCAAGTGCCGGCGGATTGTTCAGCCGCACACCCTCACACCGATAGAACGAGCGCGCAGTCCACACGCAGATTGCAGCGCCACGCGACAAAACCAATCGCGAGACAACGGTCTGGAGAATGCCAGCGCGCGTACGCGGGCACCCGCACCGATATCAAAACCAGAACAGGGCACCTTACGCGGACGACCGAGTTCGGCCGGCGCGGAGTCCTGCCAGGAGACAAACCCACCATGGCTGAACAGTCCATTCCGTCGTCGACGGAACTTGGCACCGCTGGCATCGCCGATGCGCGCGCCATTGATCGCTATTTCCAGATTTCTGCACGCGGCAGCACGCAAAAGCGCGAGGTCGTGGCTGGCATCACCACGTTCATGGCAATGGTGTATGCCGTGTTTGTCGTGCCCGGCATGCTGGGCAAGGCCGGCTTTGACACCAGCGCAGTCTTCGTTGCCGTGTGTCTGACCACGGCCTTCGGCTCGCTGCTGATGGGCCTGTGGGCACAGCTTCCGATCGCCATTGGCTGCGCGATTTCGCTTACTGCGTTCATGGCCTTCGGCCTGGTGCTGGGGCAAAAGCTGTCGCCGGAAGTTGCACTCGGCGCCGTCTTTCTGATGGGCGTGGTCTTCACCGCCATCTCGGCCACGGGTGTGCGCTCTTGGATCCTGCGCAATCTGCCCTCGGGCGTGGCGCACGGCACGGGCATCGGTATCGGCCTGTTCCTGCTGCTGATCGCATCCAACGACGTCGGGCTGGTGGTCAAGAACGCCGGCGCGGGCCTGCCCGTTGCGCTGGGTCACGTCACTGCCTTCCCTGTGATGATGTCGGTGCTGGGTCTGGCTGCCATCTTCGGCATGGAGCGTCGTCGCGTGCCGGGCGGCATCCTGATCGTGATCATCGCCATCTCGATCCTGGGCCTGATCTTTGACCCGGCCGTGAAGTTCACAGGCGTGTTCGCCCTACCCTCGCTGGCCTCTGCCGGCCATGCATCGCTGATCGGCGCGATGGACATTCGCGGCGCACTGTCCGCCGCCGTGCTGCCGAGCGTGCTGGCACTGGTGATGACCGCCGTGTTCGATGCGACCGGCACGATCCGCGCCGTCGCCGGTCAGGCCGGCCTGCTCAACGACAAGGGCCACATCATCAACGGTGGCCGCGCTCTGACGGCCGATTCGATCAGCTCGATCTTCTCGGCATGCTTTGGCGGCGCACCTGCTGCGGCTTACATCGAGTCGACGGTTGGCGTGGCCGCCGGCGGCAAAACCGGCCTGACGGCTGTGGTGGTCGGCGTGATGTTTCTGGCGGTGATGTTCTTCTCGCCGCTGGCTGGCCTGGTGCCGTCATACGCAACGGCCCCCGCGCTGATGTACGTCGGCCTGCTGATGCTCTCCAGCGTGAGCAAGCTGCACATGGACGACATGGTCGATGCACTGTCTGGCCTGGTCTGCGCCGTGTTTATCGTGCTGACCTGCAACATCGTCACCGGCATCATGCTCGGCTTCAGCACACTGGTGATCGGCCGCCTGGTGGCCGGCGAATGGCGCAAGCTGAACATCGGTACCGTGGCGATTGCCGGGGCGCTGGTGGCCTTCTACGCGGGCGGCTGGGCGATCTGATCGCACACTGAACCGTCTGCGTAAAAGACAAACCGGCCAGACCCGCAAGGGCTGGCCGGTTTTGTTTTGGCGCCACGCTATCGTTTGCACGAACGCAAAAAACGCCCGGCGCACGGCCGGGCGGTAATCACACTACCAAGGAGACGATTACTTGTTGGGCTGCGGCGTCATGCGCAAGTATGGGCGCAACGCCTTGTAGCCCTTCGGAAACTTCTGCTTGAGGACCTCTTCATCTTTGAGCGACGGCACAATGACAACGTCATCGCCGTCCTGCCAGTTACCCGGCGTGGCCACGCTGTGATAATCGGTCAACTGCAGCGAATCAATCACGCGCAGCACTTCATTGAAATTGCGCCCGGTCGAAGCCGGGTAAGTAATAGTCAGGCGGACCTTCTTGTTCGGATCGATCACGAACAGCGAACGCACGGTGAACGTCTCGCTCGCATTCGGATGAATCATGTCGTACAACTGCGAGACCTTGCGATCCGGATCGGCAATGATCGGAAAGTTGACGCTGGTGTTCTGCGTCTCGTTGATATCGTTGATCCAGCCTTTGTGCGACTCGACAGAATCGACCGACAATGCGATCGCTTTGACATTGCGCTTGGCAAATTCTTCCTTGAGCTTGGCGGTCAGGCCCAGTTCGGTGGTGCAGACCGGCGTGTAATCGGCCGGGTGCGAAAAAAGTACACCCCAGCTATTGCCCAGCCACTCATGAAACTTGATGCGGCCTTCGCTTGAGTCCTGCTCGAAATCAGGGGCGGTATCGCCCAAACGTAGAGACATCGTGTCCTCCATACACAGATTGGGAACCACTATAGTCAGATTGCCATCCAACCAAAACGACTATAAATTCACAACAACATCACTTTTCGTCATTAGGCGCGGCATTTGCTGACGACATGGTGGAAGGCATGCGCACATTGCCGGACAATGGCCGAGGCCTTTGATCCATCGCAGCATGCGCGACGCGAGCGCTTGAAGTTTCGCGGCGCCCACACATATGCTAGCGAATAAGTGCGTCGACATATTGACGATTGAACCACCCCTGATACCAAGGACCCGACCATGACGAACACTTCCCCCAACCTGGCCGATTCCGTCAATAAGGAGAAACTGATGACCGACGTGAAGACTGTACTGTCCGACGCTGAAACCCTGCTCAAACAAGCTGCGTCCAGCAGCGGCGAAAAAGCCGCTGAACTGCGTGAGCGCGGCATGGGCATGCTCCGCCAAGCCAAGGAAAAGGCGCAGGACCTGCAAGACGCGGTCGTCCACAAGAGCAAGGCAGCCGCACGCGCCACCGATGACTACGTCCACGATCATCCGTGGCAAGCCGTGGGCGTGGCAGCCGGCGTGGGCCTGCTGATCGGCCTGCTGCTCAACCGCAAGTAATCCGCAGCACCCTTTCTGGCCGATGGCGCGCGCCCTGTGGATCGCGCCATCGGCCAGTTGCATTTTGGCGGTTCCATTCCGGGCATGGCGCGTGCTGCGTTGGCAGTGACGCCATTCGCCCCGCACCCTCTGCACACCTCATGACCGACGACACCAGCCCAAAGCTGTTCGCTTCCTTGAAGAAACTGGCCGGCACGGTCGTCTCGATGCTGCAGACGCGGCTCGAGCTGGCGAGCGTCGAACTGGCTGAAGAAAAAGAACGACTGCTCGGCACCGCCTTTCTGGGCATGCTGGCCGTGAGCCTGATTGCCCTGTCCATCATGACCTTGACGGCGCTGGTGGTCATCCTGTGCTGGGATACCTATCGCTGGCAGTCCCTGGCCGTGATGGCCGCGCTGTATGCCTTGGGCGCGGTCGCGTGCCTATGGAAGGTGCGTTCGCTGCTGCGCAACGCACCTCCGCTGTTCGAGGCCACGTTGGCCGAACTCGACAAAGACCGTGAGATCCTGCGCCGATGACTGATCCGACCCAACACGCACCGTCGCCCGGCACCTCCATGAACGAGCCCGCATCGAGTGCACGACATCATGTGCGGCCATCGCGCCGTGGCGCCGACACCCGCCTACCCCTGAGCGTGCGCAAGGAACTGCTGCTCACGCGCGCCGCACTGGAGCGCTACGACTACGCACAGGCCCGCAACGACGTGCATCGCGCCACACGCCGCACCTTCAGCCTGGGCGGCTTCGGTGCGCTGCTCCCCAGTCTGATACGTCCGCTGGCACGGCCGAACAGCCTGATGCGAACACTCGGTATTGCGCGTGAGTACCCGCTGGTGGGGACCGCGCTGTCATTGGCGTATGCGGGATTGCGTCGCACGTTCATCGGCCGTATTACGCGAAAGCTCGGCAAAGTTGGCCTCGTGGCCGGTGCGGCCTGGTGGGGCTATCAAAAATGGCAAGAGGCGCAAGGCAAGCCCGCTGGCGTGGCAACACCCGCAGTTGACGCCAACGCGAACGAGATCATCCCCGGCAGCACCTCTTGAGGCGTGCGTGCCCAACAAAAAGGCCGGAGCAACCCGGCCTTTCTCGTTTGTGGCGGCGCAATGTCAGTGCAGTGCAATTGGATGACGCACGCGTTCCCAGCGTCGGGCCATGTTCTGGCGCAAGGCAGCGAGCCCGTGCGGTTGATTAGCTGGGCCCACCTCGGCTTGGACGGGTTGCGCTGTTACATCAGCGTCGGGCACGATGCGCCGCCGGCCATGCCACATCAGCGCGCCGCTGGCCGTCCAGCCGATCACGAACAGCGTATCGCCAACGTGCCTGATGGAGTCTGGCGACGTGCCCGCATGGAAGATGGCGCCGAGCATATCGGGAGGCAACTCCGCGCACATCCACAGAAAAATCGCCGGCGCCGATGCAAACACTCCCGGCTGCCACCATGGGTGAGCAACTTGCATTTTGTTTGTCTCCATGGCGCCCTCCATTTCTTCTTCTGGTGACGTTTCGATCCTATGCCTGGCGTGCGCAAATGGCGACCCGCCCGCCGCTGAATGCCATGTCGGATTCGTCCGACATCAGCCACGAGCCAAGGCATTCGGCCTGATACGTTCGGCCTAGGGGCGGCCCCGGATGGCACGCGGATCGCGCCACCATGCGGTGCCAAAACAGCACACGCTGACGCGCCTCTGCGATTCCGGCGGAGGACCGCCTCACCCGCTCATATGCATAATGCATAAAAGCGGCTCATTGATGCCGTATCGTACGCAACACACTCGCCCCACCATGCTGGTCGCCACCCACCTCCAACGCCGCGACGCACGCTCCGGTGTCACGCTGCTGCAACCTGCCACACTCGTCGTGCAAGCGGGAGACCAGATTGCGCTTACCGGGCCGTCGGGTTCGGGCAAGAGCGTGCTGCTGCGCGCGCTGGCGCTGCTCGACCCGCTCGACGGCGGTCAGGTGACATGGCATGGCCAAGCGATCGGCTCGCGCGCGATTCCCGCCTATCGCTGTCACGTTGCTTACGTGCGCCAGCGCCCGGCGCTGCTGCCTGGCACGGTGGAAGACAACCTGCACGTGCCCTACCAACTGCACGTACGGCGGCACAGCACCGGATTTGACCGAGACGCCGCCATCGCCCTGCTCGCAGGTTCCGAGCGCGATGCGCGCTTTCTGGAGAAGAACGCGGGGGATCTCTCCGGCGGTGAAGCGCAGATTGCAGCGCTGGTCCGTACCCTCCAAACGGAGCCCACCGTCCTGCTGCTCGACGAACCCACGGCCGCGCTCGACCCTGCCTCCGCACGCGTGGTCGAAGCGCTCTTGCAACTTTGGTTTGCACAGGCGCCTGAGCGGCGCGCTTGGGTGTGGGTGACACACGATCCGGCACAAGCCGAACGTATCGGCCGGCGACATTGGCGCGTCGAGGGCGGCTGGCTGAACACGGAGCCCGCGCGATGAACGGCCAAGACCTCACCCTCTCCGCCTGGCAGGTCGGCATTGCCGCGGCGCTGATCCTCGTAAACGGGGCGCTGTCCATCGGGCTCGGGCTTGGGCTGGAGCGACGCCTGGCGTGGGCGGCCGTGCGCACCGTCGTACAGTTGCTGGCGGTCGGCTTCGTGCTCGAATGGGTATTCGCTCACGCGCATTGGGCAACCGTACTGGGCATCGTGGCCGTCATGACGCTGATCGCAGGACACGCCACCGGCAGCCGTGGTGCGCGCGGTTATGCGGGCTTGCGGCTGGACGGTACGTTGTCGGTGTTCGGCAGCACGTGGCTGATCGGCGCGATCGGGCTGGTGGTCGTGCTGCATGCGCGGCCGTGGTACGCGCCGCAATACGCAATTCCGATCATGGGGATGATTCTCGGCAACACGCTCACTGGCGTGGGCTTGGCGCTGGAGCGCATGACCGGCGAACTGATCGCCTCGCGCGATCAGGTCGAGACGATTCTTGCACTCGGCGGGACGCGCTGGGAGGCGGCGCGCAACGCAGCACGCGCCGCCGTGCGTGCCGGCATGACGCCGATCATCAATCAGATGACTGTGGTGGGCGTAGTGAGCCTGCCCGGCATGATGACGGGCCAGGTGCTGGCGGGGCAATCACCGCTGCAAGCCGTGCGCTACCAGATCGTCATCATGTTCCTGCTGGCGGCAGCGTCAGGGTTAGGAACGGTGGCAGCGGTGCTGCTGGCCTATCGCCGGCTGTTCAGCCGAGATCACCAGTTGATGACCGCGCGCATTACGCAACGTGGCGGGGCGAAATAGCATGCCGCTCTCCCTGTCTTGCGGCCTTGTGCTGCTCAACGAAGACGCAGAAGTGCTGCTCGCGCACGCCACCGAAACGCGCCACTGGGACATCCCCAAAGGCGCACCCGACCCCGGCGAGAACCACCGCGACACGGCCCTGCGCGAGACCCGCGAAGAAACCGGCCTCGTGCTCGACAGCCACGCGCTGATCGAACTCGGCCGAATCCCGTATCGCCGCGACAAAGAATTGCATCTGTTCGCCGCCCGCCTGCGCCGCGCGGACGTTGCACTCGACACGCTGATCTGCACGTCGATGTTCAACAGCTATCACACCGGCCGGCTCATCCCCGAGATGGACGCTTACCGCTGGGCCGCGGCGGAGGAAGTGCCGCGATACGCGAGCCAATCGCTCACGCGGCTGTTCGCACAGACGTTGACGCTGGCGAGCATCGATGCCCGCCTGACCGAAGCGGGGCTATAGGCGAACGGCGTTGGCCGCCCTGAAGGAAGCAATCCGCATACGCACATCCAGTAAGCGACTAAGCGTAATGCGCGCGCATGCGCTCCAGACACTGGCGTGCATCTCCCACGACGAGGCGGCTGCTGCAAGCGATCATGAGGTTGCGCGACAGGCCGAAGTCTTCCACCGCCCAGCCGTCGGCATCGTTGCCGTTGGTGTTCGGCACCTGCGCGATGAGCGGCACGGCGGGCACGTTGTAGCACCACACGTCTTTGCCGCGCGCGATGGCGTAGCCGATTTCAAAGCTTGTGCCGGAATCGGGCTCGTGGCCGCGGAAGTCCGCCACGTTGGCGAGCACGGCATCGGCGGAGTCGATCAGCGCGATGTTCTGGCGGTAAATCTCGGCGGCGGTCGCAACGCCATCGGCCTGCGGGGCAATCGCGTTATCGAGCGGGTACAGGCCGGTGAAACCGAACTCCGTGCACAGCTTCTTGAGTGCTTCGCCATGCGCAGCGGGTTGCGGGCGGAAGACATCAGGGCCAGCGAGGTAGAGGCGCAAAGGCATGAGCGTAGACCGGTGAGCGATACGCGCAGCATAGCGCCGCCGATGGACGCCATACAAAAAAGCACCGCACAAAAACAAAGGGCCCGACATTGCTGTCGAGCCCTCTGAAATTTGGTGGGTCCTGCGGGATTCGAACCCGCGACCAATAGATTAAAAGTCTACTGCTCTACCGACTGAGCTAAAGACCCCAAAGACCGCGATTATAGAAAGATATCCGCGATTCTGTCAACGCCCGTCAGATCAAGTCAGGCGTTCCATCCGCCACATCTGATAACGGAACGCCAGCAGCGCGCCGATCACGATGCCCGCCAGCGCAATGAACGAGCCGATCGCCAGCGTCGAGATGCCCGACAGCCCTTGCCCGATCGTGCAGCCCAGCGCCGTCACGCCGCCAATGCCCATCAGAATCCCGCCGATGATGTGATTGCCGGTGTCCTCGGCATTGGCAAAGCCTTCCCAGCGGAACGTGCGCGTGGCCAGCGCCACCACGGCCGAACCGGCAATCACGCCCAGCACGCTCACGATGCCAACCGTCAGCACCTTTGACGTATCGCTGAAGAACATCAGCCACTCCAGCGTGTACGACACGGGGGCCACGAAGCTCAGCGCTTCCATGCGGCCGCTGTTGGTCGCCACAAACGCCTCCTGCAGTGTGTTCGGATCTTCCTGCACATAGCCAACGTGGCCCGACACGTACCACATGCCCACAATGATGAGCCCGACGCCGATCCCGCCCAACAGGTTGTCACCTGTGCGGAAATCGCGCCCCAGCAGCGCCCACAACGACAGCGCCCCGCCAATCACGAGTGCCAGCGCGAGGCGCAGCGTGCGCGCATCCACGGAGAGCGCATGGCCCAGCACGCTCGGCAAATCCTGCGACGTCGGCAGCGTAACTGCGACAGCGTCCACGGTCGCCACGCGCACCACGCCAAACACGCCCTTGAGCGTCATGTACGCCGCCAGCCCGAGAAACACAAACACCACGACCGACTTCAAATTGCCGCCGCCAATGCGCACCAGCGTCTTGCTGCCGCAACCCGAACCCAGCACCATGCCAAAACCAAACAACAGCCCACCCACCAGCGACGACAGCCACAGCAGCTTGCTGGCCGTATAGATCGTCTTACTCGTATCGATCAGCCCGAGCCAGCTTAGGCACCCCGTACCGATCATGGCCACACCGATGGCGAGCGCCCACATGCGCAGGCGGCTCCAGTCGCCGATGTTGACCACATCGGACACCGCGCCCATCGTGCAGAAGTGCGTGCGCTGCAGGATCGCGCCAAACACAAACGTGAGCGCAAAAGTGCCCCACAGCACGGTGTGGGACAACGCATTGAGGTCGATATCGGGCATGGCGCGTTAGACGTAGCGAGTGGGGTCGGGCACGCCGGCGGCGTCAAACCCGGCTTTGCGGATGCGGCACGAATCGCACACGCCGCAGGCACGGCCATCGTCGTCGGCCTTGTAGCACGACACGGTCATGCTGTAGTCCACACCCAGCCGTACGCCAGCCTGGATGATCTCCGCCTTGGTCATGGCGATGATGGGGGCGTTCACGCGGATGCGCTCGCCTTCCACGCCGGCCTTGGTGGCCAGGTTGGCGAGCGCCTCATAGGCGGCAACGTATTCGGGGCGGCAATCGGGGTAGCCGGAGTAATCCACCGCATTGGCACCGAAGAACAGATCACGCGCGCCCACCGCCTCGGCCCAGCCAAGCGCCAGCGACAGCATGATCGTGTTGCGCGCCGGCACATAGGTGATCGGGATGCCTGACTGCGCACCGTCGGTCGGCACGTCGAGTGCATCATCGGTCAACGCGGAGCCGCCGAACTTGCGCAGATCCAGATCGACGATTTCGTGGCGCACCGCGCCCAGCGATGCCGCCACCTTCTTGGCCGCTTCCAGCTCGGACGAATGACGCTGGCCGTAGCGCATCGACAGTGCATACGTCTCAAAGCCATCGGCATTGGCCATGGCGAGCACGGTGGCAGAGTCCAACCCGCCGGAGAGCAGGACGATGGCGCGTTTTTTCATAGGCGAAGCCTTGCAAAGCGAATCGGGAAGGCCCGCATTTTAGCGTGCTACCGCCCTGCCCGCGCCCCACGCGCCATATGTCCGCCATTCACCCGTCATGGTCGCCCATAAGAAAACGCCCGCCGATGCAACCACGGGCGGGCGTTGTTTCCTCAATCTCAATCACAGAACGACTTGCCGATCAGCGCATCGTCTTCAAACGGCTTTGTGCGGTCTTGGCCTGCTCAGTGCCGGGGTACTGCGACGCCACCGATTCCAGCGTCTTGCGTGCGGCCGCCTTCTGACCCGACTCACCCTGGTTGGTGGCCACCTGCAGCAGCGCATCGGGCGCCTTCGGGTGCTGCGGGTTGCTGCGTGCCATGTTCTCCAGCACGTAGCTCGAGCCCTTGTAATCGCGCTGCGCATAGAGCGCGTTGCCCAGCCAGAACTGCGCCAGCGGCAGATACGGGCTCTGCGGATACTTCTTCACGAACGCCGAGAACTGGTTGCCCGCGCCCTTGAAGTCGCCACCCTGAAACGCCTTGAGCGCAGCGTCATATTCAGGCTTCTCGTTGGGCTGGACCATGCCTTCGCGGCCATCCACCGTGGCCTGCTGCGGCTCGAACTTCTTCAGGCGCGCGTCGAGGTCAGTGTAATAATCCTTCTGCTGCTTGGTCAGCGTATCGACGCTGTTCTGCAGCACTTCATTCTGCCCACGCAGGCGCGCCACTTCAGACTTGAGCGTCTCGATCTGGTTTTGCGCGTCGAGCAGGTTCTTGCTGTTCTGATCAATGCGCTGAGCCGCTGTCGACTGGAAGTTGTTGAACTTGTCGCGCATGTCGATGATGGCGCGGCGCGCCTCATCGTCGTCAAACACCCCCGCCGCCGCCGGGCCGGCCATGGTAAGGGCGCCACCCGCGACGAGCGTCGCCATCAGGATTGCTCGACGCATGGCCCGGCGTAACGTCCGATCGGCGCGCTGTTTCATCATCGTGTTCATGTGATTGCCAACGTAAGAACGCCGGCCGCAACCTCGCAGCCGGCGCGTTCCACTTCAAACCGTACCGATTAATAGACGATATCGGCGCGGCGGTTTTGTGCCCATGAGTCTTCGTCGTGGCCGGTCGCTTGCGGCTTTTCCTTGCCCAGACTCACGGCTTCCATCTGGCTGTCAGGCACGCCCATCGACGACAGTGCGCGGCGCACGGCCTCGGCACGCTTCTGGCCCAGTGCGAGGTTGTACTCGCTCGTGCCGCGCTCGTCGGTGTTGCCCTGGATCAGGACCTTGCGCTGGTTGTGCGATTGCAGATAGCGCGAGTGCTGGCCCAGCAGGCCCTGGTATTCCGACTTGACCGAGTAGCTGTCGAAGTCGAAATAGATGCTGCGCTTGGCCAGCGGGCTGTTCGGGTCGGTCAGCTCGTCACGGCCCACGTCCACCGGGGTCACCGTACGGGCGTCCGCGCCCGTGCCGGCGCCGCCCGTGCCGTTCTTGGCGGTGTCATCCAGCTTGACGCCCGAGCTGCAAGCGCCCAGGGCCAGCAGCGTGGCAATGGCTGCGAGTTTGATCATGGTTTGGGACTTCGACATGTCCGATTTCTCCTAGAGGGACAACTGCTTCGTTATTGCATGAAAGGACCCCACGCCGGTTCGCGAACTTCACCGGCCTGGAGCGAAAGAATCTGACGCGTGCGGCCATCGGTCGACACCGCAGCCAGTACCGCCTTGCCACCCACGCGCGTGGAATACAGGATGAACTTGCCGTTGGCCGCAAAGCTCGGCGATTCATCGTGCGACGAATCCGTAAGCGCGTTCACGTCGCCGTTGGACAAGTCCTGCGTGTACAGGCGGAACGCACCGCCCACGCGCGAGATGTACGCCAGCAGCTTGCCGTCCGGCGACACGCGCGGGCTCGTGTTGTAGCTGCCCTTGAAGGTCACGCGCTGCGCACCGCCCGACTCTTCGCCCTCGGCCGACATGCGATAGATCTGCGGCGCACCGCCACGGTCGCTGGTGAAGTAAATCGAGCGGCCATCGGGCGAGAACGACGGCTCGGTATCGATCGCACTGCTGCGCGTCAGGCGGCGCAGGCCGGAACCATCAGCGTTGACGACGTAGATCTGCGTATTGCCATCGCGCGAGAGCGATACCGCCACGCGGCGCCCATCCGGCGACCAGGCCGGCGCCGAGTTGTTGCCCTTCTGGTTCGAAATGACCGTGCGGCGGCCTGCCACCAGATCATGCACGTACACCACGGGCTTCTTGCTCTCGAACGACACATACGCGACCTTGGTGCCGTCCGGCGACCACGACGGCGAGATGATCGGCTCATTGCTCGTCAGCGCAATCTGCGGGTTGGCGCCGTCCGAGTCAGAAATCTGCAACTGGAAGCGGCGGCCGACCTTGGACACGTATGACAGGCGCGTCGCAAAGACGCCCCGCTCGCCAATGAGCTTCTGGTAGATGTAGTCGGCGATTTCGTGCGCAGCCAAACGCAGTTGGCCCGGCCCGCGCGTGAGCGACAGGCCGCCCAGGCTTTCGCCCTTGGCGGTGTCGTACAAACGGAAGCGGATTTCGTAGCGGTCGCCGTTGCGGGTCACGGTGCCGCCCACAAAGGCTGCGGCGCCCCTGGTTTTCCACGCGCCCAGGTCAGGCGCCGGGCTATCCGGCACCACCGCGCCGGCAACGTCCACGTTTGAGAAGCGGCCGCTACGCGCCAAGTCCGCCCGGACGATGGCCGAGAGGTTTTGCGGAGCCTGCGCTTCGCCCTGGAAGTTGGCGATCGCGATCGGGTACTGGCTGGCGCCAACGCCTGAGATCTCTACGTTGAGCTGGGCATGAGCCACGCCGGCGCACGCCGCGGTCAGCAACAATGCCTGCGCTGCGCGCCGGAACATCGGGATCCACATCTTTCTCATCATGTTCATCGTCCCTACTATCAAATCCGGAATCTGAGAACCGTTGGCCAGCGCCGCACGAACTGCGCTGACACGTTTATTCCTTGGGCCGGAACGTCAGGATGACGCTCGACGGCGCTTTGCCATTGGTATCGCGCGGCAGCGGGTCGGAACGTTCGACCGCGCGCAGCACGGCTTCGTCATAGGCACCGTTGCCGCTCGATTTCGTCAGGCGCTTGGACAGGATCGAGCCGTCCGGCGCCATCTGCACCGACACCACCGCCGACGGATTGCCGTTGACGGCCGATGGGTCGAACAAGATGTTCGGCTTGACCTTGGCACGCACGCGCTCGGCATACCCCGCCGACGCAGTACCGCCCGTGCCCTGCGCATTGCCAACACCACCGCCAGACCCTGCCACCGAGCCCGTCGCTCCGGCGCCGGCCATGGCGCGAAGGCGGTCCAGTTGTTCCTTACGCTGTGCGTTGGAGCGCGCCTCATTGGCCTTGCGTTCGGATTCCGCTTTCAGCTTGGCGTCCGCTGCCGCCTTGGCCTTAAGCTTGGCTTCCGCCTCAGCCTTGGCCTTCGCTTCGGCCTGGGCTTGCAGTTGCGCATTCTTTCGCGCCTGGGCATCGGCGGCTGCCTTTTCTGCTGCCTTTTCTGCCGCCTTTTCCTTGGCCTGCTGTTCGGCCAGGGCCTTGCGCTGGAGTTCCGCTTGGCGGGCCTGCTGCTCTTCCTTCAGACGGGCCTGACGCTGCGCTTCGGCGCGTTGTTCCGCGGCGCGGCGGGCGAGTTCTGCATCACGGGCCGCAGCAGCTTCCTGCTCACGCTTGCGCTTCTGCTGCTCCAGCGCGATGTCGGCTTCCTCGTCCACCTTGGCGGGCGGTGCCTTGACCACCGGTTCGGGCTTGATTTCCGGAACCGGAGCCGACTGCTGCACGGCCTGCTGAACAGCGGCCTCGTCCCACAGTTCAGCCTCTTCGCCGCGCGGGGTGCTGCTCTGCCACTGCACGCCAAAGTACAGAAAGATCAGCAGCAGAACGTGCGTCAGGACCGCCAGCCCGAACGCGCGCAGCGTGCCGCGCTCGCGAACAGGCTCATACCGATGCAACGACGTCGTAGTCATGACGTTCAGGTTGCCCCGCCCTGGTTCGTCAAGGTTCGGTTCATCAACGTGCTCATGACGATTTCACCATCAGGCCGACACGCTTCACGCCGTCGCCCTTGAGTACGCTCATCACGGTCAGCACGCGGTCGTATTGAACCGACTTGTCAGCGGCAATCACGACTGGCTGATCGGGGTTTTCGTCGGTGCGCTGCTTCACAAAGGCGCGCAGTTCGTTGTTGTTGGCGAGTTTCTGCTCGGTCGCTCCCGAACCGGTTTTCACGCGAGCAAGGATCGTGCCGTCGCCCTTGATGGTCACGACGATGGGCGGCTGGGTCTGCTGCGGCGTGGCGTTGGCCACCGAAGGCAGGTTGACCACGCCCGGGTTCACCACGGGTGCCGCCACCATGAAGATGACCAGCAGCACCAGCATCACGTCGATATATGGAACGACGTTGATGTCGGCCTTGGCCCGTCGGGCGCGGCGCGTTCGCTGGATGGTAGCCATACGCTCGGCTCCTTAGCGCGTCTGGCGCTGCAGGATGTTCGAGAACTCTTCCATGAAGCTCTCGAACCGGTTGGCCAGGCGGTCCATCTCAGTGGCATAGCGGTTGTAGGCGATCACCGCCGGAATGGCCGCGAACAGGCCGATGGCCGTGGCGACCAGCGCTTCGGCAATACCGGGGGCCACCGCGGACAGCGTGGCTTGCTGCACGTTGGACAGGCCGCGGAAGGCGTTCATGATCCCCCACACCGTACCAAACAGGCCGATGTATGGGCTGACCGAGCCGACCGACGCAAGGAACGGCAGGTGCGATTCGAGCGAATCCATCTCGCGCTGGTAGGCCGCGCGCATGGCACGGCGGGATGCGTCAAGGATGGCGCTCGGATCGCCACCACCCCGTTGCAACTCGCGCGCCTTGAGGTACTCACGCATGCCGGCTTCAAAGATGCGCTCGAGCGCCCCGGTGGTGTGGCGGTTGTTGGCGGCACTCTGGTACAGGGCCTGCAAGTCGCCGCCGGCCCAGAAATCGCGCTCGAACGATTCGGTCTGGCTGCGTGCGGCACGCAGCGCAAAGGCTTTGCGAAAGATGTACGTCCAGGAGAACAGCGACATCACCAGCAGCAGGCCCATGACAAATTGGACCAAGAGGCTGGCGTGCAGCACCAGCGAGACGATCGACAGATCTTGTGTGACCTCGACGGGATTCATGCGGCGGCTTTGATGGTTGCGAGTACGGAAGCGGGAATCGGGGTCGGCCGGAAAGTGAGCCGGTCAACACATCCAACACGAATCGTGCCTGATGCGAGCAGAATGTCGCCACGCCAGCCTTCTTGGGCAAATTGGACCGATGCCGTGCCAACCCGTTCCATACGCGAACGGATCTGCACGAGGTCATCCAGGCGTGCTGGCGCACGGTAGTCCACGGCAGTGCTGCGTACGACGAAAATGGCCCCGGTCGTGTCGGCCAGCGCCTGCTGGTCAACCCCAAGCGCGCGCAGCCACTCGGTGCGGGCGCGCTCAAAAAATTTCAAGTAGTTGGCGTAAAACACCACGCCGCCTGCATCGGTATCTTCCCAATACACGCGCAGGTTCCAGTCAAAAGAAGACATCTGCCAATTTTAACAAGACGCATGTGACGGCCAGCCATCCACCGGCCGGCCGAGGGCTTGCATGGCGCGACAAACCCTGCATAAGAAGCCTTAAGCCATCCCTCGCGTGACGCTGGTGGCCGAGAATGACTGGCAAACGGGCATCAGTTCGATTGCGTTGACATTGAAGTGCGCGGGAAGCGCCGCCATCCAGTAGACGGCCTCGGCGATGTCGTCAGCGGTGAGTGCCTCCGTGCCTTCGTAGACCTTGTCCACACGGGCGTCGTCGCCCTTGAAACGCACGTTGGAAAACTCGGTGCCCGAGCAAAGACCCGGTTCGACGTTCGATACGCGCACTCGGGTGCCGGTCAGGTCTGCCCGCAGATTCAACGAAAACTGGCGCACGAACGCCTTGGTCGCGCCGTAGACATTGCCACCCGGATAGGGGTACGTGCCGGCGATCGAGCCGATGTTGATGACGTGGCCGCGGTTGCGCTCGACCATGGCCGGGAGTAATGCACGCGTCATATGGACCAGGCCGGAGCAGTTGGTGCCGATCATGCGGTCCCAGTCAGTCAGGTCGGCGCGCTGGGCAGGCTCGAGACCCAGTGCCAAGCCAGCGTTGTTGACCAGCACGTCGACTTCGCGCCAGCCCTCGGGCAGCGTGCCCGGCAACGCAGCGACGGCATCGGCGTCCAGCACATCCAGCACGAACGGCAGCACGGCGTCGCCCAATTCTGCCTTGAGCGCATCGAGACGGTCCTGGCGGCGGCCGGCCGCGATCACACGATGGCCTTCTCGCACGAAACGCCGCGCGATGGCCGCCCCGAACCCGGCTGTTGCGCCAGTCACGAATACGATCATGGAAGTGCCTCCGGACCTAAAAAGACGAAAGACCAGAGTTTACCTGAAGCCTTGTGTCTTATTGCAGCGCAATGTGCGCGACTGCACGCCGGCTTCTTGCGGCGACCATGGGCCTGTCGTACACTCGCGGGCAACCATTCCACCTTGCGCGACTGGCGAATCCTGAGGCCGCATCAAGAAGCCTCAACATGTGGGCGACGACCACGAGGAAGCGCAAGGTTTCTGGCGTCATGCACAACGACGCCTGCCGCTCGCCTGGGCAGCGAATGGGAAGCACTGGGTGACTTGGACACCCGCTGTAATCGGCCAACACCGAGCGCAGCCGTTCAAGCCGCGCGCATGTTTCCCCACGCCTCGCCCGATCTCTGCCATTTCCGTTTCGTTTCAGACCAGACACTCGCCATGTTCGAACGCAGCCGCTTTACGATCGACCAGATCGACCCCGAAATCTTTGCCGCCATCCAGAAGGAAAATCAGCGTCAGGAAGACCACATCGAGCTGATTGCCTCTGAGAACTACACCTCCCCGGCCGTCATGGCCGCGCAGGGCTCGCAACTGACCAACAAGTACGCCGAGGGCTACCCTGGCAAGCGCTACTACGGCGGTTGCGAATACGTGGACGTGGTCGAGCAGCTCGCCATCGACCGCGTGAAGCAGCTCTTTGGTGCCGAAGCGGCCAACGTGCAGCCGAACTCCGGCTCGCAGGCCAACCAGGGCGTGTTCTTTGCCGTGCTCAAGCCGGGCGACACGATCATGGGCATGAGCCTGGCCGAGGGCGGCCACCTGACGCACGGCATGGCGCTCAACATGAGCGGCAAGTGGTTCAACGTCGTCAGCTACGGCCTGAACGCGCAAGAAGACATCGATTACGACGCGCTCGAAGCCCTGGCACAAGAGAAGAAGCCGAAGCTGATCATCGCTGGGGCATCGGCATTTGCGCTGCGCATCGATTTCGAGCGCATCAGCAAGGTCGCCAAGTCGATCGGTGCGTACTTCATGGTGGACATGGCCCACTACGCCGGCCTGATCGCCGCGGGTGTGTACCCGAACCCGGTGCCGCACGCTGACTTCGTCACCACGACCACCCACAAGAGCCTGCGCGGCCCGCGCGGCGGCGTGATCCTGATGAAGGCCGAGCATGAGAAGGCCATCAACTCGGCGATCTTCCCGGGTATCCAGGGCGGCCCGCTGATGCACGTGATTGCCGGCAAGGCGGTGGCGTTCAAGGAAGCCCTGTCCCCAGCGTTCAAGACCTACCAGGAACAGGTGGTCAAGAACGCCCGTGCCATGGCCGAAACGCTGATGGCCCGTGGCCTGCGTATTGTGTCGGGCCGCACCGAAAGCCACGTGATGCTGGTCGACCTGCGCGCCAAGAGCATCACCGGCAAGGAAGCCGAGAAGGTGCTGGGTGACGCACACATCACTGTCAATAAGAATGCGATTCCGAACGATCCGGAAAAACCGTTCGTGACCTCGGGCGTGCGCCTGGGCTCGCCGGCCATGACCACGCGCGGTTTCAAGGAAGCTGAGGCCGTGAAGGTGGCACATCTGATCGCCGACGTGCTGGACAACCCGCACGACGAAGCGAACATTGCCGCTGTACGAGCCAAGGTGGCCGAGCTGACCAAGCAGTTCCCGGTCTACGCTTAAGGCATCCGCCGATGGCCGGGTCTTCCGGCCACGTAGTACCCTGCCGCGATGTGCCTGTCCGGGCCATCGCGGCGTTGTTCTTTTAGCGCAGCGCGTTCTTCAAGGTTGCCGAGGAGACCACCGGCATGAAATGCCCCTTTTGCGGCCACGCGGCCACCCAGGTGATTGATACCCGCATGTCGGAAGAAGGCGACACTGTGCGCCGCCGCCGCCGCTGCGAGTCCTGCGACCGCCGCTTCACCACCTACGAACGCATCGAGCTGTTCTTCCCGGCCGTCGTCAAAAAGAACGGCAGCCGTGTCGACTACGACCGCAACAAGGTCAAGGATTCCATGCGGCTGGCGCTGCGCAAGCGCCCGGTTTCCGCCGAGGCCATCGACGAAGCCATCGCGCGCATCGAAGAAAAACTCCTCAGCCACGGCGAAAAGGAAATCGGCAGCGACCGCGTGGGAGAGCTTGTCATGCGCGAACTCAAGCGGCTGGACAAGATCGGGTACATCCGGTTTGCGTCGGTGTACCGGAGTTTTGAGGATCTGGCGGAGTTTCGCGACGTGCTGGATGAGGTTGCGGCGACGAATGTGCGGAAATGAAGAAGGGCCCCAAAGGGCCCTTTCTTCTTGCCTGTTACCAGCATTGCG
The DNA here is from genome assembly GCF_003851545.1 of Ralstonia sp. SET104. Classification (GTDB taxonomy): domain Bacteria; phylum Pseudomonadota; class Gammaproteobacteria; order Burkholderiales; family Burkholderiaceae; genus Ralstonia. The sequence goes on along the minus strand of NZ_BHVX01000005.1, from coordinate 224,733 downwards.
CTGAGGTGGTGCCCGCAGCCATGCTGGCGTTGCCTTGCACGCCGAGCTGGTTGATGGTGTATGTCCCACACGCATCGGCCGTCTGCGGGCTGACCGGAACAGCGGAAGCGGAATAGCCAGGCGCAGCGGCTCCGCTCGCACCCGCCGTACCCGTTACCGTGACATTCAACTGATAGTACGACTGCGTGCCAGACTGAATGGCGAACGGAAAACTGGCTGCGGCATAGCCGAGCGAAGCAGGCGACGTCGAGTAGTTGTTCTGCAGCGTGAAGAATCGCTCTTGCCGCGTCGCCAGATCCAGCAGCGCCGTCTTCGCATCCGCGCGGTGCGATTTGAGGATGTACCGCTGGTAGGACGGATAGGCGATGCCAGCCAGGATGGCGATGATCACCACCGTGATCATCAGCTCCATCAGCGAGAAGCCACCTTCGCCACGCGACAAGGTGAAAATTTTGGTTCGGTTCATGATCAACGCAGTTTGGTCCAGGTCATGCGCGAGCCAACGCCGGCGGCACTTGGATTGATCTGGTTGACCGTACCCGTACCGCTCACTGTCTGCTGCACCAGATACGGCAGCTTGTTGGCGGTCACAATTGACGGCGTGCCGGTGCCGCTCAAGCCGATACCACTGACGATGCCGCCATTGAGGGTCGGGAAATTGTTGTTGTTGTCACCGAAGAACGACGCAGTGCCCGCGCCCCCCGAGGCAACGGAAATGGCCATGGTGTAGCCAGAAGCCGGTGTAGACGTACAAGACAGAACCTGCTGCGTGCCAGGGACGGTCGTGTTAACGATGAACATGCCATAAGCCAGCGTCGGGTTGTAGACGACCTGTTCATAGTTAGTGACAGCGCTCGAACCCGAGCCCGTGGTGGTACTGGGCAACGCGAGTTTCCAGCCGAACTGCGTATTGGCGGTGCCGCTGTTACCACATGCGGTAGAACCCGCCCAGCAGATCTTGTTGTTGCTCACGGTCCGGTAAGACGGTGTCGTGCCCGAACTGACGGAGGTGCTGGTGATACTTTGCGTTTGCAGTGTGGACGCCGTCACTGTCTGCGGTCCTGTCAGGGTGGCGTAGACCGCTGCCGCGGGCGCAATCCTGTTCCAGGCGTTCATGTTCCAATCCCAGACACCATATAGCGACTGCGCGGTGCTGCTCGAATATGCGGCGGCACTGGTCTGCGTTACCGGGAAGACCTGGCCGGTGCCGAAGCTGACGAGCACGCGTGGCGCGCCCGTGCCGCTGCCCGGAATAGCGGCAACCGCCACTTTGCTGGTAATCGGCTGACCTGTGGGGGTGGAGAATATCGGCGCGGAGGAGACGCTCCACGATGCCGGATTCTGCGATGTCAGATCGAAACGCCAGACATTGCCAAACGCATCGCCTGCGTAGACGTAGTCGGTAATGTGATCGCCATCGAAGTCCGCCGGCGTTACGTAGGCAATGCCGTTCTTGCTGTTCGCCTTCAGAGGGTCCTGGCTGGGGCCGTATTTGGTGTCGAGGTAGTAGAACGACTTAGTGCCATTGCTGGCCACCAGCATGATGTACAGACCCGCCGATCCGCTTGCACTGTTCAAACCGTTACCGAACAGCACGGCCCAATTGCCGTTGTGCAGCCGGCGGATGACGGGCGTGCCATAAGTATTGCCCAAATAGTTACCGCAATTGGTGACATTGGAGCAGGTGAGGGTCGAGGGCGTCCATTCACCGAGGACCAGAGAGCTGGCGTTGCTCTCATTGAAGTTGGCAGGGTTGGTGATGTCGAGCGCATAGATGGCGCCCGTACCTGCGGTAGTGTTGTCAGCGATGGCGCCGCCGGCATTGCCGCCGCCGCCCAGCCCACCAACCAGCCACGTATGCCAAGCATTGTTGTAGTAAAGCTCGCCAGTGCCGGGAGTCGCGTCTACGTACAGATTGTGTGCGTACGAAGCGGAACTGAAGTCCAGTTTGCCGTTGGTGTTGTAGATGGTGTTCAGGGCCGCCGCTGGCATGTATGCCAGCACTTCCAGCCCGTCGTTCGGAGTGGTCGCCGTGGTGAACGTGCCGTTGGAGTCGTAACCACCCGCGCGGAAGCCATGCAGCATTCCGTCGTTTGCGCCAACGTACACCACGTTCGCGCGCTGCGCATTGTTGGTCTTGAAGAGTGCATAGCTGCCCGCCGGCTCGGACGGCGTAGCTGCTGCGTAAAGAGCGTCCACCCACGGGCCGTTATAAGGCGCCGACGGCGCACCAACCCAGGTGGGGCTGGAGTTCATGATGTCGCCCATCACGCCCGTACGGGTGCGGAAGGCCCCGCCGTTAGCGACCTCCTTGGTGCGGTCACCGCGCAGGTAGAGTTGACGAGGGCTGCTGGTAGCGCTGGCCGAACTGCTGTCCAGCGCATTCTTTTGTGCAGACGTGAGATTCGACCATTGAAAGGGAATGCCGCTTGAGCCATTCCAGGTCAAGATGCTTCGTGCTGTCGGGGCTTGCGCCGTCACCGTTGAAGTCGAACCGATGGCCGGGCAGGCGCCGCCCGTCAGTGTGCAACTGGCGTTCCAATTGGCATTGGTCGCGATGGAGACAATGCCCGTGGTCGGATCCATCACCAGATTTTGCGCGGTCAATTCACCCCACCAGTTGGTCGGGTGATAGTAGGCCAGGTAGACCTGAGTCCCTGCTTCGACCCGAGCCGACTGCTGCACGTTAGTACCAGCAGAACTGTTGGCTTGTCCTACCGGCGCAGCCTTGAAGCAAGTGATTTCGTGCACGTTGCTGCCGCCGCCCGTACCAGCGGAGAAGCCGAAGCGGAACGAAGCCGGCAATGGCCCATTCGATGCGGTGATACTTTGGTTGGTGATCACCGGCTGTGCAGTGCCACCGTTCACGCTATACGACAGGCTCAGCAAACCGTCCTGCGTGATGCTGAGTGCGTAGGTAATGGGCGTAGCATTCCCGCGCACTGCGTTGCTGCCTCCCGCCGCGTTCTTCCCTGCCGCCTCCTGACTGAACAGAGTCACGCTACTGCTGAGCGTGTCGCCCGAAATGTAGTTGTAGTTATAGGGAATTTTCTCGGTGGTCTTGGCGCCATCGGCAATCCAGTTGCCATTCGCGTCCTGCACCGAGTCGCCACTGAAGTTGTACAGATAGCCCGCACGGCACGTCTTCTGCACAGCACTGGATTGCGTCGTACTCATGCCCGACGCGGGATAGTACTGCGAATATTTGTTTGATAAATTTGCCCAGTTGGTATTGCCCGCACCACGCAGACTAATCCGGCCAGGGATCTGGCCAGGACCCGTACTGGTGTTATCGCCAGCGTTCGAGAAGTTGCCGAACTCATCAATCCCCAAGCCAATGTAGCCACCCTGTACACCGTCGTATGTCGGGTTGCCATTGGAACAGCTGTAACCCAAGCTCCCGCCTAACGCACCAACAGTCGGCGGTTGCGCGCCATCAGCCAAGAAGAAACTGACACCGTCCGCACCCGAGGCATTGTTCGAACTCGCATTATTTTTGTAGGCATTGCCACCATACGTCACCGTCGTGAACGTCACCTGCAAACCCTGATTGGTCGGGAAGGTAAAGTTGGAAACGACAGCGCCGGTCTGGTTGTTACCGTTGCTACCTGTAGTCGTGTCGCCATTGGTCAGGCGCAGAGCGCCCGAACCCACCGCATCGGGAAGCTTGCCGTTGACACCGCCAACGAGCGTCTTGCCACTGTAGTAGTCAAGTCCTGAGCACGCCGGAATCGTACCGCTGCCATTACCCGCAGTCAGACAGGCGCCGTTCAGGGCCTGCCAGTTGTACGAAGATGATGCGCCCGTCAGGGTGTCGCTGATCACCAACTGCGCCCTGGCGATACTCGGCAGTAACGCAGCAGTCGCCAGCAAGCCAACTCGTTGAATTGTTTTCATCACTGTTGCCCCAGATCCTTGGCGCCAGAACTGATTCGATAGGTGCTCTGCACCACTGCTGCTGTCGTTGCATCACCGCCAAAACCATAGGCGGTGACTTGGTAAAGCTGCGCGAGCCCGTTCGGACTCATGCCGATGTAGTTGATGTACAAGCCTGGGACGCCCGCGTAGTTGATATCTCCAGCCGGTGAACTCGCACCAGCCATGCCGCCACCGCCGTTCGCCGTCATAAACGGCGGCAAATAGGTGGATCCAACGCCCCAAGGCAAAGTGGAAGGCGTGGCCAATGCTGTGCTGCATACCCGCATATTGGCGAGCGTATTGCCGCTGTTGACGCCCGTACACGGGATACCAGTCGACCCGTTGCCCTGTCCGAGCCACCATTCGCCGTACTGAAGGGCGCTCTGCGCTGCCTCGAGCGCACGCTGCTTGTCGCGCGTGTTGGCCGCGATCTTCTCTTGCAAACCGAAGCTGCGGAACATGCCGATAGCGAACAGAGTGAGTACCACCAGCAACAGCAGTCCGACGACGAGGGTGTATCCACGTTCAGCGCGACCCGGCATTCTGGAAAAACGCATCGTCATGCTCATGACTGATTCTTTAGGCTGATGTTCTGCACCCACGTTGTGCTCTGCGCCTGCCCAACCTGGTTACCAAACTGTGTCGTAAACGTCAGGGTGATTTGAACGGTATGGACTTGTGACCAATAGCCCGACGCCGCCACTTGAGCGGCCGTCAGATAGGCGTCGTCATAGCCATTGCTGTTGGTGTCGGTGCCGTACATTACGCTCAGCCCGGCGACCCCACTCACGAGCGGTACGGTGGTCGTTACACCGCTGGAAACAAGCGTCATCGCGCATTGCAGCTCGTTGTTCGCGTTGACAGACAGCGTGTTGATGTAGACCTGCTGAGCGCCACTCGTGTTGGTCTGCCCCAGGCAGTTCATGGTGCCGTCACCGCTGGCGGTCGCAAACTGCGTTGTCACCGTATCGGTGCCCGATGTCGCACCCGAGGTACCGGAAATCACTTGGCCGGCCGCCAACGAGCCGGTCGCCTGAAATGCCGAGAGCGCCGTGTTGACGGTCGGATTGGGGAAATACCCGGCCTGCTGCACAACATTGGTAAAGATGGTCAGCGCCAGTCGTTCATTGTCTTGCAACTGCGCAAGCTGATCCTGGCTCGTGAAGGTCTTCTGCATGTTCACGAACACCACCACTACGCCACTCATGATGAACAGCGCGATCACCATGGCGATCAGGATCTCAACCAGACTCGTGCCAGCCTGCCTGCGCGCCGATCGCATCCGGAGAGTCATTGTTTTGGCGCTCATGGCTGGACGTAGACGGTGAAGCTCTGGGTAGACGCCGTGGTCACACCAGACGCAGCTGTCGTATTGTTGACCGCGATGTATTTCTCGTTCCAGTTCACTGTGATGTTGCAGCTCACCGGCACACCCGTTGTCGTTGTGCAATTGACCGTGGCGGAATAGCCCGGGAAATTGGCATTCATCGTGCTCGCCCACTGCTGAACATCGTAAGCAGCCAATTGAGCCGGCGTGCAGGGCTTCCCAGACCGGCACATGCCGGCGGTCAACGTCTGGTTCAACACGTTGGAGGTATCTGTAACGGTCGTGCCGCTCACACTGAATGTCGCCGGAGCCGTACCACCGGCCGCCCAAAAGGCGCCATTCCCATGCATGGCCGCTGCCAGACTTTCTGTCTGCAAAGCCACCAGCGAACGCACACGCGAGATCTGCGTGTTGCCCACCGCAGCCGCCTGGATTTTCGCCAGACCGAGCAGGCCCACGCCCACCACCACCATGGTGATCAGCGCTTCGATCAGCGAAAACCCGGCGGCCTCACGGCGCCTCATACTCAGTTGCATGAGCCGGTCCCCTTCTTCTGCACGACTTGCCGTCCGACAATATTGATCGCCACGCAGCGCGTCGCACTATCATTGACTGGCGCCGCGGTATGCAACGTCATGGTGACGGTGCCATTCGTCAAATTGGTCGCAAAACCATCGCGGTTATACGTTACCGCCGAAGCCGCCGGAGTCGGCCTGAAGGTATCACCGCTCGGAAGCGCGGCGCGAACGCGCAGCGGCACGTCGCTGGTGGAATCGGTTGTTCCCGACCCATTGATGTCATTGAAGACGATCCAGCCGGCTTCCCAATTGCTGGTATTGGTCGTATTGCACGCAGTGCCGTTGGATGATGGGCAAAGGCTGACCGGCTGCCCACGCTTGATTGCCTCACTGCGGGCAAATTGCAGATCATTGACCAAAGAACTGGCTTCGGCCTGCAACCGCGTCCGCTGCGTCAGCCCCACATACGATGGCGTCGCGACCACCGCCAGGATGGCCACGATCGCTAGCGTCACCATTAACTCAACCAGCGAGACGCCCTGGATGCGGCTCGAACGCATGCAATCGGCGCGCCCCCGCACGCCGCTTCGCCCATTCGCGTGCGACATATCTGTATCAATTTGGCTGTGACACGACACATTGCCGGCGCGAACGCCGACGCCTTCGCCACGCCGCTCGCCGTGGTACTCAGACCCGTGGTTGCGTGACGATTGAAGTTGAGGCGCGGTAAGGTGATTGCGGACCGCTGCCGCCATGTCAGTACAACAAACGACTGACCAGAAACCCACATCGCCCAAAAGGCGAAATCCCGTTAAGCATGACTCGAACCCCCGACTATTTTTTTAGCGGCAGTCACGACGCAATCGATTTCGCGCGCGCTGCTGATTTGGAACTGATTTGAGTTTTTCTACGATGGTTCGCGTTCGACCCCCGTGAACGCGATCATCTGCGCAGCACAAAACAGCCCAGGCAGATGCATCCCCGGAATAGTGGGGAATTAGTCAAAAAGTGTCAACAACCCCCTCCTTCAACCGCAAGATTCGGGAAGGCCTGTGTTGGTGAAAAACCAACGATTCATCACAGCCCGCAATTGATGGGGCTCGACGCTTCGAGAGGGTATTGACCAGATATGACACTTATACGGCCAAATTCACACTATCTTGAGCAGCTTCCCAAGTGTCAGCCGATTCATGCCTGTCCGCCATCACATCAACCGCCAACACGGCGCCATCCTGATCGAATCCCTCGTCGCCATGGCCGTTCTCTCACTCGGCGCGGCTGCCATGTTCCGAGCGCTCGACCAGCTCGAGGCAACTAGCCACGCTGCCACCCAACTCGGCGTCAGCGCCCGCACCCAGGTCGACCAGACAGAAACCCGCTGAAATGCCACGCACCCTCGCCCGGCCCGCGCGCGGCTCGTCGCTGGTCGAATCGCTGGTTGGCATGATCATCGCCCTGATGGTGTTGGGCATCGCACTGCAATTGATGCTGATCGCGCGAGCACGCTATCACCGGCTGGCCGACGAAGCATTGATCGAGGACCGCGCCATGCAGGCACTCGAATTGATCGGCCGCGCAGTTCATCAAGCGGGGTGGATTACCGATACACCAGCCTCTTCTTCAGCGCGCCGCTGGCCGGATGCGGGTGCATCGCCATCGCTTGAGGGTAAAGATGACTGTGGCACTCCACCCCACGTGCTGCCCCATTTCGAATGCAGCGGCGGCAACCAAAGGCGTAGCGATGCCTTATTGGTTCGCTTCGCCGGCCGCAGCACGGGGGCGAACAGTTCAAGCAGCGATGGCGCCACACTCGACTGCGGTGGCTACGGCGTGCCCGAGCGCATCGATGGCGAAGACCCGCGCCAAGGCTACGTCCTTTTGTTTGTGGGCCCAAACACAACGGATAGAGAGCTGGAGCTCAGATGCAAATCCCTTGACCGCGACAATCCGCGCGAAGAAGGAGACGCCCTCGGCTTGGTCCGCGGCGTCGAAACGCTTCAGATCCTTTACACCCTTGACCAGAGCCCAGCGACGCCCGCCACAGCCGTACCCGTATCAGCACGCGCCATTCAGGACAGCGACTGGCATCGCGTGCGACGCGTCCACGTGGCGATCGTGGTACGCGGTGATCGCTACGCGATCAGGCCGCCCACTTCCGACAACATCCCCCTGTTCCCCGCACTCGAGCCCACACCGGACGCGCAAACGGAAGACCTGGAATTCCGCCCCCAGGATCCGCGCCGCCACCGCGCGCGCTTTACCGCCACATTCGCCGTACGCAACCCACTGCGCTGCGAGGCCGACGCGTGCTGAACCAGCAACCATGGGAGCGAGGTTTTTCGATCATCGCAGTCACCGGCACGCTGATCATCATCAGCCTGCTGATGGTCACTGCTTTGCAACTGGTGCAGGACCACGTCCGCCGCTCCGTCCTGTCTGCGGACTACGCACTGGCTCTGCACGAAGCTGAGGCCGCGCTGGCGGCGGCCGAATGCGAGCTTGCCATCGCTACCCGCTCGCCAACGCCCAGGAGCTGCAACGCTGCGATAGACGACGCGCGCGTCGCTGCGCTCAATCCCGCCACCTTGGCCGGCTTCAAACCAGGCCGTTGCGGGGAAGGCGCAGAACTGGGCCTGTGCTGGCCGCTGCAGGGCCAGTCCGCGCCCAAGCTCGCCCATTTGATCGAAAGCGACGTAAATGCAGTGGCGCTCACCACAACTGCTCAGCGGGATGGGCGCAGCGCGAAGCCTGCTCGCTATGTCATCGAGCCCATTCCCGACGCGTTGCCGGGCCAATGGATGCACGCTGGTGCGGCGCGCGCACCCGCGCTTTTTCGGGTGACTGCTGCGGGCTTTGGCGTGGACCATCACGTCAACGTGATGCTGCAAACGGTCTACCGACCCCGGGCAGTCGAGCCATGACGGCACGTCGCATCTGTCTGGGGATCGCGGCTGCGCTGACCGGCTCCACGCTCGCCGCCAACAGTGACCATCCTGCCGGTCAGTTACCGACTCACATTGTTATCGCGCGCGGCGACGATGCCTGGAGCGGCCGGCTCCGTGCGATGCAGTTTCTGCCCACGCTGGCCACACTCGATGCGCCCGCGCCTGCGGACCTCTGGGAAGCAAGTCGCCTGCTTGACGCAGCATCGCCGGATGCGCGACAGCTGTGGACTTTCCACGGCGATGGCCGCACCCGCAAACCGGTCCGGCTGCACTGGTCAGCGTTGTCGCCCACCCAGCAAGCTGCAATCGACACGAGCGACGAATCTGGCGCCAAGCGCGTCGATTATCTGCGCGGCACGCGGCTGCACGAGCACAACCATCCCGGGCTGCGGCCGCGCACATCGGTGTTGGGCGCCATGCACGGGGCACGCGTACAGTTGCTCGGTCCACCCGGCTTCACACTGGATGCAGGACACGAGCCATTTCGCAAACAGCACGCACGCAGGCCATGGATGGCCTACATCGGCGCAAACGACGGCATGCTGCATGGCTTTGATGCGCTCTCCGGCGTGGAACGCTTCGCCGTCATGCCTGACGCCGTCCTGCCTGCGGCTGCACGCAATGCCTCACCTGGGCAACCGATACCAGCACCGATCTGCAGCCGGCCCTTCGCTGCCGATGCGTTGATCGGCAAACAATGGCATTCGCTCATCGCCTGCGCCAACGGAACCATGGGTTCGGGCCTATTTCTGGTCGACGTCAGTGATCCCGGCTCTTCCACGCCGCCACCCTTGCTCGCTTATGACGCCAGCGACGACTCGACCGTCGGCCATGTCGAAGGTCCCATCCCCATCCTCCCGCTGAATAACGGCGGCGACGGGCAGCGCCGCTGGTTCGCAATCAGCGGCAACGGCGAGGGCGATGCGCGCGTGGAAAGCCGTCTATTGCTGCTGGCGCTGGACCAACCCGGCACGGCGCAAACGATCCGCGTGCCTCCGGTTGCAAGCCGTGGCGGCCTTGGTGCCCCCGCCGTGGCGCTAGGACTGCAGGGGACTGCGACGTTTGCCTACGCCGCAGACAGGCATGGCCAAATCTGGCGCTTCGATCTGACCGGCGCGCCACCTTGGTCGCAAGCACTCGGAACCAACGATACCGAGCGACGCACGCCGTTCTTCACAGCCACCTCGCGCAGCGGCTCCATTCAGCGTGTCCTCAGCCCGATCCTGCTGGCGGCCACCGCCGGCGGTCCGCTGCTCGTCTTCACCGCAGTCGGCACCGATGGCCATGCCACGCTGTATGGCGTCGCCGATATCAACATCACGGTGCGCAACCTCTCACGCGACAGCCTCGCGGGCCTGAGCGCCAGCGAAGTCGCAGATGGCGTGGTCATCCAGCCTGGAAGCGGCAGCACGGCAAATGGATGGCGCATCGACCTGCCTGCCAGCCAAGTACCGGACGACCTGACCACCGCCGGCCTGAACAGCCTGCTGCTTAGCACACACGACGCAGCTGGCCGCAAACGCACTTATTTGCTGGATGCGCATACTGGCCTTCCCGCCAGCCAAGATGGCCGAACGGGTCAGGTCGTCATGGGGATGCCGCTCATCACCGTGCAAAGCGCGCCGCCAGCCCGGATGCCCAGCGGCACGACCACACAGGCGACGCACACCGTCTTGTGGCAACTTGATGGCGAGCACATTCGCAAGCTTGAATCGCGCACCTATACACGCCAACTCGGTCGACTGAGCTGGCGTGAAGTGACCGAGGCCGGAGCACGTTGATGCGACGCGCACGGGCATTCACCCTGATGGAGTTGATGGCGGTACTGGCCATCGCTGGGGCGCTGACGTTTGTCGCAGCGTCGAACTGGCCTGCGTACTGGCAGCGTAAGCATCGCGCAGCAGCACGCGCAGCGCTGGTTGGTGCCCTGTCGCAGTTGGAACTCAGGCACGCGAGCACAGGAACGTACGAAGGCACCCCTGGACCGATGCCGTATGTGGATGGCTACATCATCACCGAGCAGCCATGCGCGAGCAGAGGCATCAGCGTACCGCGCAACCAATGCATCGAGGTGGTCGCAAAGCCCGGTCAACCCGACAAGGTCTGCGGCAACCTCGTTCTTCGCAGCACCGGCGAGCGCGAGCCGCACAACTCCACATGCTGGCCATGACACGGCACGCGCAAGCCATCCGGCAAGCAGGCGTGACGCTCCTGGAACTGGTGATCGTGCTTGCCATCGTTGCCGTGCTGGCCGTGATGGCGGTGCGATCAGTCATTGACCGCTGGCAGCGCGAGACTGTCATCCTGCTCGCTGAACGCTTGGCCAGCACAATCTCTCTGGCCCAAAGGACAGCACAGCATCGGCATGCCCAAACGCAAGTCAGCCCGCGAGAACCCTCGCAAGGCTGGGCCAGCGGTTGGGCATTGACCGTTCTGCCAACGACAACGACGCCCGGGGCAGCTTGCGCATCCGGAAAAGAAGTCTTGGTCTCCGTCTCATTGCCGACCGTGCCGGTAGTGCGGCTCAGCGTGCCGCGCGGCACGCTTTCCTACGCGGCTGTGGGATACTCACGGATGACCGAAGTTACCGGCACCACGGTAACGGTCTCGAGCGGGCGGCATACCCGTCTGGTGCGGATCAACAGAATTGGCCGCCCTCGCATCTGCGACCCAGATGCGAACCGCAGCAGCAATTGCCAAGCCTCCAATCACGATCCGTAACTCAACCCCGCGTCACACCCATGTTCTCCGACTTCGACCACGCCATGATGCAGCGCGCCCTGGCGCTGGCCGAGAAAGGCCTGTTCACGACCACGCCCAACCCGCGTGTGGGCTGCGTGATCGTGCGTGACGATACCGTCATCGGTGAGGGCTACACGCAGCCCGCTGGCCAGGACCACGCGGAAATCCAGGCCATCAAGGATGCCCAGTCCCGCGGCCAGGACGTGCGCGGCGCCACCGCCTATGTGACGCTGGAGCCCTGCAGCCACTTCGGCCGCACCCCACCCTGCGCGGATCGCCTGGTTGAAGCCGGCATTGCCCGCGTGGTGGCGGCCATGGAAGACCCCAACCCCGCCGTCTCCGGACGCGGCTTGCAGAAGCTGCGTGACGCCGGCGTTGACGTGCGCTGCGGCCTGCTGGAGCGCGAGGCGCGTGAGCTGAATATTGGCTTCGTTTCGCGCATGACGCGCGGCACGCCGTGGGTGCGCGTCAAGGTCGGCGCATCGCTGGATGGCCGCACGGCGCTGGACAACGGCATCAGCCAATGGATTACAGAAACCGAAGCCCGCAACGACGGCCACCGCTGGCGTGCTCGCGCTTGCGCCATCCTCACCGGCATCGGCACGGTGCGCGAAGATAACCCGCGTCTGACCGTGCGCGCCGTCAACACGCCGCGTCAGCCGCGCCGGGTGCTCATCGATTCGGCGTTGGACGTCCCACTCGACGCGCACATCCTCACGACGGATGGTCATCACGAGCCGACACTGATCTTTGCCGCACAGCCCGAAGCCCGCCGCATGCGCGCACTGAGCGAGCGCGGCGCCGAGGTCATCCTCCTGCCCAATGCCGCCGGCAAGGTCGATCTGGCAGCAGTACTGCGCGAGCTGGGCCGCCGCGAAATCAACGAGCTGCACGTCGAGGCCGGGTTCAAGCTCAACGGCTCCTTGCTGCGCGAGGGGCTGGTCGACGAGATCCTCGTCTATCTGGCGCCCAAGGTGCTTGGCTCGGGCCAGGGCATGTTCAATATGGGGCCGCTGCAGACGCTGGAAGGCGCGGCCGAATTCTTCTTTCACGATATCTCGCGCGTCGGGGGCGACCTCCGCATCCTGGCGCGCCGCAACCCGACGGATTGATTGCTTATGTTCACCGGAATCGTCGCCGCCATCGGCCGTATTGAAACCGTCACGCCGCTGGGCGACAACGCCGATGCAGGCGTGCGCCTGTCCATCGACTCCGGCGGCCTGCCGCTGGCGGACGTGGCCTTGGGCGATTCGATCGCCATTCAGGGTGCCTGCATGACGGTCGTCGCCAAGACAGACAGCCGCTTCGACGTGGACGTCTCGCGCGAATCGCTGTCCAAGACAGTCGGGCTGGAGCGCCCCGGTGAAGTGAACCTGGAGAAAGCGCTACGGCTGGCCGACCACATTGGCGGGCACCTCGTGTCGGGCCACGTGGACGGCCTGGGCACAGTCACGCATTTCGCGCCAGTCAATGAATCGCACGAATTGCGCGTGCGCGCACCAGCCGACCTGGGCAAGTACCTGGCCTACAAGGGCTCGGTGGTGGTCAACGGCGTGTCGCTTACCGTCAACACGGTGCGCGACGACGCTGACGGGTGCGAGTTCTCGATCAACCTGATCCCGCATACGGTGGCGGTCACCACGCTCAAGCACCTGAAGGCCGGCTGCCAGGTCAATCTGGAGATCGACCTGATCGCCCGCTACGTGGAACGCATGCTCACCCACGCCGCCATCGGCCTGCCCGTGGGCGCCCGGCCGCTGGCAGCGGTTTGAGCCGATGGCCCCACTGGCTTGGGGCCACCTTGGCGTACAATAGCGGGCTTCCCATTTACGCAGTCGCACGGCCCCCAACATGACAGATTTGCGGGAGTTGGCCGGCGGCGCGCACCCCTGCTACGCCATGTCGATCGCCACAGTCGAAGAAATCATTGCCGAAATCCGCGCCGGCCGAATGGTCATCCTGGTCGATGAGGAAGACCGTGAGAACGAGGGCGACCTGATCCTGGCGACCGACTTCGTCACGCCGGAAGCCATCAACTTCATGGTCACGCACGCGCGCGGCCTGGTGTGCCTGACGCTCACAGAAGAGCATTGCGACCAGCTCGACCTGCCGATGATGGCCAGCCGCAACGGTACGCAGTTCGGCACCAACTTCACCGTATCGATCGAAGCCGCCGAAGGCGTGACCACCGGCATTTCCGCTGCCGACCGCGCACGCACCATCCAGGTGGCCGCCGCCAAGAACGCCAAACCGGCTGACCTGGTGAATCCGGGCCACATCTTCCCGCTGCGCGCCCAAAAGGGTGGCGTGCTGATGCGCGCAGGTCACACTGAAGCCGGTTGCGACCTGACCGCGATGGCGGGCCTGACCCCCGCCGCCGTGATCTGCGAGATCCTGAAGGACGACGGCACCATGGCGCGCTTGCCGGACCTGGTGGAGTTCGCCAAGAAGCACGGCCTGAAGATCGGCACGATTGCCGACATGATCCAATACCGCAGCCGCACCGAAAGCATCGTCGAGCGCGTCGGCGAGCGCACGATGGAAACGCAGTTCGGCACGTTCCACGCTGTCGCCTTCCGCGATCGCGCTGCCGGCCGCGCCCATCTGGCACTGGTCAAGGGCACGCCCACGCCGGACACCGAGACACTGGTGCGCGTGCATGAACCGCTATCGGTGCTCGATCTGCTGGAATGTCAGCGCACCACGCACTCGTGGAGCGTGCCCGCTGCCCTGCGCGCCGTGCAAGCCGCCCCGACCGGCGTAGTCGTGCTGCTCAACTGCGGCGATTCGGCAGACCGCCTGTTCACCCAGTTCACCGCGCTGGACGCACCGCACGAGCGCCCGCGCACCAAACCCGATCCACGCATCTACGGTATCGGCGCGCAAATCCTCAAAGAGGTGGGCGTGGGCAAGATGCGTGTGCTCGCCTCGCCGCTCAAGTTGCCGAGCATGACTGGCTACGATCTGGAAGTGACCGCGTATCAGTCGATGGCAGATGCGCCGGACGTCACATCGGCTTCATCCACCGCCACGCATTAAATTTCTCGCGGCAGCCAAGCCTGCCGCGTCGGCTTTCTTTTTCTGATGTTGTCTGACAAGCAACCCCCAACCGGAACACACCATGGACCACGGCTTCTACCCGACCAATCTCAACGGCGAAGGCCTGCGTATCGGCATCGTCCAGGCACGCTTTAACGAACCCGTATGCGAAGCGCTGCGCGAAGCCTGCGTCGCTGAGCTGGAACAACTCGGCGTGGCCGGCGAAGACGTGCTGCTGGTGACCGTGCCGGGCGCCTTGGAAGCTCCGCTGGCATTGCAGAAGATGGCCGAATCGGGCCAGTTCGATGCGCTGATCGCCCTGGGCGCGGTTATCCGCGGCGAGACGTACCACTTCGAGCTGGTGTCCAACGAATCGGGCGCCGGCATCACGCGCGTGGGCCTGGACTTCAACATCGCCATCGCCAATGGCATCCTGACCACCGACACCGATGCACAGGCCCACGCCCGTACGCGCGAAAAGGGTCGCGACTGCGCCCGTACCGCCGTTGAAATGGCCAACCTGACCAACGACCTCGACGGTCTGCAGGACCACGGCCAGGAAGACGACGGCGAGAATGAATAAGCGCGCCCTCGCGCAAAGGCTTTTCCCATGACGCAAGACAATTCCCAAGCCAAGACCAAGGCACCCGCAAAAAGCGCGCGCCGCCGTGCGCGCGAACTGGCGTTGCAAGGTCTGTATCAATGGCTGCTTAATCGCAACGACCCGGGCGTGGTCGAGGCGCATCTGCAGGACGCGCAAGGCTTCAACAAGGCCGACCGTGCGCACTTCGACGCGCTGCTGCACGGCGCCATCCGCGAAGAAACCACGCTCACCGAGGCCTTCACGCCGTATCTGGATCGCCCGGTCGCCGAGCTGTCGCCGGTCGAACGTGCCGCTCTGCTGGTCGGCGCGTACGAACTGGTGCACTGCGTGGACATCCCGTACAAGGTCGTGATCAACGAGGCAGTTGAACTGACCAAGACCTTTGGCGGCGTGGAAGGCTACAAGTACGTCAATGGCGTGCTGGACAAGCTGGCCGCCCAGGTGCGTGCTGTCGAGGTCGCTGCCCGCCGCTGAGTCCGACACAGTCGGCATTTGCTGTTCGCTTTACCTTTTGGTTTCGCCTCAAAGATGGACGCCCACCGCCTGCACACAGCCGCCCGGCTGGCCAATATCCGCGCCTTTCACGTGATGGAGCTGGCCAAGCAGGCCCGCGAGCTGGAGCTGGCGGGGCGCAGCATCATCCACATGGGCATCGGCGAACCGGATTTCACCGCCGCTGAGCCCGTCGTGCAGGCCGCCGCTGACGCGATGCGGCGCGGCGTCACGCAATACACTGGGGCGCTGGGCATCCGCCCGCTGCGCCAGGCAATCGCCCGCTACTACAAGACCACCTACGGCCTCGATATTGCGCCCGAGCGCATCATCGTCACGGCCGGCGCGTCGGCTGCGCTCCTGCTGGCGTGTGCGGTGCTGGTGGAGATTGGCGGCGAGGTGCTGATGCCCGATCCGAGCTACCCGTGCAACCGGCACTTCGTGGCCGCCTTCAATGGCGAGGCGAAGCTGGTGCCATCGGGCCCCGAAGAACGCTTTCAGTTAACGGCCGAGCAGGTCGAAACTCACTGGAGCGAACGCACACAGGGCGTGTTGCTGGCTTCCCCGTCCAACCCGACGGGCACGTCGATCCTGCCGGACGAGTTGCAGCGCATCGTGCACACGGTACGCGCGCGCGGCGGGTTCTCGATCGTCGATGAGATTTATCAAGGCCTGTCGTATGACCAGGCGCCGGTCTCTGCGCTGTCGTTCGGCGATGATGTTGTCACGATCAACAGCTTTTCGAAGTATTTCAACATGACTGGCTGGCGCCTCGGCTGGCTGGTGGCGCCCACCGAGCTGGTGCCTGAGTTCGAAAAGGTTGCGCAGAACCTGTTCATCTGCGCGTCGGCCGTGGCGCAGTACGCAGCGCTCGCCTGCTTCGAGCCGCAAGCGTTGGCGATTTACGAAGAGCGCAAGGCCGAATTCCGCCGCCGCCGCGATTTTATCGTGCCGGCGCTGGAGTCCCTGGGTTTCAAGGTGCCGGTCAAGCCGGACGGCGCGTTCTATGTATACGCCGATTGCCGTGGCGTGAACCATCCGCACGCCGCTGACGCCGACGCCCTTACCCAGTCGATGCTGCATGACGCGGGCGTGGTGCTGGTGCCGGGGCTGGATTTCGGCCCGCATACGGCGCAACACTACATCCGGCTGTCGTACGCAACATCGATGTCGCATCTGGAGGAAGCGGTCGCAAGGCTCGACAAGCTGTTCGGCCGGTAGAGCACCTTACGCCCTGTTCAAACAAAAAGGCCGTCCCAAAGGACGGCCTTTCTTATAGCGCAGCAAAGCAGATCGATCAGGCTTGCCCTTGTTGGGATTTGTCGTCCAGGCGCGCCTCTTCCTGCTGACCCGCAGCCGGTTGCTTGTCGGCCGGCTTGGCGGCTTGCGTCTTTGCATCGGCCTGGGTCACAGGCGTTGCTGTTGCCACCGGCTTCGCCGGTTCGCGCTCCGACGCTGCGGTCATCGGCGAACGATGCCCCGTCGCCACCATGCGCAGGCGCGAACGCTCTTGCAGCACCTTGCCGCCGTAGCCGCCATCGCCCTGCGTAACCGCACCAACATACAGCTTCAGGCCGCCCTCGATCGAACCGCCACGCGCGATGCAATCCTTCAGCACCAGCGCACCGACCTTGATGTTGGCGTACGGGTTGAGTGCAGCACCAACGCCGCCCATCACTTCGTATTTGTCCTGGTGGACCTTGGTCATGACCTGCATCAGGCCCTGTGCACCCATGCCGCTTTCGGCGAACGGGTTGAAGCTGGACTCGATGGCCATCACGCCCAGGATCAGCAGCGGGTCCAGGCCGACTTCCTTGCCAGTCTGATAAGCCGCTTTCACCAACTGACCGGTGGCGGTGGCCGCCACACGGTACTTGCGGGCGATGTACTCGGCCACGGCCGCCTGCTCACGCGGGGTACCGGTGGTCGCCGACTCACGCGCGTCGCGGACGACTTGCGTGTTCGGAATCTGCGCAGCCAGCTCGGCCACGGATGGCACCTTCGACAGCGTGTCCCAACCGGCAGCCGCAACCGTGCCGCCCTGGGCCGCGGCGGGTGCCACAGCCTGAGCAGCGCCCGTACCGGCCGATGGTGCAGTCGGCGCAAAGGCCACCGGTTGCACGCCAGCCGCAATCGCGGGTGACGGATTGGCCAAGGCGACACTGGTGTCGACGCCCGGCGTGAAATGCAGCACGCGTTGAGCGACCGTGGCACGCCACTCGCCATTGAGCGAGAGTGCAACTGCGGCGGCCACCGCCAGCAAGCCGATGCTATTGAGCACGACATGCCCGCTGCGGAACACCAGCAGTACGCCCGGATGCAACTCATTGCGGGACGCGGCAGCGCCCCCTGCGTTCAACTCCATGCGCAGCTTACGAGGCAGCGCAACTTGACCTGCACGCGCGAGGCGGCGGCCAACCGGGGCAACGAGCCGGCGTTGCAGCGCCGATCCGATCCCGGAAGAATGAAGGGTTTTCCAACCGTTCATACTTACCTCCGTCCGCTGCGCAGATTCGCTAGACGCCTTTCTTTTGCATGGCGCCGTGCGTTTCGAATCGCAACGGTTTTTAGTAAGGATGCCGCGCTGTTGCAGTCAGCCGGCATCTGTTGGGGGCACTCCCCTAGTGCCCAGAGAAATGCGGGCCGTGTCCTTGGGGAGGTCACGTCCCGCAGCGATGCTGATGTGCTCTGGTGTCGCCCCTCACACGCATGAGAGTTGGGCGAAGGCATTAGCCAAAAATATGTTGCGTTGCAACAATTAGCAGATCGGATTGGATTGTAGGAAGCGCGTTATTCCAAGTCAATCATAAAGAAGTTGTTTTTCATATCTAAAAGTTATGATCAGACCCCCGTTGTTGGGACTGGCTGACCTGCGATGCGTTCTGTCATCAGGCTGCCATGGGGTTTTGGTCGTACAATCGCGGCCACCCCGCCTACACCAAAAAAATCGCGCTCGGGCAACCGTTCGGCGGGCCATGCCCTCCGCGTGACAGCGGACTCACTTTACCTTTGGTTACAAAATCTCCATGCAATACAGAGACTTACGTGACTTTCTCGCCCAACTGGAACGCACGGGCGAACTGCGTCGCGTGCGCCAGCCGGTGTCGCCGCGCCTGGAAATGACCGAAGTCTGTGACCGCCTGCTGCGCGCCGAGGGCCCCGCGGTGGTGTTCGAGCAGCCAGTGGACGGTGCACAGAAGTACGACATGCCGGTGCTCGCCAATCTGTTCGGCACCACGCGCCGTGTGGCGCTAGGCATGGGAGCGGAGTCGCTTGACGAGTTGCGTGACGTGGGGCGTCTGCTCTCTGCATTGAAAGAGCCTGAGCCGCCGCGCGGTCTGCGTGAAGCCGGCAAGCTGTGGACCATGGCCAAAGCTGTGTGGGATATGGCGCCACGCAAGGTGTCGTCGCCGGCGTGCCAGGAGATCGCGTGGGAAGGCGATGATGTGGATCTCGCACGCATTCCCGTGCAGACATGCTGGCCGGGCGATGCGGCACCGCTCGTCACGTGGGGGCTGGTCATCACGCGCGGGCCGCACAAGAAGCGGCAAAACCTCGGCATCTATCGCCAGCAGGTGATCAGCCGCAACCAAGTCATCATGCGGTGGCTGGCGCACCGGGGCGGCGCGCTGGACTTCCGCGAGCACGCCATTGCCAATCCTGGTCAGCCGTTTCCGATTGCCGTGGCGCTGGGTGCGGACCCGGCCACCATCCTCGGCGCGGTGACGCCGGTGCCAGATACGCTGTCTGAATATCAGTTCGCGGGTCTGCTGCGAGGCAGCCGTACCGAGCTGGCCACCTGCCTGACACCCTCGCTCGCACAGGCGCAACTGCAAGTGCCGGCTGGCGCCGAGATCATCCTCGAAGGCCACATCCAGCCAGACCCGACGCACCCGAGCGGCTATCAGCACGCACTCGAAGGCCCCTTCGGCGATCACACCGGCTATTACAACGAGCAGGACTGGTTCCCCGTGTTCACGGTCGAGCGCATTACGATGCGCCGCGATCCGATCTATCACTCCACGTATACAGGCAAGCCGCCCGATGAGCCCGCGGTGCTGGGCGTGGCGCTCAACGAAGTATTCGTGCCGCTGTTGCAGAAGCAGTTTCCGGAGATTGCGGATTTCTATCTGCCGCCCGAGGGCTGTAGCTACCGCATGGCGCTGGTCAGCATGAAGAAGCAGTACGCCGGTCACGCCAAGCGCGTGATGTTTGGCGTGTGGAGCTTCCTGCGGCAGTTCATGTATACGAAGTTCATCGTGGTGGTGGACGACGACGTGAATCTGCGCGACTGGAAGGAAGTGATCTGGGCGATCACCACCCGCGTGGACCCGGCGCGCGACACGGTGATGGTAGAAAACACGCCCATCGACTATCTCGATTTCGCCTCGCCTGTTTCGGGCTTGGGCTCCAAGATGGGTATCGACGCCACCAATAAATGGCCCGGCGAAACCACGCGCGAATGGGGCCAGCCCATTGTCATGGATGCCGCCGTCAAAGCCAGGGTCGACACCATGTGGGACACCTTGTTCCAATAGCCATAAGGACTGGCGGGCCACGCTGCGAGCGAACGGTCGTTCGGTTATTCTTAGCGAGTTAAGCGACTGCTGCATCTAAAAGGCGGGCCCCTCCGGCCCGCCTTCCTTATGGAGAACGCCATGGCCGAAGCACTCGACTCCTCCCGCACCGGCGCCAACGCGCTGGAGCGCATCAAAGACCGCACCCTCATCAAAACGCAGTCCTATGTGGATGGCGCATGGGTTGGTGCGGCAGACGGAGCCACCTTTCCCGTCTACGACCCCGCCACCAACACGCATCTGGCCGACGTCGCCAACCTGGGCCATGCGGAAACGCTGCGCGCCATCGACGCCGCCAACGCGGCATGGCCGGCCTGGCGAGAATTGACCGGCAAGGAACGCGCCGGCCTGATGCGCCGCTGGTTCGACCTGCTCATCGCCAACGCAGATGACCTCGCCGCGCTGATGACCGCCGAGCAAGGCAAGCCGCTGGCCGAAGCCAAGGGCGAAATCGTCTACGGTGCATCGTTCATCGAGTGGTTTGCCGAAGAAGCCAAGCGCGTCTCGGGCGACGTGATGGCCAGCACTTGGCGCGACAAGCGCATGGTCGTGCTCAAGCAGCCGGTGGGCGTGTGCGCATCCATCACGCCGTGGAACTTCCCGCTGGCGATGATCACCCGCAAAGTGGCGCCGGCGATGGCCGCAGGCTGCACCATCGTCATCAAGCCGGCCGAACAGACGCCGCTCTCTGCGCTGGCAATGGCCGAACTGGCGCACCGCGCGGGCATTCCCAAGGGCGTGGTCAACGTGGTGACGGGCGATGCGGATCGCTCGATCGCCATCGGCAAGGCGTTGTGCGAATCGCCGATCGTGCGGCACCTGTCGTTCACCGGTTCGACGCCGGTGGGCCGCATCCTGATGGAGCAGTGCTCGCCAACGGTGAAGAAGGTTGCGCTGGAGCTTGGCGGCCATGCGCCGTTCATCGTGTTCGACGATGCGGACATCGATGCGGCTGTGGAAGGGGCGGTGCAGTCAAAGTATCGCAACGCGGGCCAGACCTGCGTGTGTACGAACCGCTTCTACGTGCATGCCTCGGTGTACGACACGTTTGTCGAAAAGCTCTCGGCCAAGGTGCGCGGCATCAAGGTCGGCAACGGCTTTGATACGGGCGTGGTGCAAGGCCCGCTGATTGACGATCAGGCCGTGGAGAAGGTGCAGCGCCATATCAGCGACGCGACGCAGAAGGGTGCGCGCGTGACCGCTGGCGGCAAGCTGATGCAGGGCTTCGGCTCGCAACGCTTTGTCGAACCCACCGTGCTGGCCGACGCCACGCCCGAGATGCTGATCGCGCGCGAGGAAACGTTCGGCCCCGTCTCCGCCATCTTCAAGTTCCAGGACGAGGCAGAAGTCGTGCGTCTGGCCAACGACACCGAATTCGGCCTCGCCTCGTACTTCTTCAGCCGCGACATCGGCCGCATCTGGCGCGTGGCCGAGCAGCTTGAATACGGGATGGTCGGCATCAACACGGGGCTTATCTCGAACGAGGTGGCGCCGTTTGGTGGCATCAAACAATCGGGCCTGGGCCGTGAGGGTTCGGTCTATGGCATCGACGAATATCTGGAATTGAAGTACCTCTGCATGGGCGGCATCTAAGCCGCGCTCTACCCCATCGGCCGACCCGCCGCATCGAGCGGGCGGCCTTCCCCCTTGCCGTTCGGCGGAGGAGACACATGAGCACCATCCAGGAAGGCGCCCTGTTATGGACGCCGTCGGCTGACTTCATCGCGCGTTCGCGCCTGACGCATTACCTCGACTGGCTCGCACGCGAACGCGGCCTGCGCTTCTCGGCCACCACGCCCGAGGGCTACGCCCAACTCTGGGACTGGTCCACCACCGAACTCGAAGCGTTTTGGACTTCTGTCTGGGACTACCTCGACCTGCGCGCCTCCACACCGTTTACGCAAATGCTGGGGGACCGCACCATGCCCGGCGCGCAATGGCTCGTAGGTGCCAAGCTGAATTACGTCGACCAAGTCATGCGCCACGTGGAGGAAGGCGGCAGCCCCGACCGCACCGCCATCCGCTACGCCAGCGAAACCAAGCCGCTGACCGACCTGTCGTGGCGCGAACTGCGCCGCCGCGTTGCATCGCTGGCCGACGCGCTGCGCAAAATGGGCGTGGTGCCGGGCGACCGCGTGGCCGCCTATCTGTCGAACACGCCGGACGCCATCATCGCGTTTCTTGCTACGGCCAGCGTCGGGGCCATCTGGTCAGTCTGCGCGCCTGACATGGGCCAGGTGGCCGTCACCGACCGCTTTCGCCAGATTGAACCCAAGGTGCTGATTGCGGTAGATGGCTATCACTACGGTGGCCGCTCGTTCGACCGCACCGGCGTCGTCGCAGAGATGATCGCCGCGCTGCCGACGGTCGAACACATCGTGCTGGTGCCGCAGTTGTTTGGCGAGACCGACCGCGCACGCTTCCCGCAAGCCCAGGACTGGCGCGACCTGACGGCAAACGACGTGCCGCTCGTCGTCACGCCCGTGGCGGCCGATCACCCGCTGTGGATTCTGTATTCGTCCGGCACCACCGGCATGCCCAAACCCATCGTGCACGGCCACGGCGGCCTGCTGCTCGTGCAGACGATGATGGGCGCGCTGCACCTCGACCTCGGCCCGGCCGACGTCTACCACTGGTACAGCAGCACAGGCTGGGTCATGTGGAATTCGCAGGCGAGCGGCCTGCTCGGCGGCGTCACGCTCGCCATTTACGACGGCAACCCCGGCACGCCCGACCTCAACACGCTATGGCGCTTTGCGCAGGACGCGGGCGTGACATTCTTCGGTGCGGGCGCGGCATTCTTCGCCAACTGCCTGAAGGCCGGTATCGAGCCCGGCCGCGATTTCGATCTGTCGAAACTGCGCGCGGTCGGCTCAACCGGCTCGCCGCTTTCTGCTGAGGCCTACGACTGGATCTACCACCACGTCAAGGCCGACGTCTGGCTCAACCCGATTTCCGGCGGCACCGACTTTGCCGGCTGCTTCGTCGGCGGCGTGGCCACCCTGCCCGTCTACGCGGGCGAGATGCAATGCCGCAACCTGGGCTCGCGCGTGGAAGCGCTGGATGAAGCCGGACAACCGCTCATCGACGCCGTGGGCGAGCTGGTCTGCACCGCGCCCATTCCGTCGATGCCGCTTTTTTTCTGGGGCGACGCCGACGGCAGCCGCTACCGCGACAGCTACTTCGACATGTACCCCGGCCAGTGGCGCCACGGCGACTGGATCAAGATCACCCCGCGCGGCGGCGCCATCATCTACGGGCGCTCCGACGCCACCATCAACCGCCACGGCATCCGCATGGGCACGGCCGAGCTCTATCGCGTGGTGGAAGACCTGCCGGAAGTGCTCGACAGCCTGGTCGTCGATCTGGAGTTCCTCGGCCGCGAATCGTTCATGCCGCTGTTTGTCGTCTTGCGCGATGGCGCGGTGCTCAACGACGCGGTGCGCAATACGATCAATGCCCGCATCAAAGCAGGGCTATCGGCGCGGCATGTGCCCAACGTCATCGTGCAGGCGCCGGGCGTGCCGCGCACGCTGTCGGGCAAGAAGATGGAGGTGCCGATCAAGAAGCTGCTGCTGGGCGCCCCGCCGGAGCGCATCGCCAACCCCGATGCAATGGCTAATCCGGACGTGCTGGCGTGGTATGCAAACTACGCCCGTACGCTGGCGGCACAAACCAGCGCTACCGGCGAAGCCGCGCCGGCACTGGAATCGTGGCGGAGCTAGACCGATCGTTCGCCTTGCGCCTTACAATCTCGGTCAATCGTACGATGGCATGGCACAGACAGGCTGACTAACGTACAGCGTGCACCGGTGCAACAAGACACCGGGCTCGCTGCTTTAACGGGGAGTCATCATGCTTGCAACCACGAGCGTTCTGATCAAAACGGACGACGGCCGCGAGGCCCTGGCCGAGCGCCGTCATGACATGCAGATGCGCCAGCGCCATCTGCTCATCCTGATCGACGGCGCCCGCACGGTCGGCCAACTGCATCAACTGCTGAGCGACTGGCCGGACGTCGACGAACTGCTCGCCGGGCTACAGCAGGCCGGCATGGTCGACGTGCTGCCCAGTCTCTCGCGCGAAGGCGACCCGGTTGCCAAAGCCTTTGACCCCATCGCGCACTTCAACCGCCCCATGCTCGACGATGAAGCCGACAGCGAGCCTGCTGCCCTGTCGCTCATCTACGACGAATTGCCGCCGTTGACCGGCATGACGCTCGGCCTGCAGGCGGTGGCCGCGCCCGTCGACGAACCGGCCGCCAATGACGCGAACCCGCCGCAGTTGGCACCACCCCCAGCGTTCGCGGCACCGCAGCCCGCTGTCCCGCCGGAGTTGGCCGACGTGTTGCCCAATGTGGTGAAGGTGGAGTTGATGCGCCTGGCCGTACAGCACTTCGGTTCGGCCGCAGGTGCAGCCATGCCACTACTGCGCGCCTGCAAGGAAGACCCGCAATCGCTCTGCGATGTGATTGCCGCGTGCGCCAAGGCCGCAACACCAACCGCTGGTGAACATGCCGCAGCAAAATTCGTGGATGGAGCGATGCGGGCGATGGCGCAGCGGCGGTAGGCGCCGCTGGCAGACAAACGAAGACGAAGCGGGTCAACCTGTCGCCCTCCCCCTGCCTGCGCAGGCTGCAGCTACTGGAAGAGGCGGGCGTGATCCGGGGTTATACGGCCATCGTCAACGAAGCGGCGTACGGCTTGCCGGTGACAGCGTTCGTCCATATTCGTCTGCAGCAGCACACGCGGGAGGTGGTTGCGGCCTTCGAGAACCGCATCCGCGCCATCGACGCGATCCTTGATTGCTACGTGCTGACCGGCGAAGCGGATTATCTGTTGCGCGTGCTGGTGGAAAGCCTGCAGGACTACGAACAGTTCGTGCGCGGCCAGTTGCACGCCATTTCTGGCATTGGCCGCCATCGACACGAGCTTTGCCTACGGCGTGGTCAGGCGCTCAACCGTGTTTCCGGCGTGGGATGAGAACCGAAGAAGCCCAGGGCGGCGTCGCAAAGCGCCGCCAGGCCAGCAAAGCGGCAACACCAGCAAGAAAAGTGCGACATAACCGACTTTTCGGCCCAACGCCGACCCGCTTCGCTTGCCCAAGCGCCGCAACCCCGCATAGAATGTCGGGCTACGCGGGCGTCGTATAATGGTAATACCCTAGCTTCCCAAGCTAGAGCCGTGGGTTCGATTCCCATCGCCCGCTCCACCGAACAGTCTGAAGCCGCCCTCGGCGGCTTTTTTGTTGCCCGCTCGCCCTTCGTTCCATCGACGGGCATACGGCACGGGATCTTCATGCAGCCCATCGAACAGTCGGGCACCGGCCCCGCCGACACCACGCCGGAATCGCAAGACGCCAACGCCACCGAAGGCACTGACGAGATCGGCCACCCGCGCCGCATCCGCTCCTTCGTGCGCCGCGCCGGCCGCACATCTACCGGCCAGCAGCGTGCCATTGACGAACTGGGCCCGCGCTTTCAGTTGCCCTACGCCGCCGCGCCGCTCGATTGGGAGGCCACCTTCGGCCGACCTGCTGCCCGCCGCATCTTCGAGATCGGCTTCGGTATGGGCGAGACCACCGCACATATCGCGCAACTGCGTCCGGACGACGATTTCCTGGGGGTGGAAGTACACGAGCCCGGCGTGGGCGCGCTGCTCAAGCTGATCGGCGAGCGCGAAATCGGCAACATCCGCATCATTTCGCACGATGCGGTGGAAGTGCTGGCGCAGATGATTCCGGAAGGCACGCTCGACGGCATCCATGTGTTCTTCCCCGACCCGTGGCACAAGAAGCGCCACAACAAGCGGCGCCTGATCCAGGGGCCGTTTGTGGCGCGTCTGGCGGCGCATCTGAAGCCCGGCGGCTACCTGCATTGCGCGACGGATTGGGAGGAATACGCCCACCAGATGCTTGAGGTGCTCTGCGCCGAGCCGACGTTGGAGAACACCGCTGACGGCTTCGCGCCGCGCCCCGACTATCGCCCCGTCACCAAGTTCGAGAAACGCGGCCTGCGCCTTGGGCACGGCGTGTGGGACTTGGTTTTCCGCAAGCGCGGCTGACCACATCCGCGCGCTGCTGCGAGTTAGCGCGCGCCGAAATGCGTATCGCCGAAGAGGTTCTTGGCGTGACGCGGGAAGGCGCGCCAGTATTGCGGCGGCGCCTTGATCGTCGCGCCAAGCTCCGCAGCCGCAGCCCACGCCCAGTGCGGGTTGTAGAGAAACGCGCGGCCGACAGCGACCAAATCTGCACGCCCCTGCGCAACGATGGCCTCGGCCTCGTGCGCCTCGTTGATGAGGCCGACGGCGATGGTCGGGATGTCCGCCTCGTTGCGAATCTTCTCGGCAAATGGCACCTGGTAGCCAGTTGACAGCGGAATCTGCTGCAGCGGCGACACCCCGCCTGACGACGCATCGATCCAATCGCAGCCGCGCGCCCGCAGCGCCTGCGCAAACACCACCGAATCTTCCGGCGTCCAGCCGCCTTCCACCCAATCGGTGGCCGACACGCGCACACCCACCGGAATGTTGTCCGGCACCACGGCGCGCACAGCGTCAAAAATCTCTAACGGATAGCGCATGCGGTTCTCACGCGAGCCGCCGTACGCATCAGTGCGCTGGTTGGCGATTGGCGAAAGGAATTCGTGCAGCAAATAGCCATGCGCGCAGTGCAGCTCGATGGCCACCATGCCCAGACGCACGGCACGGCGCGCAGTGGCGACAAACTGATCGCGCACGTGGGCGAGATCGGCGTCGTTCATTTCACGCGGCGCGCGCTCTTCAGGTCGTTGCGATAGCGCGGACGGGCCCATCGTTTCCCAACCGCCCGCGTCGAGCGGCAGCAGCGCGCCACCTTCCCACGGGCGGGCGCTCGAAGCCTTGCGGCCGGCGTGTGCGATCTGCATGCCGATCGGCACCAGCGCGTTCTGCCGAATGGCGCAGAGCGTACGCTCGAGCGCCGCTTCGGTCGCGTCATCCCACAAACCCAGGCAACCGTTGGTGATGCGCCCTTCCGGTGATACCGCGGTCGCCTCAATCATCAGCAAACCCGCACCGGAAAGCGACAGGCCACCCAGATGCGTGTGATGCCACGCGGTGGCCTGGCCGCTATCGGCCGAGTATTGGCACATCGGCGAAATGACGATGCGGTTCTCAAGCGTGAGACCGCGCAGGGAAAAAGGCTGGAACAGTGCACTCATGATCGGTGGATTCGGCTAGTAGCGGCTGGCAAAGGAAACCGCCAGTGTGTCCGAATCCGCCCGATCGTGCAGACGGCGCGAAAGCCCGCGCCGAGGGAGGGAAATTACGTGCGCTGGCTCAGCTTGGCCATTCAGGCCTGCCAGGCGATGAGGTGCGTGTATGCCGTTACCAGGACGATGATGCCGAAGATGATCCGGTACCACGCAAAGCCACGGAAATCGTGCGTGGCAATGAACTTCAGCAGCCAGCGCACGCAGAAGAACGCCGAGATGAACGCGGCCACAAAACCCACCGCGAAGATCGACAGATCATCGGCCGACAGCAGCGCGCGCGACTTGTACAGCTCGTACACCGTCGCACCAAAGATCACGGGAATCGCCAGGAAGAACGAGAACTCCGTCGCCACCTTGCGCGACAAGCCGAACAGCAGGCCGCCGATGATGGTCGAGCCCGAGCGCGACGTACCCGGAATCAGTGCAAAGCACTGCGCGAAGCCCACCTTGATGGCATCGGAGATACGCAAATCATCCAGCGTTTCGATGCGCGGCGCACCGGCCTTGGCGGCTTCGAGCAGCGCATTGGCGCGCGGGTCGTGCGTCTCGCCGCGATGACGTTCGCGCCATTCGGCCCACAGGATCACGAAGCCGCCAATGATAAACGCCGACGCCACCACGATCGGGTTGAACAGATGCGCTTTGATTGCCTTGCCGAAGATCAGCGCCAGCGTGATCGCGGGAATCGTGGCGACGATCACGTTGATCGCAAAACGCTGCTGACGCGGGTCGTTTGGCAAGCCCTTGATCACATCGATGATCTTATGGCGGAACTCCCAGCACACCGCCAGGATGGCGCCGAACTGGATCACGATCTCGAAGATCTTGCCCTTCTCGTCATTGAAATCAAGCAACTGGCCAGCAAGGATCAGGTGCCCGGTGCTGGAGATGGGAAGGAACTCGGTCAGGCCTTCGACGATGCCGAGAATCAGCGCTTTGATGGCGAGTGCGATGTCCATGCAGTAAGCAAAGAGAGAAAAGAAAAACGAAGCGCTGGGCGTGCCGCGACGTTCAAGGCCGCTTGGCCTGTACGTGCACGCCTTCGGGCAAAACCGTGATTGTACCGGGCTCTACGGCAATGCCAGCCACTTTCAGCTGTTCGGGCTTGAACGTGTAGACGGCGTAGTCGTTGAGCAACTGCCCCGCGACCAGCGAACCGATCGCGCTGATCTGCGGACCGATGCCGCCGGGCACGTTCTGCAGATCGAAGCGATCCACGCTGGGCTGATCGAGGCGGATAGAGCGCGTGGGCGCGTCGTAATGCAGGCCGCTGGAGACCGCCAGCGGCCCCGTCAGCGGCTGACGGAACAGGCCGCTGTCCACCACGGCATCCGCCTGGATGGCGATACGATTGCGCGACGGGTCGAGCGACACCTGCGGGTTGGTCAGCGTCACGTCAAAAAAGCCGAGAAAGCGCCGCTGGAACGGAAATTTGTGCGCCAATGCATCTTGCATCTGGCTGCGCGAGAAGGTGTAGCCATCGCCCGTCCAGCCAGTCGGCATGCAGGCCACGAGCGTGACGGCAATGGCAACCGCAACGGCGGCCGCGCCCGCCCACCAGCGAATGCGGCGGGAACGGGCAGAAGATGCGATGGAAGAAGAATCAGTCATGGCAAATCAGGGCGCTGCGGTGGCGATTTCAAGTCGGGTCAGGAACTGCATGGCGTGTGTGGCAGAGCCACCGCACATGTCGGCATCGGGCTGCAGGCTGCCGCACACCGCGGGGCGTTCCGGGCGGCCAAAGAGTCGACAGCCGTTGGCCTCGTCCAGTTGCGCGCAGCGCACGCCCGCTGGCTTGCCATTCGGCATGCCAGGGATGGGGCTGGAGATGGAAGGCGCGATGCAGCACGCGCCACAGCGGGGTCGGCAGTCCATGCTGTCCGAATCAACGAAATCAGAGGGCGAAAACCGCTATTGTGCACCAGCACAATCGAGGCCCAGTCCGATTGACAATACCGATGCCGCTTGACCGCAACCTTGCGGCATGCGTACATTAATGACCGGAAAGTAAGTTATCTGTGAGTCAGTGAGTGATATTGCTCGCTGGCTGACACCCTACCGTAGTTGCCCGCCGTGACTGATCGAGATTCCGACGCTTCCTCCAAACGCTGGACCCGCCGCAAAGAGGCCCGCCCGCAAGAACTGGTCGCCGCCGCGCTGAACCTGTTCGTGGCGCGCGGCTATGCGGCCACGAGACTGGAAGATGTGGCTTCTGCCGCTGGCGTGTCCAAGGGCACGGTCTACCTGTACTTCGCCAACAAGGAAGAGCTGTTCAAAGCCGTGGTGCAGGAAAACCTGGTGCCCGCGCTGGCCGAGGGCGAAGCCCTGATCAGCAGCTTTGAAGGCACCAGTGAAGCGCTGTTGCACGAAATCCTGATGGGCTGGTGGGAGCTGATCGGCGAATCGCCAGCATCGGGGCTGACCAAACTTCTGATGGCCGAATCAGGCAATTTTCCCGACTTGGCGCAGTACTACCACGAAGAAGTCATCGAGCGCTGCGATCGCCTGTTCGCGCGCATCCTCGAACGCGGTATGGCACGCGGCGAGTTCCGCAACGTCAATATCGACCTGACCACGCTGACCATGGTCGCGCCGATGATCTTTCTGATGATGTGGAAGCACTCGTTCGGCCCGTGCTCGCATCGGGAGCTGGAGCCGAAGGCGTTTATTGCCCACGTGGTCTCGCTGCTGCTGCACGGCGTGCTGTGCAATCCGGCGACCGGCCCAGTGATTCCGCCGCCGCCCGCACTCACCGCGCAGCCCTGGCGCCCCCTCTCTGACAACGCAGGCAAGCCCGATGAAGGCGCCTCGTCATGACAATGTCTGCCGGAATGTCCTCCGGACTTGCTAAAATGCCGGGTTTGTCGTCAAACCCTCATTCGCATCACTCGCTCCGCGTGGAAGGCATGCCCATGGACATCGAAAAATCCCGGTTCAACATGATCGAGCAGCAAATCCGTCCTTGGGACGTGCTCGATACCGACGTGCTCGACCTGCTGACGGTCGTCAAGCGCGAGCATTACGTGCCTGCGGCCTACCGCGCGCTGGCTTTCGTCGACATGGAGATTCCGCTGCCCTGCGGCCAGAACATGCTGGCCCCGCGCGTGGAAGCGCGCGTGCTGCAGGAGCTGGCTGTGCGCAAGCACGAAGACGTGCTGGAAATCGGCGCGGGCTCGGGCTACATGGCTGCCCTGCTGGCGCATCGCGGCCGCCAGGTCACCACGCTGGACATCGTGCCTGAACTGGTCGCCTTCGCCCGCGACAACCTCTCGCGCAACGGCGTGACCAACGTCGATGTGGTTGAGGCCAGCGGCGCCCAAGGCTGGGGCGATGGCCTGTACGACGTGATCTGCGTGTCGGGCTCGGTGCCGGCAGTGCCGGAAGCGCTGCTCAAGCAGCTCAAGGTGGGCGGTCGCCTGTCGATCTTCGTGGGCAGCGCTCCGGTCATGGAAGCGCAACTCATCACGCGCATCTCCAACACCGAATATCAGACGCGCAACCTGTTCGAGACCTACGTGACGCCGCTGGTGGGTGTTCCCGCGCCGTCTCCGTTCCGCTTCTGATCCACCTCGGCTCCCCCAATCATCATGCAACAGCTCGCTCCCACCACCCTCGCCCAATGGCTCGCCGACGCATCGCGCGCAAAGCCCGTCCTGCTCGACGTGCGCTGGACGGAGGAGGTGGAAATCTGTGCCATTCCTGGCATCACGCACATCCCGATGGATCAAATCCCGGCGCGTGCCAGCGAGCTGAATGCTGACCAAGACATCGTCTGCATCTGCCACCACGGCGGACGCAGCGCGCAGGTTGCGCAGTATCTGATCACGCAAGGCGGCTTTGATGCCGCGCGTATCTACAACCTGCAAGGCGGCGTCCACGCCTGGGCCAACCAGGTGGACCCGCAGATGGCGACGTACTGATTGAGGAAGCCGCCGCCGGGCGAACAACCTAAACCCGCTCACGATCCACGGACTGTGAACGGGCTCTGACGCGCCCGCGCTGCCTTCCGAACGTTTTCCTCGCTCGGGGGCTTTATGAATGTTGCTCGCAGTAGCCGCACGCGGATGGCCGCGCGCGGTTCGCTTGTTGTGCTGTGCTGGTCGATGATGCCAATGTTCGCGTGGGCGCAGTCCCAACCGAACGTGCCGGCTGCGACCGACCTTCTTTCTGCCTACCGCGCCGCGCTGGCCAACGATCCGCAATTCGCATCGGCCCGTGCGCAGTCGCTCGCGCAGCGCGAAAAGCTCACGCAGGGCCGCGCTGGTTTGCTGCCGCAGATTGGTGGTGCCTGGAGTTCGACGCGCATCATCTTCGATCAAACCGCGCCGGCCAAATTCAACAAGACCTTCTCGTCGACGGGCTGGACGCTTTCACTGTCGCAGCCGCTCTTGCGCTGGGATCGCTGGGAAACCTACAAACAGGGCGAGATTGCCTCGCAAGCTGCCGAGGCCTCGCTCGCGCAAGCACAACTCGACCTCATCACACGCACCGCGCAGGCCTACTTCGACGTGCTCAACGCGCAGGACACGCTGCAGCTGGCCACCGCGCAGCGCGATGCGATCCAGCAGCAGTACGAGCAGGCGCGCCGCAACTTTGATGTCGGCAACGCCAACATCACTGACGCCAACGACGCCCAAGCGCGCCGCGATGCAATCGACGCCAGCGTCATCGCCGCGCGCAGCGACTTTGAGATCAAGCAATCGGCGCTCCAGCAGATCATCGGCCAGCCCGTTGCCACACTGGCCGGTGTGCGCACTGGTGTGACGATTCCGCAGCCTGAGCCGGCTTCGGCAGAACCCTGGGTGGACCAGGCACGCAGCAGCAATCTGCAAGTGGCACTGGCGCAATACAACCTGCAAAGCGCCGAACGTGATGTGAAGAAAGCGACCGCAGGCCACCTGCCCTCGGTCGATCTGGTGGCGCAAACCGGCCACACGAATGCCAGCGGCAACCAATACCTGCCGTCGCTGCCGGGGGGCGCACGCTTTGACAGCTCGCAGATCGGCGTGCAGGTGTCGATTCCGATCTTCGCGGGCGGCGCGATCCAGTCGCGCGTGCGCGAGAACATTGCGCTGGAAACCAAGGCTGCGAACGATCTCGAATACGCCCGCCGTTCTGCCGAGCAGGGCGCGCGGCAAGCGTACATCGGCGTGATTGCGGGACTGGCGCAGGTCAAGGCGCTGGAAGCGGCCGAGCTGTCGGCGCGCACGGCGTACGATTCGAACCAGCTCGCGTATGGCGTGGGGGTGCGCATCGGCACCGATGTGCTCAATGCGCAGGCGCAGCTCTTTCAGGCACGGCGCGATCTGGCACGCGCGCGTTACGACACCATCGTCAACGGGCTGCGGCTGAAGTCTGCCGCCGGCTCGCTGAGTGAAACAGACGTGATCCAGGTGAACACGCTGCTCACGGCCAGCGGTTCAAGCGATATCACCGCGTTGCCGCCAGCAAGCGCCAAACCCGCATCGACGAAACCCGCTGGCAAATCGGCCAAACGCTGATCAGTGTGTCTGGCCGCGCGGCGGCAGGGGGCGCTCGGCAAACTGCAGCAGCGCGCCGCTGGTGGTCTTCCAGATGACCTGACGGCCCTGTTTGCCATCGGCCGAGGGCTGCATGCCCACCGTCGCCAGCGGCGACTTGAGCGCCTCCAGGAACGCGGTCTCCAGCTCCATGCGCGCCGGGTCGCACGCGATGCGTGTCGATACCAGATTGCCGAAGCGCATGCCCGAGGCAAGCTTCTCGTACGGCCCCGAGAAACGATTGCAACCCGAGTAACCCGACGCCACGCCATTGGCGGCTTCCAGGCCTGCGCTGAACTCGATCGAGATCGGTTGCGTGGCCGGATCAGCATCGCCCCCCTCAGCGGAAGGCAATTCCCTGGGTGCGGCGCCCGACTCTTGCCAGCGCACCAGCACGAAGCGCGAACGGCCTTCGCCTTGCGCTTGGGTAAGCGTCGCCTGGCCAGGGTTGGGGGCCGCGTTGGCGGGTGTCTGTTTGGTTTCGGCAGCAGGCGCCGACGCGGTTGCGGGAGCTGCCGTAGCGGGCACGGACGAAGGCCTCGGCGTCATGCAGCCGGCACCGATAATGGTGGCGGCCGTTACTGCGGCCAGCGCTGCGGCTGTCAGCACCACGCGGCGTGGCGTCTGCAACAGGCTCGGCTTCGGACGATTCGGTTGGGACATAAACGAGTCGTGAACGGTGATGGAATGCAAACTACATGAAGAGCCGTTAGTCTGCCTGGCTCGCCATGAGTTCGCACTTTTCGTGCCGGACGCGCACTGCGTTACAGCGTCGGCAACACCAGAGACGCCACCGCCTCCACCGTGCGCGCTGTTGCGCCGCCATGCGTGGAGGCAAAGGCCAGCGCAGCGCGCGATGCAGCCTCGCGCGCATCGGCGTCGGAGAGCCACGCGTCAATCACACGCATTACCGCAGCGGCGCCTTCCACCTGTTTGCAAGCCCCTGCAGCCACTGCATCACGCGTCGCCTGTGCAAAGTTGAATGTGTGCGGGCCGATGACCACCGGCGTGCCAACCGCGCAGGCCTCGATCAGGTTCTGCCCACCCAGCGGAAGCAGGCTGCCGCCGATAAACGCCACTTCGGCAGCCGCGTAGTACAGCGCCATCTCGCCCATCGAGTCCCCGAGCAGGACGTCCGCATCAGCAAGATCAGCTGCGTTCGCCACCCCCGCCGCAGACAGAGACAACGCACTGCGACGCACGACACGCAAGCCGGCACGCTCGGCGGCTTGGGCCGCTTCATCAAAACGCTGCGGATGGCGCGGCACGAGAATCAGCAACGCATGCCGACGCCCGACGTGCTGCGCGCGATGTGCCTGCCATGCGTCGAGCAACAATGCCTCTTCGCCCTCACGCGTGCTCGCGGCCACCCATGCCGATCGCCCGCGCAATGCATCGTGAAGCACGCGGCCGGCCATGATCTGGTCCACATGCGGCGTGATGTCGAACTTCAGGTTGCCTGTCACGCGCACGCGCGGCACACCGAGCGAGCGGTAGCGGTCGGCATCGTCGGGCGTCTGGGCGAGCACGGCGGCGAGTTGAGCGTACGTCTGGCGCGCGGCATCGCCCAAGCGTGCGGTACGCCGGTGGCTGCGCGCAGACAGGCGCCCGTTGACAAGCACCATCGGCACACCAGCCGCGTAGGCACGTTCGATCAGCACCGGCCAGATCTCGGTTTCCATCAGCAAGCCCAGGCGCGGCTGAAAATGCCGCAGAAACCGATCGACGGCACTGGGCAAGTCGTACGGCAAATACGCCTGGATGACACGGCCGTTACGCTGCGCCGCGAATTCGGCACCCGTGCGGCGGCCCGTCGGCGTCATATGCGTGAGCAGCACAGCGTGGTGCGGAAAGCGCGCAAGCAGCGCATCAATGAGTGGCTGCGCTGCGCGCGTCTCCCCCACTGACACGGCATGCACCCACAGCAACGGACGATCTGGATTCGGGCGTGGGCGGTAGAAGCCAAGCCGCTCGCCGACGTGCTGGCGATAACCGGGTTCCTTGCGGCCACGCCACCAAAGGCGCAGCAATGCGAACGGCAGCGCGATGCGCCACAACCAGCGATACAGAATACGCAGCATCAGAGGACACCCAGCGCACGCAGCGCATCGAGCGCCTGCGCGCTGGTGGGATGAGCCTCGGCGCTGCCGAGGTCGTGCACGTTAGGCGTCCAGTAACCGCCCGTGCGCCACGACGTGGTGAAGTTATAGAGCGCCACGGTCGGCTTGCACAGCGCTGCGGCAATGTGCACAAGACCGGTATCCACCCCCACCACCGCCGTCGCCTGGTCGAGAAACGCCGTCACATCCGGCAGCGACATGCGCGGCGGAATCACCACACGGCCCACCGTGCCTGGCGCCGCAGCGACGATGGCTTCGCGGATGGATTCGCTCGTGCGCCGCTCGGCCTCGCTGCCCCAAGGTAGAGCGATGGCATAGTCGCGCGCCAGCAACTCGCGCGCAACATCAACCCACGCCGCCTGCGGCCACCCCTTGTCGGCCCGCGAAGTCGCATGCACCAGCGCCACGTACGGACGCGGCAGCTTGAACGGCAAGTCTGCCGGCGGCTGCAAACCGAAATCGATCGTATCGGGCGTTGCGTAACCGAGTGCCTCCGCGACCATGCGGCGCGAACGCTCGACCACGTGCACACGCGGCTCCATGTCAACCTTGCGCTGATAGAACAGCTTGGCGAGCGGCTCATAGCCGGCGCCCTCCGTGCGATTACCGAGGCCGGCAACGAAACCGTTTGGCGTCAATTTGGCCTGCGCCGCAATGAGCGCCGTCTTGATGAGGCCCTGCGTGTCGAGCACCGCATCGTAAGACTTGGCGCGCAGAGCGCGACGGAACGCCGCCATTTCGCTCCACGTCTTGCCAGAGCCCAGCGACTTGCGCCACCGCCTCAATGCAAACGGAATCACGCCCTGCACACCGCGCACGATGCGCACGATGCCGGCAAAGCCTTCTTCGACCACCCAGTCGATCTCGGCATCCGGATAGGCGCGCAGGATGTCCGCCACGACCGGCGTGCAATGCACCACATCGCCAAGCGACGATACCTTGACGATCAGCACACGCATGCCGTCACCCCTTCCCCCAACTTCATGAGTGCAGGCCGTGCGATCAGAACGGCAGTTGCGCGTCCGGCTTCTCGGCCAGGATCACGCGGCGGAATTCGCCCTGGATACGCGCCATCGCTGCATCGTTGTCGGCCTCAAAACGCATCACCACCACCGGCGTGGTGTTGGAGGGGCGCGCCAGACCGAAGCCGTCTTCGTATTCCACGCGCACGCCATCGATGCGATTGACTTCCTTCGCGCCCGCAAACGTGGCGTTGGCCTTGATCTTGTCGAGCAGCTCGAACGATTCGCCCTCGGCGCACTTCAGCTGCAACTCGGGCGTGCAGTGCGAGTTCGGCAGCGCGTTGAGCGTAGCGCTCGGGTCCGCCAGACGCGAAACGATCTCGAGCAGGCGCGCGCCCGTGTAAAGGCCATCATCAAAGCCGTACCAGCGATCCTTGAAGAAGATGTGGCCACTCATCTCGCCAGCCAGCGGCGCACCGGTTTCCTTCAGCTTGGCCTTGACCAGCGAATGGCCCGTCTTCCACATCGTCGCCTTGCCGCCGTGCTCATGAATAAACGGCGCCAGCTTGCCCGTGCACTTCACGTCAAAGATGATTTCGCCGCCCGGGTTGCGCGACAGCACTTCCTGCGCGAACAACATCAACTGGCGGTCAGGGAAGATGACTTGGCCATCCTTGGTGACCACGCCCAGGCGGTCGCCATCGCCGTCGAAGGCGAGACCGAGTTCGCAGTCGGTGGTCTGCAGCGTACGCACGAGGTCTTGCAGGTTCTCAACGTGCGCCGGGTCCGGATGGTGGTTCGGGAAGTGGCCGTCCACCTCGCAGAACAGCTCCGTCACCTCACAACCCATCGCGCGGAACAGCTCTGGCGCAAAGGCACCCGCCACGCCGTTGCCGCAGTCCACGGCAATCTTCATCGGGCGGGTCAACTTAACGTCCGAAACGATTCGGTCGATGTACTGTTGGCGGATATCCACCTGCACGTAGCTGCCGGCACCTTCGGTAAAGTCGCCCTGCTCGATGCGCGTGCGCAGTGCCTGGATCTGCTCACCGTAGATGGCCTGGCCTGCCAGGACCATCTTGAAGCCGTTGTAGTCCGGCGGGTTGTGGCTGCCGGTGACCATCACGCCCGACGTGGCGCGACGGCCGGCCAGCTCGATGTTCGTGCCGAAGTACACCATAGGCGTAGCCACGAGGCCCAGATCGATCACATCGACCCCGCTCGCACGCAGGCCGTCCGCCAGCGCTGCCAGCAGTTCGGGGCCAGACAGGCGGCCATCGCGGCCGATCACCACGGCGGATTCACCCTTGGCGCGTGCTGCGGAACCGAAGGCACTGCCGATCAGGCGGGCGGTTTCAGCATCGACGGTTTTCCCGACGATGCCGCGGATGTCGTAGGCTTTGAAGATGGTGGGGGTGATTTGCATCGACATATACCCTGTTTCAATCGTTATTCGTAAAATGTGGGGGCAGGGCCAACAGAGGATGCGTTCACCCACCGCAGCGGAGAATGCCCCGTCGGCAATCGCTCCACAGGCCCCAGCACACCGCGACAAAGAAGCTGAGCACCAGACCGGCCGCCGCAAAAATCGGGCCGCTTGGAAATACGTGGTGCCGACTGACAAACATGGACTCGAAAAGCCGCGTGTTGAAGGTGCGTTCAGGATTCAGTTGTTCTCGGATGTTGATTTCCCGTTGGCGCAGCGCTTGAAGCTGCTTGTCGTTTTCGGCAGACATGCTTGCTAACAATACAGCCTCGGGGAACATGGTTTCCCGCTTTGCCTGATCACGAACACGCGCCAGCTCCGCGAGCTGAGCCTTTCTGGCCTCTTCCACGGCAATCATGCGGGTCACTTCAGCCATATTCGCATTCATCTTGTCCATTGACGGCTTGGCAAGGACCGAGTGTGCACTGATCAACTCGTCCAGAAATTCCTTTGCGTACCGCTGGGCATCCGCCTGAGAGAAGCCGCGCACTGTCAACTCAATAAGGTCTGCATTCTTCAGTTGCGTCGCCTTCAGAGAGCGACGGATGAGATCCGTATTGGCGTTCTCACCGATCCCCAGCGGCAAGCCGAGCTTTTGCAGAACCACATCCTTGAACTGAGGCAGTTGCAGCCGCTCCATGGCCCGGCCTACTGTTTCCACAGGCATCACGGGCGATTGAGGTGTGTCGGTTGCGATCTGGCCGACCTGCACCACCGCGCTGGCCTCCCATTGCTTGGGCAGCATCAGCGCCGCGCCTATCGCGATCGCCCCACCCACAAGGCAGGTCAAAGCGAGCTTTGTCAGATGACGGCGGAAGAACGCCAGGACCTGGACGATCGTCGCCATCACTGCATCCCCATCGGGCGTATCGTCAAGGTGCCGATTAGTGTTCATGGTGCTTCTTCACTCGGTGGTGTTTTTTGACGATCAGCCAACGCGGGGATTGGAACCGAACAATCCGCCAGTAGAGCCAAACATAGAAGAAGATGAAAACGGCGACAAACCCCAACAAGGCAAACTCGTTATTCCAGAACAGCGTTGCTGGCAACACCGCCATCAAACTGAGCAGCCAGAGGTAGGGCGAGGTCATCGAATTGCGTCGCAGCCTGTGCTTCTCATCCTTACTGCCGACGGCCCATCGCATGACGCGCTGATAGATGAGGGTATGCAGATGGACTCCATCAGGGTACCCGGCCGGCACCCCTTTCAATACACGGCGCCGATACATCGAGAACAGCGTCTCGAAGATCGGATAGATCACCATTAGTACGGGATACCACGCCGAGACGCTGCCATTGCGCAGCACCAGCAGAATGCTGCATTCTGCCAGCACGAACCCGATCATGTAAGCGCCGCCGTCTCCCAGGAAAATGTGCCCTGCGGGGAAATTCCAGATGAAGAACCCCAGGATCGCGCCAATCATGGCGAACGCGATGGTCAGAATCAACGTGTCGCCCACATGGAACGCGACATAGGCGAGCGAAACGAACATCATCATTGCCACCATCGACGCCAACCCATTGAAGCCGTCGATGATGTTGATGGAATTGGCCAAGCCCGCCACAGCCACTGTAGTAATCGCAATGGAGATCAAGGGGACTGCCAACGCCAAATCAATCAAATGAAGATCAATCCGCACGATCCTGGCGTTGAGAAGATAGACAGCCACTAGCGCCGCAGCCATAGTCGCCAGCAGCCGCTCCCGTGGACTAACACGCTTTGTCATGTCTTCGATGAAACCGGCGATGAATGCGGGCATAACGCAAACTACAAGATGCAGAAACGGAGAGCCCACTGCCTGCGGATCACGGATCCACGCCGCCACTGCAGCGGCGGCCATCGCCAGCACGATGCCGAGACCGCCGATCCGGGGTACCGGTCGAGCATGGAATTTCTGCACCCCGCTCAGATCCCAGTCGGCCGTAATGTGAGCGTGCAGACTCGAATACCTGATAACCATCAAGGTCACAGCAAACGATACGAGAAAAGCTACCGACAATGTAAGCATAGAATTGCGCGCAGTTTTATCTTCCAACAACCGAGCGCATAGCATTCACACGCGCCAAAGTTTCCTTGTTGAACAGCCTCCGCTCCGCATCGACGAACCATCCAAAGCGGTTGAAATACAGAATCGCGGAGCGGATGTGCTCGCGCAGGAGTCGCCATGAACGGTAGGATCCCTTTCCGTGCTCATGCACGACTTCGGCCTGTGGCAAGAAAATCACCGCGCCCAGGGTCGAAGTGCGACGACAGATATCGACATCCTCTAGGTACATGAAATACCTGGGATCAAACCCCCCCAACGTCGCGAAAACCTCCGACCGGAACGCCAGGAAAGCCCCCGACAGGTTGTTCAGCTGCAATTCCCGGCCATAGTCGAAAGCCTCCAGCTCATAACGCGCGTCAGCCGCCGCATACAGTTGCCGGGGGGCGAACCGCCGAGCAAACAGGTTCCACGGTGTCGGCAGGAGCTTGCAGGACCTGTACAGTGCACCGTCCGGCGACACGATGCGCGGCCCGACCAGCGCGACCTCCCTGCTCTGACGCAGCGCATCGGCCAACGTCCCGACGCAACCCGCCTTGGCCACAATATCGGGATTCACCACTAGGTGGACCTCGGAGCGCAGCGCCGCCAGCCTGCCCAGGACAAGGTTATGCCCCCGGCCGAAACCGACATTGCCCGGCGCATCGAGAATCTCGACGTTTTCCGCCGCCAGGCTGGCGTAAGTGCCCTTTTTTTCGGAGTTATCGACCAGCA
This sequence comes from Ralstonia sp. SET104, assembly GCF_003851545.1. Lineage (GTDB taxonomy): Bacteria > Pseudomonadota > Gammaproteobacteria > Burkholderiales > Burkholderiaceae > Ralstonia. The sequence goes on along the minus strand of NZ_BHVX01000005.1, from coordinate 184,473 downwards.
GCACGTGGACGCGCGCGTCCGCCTGCACCGACTCGATGCAACGCCTGACCTGATCGGTCGGATTGTTATACAGAACAATTGATGCCGTAATATTAGTCATGAGTTACCAACAGCCTGCCCTGCAATCGTTCGTTCCCGCTGGAACAGGAGACATCATAAATACACCCCTTGAGGGCGGCAGACGAAAAGAAACTATCAATCGCCTGCTCAGCACAACAGCCACCGATGGAGCCTCGGGGCAATTTCTCTCAGATCGCCAAGCCGGCTCATCACGCCGTGAATAATGCCGACTCCGATCGCAATTAATTTCTTCCATTTTCGCCGCTCATAGAGCAGCACACCTATGATCTCGTGCGCCAGCCGTTTCTGGTTATGGATCAAAAACGCAGGCGAATGCCGTGCATGCCGCAAGCTGAGACTGATGCCGTTTCTGCAGCGGTAGTACCTGCGCAATGCACCATGGTGACTCGGTCGAATCCGCACACCTAGGAACCGGTGCTCTTCGCGCTCGCCGATCGCGTGGTTCAGTATGGCGCGCGGGTTGATAAACACGCCAACGCCCTGCTGGGCCGCTCGCAGGCAGTACTCTGTGTCAACATCATCGATGAAATAGTCTTCCCGGAACGGACCGCATGCGGTCAACGCCGCCCGGGTGGCTACCGAACCGCTCGAAATCAGGAACGAGCACGGTATCAGCACAGTGGCCGACTCTGGGATGGGGTCCGCACGATACGTCCAGCGCGAAACCAGATAACGCGGCGAAAACGCGTGCAGGTTGACATCATAGATCTTGGGCCCGATCAGGCAGGCCTCGGGCGCGCTGTCCAGCGCTTCGTCCATGAGCTGGCGGTAATCGGACGGAACTGCCGAATCCTGGTCGAAGAAATAGACTCGGTCGATTCCGTCCGCCAGCAGTGTCTCAACACCACGATTGAACGCCCCCGCGATCCCCCCTCGATTTGCGTTATTCAGAACCTGGACGTTCGGCAGACTGAAGCGGTGACGCAGGGTTGCGTCTGGCGCCGGCGAGTTATCGACGACGATCACGGCATCGAATAGCCGTGCCGTCGCAGCGATCGCAGCGACCTGCTCGTCCGCCGGGCGAAAGGTAACGAAAATAGCTCCCGACTTCAACATTCCACATCCCGCCTTAGTCGATTCTCCTCGGACAACATCCTGTACTGTTGCCCACGTAAATAGACAAGAGAGAAATGCGCAACAAGCAGAACAACCAATCCAATAGAATTATTCATAAAAGGATTAGTGAAAGACAAAGCAAAAATAAATAGAGCAGAGGCGAAATAAGGCCTAGCCACCTTACGCACCCAACCCCTCAAGGAAATAAAATAAGACGAAAGACTAAAAACCCAATACAACCAAAAACCAAGCCCAACCAAGCCCTGTTTATAAAACACCTCAGCCCAAGCAATTTCAATTCGATTTCTTCCATTAATTTCAGCCCCAAAACCATGACCGAATACCACCGAAAAGAAATTCATATCATCAAATATGTATGTCAAGTCCTGCAGCCGAACAACATCGGAATCCGGCTTCGCCACCGCTCCCAACATCTGCCCCTCACCCCAGAACAGAAAAACAATAACAGCGAATACGATGACAAAAAATTTCACTTCCACTCGGAAATAGAGCAAGAAAACTGTTATTGCAATTGCAAGATACATACCCCGGGTATTACAAAGCAGAATTGCCGCGCCAACGATCACTAAACCAATTAACTTCCAGATGTTTATACGCTCCACCAAAAAGAAGAGCGCCACACCGAGGTAAGGAAATCCCTTGTAAAAGAAAGTCCCATTCTCTCTAAAAAAGAAATCATCCCCAGTCGAAAGAAATTGGTAGATCGGATCAAATTTCCCCATTTCAAAAATAAAAAACAAAACAACTAAGTAACAAACCGCCATTCCAACAGTCGAATAAACCAGAAATCGATCCGTCAATGAAAATGTCTTTTTATAATCAAAGCATCTCTGAAAGAAAATTATCGTCATAAAAAAAGATACCTGAGCCACATCGCCCATAACGGCACCTATATCATTTCCCGATGCATAGCCAACAAACGCCCCAAGAACAACGCAAAAAACGAAAAGAAATATCAGAATCTTTGTATCGGGAGATACTCGCGCCCCCCCTTTCATGAAATCCAATAAGGCAACAAGACAACAAATAGACGCGAGCACGCCACGCACAGACACCGGCGAAAATCCCGCCATGCGTCCGCCGCCACCGATCACAACTTCGATCAAGGTAAGTGAATATAAAAATTCCAGCATCGAAAATATCTTAATAAACCCGATCACGAAGTATTTTCAAAGCCCTCAGGGATAATGCGACAACAAAAATATAGCCCGATAAATAACCAGCCATTACACCACCCAAATTCCATCGAGGATATAGGATTGTAATTACTACTACCTGGAGTACTGAAGCGACCGTCCACTTGATCAACACCACCCGGAATACTCGTTCTCGGATCAGGATGCCCGTCAGCAGTGTATCGATCGCTGCCAAGACAGCCAGCCAAATGCCGATGGCTAGGATCGGGGCCGCCCCCGCGAAGCCCACGCCGAACAAGACGCGGACGATGACCGGCGCCATCAACGAAGTAGCTCCGCATGCAATCACAATTGCACCCAGCAAACCCGCTGCGGTCTTGCGGTCCAGCCGGCCGCCCTCGCGGTGATAGATCAGCCTCGGCATCAGCGTATTGGTGACGAGAATCACCATGCCGACCGCGGTTTCGACCAACTGGGCCGCGGCTCCGTAGACTCCGAAACCCTGCGGATCCATGCGATAGGGCAGCAGCAGCCGGTCCGTCTTCAGGAACAAGGCGTAGAACAACAGGCCCCACCAGACCGGCAGCCCTGCACGCACGAGCGACAACAGTTCCACAGCAGTCCACCGGAACCGGAATGCTCCATGGGACGCCAGGAACATCGACGTCACGAGCGCGCCCGCGACCAGCGCTTCGATCGGCCAAGCCGCCGCCAGCAGCGGCAGCGCCGGCCCGCCTAGCACCACAATGCACAGCACAAAGATAGCAAGCCGCAAGGCCAGACCCACTAGGCGACGCAGCGACACCGGCACATTGTTCAGCTGCGCCTGATACCACGAACTCAGCCCGTTGACGGGCTCAGTAACGGCAATGGAACACTGCAGAATTAGCGCGACGAGCAGCGTGCCGCGCAGCGCGACGGGCGCAACAAGCAGGCCCACGCCGTAGCCCGCCAGGATCAACACGCCGAATCCGATGCGCGCGACCAGCGCCGACGACAGCGTGACGGACAACCGCTCCCAATCGTGCGTCGCCTTGAGGCGTGGCAGCAGAATCTCGCCCGGCACGATCAGGCACAGCGCGGAGGTCACCGCAAAGATCGACTGCGCGGCCTGCCAGATGCCATACTTCTGCGGCCCGAAGATGCGCGCAATCACCAGCGTCGCGACCAGCGTCACCCCGATCTGGGCGATCCGCTCGAGCACGACGACGCTCGAGTTGGTGAGTGTCCTGACGACACCGGTACGTTGAATGGGAGTTCCTGTCATGTGATTTGTGTCAACGGGAAGGCCACCCCCACCCATGCGGCAGCTCCTGGACCTGGTCTTCCCGGAAACACTCCTGCGAGATTTAACCTGTGCGCCCTCTAGCACCATGCCGGCAAGCAGCCACGCGAGGCACGACGCACCTTCCTCAGTCGAACAAGTCCGCGCCGGCAAACCGGGCGCCCCCGGCGTCTTTTGCCGCCAGGATTGGTGTGCCCTGGACCGGCCACTCAATGGCGAGGTCCGAGTCATTCCAAACAATGCTGCGCTCGTGCTCGGCGTACCAGTAGTCCGTGGTCTTGTACAGGAACTCGGCGTAATCAGAAGTCACGACGAAGCCATGTGCAAACCCTTCCGGCACCCACAGTTGGCGCTTATTCTCCGCTGACAGCGTTACGCCAACCCACTTGCCAAAAGTCGGGGAGCTCTTGCGCAAATCGACCGCGACGTCGAAGACTTCGCCAACCGCCACACGCACCAGCTTTCCCTGCGGATGCTGGATCTGGTAGTGCAAGCCGCGCAGCACGCCGCGGGCCGAACGCGAATGGTTGTCTTGGACGAACGTTCGCTTGACACCGGTCGCCTGCTCGAAGCTACGCGCATTAAAGCTCTCGAAGAAGAAGCCGCGATCATCCCCGAACACCTTCGGCTCCAGGATCAGAACCTCCGGAATAGCGGTACGAATTACGTTCAGGTTCATTTGACGGTTTCCGAAATGATGTGCTGCAGATACTTGCCGTAACCGTTCTTGCTGAGCGGCTTCGCAAGCGCGGCGACCTGCCCGGCGCTGATCCAGCAGTTGCGATACGCAATCTCTTCGGGGCAGGCCACCATCAGCCCTTGGCGGTTCTGCAGTGTCGCGATGAACGTCGCTGCTTCCAGCAGCGAATCGTGCGTTCCGGTGTCGAGCCAGGCATAGCCGCGGCCCATGATCTCGACGTCCAACTGGCCCTGAGCCAGGTAGTGCTTGTTGACGTCCGTAATCTCGAGCTCGCCGCGTGCCGACGGCTTGATGTCGGCGGCAATGTCGCACACCTGGTTGTCGTAGAAATACAGTCCGGTAACCGCATAGTGCGAACGCGGGTTGGCCGGCTTTTCTTCCAGCGAGAGCGCACGGAAGTTTTGATCGAACTCAACCACGCCATAGCGCTCCGGATCGTGGACGTGATAGGCGAAGACGGTGGCGCCCGACTGTTGCGCAGCGGAACGCGCCAGTTGAGCCACGAGATCGTGACCGTGGAAAATGTTGTCGCCAAGGATCAATGTCGACGGATCATTGCCGACAAAGTCGCGTCCGATAATGAACGCTTGCGCCAAGCCGTCCGGTGAGGGCTGCACTGCATATTGCAGGTTGATCCCCCACTTGCTGCCGTCGCCGAGCATGTCGGCAAATCGCGGCGTGTCCTCCGGCGTGGAGATGATCAGGATGTCCCGAATCCCCGCCAGCATCAGCGTGGACAGCGGGTAATAGATCATCGGCTTGTCGTACACCGGCAGCAGCTGTTTCGAGACTGAGCGAGTGATCGGGTAAAGTCGCGTGCCGGAGCCGCCGGCCAAAATGATGCCTTTACGCATTGCAGTGCTTTCAGGAAAAGGTTTGATCCAGTAGGAAGTGAATGCCCTGTTGCCAATCCGGCAAATGGATGCCGAACGTTTCGGTCAGTTTGGTGGTGTCCATACGAGAGTTGGCAGGGCGCGGTGCGGGCAGCGGATACGCCGTTGCGGGGATGGCTTCGATGCGTTCCGAATCGACTTTCAGTTCCACTCCACGCGCCTTGGCGTAGCGCAGCACGGCTGTGGCGTAGCCGTGCCAAGTCGTTTCACCGGCGGCCGCTAGGTGATATAGGCCGCCAGGGAATGCTGCACGGTCACCCGACAGCCAAAACCGCGCAATAATCTGCGCCGTCACGTCGGCAATCAATGCAGCAGTGGTCGGTGCGCCAAACTGGTCGGCGATCACACGCAAGCTATCCCGTTCACGGCCAAGCTTTAGCATCGTCTTGGCGAAGTTGCCGCCGTGTGCGCCGGCTACCCAGCATGTACGCAGGACCAGCGCCGCCGCGCCTGACGATGTAATCGCCTGTTCACCGGCATGCTTGCTCTTGCCATACACAGACTGGGGATTGACAGCATCAGTCTCGACATACGCACCATCTTTCGCGCCATCGAACACGTAATCGGTGCTGTAGTGAACGAGCAGGCTGCCCAGCGCCTTCGCCTCTTCAGCCAACACGCCAGGTGCGGTACCGTTGACCGCGAATGCCGATTCCGCATCGGTCTCAGCCTTGTCCACGGCGGTGTACGCGGCCGAGTTGACGATCACATCAGGGCGATGCTCGCGCACCAAACGACGCAGCTCATCCGGCTTCGCGAGGTCGCAAGCCGCGCGATCGAGCGCTATCACCTCGCCCAGCGGAGCAAGGCTGCGACGCAACTCGAAGCCCACCTGGCCGTTGCTGCCTGTCACAAGCAGCCGCGGAACAACCGACGACTTACGCTGCATATTGCTTCGCCACCCAGTTGCGATACTCGCCCGAGACCACGTCTTGCACCCAGGCTTGATTGTCCAGATACCACTGCACCGTCTTGCGCAGCCCGGTCTCAAACGTTTCAGCCGGCTTCCAACCGAGTTCGCGCTCGAGCTTGCGGGCATCGATGGCATACCGGCGATCATGGCCGGGGCGGTCCTTCACGTACGTGATCTGATCACGATAGGAGCCCGTGGCCTTAGGCTTCAGTTCATCGAGCAGATCGCACAGCGTGTAAACCACGTCCAGATTGGTCTTCTCGTTCCAGCCGCCGACGTTGTAAGTCTCGCCCAAGCGGCCGCGTGCGAGCACTTCGCGAATCGCCGCGCAGTGATCCCCCACGTACAGCCAATCACGCACGTTCAGACCATCGCCATACACCGGAAGCGCCTTGCCGCCGAGCGCGTTGGTGATCATCAGCGGAATCAGCTTCTCGGGGAAATGATAGGGGCCGTAGTTGTTCGAGCAATTCGTCGTCACCACCGGCAGACCATAGGTGTGGTGATAGGCGCGAACCAGGTGGTCCGATGCCGCCTTGGACGCCGAATACGGGCTATTGGGTGCGTACGGGGTCGTTTCCGAAAATTGCGGGTCAGTCGGGCTCAACGAGCCGAAAACCTCGTCGGTGGAAACGTGCAGGAAGCGGAACTGTGCCTTGGCTTCTGCGTCCAGCCCACTCCAGTAGGCACGAACGGCTTCGAGAAGCGTGAACGTGCCAACGATATTGGTCTGGATAAACTCGCCGGGGCCATGGATGGAGCGGTCCACGTGGCTTTCGGCAGCAAAGTGAATCACCGCGCGCGGCTTGTACTGTGCGAACAGCAAGTCGAGCGCAGCACGATCGCAGATGTCCGCTTGCGAGAAGACGTGGCGCGAATCCTGCTCAACAGCAGCCAGCGTCTTCCGATTGCCTGCGTAGGTGAGTTTGTCGACGTTAACGATTCCGTCAGCACTCGGGTTCGCCAACCAGTTCAGAACGAAATTGCCACCAATAAAGCCGGCACCGCCGGTGACCAGAATGTGGGACAAACTGTGTACTCCTTTTCGCGCGCCTTCTGCGTGCCTATAGAATCCGCTGTGCCAACCGTGCGGAAGTCAGCGGAATTGTCAACTATGGAGGGAAGTCGCGTATTCTATCTGACCCTTGGGTAGGCCCCGCCAAAGGCTGTCATCTTTTTGTAGCGGGCTGTAACACAATTGACATATTGAGGTTTTAGCAGCGCTTTGAGCATGGCTCGCCTCACAAGATCACCGTGTCGACTTCTCCCCACGCCATCGGCGACCTCCAAGGCTGCTGTTCCCCCCTCCAGACGCTCCTAGCCGCCCTGCCCGCCAACGCCCCGCTGCGCTTCGTCGGCGACCTCGTCAATCGTGGCCCGGATTCCCTCGCGACGCTGCGCCAAGTCATCGCTTTATGCGAGACGGGCCGCGCCCGCACGGTGCTTGGCAACCACGACATCCATTTGTTGGCCGTGGCCGCGGGCGTGCGCAAACCGGGCAAGCGAGACACCATCGCTGATATCCTGTCCGCGCCCGATAGCGACCAACTCATCACATGGTTGCGGCATCAGCCGCTGGCCATCTTCGAGAACAGTTTCCTGATGGTGCACGCCGGCGTCCTGCCGCAATGGACGACCGGCGACGTGCTCGAACTCGCTGGCGCCGTGGAGCGCGAGTTGCGCAGCCCGCACTGGAAGGCCTTCCTGGCCGGCGCGTTCGGCAACCACCCGGCCAAGTGGAGTAACGATCTCGTCGGCATGGACCGCTTGCGTCTGACCATCAACGCCCTCACCCGTCTGCGCTTCTGCACGGCCGACGGCGCGATGGAGTTCGAGACGACCGACGCTGATGGCGCGCCCGATGGCCACATGCCATGGTTCGACGTGCCGGGCCGCCGCACGCGCGGCGCGCCCATCGTCTTCGGGCATTGGTCCACGCGCGGGCTGGTGATGCGCGACGACGTGATGGGCCTGGATACCGGCTGCGTGTGGGGCGGCAAGTTGACCGCCGCGCGCATGACTGCCGCACCAGCGGGACGCCAGATCGTGCAGGTTCCCTGCAAGCAAGCACTCGACCCACTTGCACACAAGCGCCAACCCGCGTCTGGTTAACGCACATCGCAAATCAATCGAAATTAGTCCGATCGAGCTGGACTCTGACTGGCGACCGCCCCCATGCAGATCTTGCGCGCGCAAGTACGCTGGCCATGCGATGCACGCCACATCGCCATAAAAATCGTTACCAGTTATGGCATGATCCCACGTTAACTTTCGTGAACCTACGACGCCCCGACTATTCCCTATGAGCCCTTTCTCCATATGGCCCGCCTTCTTCATTATTGCGGCGTGCCTAGCACTGGTCACGCCCGCTCGCCCGTGGGTCTTCCTTGATGCTCCGCCAAGCCAATCCAGCGCTCGCTATACCTCGCTGGATGGATTACGAGGGTTTCTAGCCTTGGCTGTGGTCATGCACCACACTTCCATCACTTACGGGTACGTTCAGACAGGGATCTGGCAACTTCCACCCTCATCGTTCTACGCCATGCTGGGGCAGGTTGGTGTCGCGGTCTTTTTTATGATCACGGCCTTTCTATTTTGGGGCCGCCTTCTTGACGAGGGGTCACGGATCAATTGGGCTGCGCTATATTGCAATCGCTTTTTCCGGATTGTCCCGTTGTACCTGGCTGCCGTCGCGTTCATGTTTGCCGTCGTGGCACACCGAACGGGCTTTCAGTTGCATGTCCCCGTCACGCAGTTGGTCGGAGAATTATTTCAATGGATCCTGCCATCCATCATAAAAGTTCCGCCCGGCATCAACGGCTATGCAGGTCCGGGGCTTATCCTGGCTGGTGTGACTTGGACTATTTATTATGAGTGGTTGTTCTACCTGTCCCTGCCACTCCTGGCCGTCGGCGCCAAAAGCCGGTCGCCGGCTGCTTTTCTACCCATTATTGCGTTTCTGCTGATTTACTCACAAAACATATTCGATTCGATCGATCGATATTTTATTGCCCTATTTTTCTGCGGCATGTTTGCTGCCAGCATGGCCCGGCGCAGTCCGAATATCCTTGGGGACAATAAAATGAAATCCGTCGCCTGCGTAGTCCTGTTGTTTGCGGTATTTCTCCGCTACGACACCGCTTACGCATGGGGTCCAGTCTTGCTTCTCGGTGCGTTTTTCCTGTTGATATCCAGCGGAGCTACGCTGTTTGGCCTTCTAAAAAGCAGGGGTGCTCAACGACTGGGAAATATTAGTTACAGCATCTACCTTCTCCAAGGCCCGGTTCTGGTGGTACTTTTTTCTCAAAAGATACTAGGAAAATACGCGCTGCAGAGCCCGGAACACTACTGGCTTGTTGCACTGCTGGTTTCCCTGATACTCGTCTGCATCAGTACGGTCACCTATCGATTCATTGAGAAGCCAGGTATTTCGTTGGGTAGACAACTGATACGGCAGCATGCCCAAACAGCAGCCCAGCGTGCTCCCTTGGATGCAGCGGCTCTGCCGTTATCCACAAATAAATAATCGAGAACAGATTCAAGGATTTATCGAGCGGCCGCACATAAGAAGTAGTCGGCAGCTCTTAGCCCGCGCGCTCGATCAGCGCGGCAACGGCTTCCTGGCTATGTGCGGCCAGCGCACGGCGATCCATCTCCGGAGCCACGGCGGGGCCCACCAACACTTCCACGACCAACGGCGGCCCGTTCAGCATGGCGTTGATCGTGTCCATCATCGACAGATCACCGATATACGCGGGAATGGTCGTCAGCTCGCCCGTGGCCGCAACGCGATAGCGCAGCGCCAGCGGGCGGATCGGTGCGCCAGCGCTGACCGGCGCCTGAAACAGGTTGGCATGAAACGGCAGCAGTTGGAGCCCATCCGACGTCGTCCCCTCGGGAAACACGCAGATGGCGTCTCCACCGCGCATTGCATCGGCGATGACGTGCATGATGCGATGCGCATCGCGCTTGCGGGCACGCTCGACAAACAGCACACCGGTCTGCGCGCACAGCCAACCGATCACCGGCCAGCTACGGATTTCCGATTTAGCGACAAAGCGCGGCGGATGCCAACTGTTGATCGCGTAGATGTCGATCCACGACACGTGGTTAGACACCAGCATCGACCCGGCCAACTCTTTGCTCCCGACCCGCTCACCGTGCACGACGAGCGAGACGCGAAACAGCGCCAGCAACTTGCGCGACCAACGTTGGATCAGCGCCTGCTTGCGCTTCGGCCCAATCCACCAGAACAGCAACGCACACGTGGTAAGGCCCTCGGCCAAATGCACGAGCAAGCGCAGCTTGCGCAACACCTGCTTGCGCTGCGGCGGGCTTACCTCGGCGGCGGCGCTTTCCACGCGCTGGTCAATGCCCGTCATAGGCAAGGTGGCCGGCAACCATCGTGGCGCGCACGCGACCAGCGAGTTCGAAGCCCAGGTACGGCGAGTTCTTGCCTTGGCTGCGCAGGGTGCGCGGCTCCAGCTTCCAGGTCGCGTCCGGATCGAACACGCACACATCGGCCATCGCGCCCACTTCCAGCGAGCCCGCCTGCAGGCCCAGCACGCGTGCCGGTTCGCTGGTGATGCGCGCCAGCGCCTTCGACAACTCGACCTGATACTCGGCGGCCCAGCGCAGCGTCAGCGGCAGCAGGGTTTCAAGACCGGTTGCACCGGGCGTGGCCTCGGCAAACGGCAGCAGCTTCTCGTCGTCGTCCACCGGGGTGTGGTCGGAGCAGATCGCGTCGATGGTGCCGTCGGCCAGCGCGCGCACGATGCCATCACGGTCGCGGCCCGAGCGCAGTGGCGGAACGAAGCGCATCTGCGAATTGAAGTAGCCGATGTCGACGTCGGTCAGCGAGATATGGTGGACGTTCACGTCGCACGTGACCGGCAAGCCCTCGGCCTTGGCACGGCGCACGAGGTCGATACCGGCAGCCGACGACAGGCGGCACAGGTGCACACGCGCGCCGGTGCTGCGGATCAGTTCGAAGATGGTGTGCAGGCGCACGGTTTCCGCAATCACGGGCACGCCCGACAGGCCCATGCGCGACGCCAGCGGGCCACTTGCTGCCACCCCGCCTTTGCCCAGGTATGGGTCTTCCGGACGCAGCCAGACGGTAAAGCCGAAGGTCTGCGCGTACTGCAGGGCGCGCATCAGCACCTGCGTATCGGCCATTGGCGCGTCAGCTTGCGAGAAACCGACGCAGCCGGATTCGGTCAGTTCGGCCATCTCGGTCAGCACCGAACCCTTCAGGCCGACAGTCAGCGCGCCCAGCGGATACACGTGCGCTTGGTTCAGGTTGCGCGCGCGGAACTTGAGCATCTCCACCAGACCGGGCTCGTCCAGCACCGGGTCGGTATCCGGCGGGCACACCAGCGAGGTCACGCCCCCGGCCATCGCCGCCGCCATCTCCGATTCGAGCGTTGCCTTGTACTCGTAGCCCGGCTCGCGCAGGCGGGCGGACAAGTCGATCAGGCCGGGGCAGACGATCAGGCCCGTCGCATCGACCGTCTTGTTGGCATGGAAATCCGCCGGCGCGTGGCCGACACCGACCACCTTGCCCGCAGCGATGTACAGATCCTGTTGCGCGTCGATGCCGTTGGCCGGGTCGATCAGGCGGCCACCTTTGATATGCAGTTTCATCGGTCAGTCTTAGTCGTTGTTGCCAGCCACGATACCCATGACGGCCATCCGCACAGCAATGCCGAACGTCACTTGATTCAGGATCACCGATTGCACGCCGTCGGCCACGGCGGAGTCGATCTCCACGCCGCGGTTCATCGGGCCCGGGTGCATGACAATGGCGTCCGGCTTGGCCAACGCCAGACGCTCCTGCGTGAGGCCGTAGGCTTTGAAGTATTCCTGCGCAGACGGCAGCAGCGCGCCGCTCATGCGCTCGTTCTGCAGGCGCAGCATGATGACCACGTCCACGCCCTTAAGACCCTCTTCCATGTTGTGGAAGACGCGCACGCCCATGTGCTCCAGGCCGCCCGGCAGCAACGTACGCGGGCCGATGGCGCGCACCTCGGCACAGCCCAGCGTCGTCAACGCATGGATGTCGGAACGCGCCACGCGCGAGTGCAGGATGTCACCAACGATCGCCACCGTCAGGTTGGAGAAATCTTTCTTGTAGTGGCGGATGGTGTACATGTCGAGCAGCCCCTGCGTGGGGTGCGCATGGCGGCCATCGCCTGCGTTGATCACGTGCACGTGCGGCGCGACGTGTTCGGCAATCAGGTAGGGCGCGCCCGAGCTGGCGTGGCGCACGACAAACATGTCCGCCTGCATGGCTGACAGGTTGTTGATCGTGTCGAGCAGCGACTCGCCCTTGCTGGTGGACGACGCATTGATGTTCAGGTTGATCACGTCCGCCGACAGCCGCTTGGCCGCAATCTCGAACGTGGTGCGCGTGCGCGTGGAGTTTTCGAAGAACAGGTTGAACACGCTCTTGCCGCGCAGCAGCGGCACCTTCTTCACCTCGCGATCGGAATCCGACACGGAGACGAACTGCTGCGCGGTGTCCAGCACGTGCGTGAGGATGTCGCGCGACAGCCCCTCGATCGACAGCAGGTGCTTGAGCTCGCCGTTTTTCGTGAGCTGCGGGTTGGCGAAAGTCTTGGGCATGGAGAGACGAAAGGCGACGAGGTCAGGTCAAAGCGAAAGCAATGCAGCGCGCGAGCTCAGGCACCCTTGGGCTCGCGCGTGAAGGTAAAGCGTGTAGAGGCGCCTTCGCCGGATTCGCTCAGCACGAGCGACTCATTGGCGGGCAGCGCGATGCACTCGCCGATGTAATCCGGAGCCACCGGCAACTGGCGCTCGCCACGGTCAACCAGCACAGCCAGTTCCACCGCGGCCGGGCGGCCGTAGTCGAATAGTTCATTGATGGCCGCACGGATGGTGCGGCCGCTGGCCAGCACGTCGTCCACCAGCAGGATGCGGCGCTCGTTCACATCGTACGGCAGCGTGGTTGGCTGCGCCTTGGCGTGCAGGCCTTTCTTCGCATAGTCGTCGCGGTGCATGGCGACGTTGACGACGCCGTATTCCGGCAGGCCCAAGTCATGCGCCAGACGCTTGGCGATCCACGCGCCGCCGCTGACAATGCCGGCCACCGACCAGGCATGGCCATCGGCCATCCGCGTGCGCAGTTGTGCAACGAGGCTCTGATACAGCGCCTCGGCATCGATCTGTTGCGATGTCATGCGTGTGATTCGTCGAAGAACTGTTGGAGGATGATGCGCGCGGCTTCAGCGTCGAGCACATCGTCGGAGGCACCGGCATCCTGTGCGGCGATCGACGAATAGCGCTCGTCCACCCAGGTGACCGGCAGGCCATAGCGGCCATGCAATTGATTGCCGAAGCGTTTGGCGAGCTTGATCATCGGCTGCTCGTCGCCGTCGGGGTGGACGGGCATGCCGACCACGAAACCAACGGGCTGCCATTCTTTGATCAGCCGCGTGATCTGCTCGAAACGGAAATCGACCGAGCGGTTGGGGATGGTCTCCAGCGCCCGCGCCGAGCGCGTAATGGAGTTGCCAAGCGCCACGCCGATGCGCTTTTCGCCGTAATCGAATGCCAGCAAGGTGCCTTCAGCGGGCACGGAAGCAGTGGCCGGACCCGTCGACGATGCGGGCTCAGGCATGCCCTGCCTCGCCCGACAGCATGGCGGGGTTGATGCCGAGCAGGTTCAGCGCAGCAGCAAACCGCTCTTCGGCAGGCACATTGAAGATGATTGCGGGATCGGCCTGGACAGTCAGCCAGCCGTTGCGGCTGATTTCTTCTTCCAACTGACCGGCGCTCCAACCGGCATACCCGAGGGTCAGGATGAACCGATGCGGGCCGCCACCTTGGGCGACGGCTTCCAGCACATCTTTCGAGGTGGTCATTTCCAGCCCGCCCGGCACCGCCAGCGACGACGAATACGTGCCAGTGGCGTCATGCAGCACAAAGCCGCGCTCGGTCTGCACCGGGCCGCCGTAATACACGGATTGTTCTGCGAGGGGGTGGATTTCGAGCTTCAGGTCGATCTTGTCGAACAACGTCGCCAAGTCGATGTCGATGGGGCGGTTAATAACGAGACCGAGCGCGCCGCGCTCGTTGTGCTCGCACATGTACACGACCGTGCCCGAAAACGTGGAATCCGCCATGCCGGGCATAGCGATCAGGAACTGATTCGTGAGATTGATAGGTGCGTCCGGCGAGGCCATGGGGGCTAGTTTACCAAAAGCCCCCGGCCGCTGCCCCTTTCATTTGGAGGAATCTGCCTTCGGCGCAAGGTTTTTTGGAGGTGGCGCATTGTGGCGCTTTAAGCACTCGCCCCGGCAGCGTGCGGCGGCGTGGTGTTCAGCGCCTCCAGATCAGCGGCTTCCAGCCAACGCCATTCGCCCGGCGCCAGACCCTCGAGCGACAAGCCGCCGATGGCGCTGCGGTGCAGTCCGACCACGTGGTTGCCGGCGGCGGCCACCATGCGTTTCACCTGATGGTATTTGCCCTGCGTGAGTGCCATGCGCAGGTGGTGCGTGTCCACGCGCTGGCCCCAAGCGGCGGCAACGTTTTCATTCTCGTCAGCCAACAGCACGCCGGCGCACAACTGGGCGATCTGCGCGTCGGTCACGGGCTCGGCGGTGGTGATTTCGTACACCTTGGGCACCTGGTGGCGCGGGCTGGTGACGGTGTGAACGAACTGGCCGTCATCGGTGAGCAGCAGCAGGCCCGTAGTGTCCTGGTCGAGCCGACCGACACATTGCACCGCGCGCTCACGCAGCGGCACCGGCAGCAGCGTGTACACGCTCGGGTGATGCTTCGGTTTTTGCGAGCACTCCACGCCGGCCGGCTTGTTGAGCATCAGATAGGCGCGTGCGTGATACACCCAGCGCTCGCCGTCCACATCGAGTACCAATCCGGCGGTATCGACCAGCGCATCGGGGCTTTCCATCTCCACGCCGTTGATGAACACCAGACCCGCGAGCACGAGGTCTTTGCAATAACGGCGTGTGCCGAAGCCCTGGGATTGCAGGATGCGATACAGCGGAAGACGAGCAGAGGAATCAGCCATGACAACAACGTGAAAAAGGAAATGCGGCGCGATTTTTGCGGATTTTTGCCGGGTTTTTGTTATACGCTCGGCCAATCTCAAGATCAGCCAACAACACCCGATGCCGCCCACCACCGGAACCCGCCAGCCCTACACCGTCGGAGCGCATTTCCAGCGGGGGCTTGTGTGGTTCCGACGCGATCTGCGGCACGTTGATCACGCGGCGCTGCATTATGCCCTGCGCCACTGCCGCCAGGTCTATTGCGTATTCGTGTTCGACCGCGACATCCTCGACGCACTGCTGGCGCGCGGGCTCAAGGCCGACCGCCGCATCGAGTTCATCCGTGCATCCATCGAGGAATTGCGCAACGCCCTGCGCGAGGCCGGCGGCGATCTGATCGTCGTGCACGATCACCCGCGCCGTGCGATTCCCGACATCGCACGCCAGCTCAACGTCGAAGCCGTCTTCGCCAACCATGACGAAGAACCTTCTGCGCAGGCCCGCGATGAAGCGGTGCGCAAGGCGCTCGCGCAGCAACCATGCGCATGGTTCGACTTCAAAGACCAGGTGATCTTCGAGCGCGACGAAATTCTCAATGGCCAAGGCAAACCGTATGGCGTCTTCACGCCTTACAAGAACGCATGGCTGGCCGCGCTCACGCCCTTCGACCTGCGTGCATATCCGACAGAGCCCCACTTCGGCGCGCTGGCCAAACCGCCGCACGCGCTTGCGCATGCCACGCCAACGCTGGAAGCGATGGGCTTCGCTCGTTCAAACCTCTCAGAAATCTCCCTGCCGACCGGGATGTCGGGCGGCGAAGCGCTGCTGGACGAGTTTGAAGCGCGCATGGATGACTACCACGCGCGCCGTGACTTTCCCGCCGTGCGCGGGCCGAGCTATCTCTCGACACATCTGCGCTTTGGCACGGTCTCGATCCGCACGCTTGCAGCGCGCGCGCACGCCGCCATGCTGCGCGGCAGCCGGGGCGCGGCCACATGGCTGTCGGAGCTGGTCTGGCGCGACTTCTATTTCATGATCCTGCACCACCGTCCGGATCTAGCGGATGGTGCATCCTTCCATCCGGAATTCGACCGCATCCGCTGGGTGGACGGCGACACCGGCGACGCGCGCTTCGAAGCATGGAAGGCTGCACACACGGGGTACCCGCTCGTCGATGCGGCCATGCTACAGATCTTCCAGAGCGGCTATATGCACAACCGCCTGCGCATGGTGGCTGCCAGCTTTCTCATCAAAGACTTGGGCATCGACTGGCGACGCGGCGAGCAGTACTTTGCCGACGTGCTCAACGATTTCGATTTCGCCGCCAACAACGGTGGTTGGCAATGGGCGGCCTCCAGCGGGTGCGATGCGCAGCCGTGGTTCCGCATCTTCAACCCGGTCACGCAATCGGAGAAGTTCGATCCGCAGGGTCGCTTCATCCGCAGATATCTGCCGCAGTTGGCGAAGCTACCCGACAAGTACATCCATGCGCCGTGGACGGCCCCGGCTGGCGTGTTGAAGGAAGCGGGCATCGTGCTGGGCGAGGCCTACCCGTTGCCCATCGTCGACCATGCCGGCGCACGCGCGGCGACGCTCGACCGCTATGCCGTTACCAAGGCGCATCGCACGTCGGGTGCCGAGGCAGCGGCAATGCGCAAGACCAGTCACGACGATTAAAGATTGCTACGCACCAAAGGCAACGGGCCGGTAGAACACCGGCCCGTCGTTGTTTTTGCGAAGCGCGTCGTCAGCCTGCGTTGGCCGCCGCCGGTGCGCGTTCGCCGATGAGGTTGCGCAGATGCCGCAGCAGCTCCTCTTCGTTGTACGGCTTGCCCAGGTAGACGTTCACGCCAATCTCCGCAGCGTAGCGGCGGTGCTTATCCGCCGTACGCGAGGTGATCATGATGATCGGCGTGGCGCCAATACGTTCGTCTGCACGCACGTTGCGCGTGAGATCGAAACCGTCCATGTGCGGCATTTCGATGTCGACGAGCATCGCGTCGGGCGTGACTTCCTGCAGTTGACGCAGCGCATCCACACCGTCGCGCGCGAGCACGGCCTGATAGCCGGAGCGCGTGAGCAGACGCTGCGTGACCTTGCGCACCGTGAGCGAATCGTCGACCACCATGACGATCGGCTGCGTCGCCAGACCCGGCACGGCGTCGGTGCTGCCATCGCGGTGCAGCTCGGCCACGGCGCCTGTCGCCTCCTGATCGGACAGCCCGCGCGCGGCGGCTTCGCGCTCGAAGCGCTGCGTGAGCACCACGGGGTTGTAGATCAGTACGATTTCGCCATCGCCCAGCGTGGTCGCCCCGGCAATACCCTCCAGGCGTGCAAGGTGCGGGCCGATGTGCTTGACCACCACTTCGCGGTTGCCGATCACTTCGTCCACATGCACGGCGGCGCGGTCTGCGCCGTTGCGCACCACCACGGCCGGCGAGTACTTGCGGCCGCCCGTGACAGACGCCGCTTCTTCAAGCAACACACCAAAGTAGTGGAACGGCACCGGGCCCGTCGGCAATTGCAGCGCGGCCGCGTTGTACGCCTCGGCCAGCGCCTGCGGACGCAGTTGCTGGACGTGGTCGATCATGCCCGACGGAATCGCATACACACGCTCGCTCACGCGCACCAGCAGCACCTGCGTAATGGCGGTGGTCAGCGGCAGGTGGATGGTGAAACGCGTGCCGACTTCCGGCGTGGTCTGCAGCGAAATCCGGCCGCCCAGGGCCACGGTCTCGGCACGCACCACGTCCATGCCCACGCCACGGCCGGCCAGCTCCGACACCTGGTCGGCGGTGGAGAAGCCCGGCGTGAAGATCATCTCTGTGAGGCGCGCGTCGCTGGCGTCTTCGTCGGCGGCCAGCAGTTGGCGCTCGAGTGCGCGGGCGCGGATGCGGTCGAGGTTCAGACCCGCGCCGTCGTCCACGAAGTGCAGCACGACTTCATTACCTTCCTGCTGCACTTCCAGCGTAAGTTCGCCAGCGGGTGCCTTGCCTTTGGCGCGTCGATCGTCGGCAGATTCAATGCCGTGCGCGACGGCGTTGCGGATCATGTGCTCCAGCGGGCCGCCCATGCGGTCCAGCACGCTGCGATCCAATTCCACCGTACCGCCCTTGATGAACAGTCGGACTTCCTTGCCGGTTTCCGACGCCGCCTGACGCGCCACGCGATACAAGCGGTCGGCCACGGTATCGAACTGCACCATGCGCGCACGCATCAGGCTGCGCTGCAGGCCGCGCGTGAGGCGTGCCTGCGTTTCCAGATCGAGCGATGCCTGATCGAAACCGCGGAACAAGTTCTGCTGCACCGTGGCCACGTCATTGACGGATTCGGCCATCATTCGCGTGAGTTCCTGCAGGCGCGTGAAGCGGTCGAATTCCAGCGGATCGAACGATTCGTCGTGCGCGGCCGCATCGGCAATGCGCGACTCCATCTGCGTTTCGGCCTGGATTTCGATCTCGCGCACCTGCGAGCGCAAACGCGCCACGTTGTCGTTCAGTTCCGACAGATAGGTCTTGAGCGCATCGACTTCCGACTCGAGACGCGCACGGGCGGCGCCAACTTCGCCCGCATCGTTGATGAGCGAATCAAGCGCGCGCGCCTGCACGCGCACCATCGCGCGCTGGCGTTCGGCCACTTCCAGCGCTTCGGCTTCGGGGCTGCGCGTGCCGGTCAGGTCGACGCCCGCCGATGCCGCCACGGCCGGCAGCATTGAGGCGCCGGACGATGCCTGCACGTCGGTGGCCGCTTGCTGCGCGTCGGCAGCATCGGCAAGACCGGCATCCAGCGGCAACAGGTTGCCCGCGCCAAGTGCATCGACGTGTGCCTGGATGCGGTCGAACCAGACGTAGAGCTTGCGGAACAGCACGTCGTCCACGCGGTTCTGGCGCAGGCCACCCTCAATGGCGCTTTCCATTTCGTGCGCGGCCTGGCCCAGCGTCATGGCGCCAGCCATGCGCGCGCTGCCCTTGACGGTGTGCAGGTTGCGCAGCAGCAGGCCGGCGGCATTGCGGTCTTGCGGCGCGGCTTCCCACGCGCGCAGGTGCTGGCCGAGTTCTGGCAGCGCAACGTGCGCTTCTTCCAGGAAGATTTCCAGCAGCGCAGGGTCGAGCGCGTCGGCAGGTGCCTGGCGAACCAGTTCACCCACCGCCGGTTCGGCGATCGGCGACGCATGCACGGGCGCCAGTGCCGGCACGAACGTTGGCGTGATTGCGGTGGGCTCAAACCCAGGCTCGCCAGCCACGCCGGCGGGTTGGTTTTCGGCCCGCTCGGCGTCCGTAAAGGCGGCCGGCGCAGGCTCCAGCGGCAGGCGTGGGCGCACCAGCAGGCGCTCGCACAGTTCGTCCAGGCTGCGGCGCAGCGGCTCGTCGGCGTCCGGCCAGAGGCTGGCGGCAAACTGATGCAGCATGCCGCGCATACGCTCGATGGCTTGATCAAGCAGGCGGAAGTCACCCGGATGCATCGCCACCGGGCGGCTGTTCAGGTTCAGCAGCACTTGCTCCAGCGCGGCGGCCAACTGGCGCACCGGCTCCAGTTCGACCACGGCGGAGCTGCCTTGCAGCGTGTGCGCGGCGCGCAGGGCCAGCTCGCTCGGCGGCGTGCGGCCTTCGTGCCGCCACTCCGAGAAATCCACGCCCAGACGGCGGATCAGATCATCGGCTTCCTGCAGATAGACGTTGTACAGCGCCACGCTGATGCGAACCGGGCCGATCTCCTTCACGCCGTCGTCGTGCGGTGCTTCCTCGGGCTCGCCAGTCTGGGCGAATGGGAATGGGATCACCTTGGCATCGGCATCGTCACCAACCAGCTCGGCTGCGGTTTGCGCAATGACTTCCTCGATGGGCTCGGCAAGCGGCTCGACTGCGGCAGGCTCGGCCACCGGAGCGATTGCCTCGGGCATCGGCGCTTCGACTTCTGGCAACGCGGGTTCGTCATCCCACGTGAGCGCGACGGCTTGTTCCGTTTCTGCCACGGGCCCATCGGTCGCTGCCAGCGCCATCGGCTGCACGGCGCTCGCGTCGTGCGATGTGGTTTCCGCTGCCGGTGCGTCCTGTTCTGCGTGTTCGGCAGGTGCTGGCACTTCAGCCATGGCCTCCAGCCACACGAACGGACCACCGTGGCGCACGCGCTCGGCGGCGGCGACCAGCGGTTCGATGGCGTGATCGGCCTGCGGCGATTGCGCAATGGCAGCAGCCCAAGTCGACAGTTCGGACTCGGCACGCGCCAGCAACGCAGCCAGGTCGTGCGTCGGCACACGGCTCTCGGCCAACCACACGTTCATCACTTGCTCGATGGCCCAGGCTGCCTCGCCATAACGCGTGAGGCCAACCATGCGGCCCGAGCCCTTGAGCGTGTGGAACGCGCGGCGCAGTTGCGTGAGCAGGTCCAGGTCAGAGCCTGCAGCCAGCCCGCCCGTGCCCATATCGGCAGCGGCTTGCAGGCCATGCAGATCGGCGCGCACACCGGCCAGCACTTCTTCGGCTTCAGACAGGAAGATGTCGAGCAGCTCGGCATCGATCGATTGGGTATCCCGCACGGCAGCCGGTACCGGTGCAATGGCAGCGGCAGGCACGGCAGCCGGTGCCGCCAATGCGGCCTGCATGCGCTCAAGCGCGCCGGGGCTGCCAACCTGCCATGCGTCGAACTGGGCCAGCGCCTCTTCCAAACGGCGGCGGCGTGCCGGATCATCGTCAATGGCGGCGGCATCACGCGCTTCTTGCAGCGTGGTGCGCAGTTCGGCCGCCAGCGGATCAGTCGAGTCAACCGGCTGCTTGGCCAGCAGGCGGTCCAGCAGCGATTGCAGCGGCGACGCTGCATCGGCATTGGCGATGTCTGCGCCGGCTTGCGCTTCAGATTGCGGCTCGCGGCGGGCCAGCATGCCGGATTCAGAATCGAAGGCGAACTCGCGCCACGCAGTTTCACGCTCGGTCGGCGTCAGTTGGGCTTCGATGATGATCTCGTCGACCTGGCCGCCGGTCAGCTCGGTGCCGGCTGACAGCGCGTCGAGCAGAGCCTGCAGACCGCTGACGTTGGCGGCCAGCGCGGCCAGGTAGCGTTCACGATCAGCCGCCGCGCCTGCGTCCGCGGCTTGCAGCGCGGCGATGGTTGATTGCGCGGCTTCGGTGGCGTGCACGGCCTCGTAGGTGTCGAGCGCGGCAAAGGCACTCTGCATCTCGCCAAACAGGCGGGCGGCTTCGTGCAGGCCACCACTCTCCTCACCTTCGCGCTCGAAGGCATCGAGGTGCGTTTCGGCTGAGGCCAGCAGCGTTTGCAGCGCGCGGACCTGCTCGGCGCGCGTGCGGCGTTGTGCGGTTTCCTCGGCCAGCAGCATGAGCCATGCGGGCGCAGGCACCGCGTGACCGTCTTGCGTGGCGCGTGCGTGTTCGGCCAGTTCACTGCAGCGGGCGGCAAACCACGCGCTGCGCAGGTCGCCGGATTCGCCATGCAGCGCCCACGGGCGGGCCAGCATGCGCGAGAGGAACTGCAGCGTGGGCGCAACGTCCTGCACTCCAGCTTCCGTCAGGCGGTTCGACAGGTCGGACAAGGCCGGCTGGCCCAGCGCATCGGCGTGCAGCGCGAGCGTCTGCAGTGCGGCGTCAAGTTCGTCTGCGGCGGGTGCGGGTTGTTGGCTGAGTGCTTCGAGCGCGCGGCCAACACGCTGCAGCGTGTCGCTGGTGTCTGTCGGCAGCAGCGCGTAGTACTGGCGCGTGTGCAATGCGCCGGCCGGTGCGTGCGTAGGCGGAATCGCAAAGGCCTGCACGCAGGCAACGATGTCCGGGCCCAGCGTGTCGTCACCCACGGGCACTGCGGGCGCATTGCTGTAGGCCATGCCGGCCAGCAGATACAGCGCGTCGGTCAGCAGGCCTTGAGGCAGGTGAACGTTGTTGTGCGAGTACTGGCGCAGCAGCAGGTTGACACGCGCGGCCAGGCGCTTGGCAGTCATGTCGGCCGGCACCAGGCCGGCACGCAGTGCGCCAAAAGTCAGTGCCAGCACAAGCCACAGATCGCGCTGCAGATCGTCGCCGGTGCGGCGCGGTTCGCGCTCAAGAGCACGAATACCGTGCAACAGTTTTTCCAGCGGCGCGTAGGCGGCGGCAGCGGCGGACGGATCGACCTGCGCACCGTCGGCATTGGATGCCGGTGCGCTGGATGGCGCACGCAAGGCAGTCAGCAGCGCGAGTTCGAACTTGCGGCGCAGGCGCGCCAGCCCCGGCAAGTCGCGCGAGGGCAGCAGCAGCGCCGGCAGGTGGCGCAGCTCATCGGCCCACAAGTCGGCCGGGTGAATACGCTCTTCGCCCAGGCGGGCGAGCACGGTTTGATACGGTTGGAACAGGCGCAGCGGCTCTTCAGCCATGCCGGCCATCAGATCGACCACGTATTCCTGCAGTGCCTGCACGGCGCGCGAGAGCACGTCCAGCGTCTGCACATCAGCAGCTACGGTGCCCGCATCAACCGCTTCGAGCAGGCGTTTGGCGGCCTGGCAATACACATCGACACCACGCAGGCCGACGATCAGCAGCGCGCCGGCCGCCTGGTGCAGATACTGGCCAGCCAAGCGCAGCGACGTCGTATCGCGCGCACCGATGACTTCCGGGTTGGCGATGACATCGGCCGTGTATTCGCCGAACTCGCGCACGGCGTCGTCCAGTGCGGCGCGCATATTGGGCGCCACCCAAGCCAGCGCAGAAAGATCACGCGCGGGCACGACAGACTTCGGGCGCACCACAAGGGCTCCAACCGCTTCCAGAGAAGCGGATTCGGGCTGGGCGGAAGATTGATGACGCATGTGTGCTTCCAAAAAGCAGGTGGCGGTTGCCCTGGGTTGCCCCCCTTGGCGTTCCCGCCCGAAATCCAGTGGTGACGTCGGTGTAAGGATTACGCGATGCGGAACCGTGCAACCGAATCACGCAGCTCTTCGGCAAGCTGCGTAAGCTGGCGCACCGACTGCGCGGTCTGTCGCGTACCGGTCGACGTCTGTTCCGTGATGTGCAGAATCTGTTCGATGTTCTGCGCCACGTCGGATGCCAGCGTAGCTTCGTGCGATGTCGTCTGCGAAATGCTTTCAATCAGTTCAGCAAGCTGGCGCGACACGCGGCCGATCTCCACCAGTGCCGCACCGGCGTTATCGGACAGCTTCGCCCCTTCCACCACACCCGCCGTGCTGCGCTCCATAGCGTGCACCGCGTCTTGCGTATCGGTCTGAATCGTGCGGATCAGCGCGCCGATCTGCTTGGCTGCCTCGGCGGAACGTTCTGCCAGGCGCTGCACTTCCTCTGCCACCACCGAGAAGCCGCGGCCAGCTTCACCAGCGGATGCCGCCTGAATGGCAGCGTTCAGTGCCAGCACGTTGGTCTGCTCGGTAATGTCCGAGATCAGCTCAACGATTTCCCCAATCTCCTGCGACGATTCGCCCAGGCGCTTGATCCGCTTCGAGGTTTCCTGAATCTGGTCACGGATATCGTTCATGCCCGTGATGGCGTTCTGCACCGCCTGCTGACCTTGCTCGGCAGCAGCCAGCGAGGCGCGTGCCACGTTGGCCGATTCAGCAGCGCCACGCGAGACCTGCGTAATGCGATCCGCCATCTCCACCACCGACTGACCGGTCTGCCGAATCTGGCGGGACTGTTCTTCCGATGCGGCCACCAGACCTTCGGACGTCACGGCCACCGCCGACGATGCCTGCGTCACCTGCTCGGCCGTCTGCTGCACCCGGCCAACCAGCTCGCGCAGTTCTTCCACGGTGTAGTTCACCGAGTCGGCAATGGCACCGGTAATGTCTTCCGACACGGTGGCCTGCTTGGTCAAGTCACCGTCTGCAATGTCCTGCAGTTCGTTCATCAGCCGCAGAATTGCCGCCTGGGTGTTGTCGTTGTTGCGCTTTTCCACCATCCGGCGTTCTTCTGCTTCACGCTGACGGGCTTCTGCTTCCATCGTACGCACGCGCGAATCGCGCAGGTACAGGGCGGCGAGGCCGGCCAGGCAGACCACGGTCAGGATGGCCGACAGCACCACCGCACCGAGCGTCACCGGACGGCTACGCACGCTGCTCGCATAGGAAGATTGCAGGTCCGACAGGTCGGCCCGCAGCTTTTCGTTGTCATTGAAGATCTGTTGCTGGGCGCGCTTTGCGGCAATCAGGCCCGGCAGGTTTTCAAGAATGATCTGCGTGGTCTTCTGCACGTTGTCGAAGCGGGTCGACAGCTCTTGCAGATAGCCCTTGGTCTCGGCATCGGTGGCGGCCGACAGGCGCAGCGCTTCGGAGCCGTTGAGCAGGCCGTTCAGGGTTTCGCGGAAGGTGTTGGTGTCCTTACCGAGCAGGAACGCGGTTTCCGGGTTCACGCCTTCGCCGGCCAGGAACTCGTTCATGTTCTTACCCAGACGCTGCGTCAACATCACCAGCTGCGAGGATGCCGCAACTTCACGGGCCGGTGCGTTGGTCTGCAGCTTCATCGACGAAATCTGCTCGGCTTCTTCCAGCAGTTCAGGGTTGGACGCGTTGAACACGTTCAGCGTCTTACCCACGGCCACCAGCGTTTTTTCCTGCGCCAGAATGGCCTGGGCGCTCTTGTCGCTGCGCTTCCACTCTTCGATCGACTTGTCGAGCAGCGCTTCGGCCTCGCCGCCGGAGGCACGCACGCCACGCTCGGCGTTGCCGTTCTTCAGCGCTTCGAGGTTTTCCTGCAGGCGCGCGCGGCTTTCCTTGAGCTGCGCAAATGCGTTGGCGTTACCCAGCAATGCCACGGGCACCGCCTTGGCCAAACGCTGCGAGTGCATCAGCGTGTCACCGGCAATTTCAATCTGCACCGAACCGTTGTTGGCCTGGCGGTTATCCAGGTACACCGAGATCAGCAGGGCCAGCAGACCGACCAGCAGGCCGATCGTGAACACGCGCTGCTGTGCGGCAAACGGCACGCGCTCCATCCAGCCGACCACGGCATCCATGGGCGTGCGGCCCAGTTGCGTGGACCCACCGTCAATGCGGGCAGAATTGTCGCCATCCACATGGGGCGCATTGTCCAACTGCGCCAACTGCACGGAAGCAGCCGATGCGCCGCCCTCCGCTGCAACCTCCGGCGCCCCAGCCTCACCGGCACGGCGACCTGCGTTGAACCACTTGAACCCCATAGGACCCTCTTATTGTGTCGATGCTGCCGTCTCGTTCTGTCGAGACCGGCGACATGATTTCCCGTCCGCGCCCACGCATTGTTCTACCCGGCGTGGTACGCACCTTCGGCGGTGCCTGTCGATACACCTGGCGCGCCTTGTTGCCCGCGCCACGCACCGCCTCTTGCCCCTGCGCACTCCGCTCCCGTTGCGGCGTGCCCAATCTTTATTGTTTGCTTTACGGCGCTTGCGGCCTGGCTGCTTGATCGCGCCTCGTCGCTCTATGCGCGGCTGCGGCCCACCTGCAGGAATGCCGGATCGGCCAGCAACTGCCGCACATCCAGCTCGCGCCACTGCGTGCCCTGCGCGTCGCTCCAGGCACGGCCCAACCACGGACGGCCCTCTTCTGCGGTGGCTTCCGCCGGTTGCAGATCGCTCAGGCTGCGCAGGCCCGCCACACGCGGCACCACAATTGCACATGCCCGCTGCGGGTCCTTGGACAACACCACGATCTTGGCGCCAGCGCCACTACCCGTGGGCGCTTCACCGCAGAACATGCCGAAATCGATCACGCCGAGCAGGTTGCCGCGCGCATTCACAAGACCGAGGTACCAGGGCTGCGTGAGCGGCACGCGTGCGGGTGGCTGATAGTCCAGCACCTCGCCGGTTTCAGTCAGCGACAACAGCCAGTGGTGGCCACCGATCTGCACGCCCAGAAAGCCTTCCGTCGACGCCTTGGCGCGCGCCTCTTGCAGGCGGCGGGCCAGCATCGCCTGGTATTCGTGCAGGCGCTGGCGGGAGGTCAGGTTGGTGCGCTGTTCGTTCACGTCTGGCTCATGTCCGGTGCTGCGTGTGTGCTACGCGCCATGTCAGGCAGCGCGCGCGGTTGGGTAACGATTGGCCGATTCGCAGGGTTACTGCCCCAGCTTGGCGATCTTCTCGAGCAGCTCTTCGGCCTTGACCGGCTTGACGATGTAGTCCGATGCGCCCTGGCGCATGCCCCACACGCGGTCGGTCTCCAGGCCCTTGGTCGTGCACATGATCACGGGGATGGCCTGAAAGCGCTCATCCTTCTTGATGGCCCGGGTGGCCTGGTAACCGTTCTGGCCGGGCATTACCACGTCCATCAGGATCAGGTCGAAGGTTTCGGCTTCGAGCTTGGTCATGGCTTGCTCGCTATCGGCAGCGACCGTCACTTTGAAACCCTTCTTGTTCAGAATCTCCGACAGGTGCAGCGCTTCGGTCGGAGAATCATCGACCACCAACACGTTCTTGATTGCCATACAAACAGTCCTTCGTTAAGAGAGATGCCGTCACTGCCGAGTTGCCCCAACCTGGGCTTGCGGCACCGGCAAATGTGTCCGGACCGCCTCCAGCAGCGCCTCCTTCGAGAACGGCTTGGCGAGGTGGTCCACCGCCCCGACCGA
Organism: Ralstonia sp. SET104; assembly: GCF_003851545.1. Lineage (GTDB taxonomy): Bacteria > Pseudomonadota > Gammaproteobacteria > Burkholderiales > Burkholderiaceae > Ralstonia. The sequence goes on along the minus strand of NZ_BHVX01000005.1, from coordinate 157,822 downwards.
CTTGCCCCGCGCACGGTCAAAAATTCCGTCGCGCGAAGACAGCATGATCACGGGCGTGGCATGAAACTTTGGGCTTTTCTTGATGAGCGAGCAGGTCTGGTAGCCGTCGAGATTCGGCATCAGGATGTCGCAGAACACAAGATCGGGTTTCAGATCGCCCACCTTGGCCAGCGCATCGAAGCCGTCTTCGGCCAGCACGACCTGGCACCCCGCCTGGGTGAGGAAAATCTGCGCGGTACGGCGAATGGTGCTGGAATCGTCGATCACCAGCACTTTGCAGCCTGTCAGGGAATGCGCCAGCGGAGAGTTCGCCAGCGGTTGGGAGTCAGCCAGTTGTTCCACCCGCGCGGATTGCATCATGTTCTCGCAGTGCGCGACCATGGTCGCCACGACATTCTGACCGGATGGACGCGGCAAATCACCGCGCAGCGTGCCCTCTATACGGAAAGGGCCCACGCTGGCGACGACTTCAAAACTACGCCCCCCGGCCCGCTTATGAAGTGTGAAGCTCAGAATTTGACGAAGTGTGACAAGTCACCTATTCGCCGTCAATGGCGCCGATCGTTCGCCGGCTGCCTGTGGCATGGAAGCGACGAGCCTATTTCATCGAACCGTCACTTCCTGATATTTGGCTGTTAGCAAGAGGGCAACCGCTCACTTGCGGCAGACGGAAAACGGTGCAGATCCGGATCAGATCTGCACCATTTCGAAGTCTTCCTTGCGCGCGCCGCACTCGGGGCACGTCCAGTTGATGGGCACGTCTTCCCACTTCGTACCGGCCGCGATGCCGTCATCCGGGGCGCCTTGTTCTTCGTCGTAGATCCAGCCGCAAATCAGGCACATCCACGTCTTGTATTCAGTCGTTGTGTCGCTCATAGGTAAAGCTTGGTGGTTCCGTCTATTAAAATGGCAGGCCAGATGGTACCGAATCACGCCCGGGTGCGCCAGAACAGGCGCCGGGCAGACGCGGTGTTTGACTGCATCGAACCTGGATCTGCGGCAAACCACCGCATAATCGCGTCAAACAGTCTTTAAACCGCGCCGCAGCATCGTTTTTGCGCGGCGCCACTTTCTTCCAACAGCATCCATGTCGACTTCCTCCCGCAGCGCCGCCCTGTTTGAACGTGCCCAGAAGACCATTCCCGGTGGTGTGAACTCGCCGGTACGCGCCTTCCGCTCGGTGGGCGGCACGCCGCGCTTTATTGCCAAGGCAGCAGGCCCCTACCTGTGGGACGCCGACGGCACCCGCTATATCGACTACGTGGGCTCTTGGGGCCCGATGATCGTTGGCCACGCGCACCCGGATGTCGTGCGGGCCGTGCAGGAAGTGGCGGCCGACAGCTTCTCGTTCGGCGCCCCGACCGAGGCCGAAGTCGTCATGGCCGAGGAAATCTGCAAGCTCGTGCCGTCAATCGAGCAGGTGCGGCTGGTGTCGTCAGGCACCGAAGCGACCATGAGCGCCCTGCGCTTGGCGCGCGGCTTCACCGGGCGTGACCTCATTGTGAAGTTTGAAGGCTGCTACCACGGCCATGCCGACAGCCTGCTGGTCAAGGCCGGCTCTGGCTTGCTGACGTTTGCGGATACGACGCAGAATGCGCCCTCTTCCGCCGGCGTGCCGGAAGACGTCGTCAAGCACACGATGGTGCTGCCGTACAACGACGTTGCCGCGCTGCGCGAAGCGTTTGCCCGCCATGGCAACGAGATTGCCGCCGTGATCGTCGAGCCGGTGGCCGGCAACATGAACCTGGTGCGAGGCAGCACCGAGTTCCACCAGGCCATGCGTTCGCTGTGCACCGAGAACGGCGCCGTGCTGATCTTCGACGAGGTGATGACGGGCTTCCGTGTGGCGCTGGGCTGTGCGCAGGCACTGTACGGCATCACGCCGGATCTGACGTGTCTGGGCAAAGTGATTGGCGGCGGCATGCCGGCGGCGGCGTTTGGCGGCCGCCGCGACATCATGGGCTTTCTCGCACCGCTGGGCAGCGTGTATCAGGCGGGCACACTGTCGGGCAATCCGCTGGCGGTTGCCGCTGGCCTCACCACGCTGCGCCTGATTGCCGCTGATGGCTTTCATGACCGTCTGGCCGCACAGACGCGCAAGCTGGTCGACGGGCTGGCCGACATTGCCTGCGAAGCGGGTGTGCCGTTTGCCGCTGACAGCGTTGGGGGCATGTTCGGGATCTACTTCCGCGAGGGCGTGCCGACGAGCTTTGCCGAAGTGACCAAGAGTGATGTGGGGCGCTTCAATGCGTTCTTCCATGCCATGCTGGCTGAAGGTGTGTATTTGGCGCCGTCTGCTTTTGAGGCGGGCTTTGTGTCGGCTACGCATGATGATGCGATTCTGGATGCCACTTTTGCTGCGGCTCGGAAGGCGTTTAAGGCGGTTTGATTTTTTGGGTTTTGGTTTGGGTAGGGATGACCTTTTTTTGTTGGTGGTCCATCCCTTGTTTCATCCCCTGCCAGGGCTGACTCACTTTCTTTGTCTTGCCAAAGAAAGTAAGCAAAGAAAGGCGCGCCCAAGATGGCGACTTCCCCTTGAATTTATGTCGCAGGGAGGGAGGGGAGGCAAACTCGCTTCGCTCAAACAGGCCTCCCCTCTTTTTCCTCCCTGCAACAGAAATTCAAGGCGCCATCCAGGGCAGGGTACGGCCGCACCGTCGCGGCACTGGCGCTAGCGCAGGAGCGAATCGCTTCGCGCGGCACTTTTTCTTTGCAGCGGCATTGCGGCTGCGCTCATCGACTTCGAACTCAGCGCCGCCTTCAAGGTTCCGGACTTCGACTTGGAGGTTCTGAACTCCTGCCTGGCAGTTCTGAACGCTGGCTTTGGCGTTCTGGAACCCATCGCCCTTAAACGTGGCGCGCGGGTGCAAGAAAAAAATCAAACCCGCCTCACAGCCTCCATCAATTCCCTCCCCAACACGTCAGACGCCGCCATCATCGGCGCCCGCAGCACGTTCTGAATCAGCCCTTCGGCGGCCAGCCATGCCTTCAACGGCCCGGGGTTCGTCTCAGCAAACAACAACCGAACCACCGGCGCCAGCGCATGATGCAAGCGCCGCGCGTCGTTCAAGCGTTGCTCCTGCACCGCGCGCGCCATCTCCACAAACAACTCAGTCCGCACATGGGCAGCCGCAATGATTGCCCCCGCGCCACCCGCGCACAGCGTGCCAAACGCCTGTGCATCTTCGCCCGCCAGCACCTGCAGCCGCCCATCGGCAATCACGCGCTGGGTCTTGTCCGCATCGGCGCCGCAATCCTTGATGCCGTGAATGTTGGGATGCGCGGCAAGCGCGAGCAGCGTTTCGGTATCGATGGTGGCGCCGGTGCGATAGGGAATGTCGTACAGCAGCACCGGCACCGGCGAGGCGTCGGCCAACGCGGTGAAGTATTCAATGAGCCCCGCCTGCGACGGGCGGATGTAGGAAGGAGGCGGCACCAGAAACGCTGCGGGCCGGTGCTCGGCAAGCCGCAGCATGCGTTCGCGCACGGGGGCCAGCGCACTGCCCGAGACGCCCATCACCACGGGCAACTCATCGGCGGCGGCGCGCACCGTATCCAGCACGTCGGCCTGTTCCTGGTCAGTCAGCGCAGCGGCCTCGCCCGTGCTGCCGCAAGCGACGAAGCCGGCCACGCCTTGCGCGCGATACCGCGCCACTAATGTATACAGCGCACCGTAGTCGACCGACCGCGCCACATCATCGGCAAACGGCGTGACGATGGGCACCCAGATACCCGCATACGAGGGGCGTTCGTTGGTGGACAGATTGGTGAACGGATTTTCAAGCACGACAACACTCCTGGACGAATCAACGACCGGTCAAGAACCATCAGGAGAGCATCGGGAATATCGCCCCGCGCAGTGCGGGTAAGAGGCAACCGTGTCTAACGTGTCGGTCAACCGCTGTTCCGTCGCCCATCTGACGGAACAGCGCTCCGGTCAGACGAGCGGCTGTTTGGTGGCTTTTTTGGCGTGCGCGAGCGTCGGCAAAACCGACAGGCAGAATGCCGGTGCGGTGCAGATCGACGAGGAAACGGAAATCGCGCGCATGGAAATTGTCAAAAAAGTCTCCATACCGTACTGATGTGTGACTGGAGCGTCAAGCGCCTAAGCTAAAGTGCGCTGGAACATCGTGAGACGATGTCGGTCTCATGCCACATTCTTTTCAGACCAAGAGGACTTTATGACGCCTGCCCTGACCTTCCGCTCGACGCGTTTTTCAGTGCTGCGCTGGCTGGCGCGATCGTTCGCCATGCTGGCCGTGCTGGCCACGCCCTTCCTATCGGCCTGCGGCTATAACGATTTCCAGGCCAAGGACGAGGCCACCAAGGCGGCCTGGGCGGAAGTCGTCAACCAATACCAGCGCCGTGCGGATCTGATCCCGAACCTTGTGAATACGGTCAAGGGTTACGCCGCGCATGAAAAAGACACGCTGGAAGCGGTGACAAAGGCCCGCGCCGCGGCCACAAGCTTCCAGATCACGCCCGAGGTGCTGAACGATCCGGCGGCATTCCAGAAATTCCAGCAATTGCAGGGCGAGCTGTCGAGCGCGCTGTCGCGCCTGATGGCCGTGTCGGAAAACTATCCGCAGCTCAAGGCCGATCAGTCGTTCCGTGATCTGCAATCGCAACTGGAAGGCACCGAGAACCGCATTACCGTGGCGCGCCAGCGTTACATCAAATCAGTGCAGGACTACAACGTGCTGGCCCGTAGCTTCCCGACCAACCTCACGGCCAAGGTGATGGGCTACCAGGTCAAACCGAACTTTACGGTTGAGAACGAGAAGGGCATCTCCACCGCCCCGGCGGTGAAATTCTGACGAGTTGACCACCATGTCGATGCGCACACGTGCCTTCTTCGCTTTTCTGCTGACAGCGGCCCTGTGGCTGAGTGCGGCGTTGCCTGCGCGCGCGCAAAGCGACGTGGTGGCCGTGCCGCCGCTGGCCGCGCGCGTGACCGACCTGACCGGCACGCTCAGCACCCAGCAGAAGAGCGCGCTTGAACAGGTGCTGGCCGACTACGAACAGCAGCGCGGCAGCCAGATCTTCGTGCTGATGGTGCCGACTACTGCGCCGGAGCCCATCGAGGCGTACGGCATCCGCGTGGCCGATGCATGGAAGGCCGGGCGCAAGGGCGTGGACGACGGTGCAATCATCCTCATTGCCAAAGACAACCCGGCGTCTTTGCGCAAGATGCGCATCGAGGTCGGGCGCGGGCTGGAGGGCGCGCTGACGGATGCGCAATCGAAGCGCGTCCTGCAGGACGTGATGGCGCCGCACTTCCGCCAGGGCGATTTCTACGGCGGGCTGTCAGCGGGCATCTCGGCCATCCAGACCATCGTTGCGCAAGAGAGCCTGCCACCGGCGGAGCGCGCGAAGCATCAGCAGGCCAGCGGCGGCATCGGCGATTGGCTGCCGGTGCTGTTTCCGCTGGCGATCATCGTGTTCTTTGTGCTGAGCGCGGCCATGCGCTCGGGCGGGCGTGTGACGGGCAGCCTGCCCGGCCGGCCCGGCTCGCGCGTGGTGATGGGCAACCGCGGCTGGGGCCCGGGCACCATCGGCGGGCTTGGTGGTGGCTTGGGCGGCGGCCTTGGCGGTGGATGGGGACGCGGCGGCGGTGATTTTGGTGGTGGCGGCGGTGGCGGCGGTGGCTTTGGCGGCGGCGGTGGCGGCGATTTCGGTGGCGGCGGCGCCTCGGGCAACTGGTAACTGGTAACTGGCGAACGCATCCATGGCTTCCAAGACCCAACACCACCGCGGCGCACGCCGTGCCCTCACCCACCTGCTGACAACGTCGTCGCATGCAAAACGCGCGTTCCCACCAGCGGATCTGCAAAAACTCGAAGCCGCCGTGCGCGAAGGCGAAGAACGCCATCGCGGCGAGGTGCGCGTCGTCATCGAAAGCTCGCTGCCGGTGCGCGATGCGTGGGCCGGTGTATCGCCGCGCCACCGCGCCCGCACGCTGTTCGGCCTGCTGGAAGTGTGGAACACGCGCGAGCACGTGGGTGTGCTGCTCTACATCAACCTGGCTGACCACGCGGTCGAGATTCTTGCCGACCACGGCATCGCTGCCAAGGTAGATGCGCACGCGTGGCGCACCATCTGCGAGACCATCACACGCGGCTTTGCACAGCGCGTGGCCATCACGCCGGTGCTCGAAGCGCTGGCGCAGATCAATGACCTTCTTGCTGCGCATGCGCCATCGGATGGCACGCCGCGCGCCAATGAAGTGAGTGACCGTCCGGTGGTGCTGTAACGGCGCGATGTTGCGTGGGCCTCGCGCTTGTGTACCCGCTTCGGGGCTGCATTGGGGGCGCATTGTGGGCTGCCTCGGCCACTGTGTTTCACAGCGATCTGACTGCAGGTGCACATCCGCAGCAGGCGTTTCAGTTCTGATACGAAATCGCACGCACAAAGAAACGCGTGGGTAACGCGCCCAGGCAATGAGGCACCTCATCTTTTAGGATGACGTGACGCGCGCCACGCCTCAGGTATCCGCGTCATTTTCTGCGGCGCATTCACCCACATCGCCGACAAGCCGCTACGCCATTTCCGCGACACACCCGTGCGCCGTGTGATACGAAGGTGCTCGGTACGGCCTCTCCGCAGGCGACGTGCGCCGCGCACGTTTCACAAATGCAACCATTCGGAAGCCCTCTGGTTGCCCCGCGTTTTTGCATCGCAACAGGTAATTCACGTCACTTTTTGCGTTCGTTTGCGCGACTTTTTGCGCACAAAAATGCCCCTTCTTTGGTGATTTCCACTCGCCACCTCCGGTATCCGGCACGTATCCAATTCGGAACATCCAACTGGCGCCTGCCAGTGCAAACATCCTGATCGGGGTGGAAATCGTTGTGGCTCAATGGTTTATCCGCCGTGGCATGGTCGTCGCTCTAGTGTCCGGGCCAGCAAGGCAACCCAGCGATCAAGCTGCTCGGCCATCAAACCAGAACGGCATGCAACGCCGCCGCCGAGACCGCAGGACAGATTCATGACGGAGTGCCAACCCAAGTGAGATACCAGCGGCGCTCCGAGGGGAGGTTCAAAACAAAGGCGGTGCACCGGCCACGCCAGATGGCCCAGCACCCAAGAGCGCGTCTGATACAGCCATCCATACCGGCCTCAGGCGATGCGTGGTGAACCCACGCGTAGAAGTCAAAGTAGAAGTGTCCGGGGGTAACGCCGGTGCAAACCGACGTCCAAGCCAGTCTCGAACAATCGAGACCGCCAGGTTGCCAGGCATGCAACACCGCACGCCGACAGCCGTATGGCGCATAGAGGTTCCTCCCCCAGACTGCATTTGCGGACAGACGGTATTTTTCCGCCCTTGTCCGATGGTTGATTTGGCAGTCCATTGGTGGCCGCAACAGCCGCGCGCGGCCCCGTAGAAGAAACGCTGGGGGAAAACATGAACGCGTACATCAACCGCCCGTTGCTCTATATCTCGTTGCGTCACGATGCACCGCGTTGCCGCTACCTGGCCCAACAGGGTTGGCGGCTGCTCTTCGCCAACAACCGCCGCGACCTTGAAGCGCTGAACCTGGGCGATGAGCCCGTCCTGGGCGGTCTGCTGGATCTGGACTGCGGCTACTCCGACGCCGAGCTGGAAGAACTGGAACCCTGGCTTGCGCAGCAGAACATCGGCTGGATCGGGGTGCTCAGCAACGGCGACATGCTGTCTGACCCGATGCGCAAGCTGCTCGGCCTGTACTTTGTCGACTACTACAACACCCCGTGCGACAGCGCCGAACTGGCACGCGCGCTGGGTCACGCTGTCGGGATGGCAAACCTGCGCCCGGCAGCAACGCTCGCACGCGATGCGCTCCGCCCCGATGGCATGATCGGCAACTGCCCCGCCATGCAGGGCCTCTTTCGCGGCATCGAGAAGGTATCGAAATGGGACACGCCCGTGCTGATTTCGGGTGAATCCGGCACCGGCAAAGAACTCGCTGCACGCGCGATCCACTGCGCCTCGCGCCGTGCCGGGCAGCCATTCATTGCCGTCAACTGCGCTGCCATCCCGCCTACGCTGCTGATGTCCGAGCTGTTCGGTTATGAACGCGGCGCCTTCACGGGCGCGGTCAAGCGCAAACTCGGCCGCATTGAGATGGCGCACGGTGGCACCCTCTTCCTGGATGAAATCGGCGATATGCCGCTCGAAAGCCAGACCAGCCTGCTGCGCTTTCTGGAAACCGGCTGCATCGAACGGCTGGGCGGCACCGAGTCGGTTTCCGTCGACGTGCGCGTCATCTCAGCCACCCATGTCGACCTGGAAGCCGCCATCGCAGCGGAACGCTTTCGCGGTGACCTCTATCACCGCCTCTGCGTGCTGCGCGTCAAGCAACCCGCATTGCGCGAGCGCGACACCGACATCCTGCTGCTGGCCGAACACATTCTCAACAGCGTGCGCAGCCATTCGCCCGAGCACATCAAGGGGTTCTCGCCAACGGCACTGCGTGCGCTCAGCGCGCACACATGGCCGGGCAATGTGCGGGAGCTGATCAACCGCATCCGGCACGCCGCAGCCATGTGCGAAGACGGCATCATCAAGCCGGTTGATCTCGACCTGCAGCCGCCCGTAGAGCCCTCGCGCCCGCCCACCCTGGCCGAGGCGCGCGAAGCGGCCGAGCGCTGCGCCGTCAAGGAAGCCTTGCAACGCAATCATGAACGGCTTATCGATGTGGCCGAAGAGCTTGGCATCTCACGGGTCACGCTGTTCCGGATGATGCGCGAGCACAAACTGCAGATCCGCAAGGGCGAACTCGGGATGGTGTGCGTGCAAAGGTAAAGGCAGGGCGAAAGGCGGAGGCAGAATAAAAAACAGGGGCGGACCATGTCTGTCAGCCAGCAGGGCGGGCAACACACGGCGCGAGTTGACTCAGCGCCGGAGTCGAGGGGAGCGAGGGAGGGAGGTTGGCAGGGGTCCCGCCGACTGTATGTGTATGGCGGGGCCCTGCTCTTCCTTGAGTACTTCCTGCTCGGCATGTGGTGGGGGGGCCATCACATCTTGAAGAACACCACCATTCCATCACCGGGGTGGGATCTGGCTGTCTTCTGGAGTGCCGCCAGCCTGGCCATGACACACGGCGCCACAGCGGCCTATGACTGGGCTTTGCTGCGCGCTGCAGAGGCAGCCATCCTGCCGCCCGACATCTTTGGGCCGTTCTCCTATCCGCCGATGTTTCTGCTGCTGATCTATCCGATCGGGATGTTGTCGTTTGGCGCGGCCACGGTGGCTTTCTCGGGCTGCGGCATTGCGCTCTATCTGGGGATGCTCAGGTCAACGCTGCGGTCGGTGCCAGACTGGCAGCGGCTGCCGTGGCTCATTCCGGCCGTTGCGTTTCCTGGCGTGTGGGTCACGCTGGTCACGGGGCAGAACTCGCTGTTCACAGCGGCAGCGGCAGGCGCCGCGCTGGTATTGCTGCGGCGATCTCCGGTGGCGGCAGGTGCCTGCATCGCCATGCTGTGCATCAAACCGCAACTGGGCATCCTGTTTCCGCTCTACCTGCTCTGCGCACGCCATTGGCGCGCGCTCGCATCGGCGGCGTTCTTCTCGGTGCTGATCCTGGCGCTGAGTTGGCTCGCATTCGGCACGGACACCTTTGTTGCCGCCGCGAAAAGCATGGCCATGTTCCGCCACGCCATTGTCGAGAACGGCGGTGTGATTCTGTACGGCGCGCCAACGGTGTTCGGCACGCTGCGGTCTGCGGGGTGCTCGACCACGGTGTCATATGCGGTGCATGCCGGTGTGGCAATGCTGGTGATTGCCACCTGCGTTTGGCTTTGGCGCAGCACCTGCCGCTTTGCGTTGCGCGCCGCAACGCTACCCATTGCGACGTTGATGGTGCAGCCCTACCTCATCTACTACGACCTGGCGTGGCTCGCCTTGCCAATAGCCTGGCTCACGATCGATTTCGTGCGCCACGGCAGCAACCGGTTCGAAAAAGCGGTGCTGCTCGCTGCGTGGCTGGTGCCGGCACAGGGCCTGTTCGCCGTACTTTCTCATCGGACGGGGCAATGGGCGCCGATCGTGCTGGTGGCCTTGCTCGCCATCGTCGTGCAGCGCGCGCGTGCGCCGCAACGCGTGGTCGCACCACACGAAGCCTTTGACGCTGCAACCCAACCCGTGGCCGCGATGAGCGCGCACGCATCCAATCCGGCGCAGGGGACAACGGCGTGATCAGAAGCTTTGAGGGCCTGCGCGGCATCGCAGCCTTGTTCATCGTGGTGCACCACATGTTCTGCGCATGGCCGCATCCGCTCTCTGCCAACGCGTATCTTGCGGTAGACCTCTTTTTTGTGCTGAGCGGCTTCGTCATCAGCAGCGCCTGTGGCTCGCAGTTGTCGAACCTGGCGTCACTGCGGACGTTCATGATCCGCCGCATCGGCCGTCTGTGGCCAACGCATCTGGCAACCACGCTGCTGGCCCTTATCGTGGCCCGCCATCTGCCACCGTTGGGCGAGACGCTGGCGCTGACCACCATGTCGCAGGGCCTGAATTTTTTCCAGGCCGGCATCGGCAACGCCGTGAGCTGGAGCGCTGGCGACGAAATGTACGTCTACCTGCTGTTCGGTGCGGGTTGCATCCTGATGCGCGGCCGTGCCCGCATAGTGGTGTTCGCAGCGTTGGCCGTGATGGCGTGCGCGCTGGCCGCCCGGATCGAGATCGACCGCGCCTGCCTTCTCCAGGGCGGATGCCTCAGTAAGCTGGTTCATCAATTCGGCTGGCTGCGGTGTATCGCGGGGTTCTTCACGGGGGCCCTCCTCTTTGAGTTCCGGGATCGCCTCATCAGGTGGACAAACAACCCTGCATTTCAGGTGATGGCGTTTTCAGCGGCGCTGTTCTTGCTTATTGCTGCTGACGCCCTGCCAGGGTCCGCATTGGCCGCACCATTGACGTTCGGCGCGCTCATCAGTGCGCTCATCAGTGACCGCGGCCCGGTCGCGCGCATCCTTCAGACACCTGCTGCGCAATATCTAGGCAAGGTGTCTTATCCGCTATACCTTGCACATGGCGTCATGCTGCCGCTCGTCGTGAGCATGCCGGCGGACATCGGGCTCATGGATCAACTCGTCACCTACGCACTGTTTCTCTTCTGGGCCTTTGCCGCGGCCCATCTGCTGCACAACTACGTCGAAGTGCCATTTCGCAGCCGGTTCAATGCGTGGTCTCGAACGTTCTCGCATGCAGCGCCGTCGCGCGTGCCAATGCGCTGATGCATCGCAGCGCAACTCGGCAGCCACAAATCCTCAAACCAATCGGGACGCGCCAGCCACGTGCTCAACAACGGCGTTAGCGGGCTGCGTGCTTGCCGCAGTGGATGCGAAATAGCGCCGCATCACGATGACAAGCAAAGCCACGAGCACAGCAGGAACAATCTGAAGATATAGGCCGACATAGGCGGCCAGGACACCCTGCGCAGGTGCCAGCCACGCTGCGGTGAGAACGGCCCACTCCATCCGATTCAATGGCGCGGCCTTGGCATCGCGCACTAGAAAGGCTATCGGCAGAATCAGCCACGCAAGGTCGTAGAACATGATGTACGGCTGCACCAATAGCGTGGCCGCGACAAAGGCCGTTGCGCGAAGCGCGAACCTGGCACGCTTGACCCACAGGACGGCCGTGACCATCACGGCAGGCGCGGCAACCAGGCCATGCACCGTGTAGGCCACGCTCACCGGCAAACCCAGGCTGCGGCTACCGGCAAAAACCGTTGGCATGCCGAGCCACATTTCACTGCCGCCATACTCGACCGCGATCCGGTTGAACTGCGGCAAATAGGTGACAAACGCGCTCCACACGTCAAGCCCGAGTATGGCCGTGCTGCCCCCGACAAAGGCAAGCGTGCACAGCGCGGATACCGTCAGCACCTTCCATTGCCGGCCGCAGATCAACACCAGCGGAATGAGCACGCCAAACTGCGGCTTGATGACAAGCAGAGCCACGCACACGCCGGCCAGGGCCGAATTGGTTTCGATCAGTGCCAAAGCAATGCCGGCTACACCCACCGTGAACAGCGAATTCTGCCCCAGTGCAATCGCAACAAAAACCCCGGGAGATGCGGCGAACACGGGCAGCCATGCACGCTCGGCGCGGCGCACAATGCACGCGATCATCGACCCGTAGCTCAGCAGCCCAAGCATCGAATAGAGAACGAGCGCGCTGCCAAACGATAGCAAGCCGAACGGTAGAACTGCCAAAAGGAATGTCGGCGGATAAGGCCAGGGCGCATAGTGAAGCTTGTGCCACAGCGCCACCTCAAGCGGCTGCATTAACTGCTGGGAAAACACCGACGCCGCACCATGCTCCATCGTGACCCGCGCGGCTGACCAAAAGACGGCGAAGTCAAAGCCCACAATCGGCGCTGTCCAATCCTCCAACACATAGAACCGGACGATCCAGATCAGCAGGGCCAGGGCCTGCAACAACAATGCGGCCAGCGCATATACGGTCAGACGGCGCACCGGCCGGTGCGCAGAGTCTCTAGCTGACATGGTTCCCCCAATTGCTTGAACACACCTAGCTGCGCTGCCCCCGCACCATCTGAATCACGCGCCGCTCGCCCGTCAGTCGATTGCGCTGCCGGCGCTCTTGGTAGCGACGCTTCACGAGGTAGATCGGGCGGCCCTTGGCCTCGTCGTAAATGCGGCCAATGTATTCACCCACCACACCCAACCCGATCAGTTGCAAACCGCCAAAGAACAGCAGCAGCGACAGCAGCGAGGCGTAGCCCGGCACGTCCACGCCAAGGACTATGGTGCGCGCGATGATGTAGCTGCCGTACACGAATGCCAGGCTCGCAATCGCCAGACCGATATACGTCCAGCTCCGCAGCGGCCAGGTACTGAAACTGGTGATGCCTTCCAGCGCAAAGTTCCACAGGCGCCAGCCAGAGAACTTCGACTGGCCTGCGCTGCGTGCCTCGCGCTCGTACGGCACGATCACGGTATTGAAGCCCACCCACGCAAACAAGCCCTTCATGAACCGGTGCCGTTCGGGCAACTGCTTGAGCGCATTGACGACGGCGCGGTCCATCAAGCGGAAATCGCCAACGTTTTCTGGCAGCTTCAGGTCGGACAGCGTGTTGTGAACGCGGTAGTACGCGGCAGCGGTCACCCGCTTCAGGAAGGTATCGCAGGCGCGGCTGGCGCGCTGTGCCAGTACGACCTCCGCCCCCTTCTGCCAGTGCGCCACCAGGGTGGGAATCAGTTCCGGTGGGTCTTGCAGATCGGCATCGATGGGGATGACGGCATCGCCAAGTGCCTCGTCAATACCGGCCGTCAGCGCTGCTTCCTTGCCGAAGTTGCGTGTCAGGTCGATCACCCGTACGCGCTCGTCCATGCGCGACGCTGCAATCAGCTTCTGCAGTGTGTCGTCCTTGCTGCCATCGTTCACGCAGACAATCTCGAACTGCGTGAACTCGATCGACTCCAGGATCGGCACGACGCGGGCAAAGAAGGACGCCAGCGCCTCGCCCTCGTTGTAGAACGGCACGACCAGCGAAAGCAATTGGTTTCTTTTGTAATCCAACATCATTGTTCTCCCCGTTCAAGGCGCCTTGACACGCGGCTGTGCGACGCGTTGCGTGTGCGCTCAAGATGAATACGGCGCGCGATATGCGCGAGTGCCAGCAGCAATACCACCGGCATCAACTGAAAGCCGAGCCGGTCAATCAGAAGCATTCCGCCCAGCGGCAGAAGCCACAGCAGGATCAACCCTTCACGTTCGCCGGGCAGCCACCCTTGCCGCACCGCGTGAGACGCCAGCCACGCAATGGCCAGACCGAGGAAGGCCAGGTCGTAGTCGTACAGGTAGGGGCTGGCGAGCATGCTGGCGATCAGCACGGCCGCGGCGCGCAGTGCAAAGCTGCATGGCCGGCTCCACGCATAGGCGACCACGGCACACGCCGCCGCCCCCATCAGGTGCACCGCGTAGGCCAGCGCCACACTGCCGTGCAGCATCTTGACCATCGCGAAGAGGGTAGGCATGCGTTCAAGATGGACTGCGCCGGATTCCACCACCGACCGAGCAAACGCCGCGTTGTGCAGGAAGGCGATGTACGACTGCGGGCCGAATGCCACCAGCGCCAGCACGATCAGCGCGAGCGAGGTCAGCGCCATTGCAATCAACGTCTTCCACGCACGCGCACACACAAGCGCGACCGGAAACATCACAGCCAGTTGCGGCTTCACCGTCAGCAGGGCGAGCAACATGCCCGCGGCAATAGGGCGGGCCGGCCGCTTGGGGCGAGGGGAATGCAACAACGTCAGTGCCAAGCCAGCACATGCCGCCAGCAGCAACGCGTTCTGCCCGGTTGAGAGTACGACGGCAATCCCGGGAAACGCCGCGCACGGCAGCCATGCCTGCCGCCACGGCACGATCCGGCTGACCACCCAGAGGAAGCACCCCACGCTTACGCTCAGGAAGACCAGCACGGCAAGCCAGTAGGGCAGCAGCCCAAGGGGCGCGACAAAGGGCAGAAACGTTGGCGGGTAGAACCAGGGCAGGAACCCCTGGGTTGTCGCCACCAGTGGAACGGTTGCCAGCTCGACGTTGTGCAGCACGGCAACATCGTAGGCAGCAAGCGGGTGCCCCTGCAGGACCAACTGCGCGGCGCTCCAGAACACCAGAAAATCACCGCCGAGCGGGAAAACGCCAGCGACCTTCAACACACTGGCGCGGACGGCCCAGATCACAAAGTACGAGACATAGCACACCAGCGCGGCCATCGAATACACGCCCAGGCGGTCTGGGCCCAGCCAGTGGTGCGCACCCGCCGCGGCCACTGGAGGTGCCACCGGCGCCTCGGGCGCCCTGTGCTTGAGGAGGTTCAAGGCGATGGCCATGGCGCCCTCACACCCGTGTGGCCGCGCGACGCAACACGAGCGCCATCATGGCCATCAGAACCAGCGGCCCGATCTGCGGCAGCTTCAGGTAAGGATTGGCGTGCTCATAGAGCGGCAGGAGCCAGGCCACAACGAGCAGCCCCCGCTCGCCGCTCGACAGGCCATTGCCACTGCCATTGCCACCTTCATCGCGCATACCGTCGCCCACCACCCCGGCGATGGCAATCCCCAGCCATGTCAGCTCGTAGTCGCGCAGATAGGGCGATACCGTCAGCGTGGCAATAGCCAGCGCTGCGGCCCGCAACGCAAACGCCGGTGTCCGCCGCCAGACATAGGCCATCGCGCCAGCCATCGTCAGCGCTATCAGCGCCTGCACAACGTAGGCACCCGTCACGCTCGCTCCGGCCAGCCTGGCGGCTGCAATGGGCGTTGGCATGCCCCACCACAGGTTGGCACCGCCCTCGATGAAGCTCGCCCGCACCCATTGCGCGTTGGCGATGAACGCCGGCACCGTGCGCCAGCCGCAGACCAGCACGCTGATACCGGCAAATACCAAGGCCGTCAGCAGCGCGGCGGCCAGCGCCTTCCATGCACGCGAGATCACCAGCGCCAGCGGAAACAGCACCGCCAACTGCGGCTTGATGGCAAGCAAGCCGATGAGCACACCGGCAAGCACGGGACGCTTGTTCAGGTGATACACGGCAGCCCCGGCCACACCAGCTGTCAACAGCGCGTTCTGGCCCGCAAGAATGGTGATGAGTGTTGCCGGCGCGGCCAGCACAGGCAGCCACAGCCCTTGGCGCCACGGGCGCTGCGCCCCCACCAACACGCCGATTGATCGGAAATAAACGAACCCCGTGCCCGCCAGAAATAACAGGTAACTCAAGGTAAGTGGCAACAGCGACAGCGGTAAGACCATCAGCAGAAACGTCGGTGGATAGAGCCAGGGAAGAATCAGCTCGGCGCCCTTGCCCAACGTTCCATGCTCGGCGATCACCGCGGTTAGTTGGCGCACGTCGTAGGCCTGCAGAGGCCCTTGCGTCAACGCAAGATGGGATGCCCCCCAGAACGCCGAGAAATCTGTTCCAGGACGCGCCATCGTCACATCGGTAAAGCCCTTGCTCGTCCAGGCCCAGCCAAGCAGCAGCGCGCAGAACAGGACCAACACCGCACCGCTGTAGGCGCGCACCCGCGCCACGTCAATCCAGTGGCCAGCGGCATCCGCGCCCGCCGCACGAACCGCAGCGGCGCTGCCCGTGGCTGGTAGACGCACAGATCTCTGGCTCATGCTGCTCCTCGCGTCGGTTCCGGGTGGTACGCGGCACACGATGTCTGCGCTGCGCTGGGCGTCGCCACGCGCGCGGTAGCTTCGCGCCGCGTGCGGGTCTTAGAGCCCAGTCTTGTTCGCACACTTGGATAAGGCAAGGCAGGGCATGCGCCTGAGCCCTCGTTCTTGTGCTGCCCGATCGTCGAAATTGCATCGACGTTTCAGCGCTGAAGCGCGGGGACACGTCCCCCGATGCGTTGTGGCTACGGCCTTGTTGCGCGTAAGCACGAGAAAGATACGTCAGGAGGATCGATCAACGTTTCCATCCGGAAACGTCGCCCGGCTATTGGCACGCCCTCGGCTGGAACACGGTGAAGGGCCCAATGCAGACCCCCAGCCTATCGGATGGCGATTTCCACCATCCACTCTGCTCCCCCCCGACCTGTCCATTTGAATGAGGGCACCCCTGCGCTGCGTCATCCCTACGTAGCCTCATCCAAATCGACGTGCCGCGCCACGCGTTTCCCCCTGGCAACTCCGCGCCAGAGAACTCGGGCACCAGCGCTGCGGAACGCTCCCCTGATTTCGTCCGGTCTCCCGCCAAGCCTTGTCGCACATGGAAGTGCACGGAGGTGGCCCGGCTTTTGCCTATGCCAGATCGCAAGACATCGTCACCGCCGCCTTGGACGGGGAGCAGCAAGTTCGCAGCAGACGGCGAAGCGAAACGGAATCTCCAATTCAAAGCATCGAATTGAAAAAGGGATCGAGACAAATGCTGACCAACAACACGCTCACATCACCCACATGGGACAGCACGCAACGCGGCACAACACGGTGCGTGTCACGTGAGTTCCTGCGGGCCGATGACGGCAGCGAAGGCTGCTGGCCGTTTCATGCTTGTGCCATCTGTGCGCCGCCGACATGACCTCCCTCATTCTGGCTTTTCGAACGCGCATTTTTCCCACTGAAGGAGATTGTCATGAACTACCTCAACGCACTCAAGCAATTCGCCCGTGACGAAGATGGTGTGACCGCCATCGAGTACGGCCTGATCGCCGCCCTGATCGCTGTCGTGATCATCGCTTCGGTCAAGCTGGTCGGTACCAACCTGAGCACCGTGTTCAACAACATCGCAAACGCGCTCTAACGCGCTGATGTTGCAAACGCGAGGCTCACTGCATTGGTGCCCAGCAATGCATGCCAAGCGAAGGTCGAGCGTGGGGGCCATGAACCTGGCAACCCACGCTCGAGCAGCAACCACCAGAGCTTCTGCATCTGGCAAAGGGAGATTGTGATGAACAGCTACAGCACGCTTCTACAGCAGTTCCTGTACGACGAACAGGCGGTCACTGCGATCGAGTACGGCCTGATTGCGGCGTTGATTGCCGTGGTCATCATCGCCTCGGTTCAGCTCGTCGGCACGAACCTGAGTGCGGTGTTTTCCAACATTGCAGCCGCGCTCTAACGGACTGCCAACCCGGTCAGCTACCGGCGCTACGCAGGAGACCAGCATGCACAAGCCAATCAACCCCAGGAAGTGGCTGCGCGACGATCACGGCGTTACCTCGATCGAGTACGCACTGCTGGGCTCGCTTATCGCGGTCGTCATTCTCGGCTCCGTCGTGGCGCTGGGTAGCAGTGTGAAGTCTCTGTACGAAATGATCGCTGCGGCCATCCCGTGATGCCGCGCTGCACCGAACAACAAAAAACCTCGCAAGACCCGACCTCATCGAACTCAACACGCAACCGCACCGAAGCACCCGAGGACACCATGAACGACGCCACCCTGCTCTCGCCATTGATTGGTCCCGTTGCCATGGGCGTGGCGCTGACTGCAGCGGCCATCGATGCGCGGCATCGCCGTATCCCGAACTGGCTGACCTTTGGTGCGTGGCTGGCAGCGCTGCCGTTGCAGGTGGTGATTCACGGCATCGGCAATGGCGCGTTGACATGGACGTGTGGCTGGCTGACTGGCCTGGCGATCTTCCTGCCCTTCTACATGCTGCGCGGCATGGCCGCCGGTGACGTCAAGCTCATGGCCGCCGTAGGCGCTTGGCTTGGTGCGTTCATAGCCTTCGAGATTGCAATGGCCACGTTCGTGATCGGCGGCATCTGGGCGCTGGCATTCACCCTCCGGCACAAGCGCATGGCGCAGCTGCGCCGGAACCTGCGCGACGTCCTGTTGACGTCGGGGCAGATCAGCCGGGAAGCAGGCGCGCCAACGCCGCAAGCCGATGCGTCATGGTCGGTGGGCACGTTGCCGTATGGCGTTGCAATTGCCGCCGGCACGATTGCAGTCCTGTTTGTGTCGGCCTGATGCGCGCAACTTGCACACCTCGACACGCACTTCGTATCCACTCAGCCAAACGGTGATGAAGATGATTGGGGACCAACAAATCGCGTTCACAGAATTCGGGCACACCCAACATGCACCGCGCTCGCTCGAGGCCGTGCCATCGCCCACCGGGGCGGATACCGCAAAGCGCGAGCCCGCTGCCCCCTGGCACATCCTGCCGCGCACCGTGGCCGAGACGGGCCTGGACATCTCGCTGCTGCTCGGCCTGCTCATGAAAGTGGCGTACCTGCATCGCAGCGCCACGCTGGTCATGCTGATGGACACCATCAAGCTGCCCGCCATGGTCATCAATGAAGTGGCAGCCTACGCGGTGCGCGAGCGCATGCTGGAAGTGGCCCACCGTGGCGCGAACGACCTGGATGTGCGCTTTCACTTGACCGACGCCGGCTACGTGCGTGCCGCTGAGTTCACCGCGCGCTGCAGCTATGTCGGCGCCGCACCCGTCACGCTGGAAGCCTACGTTGAATCCGTTCAACGGCACTCCATCCAGTTCGCCTCGCTGTCCAAGACTGACGTCACCGCGGCCTTCAGCACGTTCGTGATGCCGCCGGATCTGCTCGACGATGTGGGCGTGGCACTGAACACGAGCCGCGCACTGATGCTCTACGGCCCTGCCGGTGGCGGCAAGACGTATCTCGCGCAGCATCTCGGGATGCTGCTGCCCGGCGCGGTGCCGGTGCCGCACGCCATCACCGTCGCCGGCGAGATCATCCAGATCTTCGATCCGCTCGTGCACGTGGCGCAGGAAGACGAAGATGGCCCCGTTGTCTCCACTGCCCGCCGCCCGCTGGACCGCCGCTGGCAGATGTGCCATCGGCCCGCGGTGCTCTCCGGCGGCGAGCTGACGCTGGAGATGCTCGAGCTGCGCTATGACGGCACGACCGGCTTCTACCAGGCGCCCCCGCACATGAAGGCCAATTGCGGCATCTACATCGTGGATGACCTTGGCCGCCAGCAAGTGGGCGTAAGCGAGCTGCTCAACCGCTGGATCGTGCCGCTGGACCGCCGCGTCGACATGTTCTCGCTGCGCAATGGCGTGCGGTTCTCGGTGCCGTTCGATGTGTGGCCGGTCTTCTCGACCAACCTTGAACCCGCCCAGTTGGGCGACGACGCCTTCCTGCGCCGCCTCGGCAGCAAGCTTTACGTGGGCCCGCTCTCGGCGGCCGATTACCGCGAGGTCTACCTGCGCGCTGCACAGGATCTCGGCCTGCAAAACGCAGACGCCGCCTTCGATTACCTGCGCGAAGCGCTGCACGGCGCCAGCGGCAAGCCACTGCTGGCCTGCATTCCGCGCGATCTGCTGCGCTTGGTGGCCTCCGCCGTCCAGTACCACGGCGGGCCGTCTGAGGTGAGCGCAGAGGCACTGCGCCGGGCATGGGACATCTACTTCTGTTCGCACACAGATTTCAAGACAACGGATTCCATGAGTGCGGGCATGGGCTGGCGGCAGGAAGAGCAGGCTCGCTCCTGAGCCTTGTCTATCCGAGCCGCTTTATTGATCTCAGAAGGGGGAACTCATCATGAAAAACGCGCGTGCAATCGTGATGCTGATCGTCGCATTGGTAGCGGGGATCGCGGCCGTTGTCTCTGCATCACGCTGGCTGTCTCAGCAGTCATCCAGCTCCGTCAAACAAGTCGTGGTGGCCGCCAGCGATATGGATCTCGGCCAACCGCTGGGCAATGAGCAGTTGCGCATGGTCAGTTGGCCGGCCGGCAGCCTGCCGCCGGGCACGTTTGACGATCCCAAGGCGCTCCAAGGGCGCGTGGTGCGCGCAAGCCTGCAGAAAGGCGAACCGATTCTGGAAAACAAGCTCGCGCCGATTGGCACCAAAGGTGGGCTGTCCGCCGTCATCGCGGAGGGCAAGCGCGCCATCACCGTACGTGTGAATGACGTGGTGGGCGTGGCGGGCTTCGCGCTGCCCGGCAACCTGGTCGACGTGATCGTCAACACCAACGAAGACGCGAAGAGCGCCAGCAACAATAACAACAGCATCTCCAAGATCGTGCTGGAAAAGATCCTGGTGCTGGCCGTCGCGCAGCAAGTCAGCCGGGACGACACCCAACCCAAGGTCGTCAACGCGGTCACGCTGGAAGTCTCGCCCGATCAGGCAGAGAAGCTTGATGTGGCACGCAGTGTGGGAACGCTCTCGCTGGTGCTGCGCAATCAGGTTGACGTGGCCGCCACGGCAACCGGCGGCGCCACCAAAGGCACCTTGCTGGGCACACCCGCAGCCGAGCCAGCACCCAAGGTCGTGATGGTCAGCACGGCGCGGGCAACCGCCAAGGTGCACCGCGTTGCCTCGGGCCCGATCCGGCAGCGCGACTGCATCGGTGTGCTGGCTGGCGTGCAAGGCAGCATGGAATGCTTCTGACCCGCCACACCTGACAGTCCTTCAGCATGTAACACGCATCGCAAGTCGAGGTTAACCAGCCACAGCGTATCAACCGCATGTTCACCTTGTGCAGCAAGACCCTCGGGGGGGGAGATATGAAGACGAACCAAAAAACCAATGTCGCCACTGTCGCGCTACGTAGCGCACAGGTCCTCGGCAGCACACGCATGCTCGTCCTGGCGAGTGCCGCCGGCGCCATGCTCTGCATGCCGCCGCACGCGACAGCACAAACGGCCATGGAAGCAGGTGCCGTAGCCAAGTCCACCACGGCGCCGGTCGTGATGCAGTCTCGCGCCGGCGCATCCGCACCGGTGCAGATGACGATCAGCATGAACCCGGCGCTGGCGACTGCGCCGGTGGCGGACGTACGCGGGCCGAACTGTACGGGCGCCGTGCGCGGCGAGAGCAGCGTGGTGGTGCCGGTTGGCAAATCTTCGCTCATCTCGCTGCCCGAACCCGTGCGCAATCGCACCCTCGGCAATCCGGCCGTGGTGCAGGCCACCATGGTTTCGCCGCAATCCATGTATCTGCTGGGCCGCAGCGTAGGCACCACCAACATGATCGTGCAGGGGCGCAGCGGCGCCTGCAGCATCGTCAATGTGGTGGTCAACGCAGATGCCGGTGGCTTGCAGACCTCGCTCGCGCAGTTGATGCCCGGTGAAAACAAGATTCGCGTGATGACCGCGGCAGACAGCCTGGTGCTGGCTGGCAACGTGTCGAGCGCACAGGCCGCGCAGCAAGCCATGGAAATCGCACACGCCTATGCAGCCTCCGCACAAAGCGGCGCGGACAAGGGCGGCGGTGCAGCGGGTGCACTCGGCGGTGGAGGCGGAGCCAGCAACGGCGGCGCTAGCGTCATCAACATGATGATCGTGGATACGCCACAGCAGGTCATGCTGGAAGTCAAGGTGGCGGAGGTGTCGAAGACCGTACTGAACCAACTGGGCTCGGCACTCAATATCCAGGGCGGATTCGGCTCCTGGAGCGGCGGCCTCTTGACCTCCCTGCTGACAGGCTCATCCACCGGGTTCTTTGCCAACAAGGCGAACAACCGGCCCTTCCAGGCGCAACTGGACGCCCAGAAGAACGACAGCCTGGTGAAGATCCTTGCGGAACCGAACCTCGTCACACTCAGCGGGCAGGAAGCCAGCTTCCTGGCGGGCGGCAAGATCTACATTCCGGTCGCGCAGAGCAGCAGCTCGGGTGGCGCGCCCACCATCACCTTGCAGCAAGAGGAGTTTGGTGTCGGCCTGAAGTTCACACCAACCGTGATGGCCAATGGCCGCATCAACCTCAAGGTGGCGCCGGAGGTGTCGGAACTCTCGCCCACGGGCGCAACTGTCACCGGTGCCAACACGAACGGCCAGACCATCCTCCCGCTCATCACCACGCGGCGTGCTTCCACCACCGTGCAGATGCGTGACGGCGAGAGCTTTGCCATCGGTGGGCTGCTGCAAGACAACGCTCGCGGCTCGCTGAAGGCACTGCCTGGTGCGGGTGAAATCCCCGTCCTGGGCACGCTGTTCCGCAGCACGCAGTTCCAGCATGATCTGACGGAGCTGGTCATCGTCATCACGCCGCGACTGGTGCAGCCGATGCAGACGGCTTCGTACCCGCTGCCGACGGACAGCTTCTCGACGCCCAGCGAGCTTGCGGTCTACCTGACGGGCAACATGGAAGGCTCCGGCGCCAAGAACCGCGCGGGCAAACCGGCACCGGCTGCTGCACCCGCAACAGCACCACAGGCACCCGCCCAGGCACCGAGCGCACCCGCTGCGCCCAGCTCGCAGGCACCGATGCCCGCTCCGGCTGCACCCGCTCCGGTGGCTCCGGCCACCCCTGCCCCGCGTGCTGAGGTGAGCACCGCCCCACCCACGCAGCCTGCAAACGCTACGCCGGAACCACCCGCCGCCACGCTGCCGGTTGCGGAAACCGCGCCCGCCACAACACCGGCCCCGGCGCCCACGGACGACAACGCCGCACGGGTCGCCCGAATCGAAGCCACTGCAGCGCGGCTGGCCCAGGCCAGAACCAAGACGCAGGGCAGGCAGACGGCCGTGGCCGACACGACCACAAACCCGCAGACACGCTAACCCGGGAACCATGTGGAGATATGCCATGAACACCACTCTTAAACGCCTGCAACGCGCCGCACTCGTGATCCTGGCTTGCCAGGCCCTGACTGCCTGCATGACAACCACACCCAACTGGGACAAACACTTCGGCGAGGCCGTCACCAGTGTCAAGCAAGCCCAGGTGATCAATCCTGACGCACCGGCCGGGTTGCCCGCGCTGGATGGCTACGACGGCAAAGCCGCGGTGGCCGCCATGAGCAACTATGACCGCTCGATGACCCGCTTCTCTGCTGGGGGGGGTGGCACTGGCAGCGGTGGGTACGGCGGATTCAGCGGCAGTGGATTCGGCGGTAGCGGGATGTCCGGCGGCTTCTCACGCTGACAGCGCATGGCGGGTGCCCACACAGCGCCCGCCATCGCCAGCCTGATAGCCGGCCGGCCCATGCGCGGCCCGATGCAGCGACATACAGAACACACGATTGAACGGGGAGCTTTGCCATGCTCAAGATCTTGATTGCGTCCGAAAACGGCGAGCGCCTGGCGGACCTTGCACGCCTGGTGGCCGCCGCCGGCAACTACCAGGTCATGCGCCTGCAGGCCGCGCCGGGCAGCCTGTCTACGCATGCTTGCCAACTGCGCGGCGCCGATGCGCTCGTCATCGACCAACCCAGCGGTGGCGCCAGCCAGATGCTGAGCATCGAACTGTTGCGGCAGCAGTTCTCTGATCTGCCCTGCATCCTCGTCACGCAAACCCAGGAGCGCGACGACCTGATTCGCGCACTGCGCGCCGGCGTCAGTGACGTCCTGACCTGGCCGCTGGAGCGCGCACAACTGACGACGGCGCTCACCCGGTTGGAAACCCACCACACCCCGAGAACGCGAGAAGAAGCACGCGTGATCGCCTTCATCTCCAGCAAGGGTGGCGCCGGCTCCAGCTTCATCGCCAGCAACGTCGGCTACACGCTGGCCGCGCACGAACACAAGCGCGTGCTGCTGATCGACCTGAACACGCAGTTCAGCGACACGCACTTCCTGGTGAGCAACAAAACGCCGCCTGCCACGCTGTCCGAAGTGTGCGCACAGGTCGACCGCCTGGACGACGCATTCCTGGAAGCGTGCCTGACACGCGTGGCGACGGACTTTGACGTGCTGGCCGGCGCGAGCGATCCGATCAAGGCGGGCGAGATCAAGAAAGACAAGATCGAGTACGTGCTCTCGCTGGTGTCACCCGTCTACGACTTCATCCTGGTGGACGTCGGGCAGGCGATCAACCCGCTGTCGATTGCGGTGCTCGACCATTGCGATCAGATCTGCGTCGTGGCTCAGCCGACCATTGCCTTTGCCCGCACCGGGCGGCGCCTGCTGGATATCCTGCACGGGCTGCACTACCCGGCAGAGAAGCTGCGCATTCTGGTCAACCGGCATGGCAAGCGCGACGAGCTGTCACGCAGCACGCTGGAGCAGGTCTTCGGCCAGAAGCTCTTCCATGTGCTGCCTGAGGACGCGGCCGCGGTGGATGACTCCATCTGCCAGGGCATGCCCATTGCCCAGCATCACCGCGGCAGCGCCATGGCCAAGGCGCTCATGGCCCTGGCCGGCGTCTTCGCCACGGCACGTGAGAACGATCGTCACGCATCGCAAGAGAAGGGCTTCTCCTTGAGCAAGTTTTTCACGCGGGCCAAGACCTCGTCTCCGAACATTGCCTGAGTTTCTCCTGTCCATTTCGCCAGTCAGACGGAGCCCACCATGTCGATCCGCGAACAACTCTCCCGCCCGGACCACGCACCGCTGTCCATGAACGGACACACGCCGCAACACCATAAGGTGGCGGGCCATCCGGCCTACCGGGACTTCAAGAAAACCGTGCACGAGGTGGTGCTGGACCGCGTGGATCTGGAACGGCTGGCCCGCTTCCCGACCGAGCAGGTGCGCCACGAGATCGGCACCCTGGTCAACAACATCATCGACGAGGAAAAGCTGCTGCTCAACGATACCGAGCGCCGGCAGATGACCACCGATGTGTATGACGAGATGTTCGGCTTCGGCCCGCTCGAGCCGCTGCTGCACGATCCGACGGTATCCGACATCCTGGTCAACACGGCCAAGCAGGTCTACGTTGAACGGCGCGGCAAGCTGGAACTCACCGACGTCACGTTCTACGACGATGCGCACCTGATGAAGGTGATCGAGAAGATCGTATCGCGCGTGGGCCGCCGCATTGACGAAACCAGCCCGATGGTGGATGCGCGCCTGCCCGACGGCTCGCGGGTGAACGCCATCATTCCGCCTTCGGCCATCGATGGGCCGCTGCTGTCGATCCGCCGGTTTGCGACCAACCCGCTGCAGGTGTCTGACCTGATCGAACTCAAGACACTCACGCCGCCCATGGCCAAGCTGATGCAAGCGCTGTCGCAAGCCAAGGTGAACGTGCTGGTGTCGGGCGGCACGGGCAGCGGCAAGACGACGCTGCTGAACATCCTCTCGGGCTTCATTCCGGCCGACGAGCGGATGGTCACCATTGAAGATGCCGCTGAGCTGCAGTTGCGCCAGCCACACGTGCTGCGCCTGGAAACGCGCCCGCCCAACATCGAGGGCAAGGGCGAGATCACGCAGCGCGCATTGGTGCGCAACGCCCTGCGCATGCGGCCGGACCGCATCCTCCTGGGCGAAGTGCGTGGCGGCGAGGCCCTGGACATGCTCAACGCCATGAACACCGGCCACGAAGGCTCGCTCACCACCGTGCACGCCAACACCCCGCGCGATGCTCTGACCCGCATGGAAAACATGGTGAACATGGCGGGCCTGAACCTGCCGCCCAAGACGATCCGGCAGCAGATCGCCTCGGCCATCACGGTGATCATCCAGGTGGCACGGCTGACCGACGGGCGTCGCAAGGTGATCAGCATTCAGGAGATCACCGGCATGGAAGGTGATGTCATCAACATGCAAGAGATCTTCACCTTCCAGCGCACGGGCATTGCGCAAGACGGCGCGGTCAAGGGGCACTTTCGCGCCACGGGGGTCTATCCGAAATTTGCCGAACGGCTGCGCGTGTTCGGGGTGGGCTTGCCGGATGAGACCTTCGACCCTGCAAGGCATTTCGAGGCTTAGCGGTTGACACCAGAGCCACTGCAAGCCTGATCCACGCGCGATCCAGAAACGGGGGCACCCTAAATGAACGAAATCTTCTACGCGTTCGCAATCCTGCTGTTCGCGGCCGTCGTGCTCTGCATCGAGGGGGCCTACCAGTGGTGGAACAACTACCACGGCCCCGAGGCCAAGCGCGTTGATGCCCGCATCCGCGCGCTGTCCGCGGGGGGGCATGTCGGCACCGAACAGCTCTCGATTCTCAAGAAGCGCCTGCTGAGCGAATCACCCCAGTTCCAGCGCTGGTTGATGAGCCTGCCCCGCGTGAGCATGGTCGACCGCTGGCTGGAGCAATCCGGCAGCGCCTGGTCGGTCGCACAGCTCCTGGGGTACACCGCCGTGATTGGCGTTGGCGTACTGGCGGTGGGTGCGTTGCTGCCAGTCCCGTTTGGCATCGTGACGGCGGGTGCGCTGCTCGCGTCTGCACTGCCGCTCTTGCACATCGCATCGCTGCGGCACAAACGCCTGAAGAAGCTCGAAGCACAGCTTCCCGACGCGGTAGACATGATTGCGCGTGCGCTGCGCGCCGGCCATTCCTTCGCCAGCGCGCTGGGCATGGTCGGGCAGGAGATCAAAGAGCCGATGGGCCCTGAGTTCCGCACCGCATTCGAAGAGATCAACTACGGCGTGCCGCTTGACGAAGCCTTGACCAACCTCGCCAAGCGGGTGCCCGTGAATGACCTGCGCTACTTCGTGATTGCCGTGCTCATCCAGCGCGAAAGCGGCGGCAACCTGGCTGAGATTCTCGACACCATCGGCAACCTCGTGCGCGAGCGCCTGAAGCTGTACGACAAGATCCGCGTCCTGTCAGCCGAGGGGCGTCTGTCGGCATGGATTCTCGGGCTGCTGCCCTTCTGCACGGCCGGCATGATCCTCATCGTCAATCCGGACTTCATGAAGGTGCTGTGGACAGACCCGATGGGCCTGAAGATGATTGGCCTGGCGCTGTTCAACATGGTGATGGGGCTGATCTGGATGCGCAAGATCATCCGCATCCGGGTCTGACGAACGTGCGACATACAGCACGACTGATGACCTGACCTGACAACGCGACTTCGTTTTCTTGGGGGGAGACGATCATGCAAGCGCTCTATTCCGATCAGTATTTCATCCTGGCCCTGATCTTCGTGGCTGCCTTTGGCGGCGCACTTGGGATCCTGCATCTGTTCTCTGCGAACCGCGCACGCGGTCGGGTGCAACAGATCGGCGGCCAGACCGTAGGCGCAGACCTGGCTGGCGGCTCCGACCATGCCTGGGTAGAGAAACTGGCCACCTGGGCCAAACCGGTCTCGCAACTGTCGTTGCCCAAAGACGGCTGGGAGAACTCGCAACTGCGCATCCGCTTCATGAATGCCGGCTGGCGGCAACCGTGGGCGCCGTCGCTCTACTTTGGCGTGAAGACGGTGCTGGCGATCCTCTTCCCGCTGGCGGCGCTGCTGGTGCTGAGCAGCCGGCCGGAACATCACGGCCAGGAGGTGGTCCTGGCTGTTCTGGGGCTGCTGAGCGCCATCGGGTACTACCTGCCCAATGCGGCACTGGCACGCAAGGTCGAACATCGTCAGCGCGACGTGTTTGAGGAGTTTCCCGACATGCTCGACCTGCTCACGGTATGCGTGGAAGCCGGGCTCGGCCTGGACGCCGCCATGATGCGCGTGTCGGACGAACTCGCACTGCGCTGCCCCGTGATGGCCGAAGAAATGGAGCTCACGCTGCTGGAACTGCGCTCCGGGTTTCCCAAGGAAAAAGCGCTCACCAACCTGGCGCTGCGCACCGGTGTAGAAGACGTCGACCGGTTTGCGTCAATGCTGATCCAGGCAGACCGTTTTGGTACCAGCCTTGCGGACTCGCTGCGCGTGCTGTCCGACATGCTGCGCACCAAGCGCCGCATGCGTGCCGAAGAACAGGCCGCAAAGATTGCGCTGAAGCTGCTCTTCCCGCTGATCTTCTTCATCTTCCCGACGCTGCTGCTGGTGTTGCTCGGCCCAGCGTTCATCCAGATCTACCGTGTGCTGCTGCCGACCATGACAGGCTCTGGAGGCTGACGACACACGCGCGCAAAGATAACTGGCAGTAAAGGCCCCCGGACTATCACCTGGCGTATGTGCTAGCGCGGTGGTCCTGTTCCCGGACGCGCGCCGGGTTTTTTCCTTTGTATCCCGGTGGCTGGTTGGGCTTGGGCGACCCGGCCCGGAATCTGTTCAAGGTCTTGTGGATTGTTGTGCGAGCGTAGATGGTGCACCGCTTGGGTCTCGCCTTCCGCTAAGAATGGAACCTGGCGGTATGCCTGTCATGCCTTGTACAGCGGCATTGCGTCTGCGCACGTCGACTTCGAAGTCAGCGCCCGCGTTCAAGGGTCTGGACTTCGCCTTGGAGGTTCTGGACTTCGCCTTGGAGGTTCTGAACGCCGGCTTCGGGGTTCTGGAACCTCTACCTCTGGGTTCTGAACCCTGACATTGGGGTTCTGAACCTCAACCCTGAAGTTCTGAACCCCGAGGTAGAGGTTCTGGAACTGCGACTTTGGGGTTCTGAACTTCAATCACGAAGTTTGAGCTTGGGCCAGCGCGAGCACACAGCGCCACGGGTGGTGCACGGCCGGTTTGGCCGTGTCTGCCCAGGATGGCGCCTTGCTTTGCTGCCTTTCTGTGGCAACACAAAGAAAGTACGTCAGCCCCGGCAGGGAATGAAAAAGAGGATGGGCCACCAAGCAGCCCATCCCCCAACAAGAAACAGAAACAGCAAACCAGACCAGCAACAAGACAAGAAACCTCAGGAGCAAACACCACTGCTATTGGGATCCTGCCCCATGATCTCCCGCGGCAAGTAAGTGGAAAACCCCGGCACAGCCAGCCGCGAAAATCCAATCCAGGTGGCCGGCGAGTAAGGCGCTACCGTCATCCCAGTCACGCTGACTGCGACACCGCCACAGCTCGTAGCATCACAACTGGTGCTCACCGCGCCACTGGTGTCGTACCACTGCACTGACACATTCGCAGACGTGAGCGTCGGCAGAATGGTCTGCATCTTGCTCAACACAGAGGTCGATCCCTGCCCGCACACCACCGCCTGTCGCGCGCCCCAGCGCGTCGCCTCACCCACGGCGTTCCAGGTAAAGAGAATGCGCCCAAAGTCGAGGATGCCAAGCAGCATCGTCAGAAAGAGCGCCACCACAATGGCGAACTCAACCGCCGTCGTTCCTTTCTGATGCTTATTCATAGGACTGCCTCATGGTCACTGAGATGTTCCCAAACGGGAACGAGGTGATCGACCCTTTGCCGCCCGCGTAGAAGCGCAGAAACGCCATCATGTCGATCACCGGATTGAACGTGTAGCCCGAGATCGTGACGGTGACGGTATTGATGGCCGGGTTGGTCCCTTGCGCAATGTTGGACGTGCAGCTCGTGTTGGATGCATCGCAGATGAAGACCATGCTCGACGTCAACCCCGGCGCCAGCGGCGCTTGCGTGCTACCGACCGTCGGCGTGCCGTAGACCGCCAGATTCGTTGCCGTTGTATAGGAGGTCGTGCTGCCGGCGGCTTGCGTGCTCAGGTAGCGGGTGGCATCTCGTGCGGCCTTGGCCAGGGTGTTGTACGTGTAGATGGCCCGGCCAAACTCCGTCACCGCAAAGGTGATGGCCAGCAGCAGGCTGAGCATGATGGCCAGTTCAACCAGTGCCACGCCACGCTGACGCTGACGTTGCGACACTCGCTCTCGTTGTCGTGTCTTCATGGCGCGCTCCTATTGCACCAGTGCCGGAACCAGAGGGCCTGCGCTGCCCCCAGCCAGACCACTGGGTGAGCATGGGCTGCTGGTGCTGCCTGCGTTGCCCAGAAACTCGAACTGCGGCGTGTTGTGGACGCCGTCAATGGGCTGCAGCATCAGCATGCAGGCGTAGTCGATGATCTTCGACGAGGCGGAAAGCACGGGCACCAGGACGATGCGCCGGTTCACGCCGTAGGTGGCAAGGTCGCCGCTGTTCCCGCTGGTGGCGAGGTTCTTGTAGCCGCCGTTGACGTTGAGCCCGGTGATCTTGTCGCCGCCGTTGACGCTCGTACCGGTGTCGTCGTAGTTGGCGTAGGCAAGCCGTTTGCTCTTGAAGTTGGCAGCGCTCTTGTCCGAGCCCGATGCCGGTGTGCCGCTGTACGCGTTCTGCGGCACGGTGTTCGTCCAGTTGCTCGACGTGTAGGAATAGCCCGTGAAATCGGGCTGCAATTGCGACGCGTTGGACTTGTTCTTGTAGATACCAAAGCGCCCGTTCCAGTTGTCGTCAACGGATACTTTCGCACCAGGTGTGCCCAACTGATCGCCGACCCTGGAGTTGCAGTAGCCCTGATCCATTTCGGTTTTGGTCTCGTTGGCATTGGTGGAGCCGTCGAGGTTGTACCAACCCATCTCCCCAGGTGTGACGGAGCCGCCGGCATAGAGCATGCTGACCCACTCACCAATCTGGAAACCGTAATTGGGTGCCGTGCCGCCGGATTTCGGGAGCAGGCCCACCGGAATCGGGCATGTGCTCTGTGCATGCACACGCGTGGCCACCGCCAGCGCAGCAACAGCGTTGCTGGTAGCGCCACCAACGAACTTGATCAGGCGCGCCGTGATCCCGCTCTTGGTGTGCGCGCACTTGACGTAGCTCGACGAGTTGGACGCCACGCCGGCCGCACTGTAGGTGCCGTTCAGCGCCGTGCTGAACGTAACGTCAGCATTGGCCAGCGATGCGGAGGATGCCTGGTAGACCACACGGTTCGCATTGCCCGCCGTCAACCCGGCACTGGTCGCCCGTGTCAGCGCGTCCGATGCACCATCCAGTTCCTGCGCCGCAGACAAGGCGCAGCTATCCACCGCTGACTGAAGCTCCGTCTTGGCCACAAACAAGCCGCTCAAGTCGATCACCAGGCCCGCCATCCCCAGCAACACGGCAAGGATCAGGCCGACCATCGGGAGCACCGCCCCTCGTTCTCTCTGTTTGGTATGCGCACGCATATGCCTTCGCCTCCGCCGGTGTGAATGGCTATCGGGCGTTGTACTGACTACCTGCCCCGACTCGCCGGTCGTTTGCAGGTCTCCCCGTCCCTTATCGTCAGTTGTAGCTGCCACAAACGCAGTCCGAAACTGGCCGTAGGTATGATTCAGCGATGAAACGCGAAGCCGCCTGGTCGCTTGCATTGCGGGCGGTTTGTGCAGGCAGCCCATGTGGCCCTCTGCTAGCGGAACGTCCAGAACCGATGCAATACAAAGGTGAGCGGCGGCACCACCGACAGGATGGCCGCGAGCCCCGCCCAGTAGCTCAGGCCCAACGTCTGGGCCAGCCACGAGATCGCGAGCGTCAACGCCAGGCAGAGCAGTGACACGGCATAGAAGCGCAAGAAATTGGCACGCGCCGGCGTGGCCGAGAAGCTCCACAGCGCGTTGAGCAGGTACGAGCAGACGTTGGCGCAGACGAACGCTACGCCATTAGCCGTTACCTGAGAGGCAGAGAAACCGTTGATAAGTGTGGTGACAATGGCCACGTGCACACCGGTGGCGACCACACCAGAGACCCCGAAGCGGAACACACGGACCACCATCATGCGATCCGGCAACCGTTGCACAAGCGTTGGCGGCAGCACACCCGCCAATGCGTTCATGACGCCTGATTCTGCGTGTCGCATGATGTCCCCCCGCCCCTCTGCCACCATTCTTGGTGGCGCGAGACAGAGGAGAAATCGATCAAACGGATGACGAAGCCGCCGGGAATTGGACGAGCGGGACGATCAGGACGGGCAGGACGGGCGGAGCGTGCGACGCGTCAGTCCGCGTCATTGTTGTCGCTGCCGCCGTGGGTGCGGTCAAAGCGGCGCAGTGTATCGATGCGCTCGCGCGTGAGCGGGTGCGACGAGAAGAACGCCGAGGCATCGTCATCGCTGGCCGCATCGGATTGTTTCGCAGCATCAGCCTTGCGCGTGCCGCCATGCGTGTCCTCCAATGCCTGCAGCACATCGGCAAACGCGCTGACAGACAAGCCGTTCTCCTGCAGCAGCCGTGCGGCATAGTGATCAGCATCACGCTCGTAGTCGCGCGAATAGCGCAACGTCAGCAGCGCCGCCGGCACGCCCGACAAGATAGTCGACACATCGCCAAACAGCAGCGCGGCCGTCGCCCCAATGGCCGATGACTGGATCACCTGACGCAGCCCGTGGCGATATTCAACGTGGCCGGCCTCGTGTGCCAGCACGCCCGTCAGGCCATCGCCCTCACCCACGAGCTTAACCAGCGCATCGGTCACGACAATGTCGCCACCGGGCAACGCAAATGCATTGGCACCGATGGCGCCATCACGAAAAACGATGTGATACGCATGCGTGGCCTGCGCCGGCCTGTGCAACGCCGCAAAGCGTGCGCGAATGCGATCCTGCTGCGCGACGGGCAGCTTGCTGGGCTTGAGCCAGCGCTCGTCCATTGCGGACAGCGTGCTGCGCCCGAGTTGCGCTTCTGCGCGTTGCGGCACCATGCCGGCCACCACCTTGGCGCCCCACGGCAGACCGTAGCGATACCCCAGCACCAGCACCAGCACCATGGCCGCCAGTGCGCCCAACGCCAGCTTCCAGCTGTTCTGCGCGTGCACCACCCAGCCTTCCTGGTAGCCAGTGCGATGCAACAGTGCGTTGAGCGCGGCCTGCTCGGCCGGGTCCGTGATCTCGCAGAAAGCGCCGTCCTCGAACGTGATCAAGCGCGGCGCATGCTTGACACGCTCTGACACGCGCAGCGTAGAAAGCGGTGCGTGGCGCAACGCGGTGCCGTCGGGGTCGAACAACACCGCCTCGCCCGCCTCCACGGCAAGGCGCACGGGTTGCGCGCGCGAGGTGCGGCCGTCGAAATAGGTGGCGAGAATCACGGCGCCTGCCTTTGCCTTACAGCGCGATATCGATGTCGTACCAGTCCACCGTGGCATCGCCCAGGGCGCTCACCTTGGTGGTCTCACCGGCAACGAAAGTATCGAGCGAACCCGCCGCGAGCATCGTCACCGAGCCGAGCTTGTAACGCGCTGTTCGCACACGTGCAAACGGCGTGAACAGACCGATGGTGATGACGGTCAACATTGCGTTCGACACGAAGATCCAGAACAGCTTGCCGGCATTCACCTGGCTCTGGAACCGGTGTGCACCGAGCGTGGTGTGGTTCCAGATCACGTTCTGCAGTTGAGCCAGAACGTACGGCGTCAGAAACAGCAGCGACGCATACATGAACACGCCGACCACAATGAGCCCGAGAATCTGCGCGGGGCCCGGCGCACGGACCAGCGACACGCCCAGCAGCATGGACAACACACCGGCCACCACAACCGCAAGAATGGCCAACCCGAACGCACGCAGATAGATGCCGTAGAAGTTGCCGGGTGTGCCCGAAAAATCGAACGCCGCCGTACCAAAGCGCGTATTGCGATGCTGATAGCGCTTGAAGCGCTGGTGCGCCAGCGGTGCCAGCAGGTACAGCGAGAACACGCTCAGGATCGGCCACACCAGAAACACCATATAGCCCTCGGCATCTTTACCCGTGAAGGCAAAGCGCAGGCCGCGGTAGCTCGAGTTGGCCATGCGAAAGCGCAGTGAGCGCACCAGCAGCCACGGAAATGCGGCCGCCATCAGCACAAGAAGCGCCAGCCCCAGCACCGGCGACGAATGGCCGAGCAGGTTGAATGCCAACGCCAGCACGAAGATGATCGCGCGGCCCTTGAGAATGGCGTACGGGCTGCCGTGGTAATCAAAGCTCGAACCGGCCAACTGCGTGTTGCGATAGAAATACTGCAGCGTGCGCACCTTCGCCCACGCCGAGTAGATGCCCAGCGTGACGATGGTCAGCAGCAGGTTGATGATCCAGATGCGGAAGTATTCCGAGCCGCTGCCAATGAAGCGCAGACACAGAGGCTGCGGGGCAGCCGGAGCGGGGGCGCTGCCCAGGACGGACTCGCGTGCGATGTCGTTCATCTGTTTTCCCTTCCCTGAATTGTTGTTGTGCCCCGCTTCAGGTCGCCTATAGACACTTATGGACGCCGAGGCTCGCGGGTGGGCCGATTGTAGCCAAGCCTGCTGTATTGCAGCGTTAACGTCGTCTTAACAAACCGGGCAACAAAAAACCCCGCAGGCTCGCACCCACGGGGTTTTTGTTTGGAACAGCCGCCTCGAAAGACGGACGCTCCGGGGATTGCCGGACAGGCAAATTACATCATGCCGTCCATACCGCCCATGCCACCCATGCCGCCCGGCATTGCCGGAGCTGCATCGTCCTTCGGCAGTTCTGCCACGGCGCAATCCGTGGTCAGC
Source organism: Ralstonia sp. SET104 (assembly GCF_003851545.1). GTDB lineage: Bacteria > Pseudomonadota > Gammaproteobacteria > Burkholderiales > Burkholderiaceae > Ralstonia. The sequence continues at coordinate 123,442 of NZ_BHVX01000005.1, read as the reverse complement.
ATCAGCGAAGCGACCGAAGCGGCGTTCTGCAGCGCGGTGCGGGTCACCTTGGTCGGGTCCAGCACGCCCATTTCCACCAGGTCACCGTACTCGCCGGTCGAAGCGTTGTAGCCGTAGTTGCCCTTGCCAGCGATCACGTTGGCAACAACCACCGAAGCCTCGTCGCCAGCGTTCGTGACGATCTGGCGCAGCGGCTCTTCCATGGCGCGCAGCACGATCTTGATACCGGCGTCTTGGTCAGCGTTGGAACCCTTCAGGCCGGAGATCAGCGCACGGGCACGCAGCAGTGCAACACCGCCGCCAGCCACGATGCCTTCTTCCACGGCAGCGCGCGTTGCGTGCAGTGCATCTTCCACGCGGGCCTTCTTTTCCTTCATTTCGACTTCGGTGGCAGCGCCAACCTTGATCACGGCAACACCGCCGGCCAGCTTGGCCACGCGCTCTTGCAGCTTCTCGCGGTCGTAGTCCGAAGTTGCTTCTTCGATCTGGGCACGCACTTGCTTCACGCGTGCTTCGATGTTGCGAGCGTCGCCTGCGCCATCGATGATCGTGGTGTTTTCCTTGCCGATTTCAACGCGCTTGGCTTGGCCCAGGTCGTTCAGGGTTGCCTTTTCCAGCGTCAGGCCGACTTCTTCAGCGATGACCTGGCCGCCCGTCAGGATGGCGATGTCTTCCAGCATGGCCTTGCGGCGATCGCCAAAGCCCGGCGCCTTGACAGCGGCGGTCTTCAGAATGCCACGGATGTTGTTCACCACCAGCGTTGCCAGGGCTTCGCCTTCAACGTCTTCAGCGATGATCAGCAGCGGGCGGCCAGCCTTGGCCACTTGTTCGAGCACCGGCAGCAGGTCACGGATGTTGCTGACCTTCTTGTCGAACAGCAGCACGAACGGGTTGTCCAGTTGGACAACTTGCTTTTCCGGGTTGTTGATGAAGTACGGCGACAGGTAGCCGCGGTCGAACTGCATGCCTTCCACGACATCCAGCTCGTCGGCCAGCGACTTGCCGTCTTCCACCGTGATCACGCCTTCCTTGCCCACCTTGTCCATGGCTTCAGCGATGCGCTGGCCGATGGATTCATCGCTGTTGGCCGAGATGGCGCCAACTTGAGCGATTTCCTTGCTGGTGGTCGTCGGCTTGCTGATCTTCTTCAGCTCTTCCACAGCGGCCGTCACAGCCTTGTCGATGCCGCGCTTCAGGTCCATCGGGTTCATGCCGGCGGCAACGTACTTCATGCCTTCGCGCACGATCGACTGAGCCAGCACCGTTGCGGTGGTGGTGCCGTCACCGGCGTTGTCGCTGGTCTTGGAAGCGACTTCCTTGACCATTTGCGCGCCCATGTTCTGCAGCTTGTCCTTCAGCTCGATTTCCTTGGCGACCGACACGCCGTCCTTGGTCACGGTCGGGCCACCGAAGCTGCGCTCCAGCACCACGTTACGGCCCTTCGGGCCCAGGGTCACCTTCACTGCATTGGCGAGAATGTTCACGCCTTCAACCATCTTGGCACGTGCGGCATCGCCGAACACTACGTCTTTAGCTGCCATCTTGAGAATCTCCGAGATCTTTGGATGTTGCCCGCGCGCTCACTCAGTAAGCTGCGCCGGCAATGAGGATTGCGTTACAGGTAAGCGTTGCGCCTAAGCGTGTGCTTACTTTTGCACCACAGCCATGATGTCTTCTTCGCGCATGACCAGGACTTCCTGGCCATCCACCTTGACGCCCTGGCCGGCGTACTTGCCGAACAGCACGCGGTCGCCGACCTTCACGTCCAGCGCAATCGCGGTGCCCTTGTCGTCTTTCTTGCCCGGGCCGACGGCCAGCACTTCGCCTTGGTCCGGCTTTTCTGCGGCGGCGTCAGGGATGACGATGCCCGAAGCGGTCTTCGTTTCGTTGTCCAGGCGCTTCACGATCACGCGATCATGCAAGGGACGCAGGTTCATACAAACTCCTCAATGCAAAGTGAGTGTTTATTCACAAAACGCGCCGCAGAACGCGGCGCATCGGGAAAGCATCGTGGACTGGAGACACTTGTTAGCACTCCTGTCCGGCGAGTGCTAATTATAGGGACGGGCTATTACGATTTCAAGAATGGGAAATCGCGGAAGTTGTTGTCGAGATTCACTCAACGCTGAACTTTGTTCACTCGACTCTGAACTCTCCGACAAAGGTCGCCGTGGTCAGAGACAAAATATCCTTCTGTTTCAAGCAGTTATCGAGTTATTGAATCGTACGCCACAGCACAATACGTGACACAGCTACGCCCGGGATCCCAACACTGCTGGGATAAGTCTGGCCTCTTAGACCCTGCTGTAAACCCTAGGCTTGGCCATCAGAGCCCGCAAATAACAAGGGGGCCCGTCATGCGGACCCCCTAGAGAAGACGGGAACGATAAGCACAGCGGGACTCCGCCCGACCAATCCCTGCCCATCGCATGCTCTTTTCGCCGCTTTACTTCGTGAGCTTGCAACGTCGCCGCAAATCCGTGAACCGGCTGGATCAGTTGGGACTCTCGATGGACCGGAAGTTTGGTCAGCTTGTCCAGGTGGCGCTGTCGCGCGCCGTACTGGCAACCGAATACAGCGCGCCCGGCGCGTTGCGCGTCTTCTGGAAGTCGGCCAGCGATTGCCCGCGCATGGCGGCATAGATGTGCAGGTTCGACACGCCTACCACCGCACCCAGCTTCTCCAACAGGAAGAAGATCACACCGTAGCGGATCAGGCCCCGCCAGTCGCGTTGCGTGATGAGGTCACGCTCTTCCGTGCTCAGGCCAGCTTCCTCATAGGTGGCCAGTGGATCGGCAAGGAAGCGCTCGCGGAATGCGGGCTCGATCAGCTGGTGCAGGTAGCGGTTGATCCGGTAGGCGCGCACGCTGGTTTCCAGCGTGAACGGATACGTGCCTTCGATGGCTTCGATACCGCGCAACTGGTGGCCGATGTGCTCGCGCTGGCGCTGCGCGCGTGCGGCGAGCATGGCGGAGTTGTCCGCCGCTTCGTTCTCGTACACGGCCACGGCGATGCAGGTCATGGAGGGCAGGTAGTAGTCGCGGTGCAGGCACTTCATGCGGCTGGACATGGCGCCACGCATCACCATCCACATCACGACTTCTGCGCTCTCGAAGCCGCCAAGGCGGGCGTAGTCAGCATGGGTGAGTTCGAGCAACGCTTCGGGGTCTGACTCGAAGAGGTCGAGGAAGGTCTTGTCCCACTCTGTGTTGTTGAATCCGGCGCGCTCGCCGTGCACTTGGTGCGACAAACCACCGGTGGCGACGATGGCCACGCGCAAGTCTTCGGGGTAGCTCTCGACCGCGCGGCGGATCGCCTGACCGAGCTTGTAGCAGCGCCGTGCCGAAGGCGCCGGAAACTGCAGCACGCCCACCTGCAGCGGGATGATCTTCGTCGGCCATTCAGTGGCATGCGGCAGCATGACGGACAGCGGCGAGAAGCAGCCGTGGTCGAGCGCCTTGTCCTGGAAGAACGACATATCGAACTCGTCGGCCACCAGCGACGCGCCAATGTGTCGGGCCAAACCCGTGTGCCCGGCAATCGGCGGCAGTTGGCGCGGGCCGCCACCCTCATCGGCCGGCGCGTAGGACTCGCCGATACCCAACGCGAACGCTGAGTAGTGATCGAAGAAGAACGACGTGACGTGGTCGTTGTAGACGACGAGCAGCACGTCGGGCTTGGCCTGCGCCAGCCACTGCGCCACCGGCGCGTACGCCGAGAAGATCGGTGCCCATACCGGGTCTTGCTGCTTGGCGGCATCCAGTGCGAAGCCGATGGTGGGAGTATGGGAAGACGCGATCGCGCCGATGATGGTAGCCATGGAATGCAATCAAACAGTGACGGCGCGCGGCTGCGCCTTGGTGGAAACGATGGACAGCGCCGCCAGTGCCGCAGGGATGGCGAGGATGGCGATTACCGCGCTGAAGCTCCAGCCCAGCGTCAGCAGCACGCCCCCGGCCATCGAGCCGGTGATGCTGCCGAAGCGGCCGATGCCCAGCATCCAGCTTACGCCGGTGGCGCGCACCGCGGTCGGGTAGCACGACGGCGCAAACGCGTTGAGCCCGGTCTGTGCGCCGCTCATGCAGAAGCCGGCGGCCAGCACGTAGAAGGCGAACAAGGACGAACTCACGCTACCCGACGACAGCAACACAATCCACACGGCACCCAGCAGGTATGTCGTACCGATCACGCGGCGCGGCGCCACGCGGTCCATGAAAAAGCCCACCACAAGCGCGCCCACCGTACCGCCCAATTGGAACAGCGCCGTCAGGCTGGCTGCGCGTTCAATCGGCAGGCCGGCGTCCTTGATGAGGGTGGGCAGCCAGCCGCTCAACAGGTAGATCACCAGCAGGCCCATGAAATACGTCACCCACAGCGCCAGCGTGATGTTGCGATAGCTTTGCGAGAGCACGGTGCGCACCGGCTGCGACCCGGTCACCGCCGGCTCGCTGACGGTGAAAGTGGTGTCGACGGCAATCTCGGCACGGCAGACGCGGCGCAGTGTCCGGGCGATACGCTCAGCCGGGAAGGCCTTGACGACCATGAAGCGCGCCGACTCCGGAATCAGCAGGAGATACACGGGCACACACAGCAGCGGGATTGCGCCACCGGCCAGTAGCACCGCGCGCCAGCCGTGGTGCGGCAGGATCGCTGCGGCGAGAAAGCCGATCAACGCCGAGCCCAGGTTGAAGCCTGTGAACATCGTCGCCAGCAGCATGCTGCGCGAGCGCTCGGGTACGTATTCGGAGAGCAGCGTAGTCGTGCTTGGCATGGCTGCGCCCAGGCCCAGGCCGGTCAGGAAGCGCAGTGCAGAAAGCTCCACCGTGTTGTGCGCAAACGCGCTGGCAAGGTTGAACAGCCCGAACAGTGCGACGGAACCGATCAGCAGCTTCTTGCGTCCGAAGCGGTCGGACATCGGGCCTACCAACAGCGCGCCGATCGCCAAGCCGATGGGCGCGGCGCTCATCACCACCCCGAAGGCCGCTTTGGAGATGCCCCATTCGCGCGTGATGCCCGGCGCAAGAAAACCCATGATGGCGACGTCCATGCCGTCGGTCGTCACGATCAGAAAGCACAGGCCGAGCAATAGCCACTGATAGCCGGACATGCTGCGTTCATTGATATAGGCCCGAATGTCGAGCCGCTGGTTGGTTGTCATGCCGTCTCCTGGTGAACCACTGGCGGGTTCTTTTTTGATCGAAACACTAATTGCCGCAGATGCGACAGAACGTGAAGGCGGGCTTCACGGCAACGGCAGTCTACGTAGGCAGGGGCGACGGTGTATTGCTTTCTGGCGGGGCCCGCGTTGCTGTTTACTTATTGCGGTTGGGCGACGGCATATCCGCCGCGCGCCGAAGAGCGGGCCCGCATACAGTGAAGATCAGCGCCAGTCGTGGCTGAGCCGGCGGATGGCACTGAGCAGTGCATCAGCACCGGGCGAGAGGCGTGCGCCTGTGCGTGTGGTCAGCCCAATGCTGCGCGCCATATCGGGCATCGGCAGGTCAAGCGCGCGCAGCCAACCAGCTTCGATCTCGTAGTGCAGCTGATACGCCGATAGCGCCGTGACCATGTCGCCGCGCAAGAGCAACCCGCGCACAAGTGCAAGATCGCCGGTTTCCACCACGGGCTGTGGCGGCGGCAAACCTTGGCGCTGAAACACGGCGTCCAGAGCCCCGCGCAACGGTGAAGCCGCGCGCGAGAGCACCCAGGGGTAGCCTTCCAAATCGCGCAATGTGAGTTTGCGGCCAGTACTGCGACGCTGGGCAAGCGGGTGCTCCGCACGCACGATGACCGAAATTCGGTCGTTGAAGAGCGCTTCCGTGGTCAGATCTTGCGTGGCCTGCGGGCGCAACGCGCCGAGGATGAAATCGATGCGGCCGCTGAGCAGGCCGGCCGTCAGCTCTTCGTAGGGGCTTTCCAGCGAACTGAAGCGCAGCTTGGGGTGCATGGCGTGCACTTCGGCCATGGCTGCTGGCAGCAGTTGCGTGCGTGCCAACGGCAGCGCGCCAATGGTGATCGCGCCTTCCAGCACGCCCTGGAGCGCAGCAATGTCGGCATGGATGTGGCGCAATTCGGCCAGCACGCGCTCGAAGCGCACGATCCAGCGGCTGCCCGTGTCGGTGGGCAGCATGCCGCGGGCGGTGCGGGCAAACAGCGGTTGGCCCAGTGCATCTTCCAGCCGTGCAATGGCTTGGCTTACCGCCGATTGGGAGATGCCGAGTGACGTAGCCACGCTCGGCATGTGGTGCACCTCTGCCAGCAATGCCGCCGCCTGCAACCGGCGCTCGTTGTGCAGTGCCTCCAGGCTGGCGATTGGCACGCCTTGACGCGTGCGCAGTCGCATCGCGTCTTCGCGCACTTCCTTGAGCGTGGCTTCGATTTCCTGCGCGCGCATGAGCACGATCTCGCCGGCGCGCGTGAGCAGCATGCCGCGCCCCTTTCGCTCGAACAGCTCGGCGCCCAGCGCCGCTTCCAACGCCGCCACCGAGCGCGCAATGGCCGACGACGCCCGATGCAGCGTCTCCGAAGAACGCCGAACACCGCCTGCCGCCGCAACGCCGGCAAAGACATGGAGATGATGCAAGCCGATGGTCTGCATGGTGCGCGCTGTCCTGGTTCGATAAGAAGATTAGAACAGTGGACCCGCTACATGGCAACCCAGGCACACAAGCAGCCACCGATACTCCGAGCACCTGTTGCTCTGCTGCATTGCTGCCATGACGTTCAAGCTCGCTTCCGATCTGCACGCCATTCCTTGCATCCTGATGCGAGGAGGAACATCGCGTGGGCCGTTCTTTCTGGAGCGCGACCTGCCCAGCGACATTGTGGCCCGCGATCGAGCCCTGCTGGCCGCCATGGGCAGCCCCGACCCACGCCAGATCGACGGACTGGGCGGTGCGCATCCGCTCACCAGCAAGGTCGGCATCGTGGCGCGAGACACCTCTGGACGGGCTGATCTGGCCTTTACCTTTGCGCAGCTGCAGCCGAATGCCGACACCGTCGACACCACGCCCAACTGCGGCAACATGCTCGCCGCCGTGGTGCCCTTTGCGCTGGAGACTGGCTTGATCGCGGCCAGCAATGACACCACCCGCGCCCGCGTGCTGACCCGCAATACCGGCATGGTGTGCGACATCACGGTACCCACGCCCGGTGGTAAGCCGCAGTACGCGGGCGATGCGCGCATTGACGGCGTGCCCGGCACTGCGGCGCCGATCGTCATCGATTTCCTCGATACGGCGGGATCGGTGTGCAGCGCGATGCTGCCGACCGGCAACACGCTCGACACCATTGAGTTTGACGACCCCACCACCGGCACATGCCGCGCCATCCACGTCACCTTGATCGACAACGGCATGCCGATGGTGCTGATGCGCGCGGCAGACCTTGGCCGCACCGCCGCCGAAAGCGTGGCGGCATTGAATGCCGACACGCCGCTCAAGCGAACGCTCGAAGCGCTGCGCCTGGCCGCAGGCCATGCGATGGGTCTGGGCGACGTGACTGACAAGAGCTACCCGAAGATGTGCCTGCTTGCTGCACCGCGCGAAGGCGGCAGCATTGCCACGCGCTGCTTCATCCCGCGCGTGTGCCACGAGGCGATCGGTGTGCTGGCGGCAGTCACCGTGGGCACGGCGTGCGTGCTGCCCGGCACGGTGGCCGATGGCCTCGCGCACATGGCCAGCCCCGGCCCCGTCCATTCCATCAGCGTCGAACACCCGACTGGTGAGTTCACCGTCGAACTGGAAACCGACCCCACCCAACCGAACGGCATTGCGCGCAGCGCACTGGTGCGGACCGCGCGTCCCATCATGCGCGGCGAGGTGCTGATCCCTCCTGCGGCCTGGTCCGCGAACGATTGAACGCAACCTCATGATCATCGATTGCCACGGGCACTTCACCACCGCCCCCAAAGCCCTCGAAGACTGGCGCAAGCGCCAGATCGCCAATCTTGCGACGCCGGAACTTGGCCCCTCGCCAGACGAACTGCAGATCAGCGACGACGAGCTGACAGAAGCCATCCGCGTCAACCAACTGCGCCTGATGCAGGAGCGTGGATCGGACCTGACGATCTTCTCGCCGCGCGCGTCGTTCATGGCGCACCACATCGGCAGTTTCGAGACGAGCGCCACGTGGGCAGCTATCTGCAACACGCTGTGCCATCGTGTGTCGCAACTGTTTCCAGAGTACTTCGTGGGCGCGGCCATGCTGCCGCAATCGCCGGGCGTGGACATCGCCTCATGCATCCCAGAGCTGGAGCGCTGCATCGTCGACTACGGCTTCGTCGGCGTGAACCTGAACCCGGACCCGTCGGGCGGCCACTGGACCTCGCCGCCGCTGTCCGACCCGTACTGGTTCCCGATTTACGAGAAGCTGGTCGAGTACGACGTGCCCGCGATGATTCACGTGAGCACGAGCTGCAATGAGTGCTTTCATACCACCGGCGCGCACTACCTGAATGCCGACACCACGGCCTTCATGCAAGTGCTCACCAGCGATCTGTTCCGTCGCTTCCCGACGCTCAAGTTTGTGATTCCACACGGTGGCGGTGCGGTGCCGTACCACTGGGGCCGCTTCCGCGGGCTGGCGCAGGAGCTCAAGGTGCCACCGCTCAAGGAACACCTGCTCAACAACGTGTTCTTCGACACTTGTGTCTATCACCAGCCAGGCATCGACCTGCTGACCAAGGTGATCCCGGTCGACAACATCCTGTTTGCCTCCGAAATGATTGGTGCCGTGCGCGGCATCGATCCGGAAACGGGTCACTACTTTGACGACACGCGCCGCTACATCGACCAGGCGCAGAGCCTGTCGGCGCAAGACCGCTACCAAATCTACGAGGGCAACGCACGGCGCGTGTACCCGCGCCTGGACGCGCAGCTCAAGGCGCGCGGCCAGCATGGCCAGTCCGCCCTCGCCACTGCAGGAGAACTCGCATGAGCACCGCCAACAATCTTCTCGGCGTGGTCCACCGCCGTATCGAGCGCGCACCAGCCGACGTGGTGGCCGCGCTCTCGCAATTCGGCGTGGCGACCGTGCATGAGGCCATGGGCCGCATCGGCCTGATGAAGCCGTATATGCGCCCGATCTACGCCGGAGCACACGCCTGCGGCACCGCCATCACCGTGCTGCTGCAGCCGGGCGACAACTGGATGCTGCACGTGGCCGCTGAACAGATTCAGCCGGGCGACATCGTCGTCGCTGCATGCACGGCTGACAGCACCGACGGGTTCTTCGGTGATCTGCTGGCCACCTCGTACCGGTCGCGCGGCGCTGCGGGCCTCGTCATCGACGGCGGCGTACGCGATGTCAAAGACCTGACTGCGATGGGCTTTCCTGTCTTCAGTCGTGCCGTACATGCCAAAGGCTGTGCGCGCGCCACGCTGGGCTCGGTGAACGTGCCGGTGGTGTGCGCCGGCGCGCTGGTCAACCCGGGCGATGTGGTTATCGCTGACGACGACGGCGTGGTGGTCGTGCCTGCTGCATCCGCCGCTGCCGTGGCTGACGCTGCCGCCACCCGCACTGCCAACGAAGACGCAAAACGCGCGCGCTTTGCCGCCGGAGAGCTGGGCCTGGATATGTACTCCATGCGCGAGCCGCTGGCGCGCGCAGGACTGCGCTACATCGACTAGGCAGGTCGTCCCATCGCTCTTGTTTCCCTGTCCGCAGCGCTTGCAGTCGGCGCGGCGGATGGCTTTCTGCATTCCACGACTGCACACCCATACCTACTCAAACATCAGGAGACCATCATGAACACCCACGTCAGCGGAGGCATTCAAACCAACGCCTCCAATTCCCCAAGCCTGAACGCCACGCTGCGCGCCGGTGCGATGGCTGGCTTGGCAGGCGGCATCATCATCTGGATCTATGAAGCGCTGATCTGGGTTGGCGCGCAACATCTCATGCCGCTGGCAGGCATTCCCCGCAATGCGACGGGACTGGTGTTCGGCAAAGCCTTCCAGGAGTCGATTGGCTTCGGGGCGTATGTGATCGGCACGGGCGTCCACTTCGTGTTTGCAATGGGCTGGGGGGTGCTGTTCGCCATGATCTGGCCGTACTTCCGCAAGCGCGGGTATGAAGCCACTTTCGTGGCGCTGTTCTACGCCATCGTCGCGTGGATCGTGATGCATGTCGCGATCGCCATCGCGGGCGACAACCACCCGAACTATCTGGATCCGGCCGTCATCATCGGCGGGTTCATGTCGCATTTCTTCTTCACGGTGCCGCTGGCGCTGATCGTGAAGCGGCTGCTGGCGCCGCAGCCAGGCCGCTGAGCCAGAGGCACAGCGCCTGTTTCAAAGCCATAAAAAATCAACGAGGAGACATCACAACATGAAGATGAAGTGGAGTGCCATGCTGGCCATCGTGGCCATGGGGGTAGTTGGTGCACAGCAAGCCAGCGCGCAGTCGTCCCAATCATCCGTCACGCTGTACGGCGTGCTGGATGTATTCACGGGTTATCAGACCGCCACGGTGGGGGGCAAGAGCACGTCACTGTCGGTGCTTGGCAGCAACAGCGAGATGACAAGCCGCTGGGGCTTGCGCGGATCGGAAGATCTGGGCGGCGGGTATCGCGCGACCTTCAATCTGGAAAGCGGCTTCGACCCCAGCTCGGGTCAGGTTCAGAACTCGTACCGGCTGTTTGATCGGCAAGCGTGGGTGGGCATTGCCGCGCCGTTTGGCGAGGTGCGCGCCGGGCGGCAGAACTCGGCCATGTTCTCGTACTCCGGCAACATGGATGCCTTTGCCGCAGCCACCTACGGCTCCGGCTACAACAACTTCGCCAACTGGCTGGCCCGGGTCGACAACGACATTGCCTATTACTCGCCCAAGTTTGCTAACACGCAGGTCGAGTTGCACTACTCCGTGGGAGAACAGGCGGGCTCTCTGGCCGGCAACGCGGTGTATCAGGCCGCAGTGCAGACGCAGCAGGGTCCGGTGTACTTCGCGCTGGCTTACCTCAATGCTGCCAATGCCGCGCATACCAACCGGGTGCAGGAGTACATGGCCGGCGGCAACGTCGACTACGGTCACGGCAAGGTCTACTTCGCATTCTTCCGGGCAAACGAAGTCATTTCTTCCACCACGGGCAATGTGCTGACCAACCCGGCGGGCAAGTACGACCCGGCGGTCGGCCCGGTGGGCAACGTGGCGGGCAACTACCACAACACGTACTCGTTGTCGGCCGACTACCGGATACTGCCGACGCTAACGGTGGGGGCCGGCTACGCCACCATTCGCGATAGCTCTCCGCTGAGCAACAGCGCGTGGCAGGTCAGCGGCATCGTCAACTATGACCTCTCCAAGCGAACGCGGCTCTATGGCGTGATCTCGCGGCTGAAGAATGACAACACTGCGCGTTTCAAGATGGCAGGTGCCAGCATCACGACCGGGACGTTCCTGACGCCGGACGGGGGCCAGGGCGAGACCGGCCTGCAGATTGGCATTCGGCACATGTTCTGAGCGTCAGTTCAGGGCAACTTCCAGAGCAATCTTGGGGAGAACGACATGGCACCGTGGCACGTGGGCTTGATCGGTTTTGGCGAGGTGGGCGGCATCTTCGGGCGTGCATTGGCGGCGCATGCTGAGGTGGCCAGCGTATGCGCATGGGATGTGCTGTTCGCACACGACGCAGCGGTTCGTGTGCAGGTGCCGGCGCCCATCGAGACGGCGGCCAGTTGCGAGACACTTTGCGCGCAGGCCACGCTGATCATTTCCGCCGTCACGGCAGCCAACACGCTGGCGGTGGCCGAACAGGCGGCCGCCAGCATCCGGCCCGGTGCGTTCTTCCTCGACCTCAACTCGGCATCGCCCGGCGTGAAGCAGCAGGCCGCACGCGCCATCGAGGCCGCTGGTGCGCACTACGTGGAGGCGGGCGTGATGACGTCGGTGCCGCCCTACGGCATTCGCGTGCCGATGCTGATCGGCGGCGCCTATGCAGCGGCGCTCAGCCCCGCTCTGGTCGCACTTGGCATGGACGCCAAGCCGGTCTCCGAACGCATCGGCGTCGCATCGGCCATCAAGATGAGCCGGAGCATCCTCATCAAAGGGTTGGAGGCGCTGGTGATCGAGAGCTACACCAACGCCCGTCGCTACGGCGTGGAAGATCGCATGCTGCCCACGCTGGCTGAGACGTTTCCTGGTATCGACTGGCCGACGCTGGGTGGCTATCTGTTCAGCCGCGTTGCCAAGCACGGCAAGCGACGTGCTGAAGAGATGCGTGAGGCCGCGCGCACCGTTGCAGAAACCGGCATCGCGCCGATCCTGTCACAGGCGATCGCCGACAAGCAGCAATGGGTCGCGCAGCTCGCCGCAGCGCACGTATTTGACGGCGTGACCGAACGCGACGGCTGGCAAGCCTATGCCGACTGCATCATCCGCGCGACAGCTACGGCTGGCCCACCGTAGGCAACCCGCGTGCCCTGAGCGGACGCTGATCTGAACCCCCGATTCTTTTTCCCTCGGGCGCCTGACTTGGTCGTGAGGCACCCAGGGGCGGGTTCGCTCGCCCCAACCATCCCAAAAACAACACGGAGACAAGCATGAAATCATGGCGTCCCTCTAGGTTGCTGGCGTTCTTCGCACTTTGTGTGAGCGCAGTGATCATCGCCGGTTGCGGTAGCGACGGAACGAGCACCTCCACCAGTTCCACCACCAACACTTCCACGACGCTGGGGGTTGTGGCGCCAGTGGTGGATTGTTCCAAGCTCGCTTCGGTGGACATCACCGACATCGGCGGGGCGGGCAGTTCGATTGCTTCAGCCACTGTCACGACGGCCACGGTCAACGGCGCGTCCGTCAACTTCTGCACGGTGAAGGGCACGCTCGCGCCCTCCAATACCTTTGAGGTAGCACTGCCGGTCAGCTCCTGGACACAGCGCTTTGCGGAGTTGGGTTGTGGGGGCCTATGCGGCAACCTGAGCGACCCGACCAAGCAGAGCTCGTTCAGCTTCAGCTACTCCTGTCCACTGGTGCAGCAGGGTGGCTTCGTCACGGCAGCCACTGACATGGGCCACTCCGATGCGGATGCCACCTGGACCACCGATACGCAAAAACAGGCGGACTTTGCCTACCGCGGTCAGCACATCACCACGCTCGCGGCCAAGAAGCTGATCCAGGCGTACTACGGGCAGGCACAAAAGTATTCCTACTTTGTCGGCTGCTCTGACGGTGGTCGTGAAGCTCTGATGGCTGCACAACGCTATCCCAACGACTACAACGGCATCATCGCTGGGGCCCCGGCCGCACACTTCCAGATCCAGAACTCACTGTTTCACGGCTGGAGCGTCATCTCGAATAGCACCACTGGCGATAACACCGGCAATGCTGTCTTGTATGCCGACAAGGCTCGCGTGCTGCACAAAGCAGTGGTGGCGGCTTGCGGCGGCGGCAGTGGCGCACCTGATGGCCTGCTGGCGGACCCGCGCACCTGCAACTTCGATCCGGCATCAATCGAATGCGCGGCGAGTGCGACTGACACCAGTAGCTGTCTGACCGCCGCCGAAGTGGCAACCGCCGGCAAGATCTACGGTGGGCCGATGGATACCACGACAGGTCAGCGCATGTTGGCGGGTTCTCCGCAGCTTGGTTCAGAGGCCAACTGGATTGGTGTCGAGTTGCCGACCTCCAATTCGACTGGTGCCCCAGCGCCCGTGACCAGCCTGTTCAGCAACATGATTGTGAGCGGGGCGTACAACCTGATCTTCACCGGCTCGCCGAGCATGCCGAACATCAACACATTCGGCTATCACGACGCCAGCTTCTATCCCAGCTACCTGCAAGCCAATCACTCGCTCAACGACGCGACCAACCCGGATCTTTCCGCCTTCCAGAAGGCCGGCGGCAAGCTGATTCTTTGGCATGGCTGGGCTGACCAGCACATCTCGCCGCTGTTCACCATCCAGTACTACGAAGCCATGCAGAACCAGATGGGTGAATTGACCGTCGGTCAGTTCGCGCGCCTGTATCTGGTGCCGGGCGTGGCCCACTGTGGTGGTGGTGAAGGCATGCCCAACATCGACCTGGTGTCACAGATCACCGCCTGGGCGGAGCAAGGAGTGGCTCCCAGCGCTGTCATGACATACCAGACCGACTCATCAAGCAACGTCACCGCTTCGCGTCCGGTGTATCCGTACCCAGCAGTGGCCAAGTACTCTGGCTCGGGCGACTGGCACGACGGCGCAAACTATACGCAGGGCCCGCAACTGTATAGCGCGAAGACGCCCGCATGGGCTGGCTCCAGCTTCTATACGCCGTACGCCGCAAAAACACAGGGGGTCTCAGCTCCCTAATAGGGGCCGCAGCGGACGCACAAGCCAGCCCACGCCATCGTGGCTGGTTTGCGCGTCTAGATCACCCATATCGATGGGTGAAGGCGGCCGATGTCTGTCCATATCCGGCCTGATGTGCACCACCCGTGGTGTAGCTGAACGGCACAGACGAGTCAATGGAGACAGCTTTAGCGAACTGCAGCCGTTCCATCGCGAGACAGAAAATTACTTGATGAAACTGAGCTGCTTGTTGATTCGGTCGAGCACCGGACGCTTCTTGGCGTTGAACTGCTCTTTGTTCTGTTGAATGAGGTTATTTCCCTTGGTGTCGATCGAGATGATCAACGGGCCGAATTCCTTTACGCGATTGATCCACAGGGTTTCCGGCATCCCAAGATCCTGCCACTCGGCACCTTCGATCTCTTCAACCTGCGTTGCAGCCAGCACGGCGCAGCCACCCGGAAAGATGGCGTGCACCGCCGTTCCTTCCTGGCAACCGGCGGCCGTCTCGGGCCCCATGCCGCCTTTGCCGACGATCAGCTTGACGCCGGTCTGCTTGATAAACTCGCGCTCGAATTTCTCCATGCGCATGCTGGTCGTCGGGCCGATGGACACCATCTCGAATCCGCCATCATCCTTCTTCCGGACAATCGGGCCCGCATGAAAAATCGCTCCGCCTTCCAGGTCGACTGGCAACTCGCGCCCCTGTTCGATCAAGCGCCGGTGCGCCACGTCACGGCAGGTCACCAGGCGGCCGGTCAGGTAAACAACATCGCCCACATTGAGGCTCAGCAGATCTTCGTCCTTGATCGGCGTCGTCAGAATCTTTTTCACAGGGTCACTCCTTCGTGGGAAATGATGTCGTAGGACATGTCCGCGTTGATCCGGATCTTGCCCCGGCGATGCGCCCAGCAACCGGTATTGACCGCAACGCCGATGGTGGATGGGTGCCGGGCAGACGATTCAATGTTTACGCCCATGACACTGTTGTTGCCGGTCAGCCCCTGCGGCCCGATGCCGACTTCATTGAGCCCTTGCTCGAGCAGTTCTTCCATGAGTGCCGCACGCGGGTTCTCGCTCTTGGAATCCACCGGGCGCATGATCGCGAGCTTGGACAGACGTGCCGCGGTTTCCACGGAGGTGGACACACCCACCCCCACCAGAAGCGGCGGGCAAGCATTCACACCGCGCTCGGTGATGACGTCCATGACGAACTCTGCGACACCCTCATAGCCCTGACCCGGCATCAGCACCTTGGCGGCACCCGGCAAGGTGCACCCCCCGCCCGCCATGTAGACGTCGATGGTGCAGCTGTCGAGCCCTGGCACGATGCGCCAGTCCAGCCAGGGAATCTGCGTGCCGGTATTGGTACCGGTGTTCTTCTCGTCGAACGTCTCGACCGCGTTGTGACGGAGTGGCCCGATACGGGTGGCTTCTGCCGTGGCTTCCTTCAATACCGCTTCCAGCTCGCCCAGCAGCGGGAAGTTGGCGCCCGCCTCGACGAAGTACTGGATGACGCCCGTGTCCTGGCAGCTGGGGCGATCCAATTTGTCTGCCGCTTCCTGGTTGCCGGCCATCGAATCGTAGATGGACTTCGCCAGCGGATTCGTCTCCATCGTGCGGAGTTCGGCCAACTTGGTCTTCACATCCTTGGGCAGCCGCTTTCCGATGTAGGCCGTGAATTTGGCCATGGTGTCAGTCAACGACTGAACGGCAACTTCCTTATCCATGTGGTGCTCCATTCAAATTTGGTGGACGAGTAGAGGCGAAGGTCTGCTTAGTGCGCCGTTGCCTGCGCCGCAGCGGCCTTCGATTTCTGCGTGCTTGACAGCACCAGCGTGAGAACCGCCGAGAGCACGAGCAGGCCGGCGACAAAGTAGAGTCCGCCTGCAAAGCTGCCGGTCCGATCCTTGATCCAGCCGATCATCGCGGGACCAAAGAAGCCGCCGAGATTGCCGATCGAGTTGATGGTGGCGATGCCGGTGGCAGCGGCCGCACCGGACAGGAACATCGTGGGCATGCTCCAGAGCGGCGGCTTCGCGCAGCTGATGCCGACGTTCACCAGCGTGAGGGCTGCAATGAGGCCCACTACCCCGTTGGCGCTGCCCGCCACCACCAGACCCACGGCCGCAGCCACGCACGCAATCACGACGTGCCACGTGCGCTCACCGGCCCGATCGGAATGACGAGACCAGAAGACCATCGCAACCACCGAGACGATTGGCGGAATCGCATTGAGCAGACCAACCTTCATGGAAGACATGCCCAACTGCTTGATGATTTGCGGCGCCCAGATGCCGAGCGTGTACAGGCCTGCGGAGGTACCGAAGTAGATCAACGCCAACGCAATCACGCGCAGATCAGCCAGGCCGCGCACGATGCTGTGATTGCCGCTGGCTGCCTTGTTGCTGGATGCTTCCTGCATGGCCTTGACCAGCCAAGCGCGTTCGTCTTCTTTCAGCCAGGAGGCCTGTTCGGGGCGATCTGTCATGTAGAAGAACACCACCACACCGAGGATGAATGCCGGAATGGCTTCGAGAATGAACATCCACTGCCAGCCGGCCATGCCCATAACGCCGTGCATTTCCAGCAGCGCGGCAGAAATCGGGGAGCCCAGCGCGGTGGACAACGGCGCGGCGGCCATGAAAAACGCGGTAACGCCTGCCCGGTGCCGGGCCGGAAACCAATAGCTCAGATACAGGATGATGCCGGGGAAGAAGCCTGCCTCCGCGGCCCCAAGAAGGAAGCGGATGACGTAGAAACTGGTGGTCCCTTGGACGAACGCCATGGCCGCCGAGATGATGCCCCACGTGACCATGACGCGGGCGATCCAAAGGCGCGCCCCGACCTTGTGCAGCACGATGTTGGAGGGCACTTCAAACAGGAAATAGCCCCAGAAGAAAATACCTGCGCCGAAGCCGAGAATCGATGCCGTAAAGCCCAGGTCGCCCTTCATTGTCAGGGCAGCAAAACCGATGTTGACCCGGTCGATGTAGGCTACGAAGTACAGCAGCATGATGAACGGCACGATGCGCCAACTGATCCTGCGCAACGTGCGCTTTTCGATGTCTAGTTCCATTGTTGTCTCCTTGATGTTCCATACAGTCCCAAACTCGGTGCGGGCTCGTTTTTGATCGAGTTCTCGTAGCACTTCGCGGGTCACAGTCTTGCGTGCTTCTTCACTGCACCTGCGCAATGCGCAGCAGATTGGTCGTGCCGGCCACCGTGAATGGCAGCCCCGCAGAAATCACGATGGACTGTCCGCTCTCGCCAAAGCGCTCCTTGAGCACCGTGCGGCTGGCCAGGTCCGTCATCTCCAGCACGTCGATCACTTCGTGGCACAAAACCGCGTGCACACCCCACGCCAGCGCCAGCCGGCGCGCGGTGGCCACGCGTGGCGTCATGCCCAGGATCGGCACCTCGGGGCGCTCGCGCGCCATGCGCAGCGCGGAGTATCCGGAGCTGGTGTAGGCAACGGTGGCCGGCACCTTGAGCAGCCCCGCCACATGGCGCACCGCATAGCCGATGGCATCGGCGGTGTCTGCACGCGGAGGCGTGTGCGAGGCCTGGATGGCGTCGTGATAATGCGGATCGGATTCGGTCCGCCGAATGATGCTGTCCATCATCGTCACGGCTTCAATGGGATAGCGCCCCGATGCCGACTCCGCCGACAGCATGACCGCGTCGGCGCCGTCGTAGACAGCGGTGGCAACGTCCGATGCCTCGGCGCGCGTGGGTACCGGTGCCGTGATCATCGACTCCAGCATCTGCGTGGCGACGATCACCGGTTTGCCGGCCTTGCGGCACGCGCGCACGATCTGCTTTTGGAGGGAGGGCACCTGTTCGGCTGGCATCTCCACACCGAGATCACCGCGGGCCACCATCACCGCATCCGCTTCTTCAATGATCGCTTCCAGGCTCTGAATGGCGGCCGGCTTCTCGAGCTTGGCAACAATGCTGGCACGCCCCTGGACGATGGCCTTGATCTCTCGGATATCTTCGGGCCGCTGCACGAAAGACAGCGCAATCCAGTCGAGCCCAAGCGTCAGGCCGAAGTCGAGATCGCGGCGATCCTTCTCAGTCAATGCCGACAGCGGCAACACGACACCCGGCACGTTCACGCCCTTGCGATCCGACAACGTGCCGCCGTTGACGACGGTGGTGTCTGCAAAATCCGCGCCGCAGTTGTCCACGCGCAGCCGGATCTTGCCGTCGTCGAGCAGCAGATCCGTACCCTTGTGCAGGGCGGCAAAGATTTCCGGATGCGGCAGGCTGACACGCTCGCGTGTGCCGGGGGCATCGCGCTCGAGATCAAGCCGGAACCCGGCACCAGAGGTCAGTTGAACGGGGCCATCCACAAAGGTGCCAATGCGCAGCTTGGGGCCTTGCAGGTCAAGGAGGACACCGATGGGTCGGCCACGTTCGCGCTCCACGGCGCGGATCGTCTCCAGGCGCTGCCGGTGGTCGTCATGCGTGCCGTGGCTGAAGTTCAGCCGGAAGACGTCGGCACCTGCTTCGAACAGGGCGTCGATGACTTCCGGGGTGTTGCTCGCGGGGCCGAGGGTGGCGACGATCTTCGCGTTGCGCAGGCGTCTCATGGGTGTAGCTCCAGATCAGGGCGCGACCAGAATCGCGCGGAAGTCGTTCACGTTGGTCATCGTGGGACCGGTGACGACTGCGTCGCCCAGTGCCTCGAAAAAACCGTGTCCATCGTTGCAAGCAAGCGCGTCTTGCGCACGGATGCCGAGACCCCAGGCACGCTGCAATGTGTCCGGCGAGACAATGGCGCCAGCAATTTCTTCCAGCCCATCAACGCCATCGGTGTCGCCCGCAAGGGCATAAACGCCCGGCTGTCCGCGCAGTGCGAGTGCGAGTGACAGGAGGAATTCGACATTGCGGCCGCCCCTGCCCTTGCCGCGAACGGTGACCGTTGTTTCGCCACCCGAGAGCAGCACGCACGGCACGGGGAACGGCTCACCGTGGCGGGCCACCTCCAGTGCAATGCCGCCCAAGACCTTGCCGACGTCGCGCGCTTCGCCCTCGATGGCATCGCCCAGCACGTAGGCGGGAAGGCCTGCTTCGCGAGCCACGCGTGCCGCGGCCTGCAACGCCATGCGCGGCGTGGCAATCAACCGGGTTTCGATGCGCGGCAGACGTGCGTCGCCGGCCTTGATGGTCTCCGCGTTTTTCGAGGCGAGGACGTCGCGCACGTGCAGCGGGATCGCAATGTCGTAGCGGCGGATGATGTCGAGCGCATCGGCCAGCGTGGTCGCATCGGGCACGGTGGGGCCGGACGCGATATCGACGGGATCGTCACCAGGCACGTCGGAAAGCAGCAAATTGCAAACGCGTGCGGGATGACAGGCAGCAGCCAGGCGTCCGCCCTTGATGGCCGACAGATGACGGCGCACGCAGTTCATCTCGGTAATGGTCGCGCCGGAAGCCAACAGCGCCCGGTTCACGGCCTGCTTGTCGGCAAGCGAAATGCCCGGCAGCGGTAGCGGCAGGAGCGACGAACCGCCGCCCGAGATCAGGCAGACCACCAGGTCGTCCTCCGTGAGCCCCGACACCAGCTCGAGCATCTCGCGTGCAGCCTGATGGCCGGCTGCGTCCGGCACGGGGTGCGCCGCCTCAACAATGCGAATCTGCTTGCACGGGACGGCGTATCCGTACCGCGTCACGACGAGTCCGCTCACCGTGCTGCCCCACGCCTGTTCAAACGCGTGCGCCATCGCAGCCGAAGCCTTGCCCGCCCCGATCACGATCGTGCGGCCCTTCGGGCGCTCCGGCAAGGTCGCGGACAGCGTCAGCGCGGGTTGCGCAGCAGCGATCGCAGCGTCAAACATAGCGCGCAGCAGCTTGCGAGCGGTGTCGTCGTGCATGTCTTTCCCCAATGGGTTAGTCAGCAGCGCACGCGCTGGCGCAGAGAGCGGAGCAGAGTCGACGCGCGTTTTGGCATGCCCGATGCCGGCGGCACATCGGTATGTGCGGTGACCACGCCACGGCACGGCACGGCGCGATGCAATCGCCCATGCTGGTACAAAGCTCGCCGAACATGCGTCGAGTCATTGCTGTCTCCTATCTGCTCTGTAGATGGCACACGCTTGGCAGCTCTTGTTGTCTGCTTCAGTGACGACGCGCTGTGCCCTGAGGACTGGTGGCCTTATGGGCCTTATGGGGCTAACGGGCCTAACGGGCCAGATGTCGCCCTGGCCCACCCTGCTATCAGGCGGCTTTGGCCGTTCGGTTCGTAGCGAGGTAGTCGCAGACGGCTTTGGTCACCTGCGCAGTGGTGGCCTTGCCGCCCAAATCGCCGGTGTGCAGCGCAGGGTTGCCGGTCACCGCTTCAATGGCGGCCATGACCTGACGCGCAGCCTCGGTCTCACCGAGGTGTTCGAGCAGCATCACGACCGACCAGAACGTGCCCACCGGGTTGGCCAAGCCCTTGCCCATGATGTCGAAGGCCGAACCGTGGATCGGCTCGAACATCGACGGATAACGGCGCTCCGGATCGATGTTGCCCGTGGGCGCAATGCCCAGGCTGCCGGCCAATGCGGCGGCCAGGTCGCTCAGGATGTCGGCATGCAGGTTGGTGGCGACGATGGTGTCGAGCGTGGCCGGGCGGTTGACCATGCGTGCCGTAGCGGCGTCCACCAGTTCCTTGTCCCACTTCACGTCGGGGAATTCCTTGGCGATCTGCACGGCGATCTCGTCCCACATCACCATGGCGTGGCGCTGTGCGTTGGACTTGGTGATCACGGTCAGCAGCTTGCGCGGACGCGACTGCGCCAGCTTGAAAGCGAAGCGCATGATGCGTTCGACACCGACGCGGGTCATCATCGACACATCGGTGGCGGCTTCGATCGGATGGCCCTGGTGCACGCGACCGCCCACACCGGAATATTCGCCTTCGGAGTTCTCACGCACGATCACCCAGTCCAGATCGTTCGGGCCGCAGCGCTTGAGCGGTGCGTCGATGCCCGGGAGGATGCGTGTTGGGCGCACGTTGGCGTACTGGTCGAAGCCCTGGCAGATCTTTAGGCGCAGGCCCCACAGCGTGATGTGATCGGGAATTTGATTGTCACCGGCGGAACCGAACAGGATGGCGTCCTTGCCACGCAGGGCGTTCAAGCCATCCTCCGGCATCATCACGCCGTGCTGACGGTAGTAGTCGCCGCCCCAGCCGAAGTTCTCGAATTCGAAGCGAAAGCCAGCGCCTGCGGCGGCCAGTGCCTCCATGACTTCACGCCCAGCGGGCACGACTTCCTTGCCGATGCCATCCCCTGGGATCGTCGCAATCTTGTATGTCTTCATTCTTCGTCTCCTGATCAGAATCACCGCTTGCTGGCGTGAGAAGGATTCTGTTTGGTAGACGTGGTTTTGGATCGAATATAAAGTTAAACCGTTCTCAACCTGAAGTTAACAATGCGGGAAGCGGTGTGACTACGCAATCGACCGGCGCTGGCGCCATACACCCGTCCGAACTCGGTTTCTTTGTGTCACTTGCAATGGCAGGCAGCCTAAGTGCCGCCGCACGTGATCTGGGGATCTCTACGGCGGCGGTCAGCAAACGCCTCGCTCAGATGGAGACGCGCATCGGTCTTCCGTTGATTGTCCGAACCACACGACGCATGAGCCTGACGCCCGAGGGGGAAGTTTTCCTCGAACGTGCACGGCGCATCCTCGGAGAAATTGATGACCTGCAGCAGTTGCTAACCAGTGCCAAAGGCAAGCCGAGCGGTCTCTTGCGGGTGAACGCAACACTTGGATTCGGGCGTATGCACGTAGCGCCCGTGATCGCGGAATACAGTCGGACTTATCCAGACGTTGACGTACAGCTACAGTTGTCGGCGGATCCACCTCCACTATCTGAAGACGCCTTCGATGTGTGCGTGCGCTTTGGCCAGCCGCCAGATGCGCGCATCATTGCACGCCTGCTGGCCCCCAACCGCCGGCTACTGTGCGCCTCGCCCAAGTATTTACGGGAGCATGGGCAGCCGCAGACGCCCGCAGACCTGCAACGCCACAATTGCATTGGCATTCGGCAAGGGAGCGATGCTTACGGTGTGTGGCGGCTAACGCCAGCCAAGGGCGCCAAAGCGCGTACAGAAGCCGTCCATGTGCGCGGCAACCTCACGACCAATGATGGCGAAATCGCGGTGAGCTGGGCACTCGATGGCCTCGGTATCGTGATGCGAGCGGAATGGGATGTTGAACGATATCTACGCAGCGGCCGTCTCGTTCAGGTGCTTCCGCAATACGCAACACCAGAAGCCAGCATCTATGCGGTGTACCCTCATCGGCACCAGTTGTCTTCCAGAATTCGCCTGTTCGTTGACTTCCTCGCCGCGCAGTTTGCAAAGCTTCAGCAGTAGAACGACGGCCAACAATGCTCTTGTGGCAACCGAGAATCTCAGTAAACGGCGGCCAGTTGAGTTCAGCGACGAAATCGGCGGGACTGGGGAGTAGTTGTGCGGTTCAATCCATGCGGCATCCAACTAGCTCCACGTAGCCCAAGATTTCGTCCGCACCTCCGGTGGGTCGGTCTTTCTTCCGAAATCAAGCAGAACCAAATCCGATTTCAAATCATTAAAAAAAATCATCGAGATGCGGCAAACCACATGCCGCCAATCATGACTACAGCCGAGGCCGCCATCTGCGTATGGTGTCGTAAGTCCGTGAGCTGGGATGCGCGAGTTTCGTGTGTCGACGATCGAAACAACGAAAGAGGAGCCGGAGCCCCTTTTGTTTGCGACGTACCTGTTCAGGGCAGGAGCGCTCCCGGTCCCTTATTCACGCTCGCTTTTGTGATCTCCGCCTCTTGAGCCGTCCACTCGGCAACGCGCTCGCTCAACGACAGGCCCAGGCCGGGGCGCGTTGGCACCATCATGCGGCCGTCGCGCGTTTCCAGCTTCTCGTTGAACAGCGGCTCCAGCCATTCGAAGTGCTCGACCCACGGTTCGCGAGAGTACGCGGCGGCCAAATGCACGTGCAGCTCCATCGCAAAATGCGGCGCCAGCATCAGGCCAGCATGATCGGCCAGCGCAGCAATCTTGGTGAATGGCGTAATTCCGCCAACGCGCGGGCCGTCCGGCATCAGGTAGTCCGCTCCGCGCTGCCGGATGAATTCCCAATGTTCCGACACGCTGGTGAGCATCTCGCCAGTGGCGATCGGCGTATCGAACTGGGCAGCCAGCGCGGCATGGCCTTCGGCGTCGTAGCAGTCGAGCGGCTCTTCGATCCAGACCAGGTTGAAGGGCTCAAAAGTGCGGCACATGCGCTGGGCGGTGGGGCGATCCCATTGCTGGTTGGCGTCGACCATGAGCGGAAAGTCATCACCGAGGTGCTCGCGCACCGCTGCCACACGCTGCACGTCGAGCGCGCGATCGGGCTGGCCGACCTTGAGCTTGATGCCGCCGATGCCCTTGGCCCGTGAGATGTCTGTGTTGACCAGCAACTGATCGAGCGGCGTGTGGAGGAAGCCGCCCGACGTGTTGTAGCAGCGCACTGAATCGCGCTGTGCGCCCAGCAGTTTGGCGAGCGACAGAGTGGCGCGCTTGGCCTTCATGTCCCACAACGCCACATCAAACGCGCCGATGGCCTGCACAGCCAGGCCGCTGCGTCCGACCGATGCACCGGCCCACGCGAGCTTGTCCCACAGGCGCGCAATGTCGTTCGGGTCTTCGCCGATCAGCACCGGCGCAATTTCCTTGGCGTGCGCAAACTGGCCGGGGCCACCCGCGCGCTTGGAGTAGCTGAACCCGAGGCCGCGATGGCCGTCTGCGGTACCGATCTCGACAAAGAGGATGGCGATTTCCGTCATCGGCTTCTGCCGGCCGGTCAGCACCTTGGCGTCGCTGATCGGGTTGGCCAGTGGCAGGAAGACCGAGCGGATGCGGATGTGTTCAATGCGATCGCGAGCAAGCTGATCGGTGAGGAGAGCGTCTGGACTGTTCATGGTGGGCTGCTTAGTAAAAACGAAAGGGAGCGATGTGGTCGTGCATTGCCTTCAGGACAACGACTCGGCCGGTGCTTGTGATGAGATCGGACCAGCATCGGATGCAGGCTCCGAGGGCAAGCGCTCGAGCTTGCCGACAATCAGCAGGTAAGAGCACGCGCCAAGCAGCGCGACGCCCGCAACGTAGGTGAGCGCCGCCTCGAACGAGCCGGTCTGCTTGATCATCCAGCCGATGGCCAGTGGTGTGACGATGCTGGCGAGGTTGCCGCACAGGTTGAAGATGCCGCCGCTGATGCCCATGGCCTTTCTTGGTGAAACATCGCCCACGATGCACCAGCCGAGATTGCCGATGCCCTTGGCAAAGAACGCGATTGACATCACCAGCACCACGACGGCGGTTGACTGCACATAGTTGGCGATGACGATGCTGCTGGAGAGAGCCAGACCCGTGATGATCGGCACCTTGCGCGCGGCCGTCAGGCTGAGGCCGCGCTTGAGCATCCAGTCGGACCACAGGCCGCCAATAAGCCCACCCACGCAACCGGCCACGGCCGGGATAGCCGCCACCAGGCCCACCTTCAGAATCGACATGCCCTTGGCCTCGATCAGATAGGTCGGGAACCACGTCAGGAAGAACCACGTGATGGAGGTCAGGCAGAACTGGCCGATGTAGATGCCGGCCATCATGCGGTTTGCCGAGATAGCCTTGACCTGGCGCCAGCTGAACGGACTTGGGCCATCGGCCATGGTCGGCAGGCCGCCGCCGGCGGAGATGTATTCGAGCTCTGCCGCATTTACGCGGCGATGCTGGGACGGCTCACGTACCGCGTGCAGCCACGCCAGGCCAATCAGTACGCCAACGGCGCCCGTGGTGAAGAACACGTAGTGCCACCCCCACTGGCTGACGGTGAACGTCATGACCGGTGTGAACACGGCCAGCGCGAAGTACTGCGCCGACTGGAACACCGATGTCGCCAGCCCGCGCTCCTGGCTGGGGAACCACATCACAGTCAGCCGGCTGTTGCACGGAAAGGCGGGCGACTCCGCCACGCCCATCAGAAAGCGCAGCACAAACAGCACGACAAACGCCGACGCCGCAAACAGATGCACGTAGCCTTGCAAGAAGGTCAGTACAGACCATCCGATGAGGCTGACCCCGAGCACCACACGCGCACCAAAACGGTCGAGGATCAGCCCGCCGGGAATCTGCATGGCCGTGTAGGCCCACCCGAAAGCCGAAAACGCGATGCCCATGGTCAACGCATCGAAGCCGAGGTCGTGGCGCATTCTCGGTGCGGCAATCGAGAGCGTGGCGCGGTCTACGTAGTTGAATACCGTCACGATGAAGATCATCGTCAAGATGAACCATCGCACCCGGGTTGGGTGTGTGGACTGAGGTGACGTGGGCATGCAGGTCTCCGGTGTTGTGCCATGGCCCCTTCTGCGATTGGACGGGCTCTTTTGCTGGCGATGGGGCGCGGACGAGAGTGAAGCCGTCAGCCCCGATGGAGGCTATTATTAGATGATTGCGCAATCATTCAAGCCAAATTGATTGCGCAATCACTCTCGTTTACCCTGCTGTGGCGCTGGAACCGCTTGCGCCACTGGCACTGAAACTGCACCGACAACGCAGAGAGCACACATGGTTCGAAAACTGAAAAGCCGCACCCCGGATGCGCTCGGAAATGGCGCCGCGAGCGTGACGCTCATCGACGTGGCCCGGGTGGCCGGCGTCGCGCCCATGACGGTTTCGCGGGCGCTCAATCGACCCGAGCTGGTGCGGGAAGAAACGCAGAAGAAGGTGCTGGCGGCCGTGCGTACGACGGGGTACGTGCCGAACATGCTTGCCGGCAGCCTGGCCAGCAGCAAAAGCCGGTTGGTGGCAGTGCTGCTGCCAACCATCGCCAGTTCGATCTTTGCCGAGACGGTCCAGGCGTTGATGGATGGCTTGTCGGTGGCCAACTATCAGACTCTCATCGGCTTGACGGGCTACTCGGCCAGTCGCGAAGAAGCGCTGGTGGAGGCGTTACTGGGGCGGCGCCCCGACGCCATCGTGCTGGCAGGGACGGACCACACCGACGCCACCATCGAGCGCCTGACCAAGGCGAACATCCCCGTGGTCGAAATCTGGGACTTGACCGACAAGCCGATCGACATGGTCATCGGTTTCTCACACGAGCAGGTGGGCCACGACGTGGCGCGCCATCTGCTAGAGAAGGGCTATCGGCGCTTTGGTGTGGTCTCGGTCAACGACCCTCGCGGCTTGCGGCGTTGCGAGAGCTTCAGGGCAGAACTCGCGCGGCAGGGCATCGGCGAATGCGCATTCGAGGTGTTGCCTGCGCCGGCCACGCTGGAAGGCGGCCGACGCGGGCTCGCGCGCATGCTCGATAGCGCCAGGCCCGACATTATCGTCTGCAGCTCCGACACGCTGGCTGAAGGGGTGCTGATGGAAGCCGCCAGCCGAGGCATGCATGTGCCGCGCGACCTTGCCGTCATGGGCTTTGGCGACTTGAGCATGGCGGCACAACTGCACCCCGCACTGTCTACGGTCAAGGTGGGTGGCGCCAATATCGGAAAGCGGACTGCAGAGGCGTTGCTTGAGCGTTTCGGGACAGGGTCAAACGATACGTTGCTGCGCATCGATACGGGGTTCACCATCATCGATCGGAAGAGCGCCTAAGGCCGCCTTCGACAGCTGATTCCCAATTATGTGGTCGCACGCCACCGGCCCCGAAGTCATGCAGCGCATCGCCGCACCCATGGTCGGCGGCATGGTGACCGCGCCGCTGCTTTCTCTGTTTGTTGTTCCCGCCGTGTACCTGCTGTTGCGCAGGCGCGGCACATCTTCCCCGTCCCCGACTCCCTCTCACTCCCAACACGAGGTTTCACGATGAAGCACGCATCTGCTCTGATCTTCACCCTCGCTCTGACGGGCGCTTCGGCGGCATTCGCGGCCACCATGGAAGGCATGGACATGAAGCCGGCTGCTCAAGCCGGACAGTCCAGGCAGGCCCCCAAGCCTGTCGCAGCGGAAGTCCGCAAGGTCTACCCCGATACCGGCAAGATCACGCTCAAGCACGGCGACATCGACAACCTCGGCATGGGGGCCATGACGATGACATTCACGGTCAAGGACAAGGCTTCGCTCAAAAACTTCAAGGAGGGAGACAAGGTGATGGCGGTCTTTGATAGGGTCAATGGTCAACCCACTGTGGTGGAATTGCACCGCCAGTAACGGGTAGAGGCTTGGCAGCCAAGCTCTCTGTCAGTAACTGTGCTTCGAGCTTAGACAGGCAAAAAACTTATCAAACACTGTAAAAAAAGGGCGGTTATGAATCGCCCCGGGAGCCGGTCGGTCGAGTGACCATGACACCTCGCTAGCCAGCTCGCCGGCAGAAAAAAAACGCCAACCCGCACACACAGTGGGTTGGCGTTTTGCTTTGGATACGACCAATATCAGTGGAACTGATTCATGGTGTTGTCCTTACCCGCTGCCTTCAACGCTGCCTCGCCGCTGAAGTATTCCTTGTGGTCGTCGCCGATGTCCGAGCCCGACATGTTCTGGTGCTTGACGCAAGCGATGCCCTGACGGATTTCCTTGCGCTGCACGCCAGCCACGTAACCCAGCATGCCTTGGTCACCGAAGTATTCCTTGGCCAGATTGTCGGTCGACAGTGCGGCGGTGTGGTACGTCGGCAGCGTGATCAGGTGATGGAAGATACCGGCTTCGCGCGATGCGTCGGCCTGGAAGGTGCGAATCTTCTCGTCGGCGAGCTTTGCCAGTTCGGAGTCGTCGTACTCCGTGCTCATCAGTTGGCCGCGCTCATAGGCCGACACATCCTTGCCAGCTTCCTTCATCGCGTCGTACACCTGCTGGCGGAAGTTCAGCGTCCAGTTGAACGACGGGCTGTTGTTGTACACCAGCTTGGCGTTCGGAATGACCTTGCGGATCTCGCTCACCATGCCGCCAATCTGAGCGATATGCGGCTTTTCGGTTTCGATCCACAGCAGGTCGGCGCCGTTCTGCAGCGAGGTGATGCAATCCAGCACGCAGCGTGCTTCGCCCGTGCCGGCGCGGAACTGGAACAGGTTGCTCGGCAGGCGCTTCGGACGCAGCAGCTTGCCATCGCGCTTGATGATGAGGTCACCGTTGCCCAGTTGGTCGGCCGACAGTTCTTCGCAATCGAGGAATGCGTTGTATTGGTCGCCCAGGTCGCCCGGCGCGTTGGTCACGGCGATCTGCTTGGTCAGGCCGGCGCCCAGCGAGTCGGTACGGGCCACGATGATGCCGTCGTCCACGCCCAGTTCCAGAAACGCGTAGCGGATGGCGCGAATCTTCGCCAGGAAGTCTTCGTGCGGCACGGTGACCTTGCCGTCCTGGTGGCCGCACTGCTTCTCGTCCGACACCTGGTTTTCAATCTGGATGCAGCACGCGCCGGCTTCGATGAACTGCTTGGCCAGCAGGTACGTGGCTTCAGCGTTGCCGAAACCCGCGTCGATGTCGGCAATGATGGGCACAACGTGTGTGACGTGGTTGTCGATCTTTTGCTGGATGGCGGCCTTGGCAGCGGCGTCTTTGGCAGCGTCCAGTTCGCGGAACAGGCCGCCCAGTTCACGGGCATCGGCCTGGCGCAGGAAGGTGTACAGCTCGCGGATCAGCGCGCTGACGGAGGTTTTTTCGTGCATCGACTGGTCGGGCAGCGGGCCGAACTCAGAGCGCAGCGCAGCGACCATCCAGCCCGACAGGTACAGATAGCGCCGCTCGGTGCTGTTGAAGTGCTTCTTGATGGAGATCATCTTCTGCTGGCCGATGAAGCCGTGCCAGCAACCCAGCGACTGCGTGTACTTGGCCGGATCCGCATCGTAGGCGGCCATGTCTGCGCGCATGATCTTGGCGGTGTACTTGGCGATGTCCAGACCCGTCTTGAACTTGTTCTGCGCACGCATGCGAGCAGCGTACTCGGGGTTGATCGCGTTCCATGCGCTGCCGTGGGTTTCTTTCAAACCGGCAACTGCCTTGATGTCGTCTTGATACTGGGCCATGTCAATTTCCTGGAAATAAAGCGCGTTTGAGGAGAATCGGTTGCGTGTGCAGCTACGGATATCGAAGCGAGCAGCATGGATTCATTGTAGGGCGCCTTTGACGCGTCGCAGCAAGGTCTTATATAAGACATAAGAGTTAGTTTTTTGTTATTTATCAATGAGATAGCCAACAAATTTTGCGATGCGGAACGTGTTTTCAGGAAACGGAAAGGCGATGCCAGAGAAATCCGGCACGAATTTCGTAATGTGGAACGCGCTTTCAGTGTTCGAGGCGGCGTGTGCAGGCGCCTTGTCCTGCCCGATAGGGCGTTACCTCGGATTCGGGAAACCGACGCTTGAGCTTTTTTTTGGAAGGGGCAAACAGGTCGTCCTGCTCGTAGCGCGGCAGCAGCACGCAGATCTCATGCAGGAGTTTTAAGAAGCGCCGCGGATGTCACGGCCCGTTTGCCTATGACCACGCCGGACAGCATGAAGGAAGAAGCCCGGACTGGGCGCCCAGGTGGCTGCACGCCCGCCACGCTGGCTTGCGCTTCGAGCGGCTATAAGCGGCACCTCATTCGCCCTGCCCGCGCGCAAAGATGTCCCAACTCGCCATGAACAGCGCGGCGACCAGCGGCCCGATCACAAAGCCGGTGATACCGAACAGCTCCATGCCGCCGAGCGTGGAGATCAGCACGACCCAGTCGGGCATCTTGGTGTCCTTACCGACGAGCAGCGGGCGCAACAGGTTGTCGACCAGGCCGATTACGCCGCCGCAGAATGCAACGAGGATCACGCATTTCCAGATCGCGCCCACCATCAGAAAGTAGAGCGCGACCGGAATCCACACGAGGCTCGCGCCAATCGCGGGCAACAGCGACAGAAACGCCATGAGCGCGCCCCACAGCACCACGCCGTCAATGCCCAGGAACCAGAAGATCAGCCCGCCGAGCGCACCCTGCACGAGCGCCACCGCAATATTGCCCTTCACGGTGGCGCGCACGACTGTCGTGAACTTGCTCAGCAGCAAGCGCTTGTGCTCTTCGTCCATCGGCAGCGCGCGGCGCACACGGCGGCCGATCTCGGCGCCATCGCGCAGCAGGAAGAACACCATGTAAAGCATCACGCCAAAGCCGACGACAAACTGGAACGTGTTCTGCCCGATGCTCAGCGCCTGCGCCGCGGCAAACTGGCTGATCTGTGCCGCGCCATCGGCCAGCCTCTTCTGAATGCCGGCAATGTTGGTCAGACCCGCTTTGGCAAGCAGTTGCTGCACCCACGTCGGCAGTGCGTGAACGGCTTCTGAAAGGTACCGGGAGTAGTTCGGCTGCGCGTTCTGGATTTCCTGATAGGCAACACCGATTTCCTGCACGATGGTCGCCGCTACAAAGATGACCGGCAGGATCACGATCAGAATGATCAAGGCGAGCGTGGCGAGCGCGGCAAGATTGTGCCGCTTGCCCATTCGGGCGACCAGCACGCGCTGCACGGGCTGAAACAGGATCGCCAGGATGACGCCCCAGAACACCGCGCCAAAAAACGGCGAGAGGATCCAGCAGAGCCCGAGCGTAACGACGAACAGCAGGAGGTAGAAGAATTTCTGGTGGTCGTTTCCGCGATCCATGGGTTGCTTTCGCTTGAAGGTGACGTCTGAAGAGCCTGAGCAGGATCCGGGCCAGGCAATGGAATCTGAGTATGCCCGCGCGGCTGGCGTTGTCATAGGGGCGGCAGGCAGGGCTTCCCAAGCCAACCAGAAGTTGGCGCCCGCGCTGGCAAACAACCCCGATGGCGGCCGGGTCATGGCGGCGATGATTGCCGACTATAGTCTTGTCACCCCATCCAACCAAACGGAGCACAACGTGGTATTTGAAATGGCCCACATCGAAATTCTTGCCGGCAAGCAGGGCGAGTTTGAAGCCGCTGTCCAGCAAGCCCTGCCGCTGTTTGCGCGCGCCAAAGGCTGCCACGGCGCCGAACTGCATCACATCGTCGAGCGCGACACCAGCTACGTGCTGCTCGTGCGCTGGAACACCGTGCAAGACCATATGGTCAGCTTTCGGGAGTCCGACGATTTCCAGGAATGGCGCAAGCTGGTGGGGCCGTTCTTCGCCAAGGCGCCGGAAGTGGTGCACTCGGAGGTGGCCGTAAAGTAATCGGCCCGCCCGACGCGTTCGCGCCCTCACAGGCACGAGATGCACGCTGCAATGCACGATCGGCGTATCCACATCTCGTGCCATGCCACGGCGGCCGCCTCATCTGCCGGCTCGGCCCTGCGGCCTGAGCACCCCATCAGACTTCTTTTGCATTTGTTTGCAGTCCGCCCTTGAGGGCCGGGTCCAATGGCACGGTAAAGATGCCCCCGATGCTGCCGTTAGCTGGGAATATCGGCAGCACGCGGCAACTGGCGCGGGCGCCTTTGCAATCCGTTCGCAACTCGTTCGCAACCGCCCCCACGGCTCCAGCCCAACCGCCCGCCAGACGCCCCACCACTCCGTTCATGTCTTCTGAAACGTCGATGGACAGGCGCTTCGGCATCAGCGTCGCTATCGTCCTCGTTCCGGTGTTGTCGTTGTCGTGCTGGCTGCTGGGCTACGCATGGCTGGCCTACGGCCGCGCCGACGACGCCGCTCGCAGCGTGCGGGCGCTGCGCATAACGCTGCTGGCCATGGAGAAGGTCTCGGCCGAACGCGGTCCGACCAACGGCCTGCTGGGTGAAGACCTGCCGGTGCCGGCCGAACGCCACGCCGCCCTCCAGCGCATGCGTGCCACCAGCGACGAACACGTCGCCCAGTTACTCAATGCCCTGGGCCCAGAGCCCTGCCCTGGCTGCGAAGCCGACCTTGACGCGGCGCGGCGCGCCCAGACCCACCTCGCCGCGGCTCGCGCCAACATTGACCGGCTGACCGCCCTGCCCCTGCGCTCACGCAGCAGCGACGATCTGGCCGATGGCGTGAACCGCATGATCGCGGTCATCCCCGAATTCCTGCCCATCGTCAATGCGCGCACCGCCAACATCACGCGTGGCGACTCCGACGTGCTCAATTACCTCACGCTGGCGCGGCTGGCAGCCGATCTGCGTGAATACGCCGGCCAGCTCGGCTCTCGCTTTACCGGTGCGTTGGCCATGCACCGCACGCTCACGTTTGAAGAGCAGCTCACCATCGAACGCACGCACGGTCGCATCGACCAATTGCGCAGCATGATCGAGGCTCGCGTGGGCGCGCATTCGGCCCTGAACCGGCAGGCCTTGGCCGCGCTCGGCACGTTGTATTTCAGCGATGGGCTGCGCTACGTGGCTGCCGTGCGCGCCAGCGCCAGCCAGCCCGGCGGCGTCGATATCAGCCCCGCCGCATTCGCCGAACGCTACGTGCCGACCATGCGCGCCATCACGGATTTCCGTGACAACGTGCTGCGCCTGGCAGATGACGACATCCGCGAGCACCGGCGCGCCATGCTGCTCGTCCTCATCGGTTCGGCCGCAGCGGTGCTGTCGGTGCTGGGTGCGCTGGCATGGATGACGATTTCGTTCCGCCGCAACGTGGTGGGGCCGTTCGCCAAAGCCACGCGGCTGATCGACGGAATTGCGCGTGGCAACCTGAGCATGCACATCCCGACCGGCTTTGCGCGGCGCGAGATCCGCGCGATGTTTGAGGCGATCCGCGTGCTGCGCATCAACAGCATCGAGCGCCGCAGGCTGGAGCTTGAGCGCGCGCACCTGATGCGGGAGCTCGCGCGCATGGCCGAAACCGACCCGCTCACCCAACTGCTCAACCGCCGTGCCTTTGAAGACCGCGCCGAGGCGATGTGCAAGTCGCCGCAGCCCAAGGCGCCGCTCATCGCGCTCGTCATGTTCGACATCGACCACTTCAAGCGCATCAACGATACGTACGGCCATGCCGCGGGGGATGAGGCGCTGCGCACCGTTGCCGGCCTGTGCCGCGCTGAAGGCCCATCCGCCGACATGGTGGCGCGCATCGGCGGGGAGGAATTTGCGGTGATGGTGTGGGCAGACAGCCTGGCGCAGGCGCGTGCGCTAGCCGAGCATTTGCGCCATCGCATTGCCGAGGTCACGGTACCAACCGGCACCGACCTGTCCTGCCGCATGACGGCCAGCTTTGGGGTGGCGATAGCGCGCGCAGCGGATGGCCCCGAGCTGGAATCGCTATTGCGGCGGGCTGACCATCTGCTCTATGCCGCCAAGCTCGCGGGGCGCAACTGCGTGATGACGGATCCGCCGTCGGCATCGTCGGATCGGTCGGCTGTGGCCGGCTGAAGCGTGCCGCACGGGAAATGGGCAGCAACCATGCCGCGATGCTGCACCGCCGCAGCGTTTTTTCTGCGACACGGGCTGCTCGCAAGCCTAGCGTGGCAAGCTCTCATCCACCCACTCCATCACACGCGGGAGCCGACGATGCCGCAAGACCGCCACCTGACCCTCTACCACTCGCCACGCAGCCGCTCGCGGGGGGTGCGCATGCTGCTCGAAGAACTCGGCGCCGACTATGCGCTGCACGCCTTTGACCTGAGCGCGGGGCAGCACAAGACGCCAGAGTTTCTCGCCATCAACCCACTGGGCAAGGTACCGGCACTGCGCCATGGCGATGAAGTCATCACCGAGCAAGTGGCGGTGTATCTGTATGCGGCAGAGCTGTATCCGGAAGCCGGGCTGTCACCGGCAGTGGGCGATCCGCTGCGTGGCGCGTATCTACGCTGGATGGCGTTTTACGGCGCGTGCTTCGAGCCAGCCATTGTGGATCGCTCAATGAAGCGCGAACCGGCCGCGTATTCGCTCTCGCCGTATGGCAACTTTGACACCATGCTGGGCGCGCTGACGGCGCAACTGGAGAAAGGCCCTTACCTGCTGGGCGAACGCTTTACAGCGGCCGATGTGCTGTGGGGTGCGGCGCTGGGCTGGACGACGACGTTCAAGCTCATCCCTGAAACGCCGCTGGTGCGTGGGTACATTGACCGCGTAACGGCGCGCCCGGCCATGCAACGCGCCCAAGCGGCCGACCTCGCGCTTGCGCAAGAACAGGACAAGGCCAAGGCAGCAAGTGCCCCGGCCCAGTAACGCTTGTTGCTTAATGCGACAGGCGGAACTGCCCCACCGCCTCGTTGAGGTTGTGGGCCTGTTCCTCAAGCGATTCCGCGGCGGCAGCCGCCTGCTCCACCAGCGCGGCGTTCTGCTGCGTGACCTGATCCATCTGGTTGACGGCCTGGTTAACCTGCTCGATGCCGCTGCTCTGCTCTTCCGACGCAGACGAAATCTCGCCCATGATGTCGGTCACGCGCTTTACCGCATCCACGATTTCGGCCATCGTCACACCGGCCTGATCAACCAGCGCCGTGCCGTTGCTCACGCGATCCACCGAGTCGCTGATCAGCGCCTTGATTTCCTTCGCGGCACCGGCTGAGCGCTGCGCCAGGCTGCGTACTTCGCTGGCCACCACGGCAAAGCCGCGGCCTTGTTCACCGGCGCGTGCGGCTTCCACCGCAGCGTTCAGCGCCAGGATGTTGGTCTGAAACGCGATGCTTTCGATCACGCCGATGATGTCTGCAATCTTCTTGCTGCTTTCGTTGATGCCGCCCATGGTCTGTACGACCTGGCCGACCACGTTGCCGCCGCGCGTGGCCACGTCCGATGCCGTCACCGCCAGCGTGCTGGCCTGACGCGCGTTGTCGGCGTTCTGCTTCACGATGCTTGTGAGTTCTTCCATGCTCGACGCGGTTTCTTCCAGCGAGCTGGCCTGCTCTTCCGTGCGTTGCGAGAGGTCAGCATTGCCTGCAGCAATCTCCTGCGCGGCCGAGCGCACCGAGTCGCTACCCAGTCGGATCTGCTGCATCACTGTTGTGAGCTTGTCGGCAAAGGTGTTGAACGAGCGGGCGATCTGCGCGACTTCGTCTTCGCCGTCCGACGGCAGACGCTTGGTGAGGTCACCGCTGCCCGAACCGATGTCGTCCATCGCATCGCGGATCGTCGACAGGCGGCGGAATGCGCGCGAGGTCATTGCACCCACGATCAGCGCAGCCACGATGGCCACGCCCACCAGCGCACCGGCAGAGGTCATCACCAGTGAACGCATGCCCGCGGTGGCGTCAGTCTTGTCCAGCGCCACGATAAGGCCCCAGTCGGTGCCCGTCACGCTCTGACGCCAGAGCAGCTTGGGGGCGCCGTCGATGGTCACTTCCGTCAGCTTGTCAGCCTGACCCACCGCAACCAGCGTGCTTTCATTCAGCCCGGCAGACAGGTCAGTTGCAGGCTTGAGCGTGAGCTTGTCATTTGAATGCGCGACGATCTTGCCGGCCGCGTTAACGAGGAAACCGAAGCTGGCCGGCGTCGGATGGATGGCCTTGACGTTGGCGATCACGCTGTCCATCGCCACATCGCCGCCGATCACGCCCTTGAGGCTGCCATCCTGCAGGATGGGCACCGCAAACGTCACCACCAGTTTGCCGGTGCTGGCGCTCACGTACGGCGGCGTCACGACCGGCTTGCCGGCGTCCACGGCCTGCTTGTACCAGGGGCGTGCCGTCGGGTCATAGGTGCTGGGAATGCCGTCCGGGTTCGAGAATTTGTACGACTTATCGGGAAAGCCGACATAGATGTTGATGAAACCGCCGGCCTGATGCACGGCCTTGAACACGGGCACGGGATCCGCAGAAAGCGCTACGTCCTGCAGCGACACGACCATCTGTGTCTTGGCGGCCACCCATTCGTCAATGGTCGAAACCCGGCCACGCACAATGGCTTGCATGCTCTGGCGGGTCGACTCCTCGTTATACGAACGGGTGACGAGATAGTTCAGGCCACCAGCGAAGGTCAATGCGCCGACCACGATGGCAACGCAGGTTAGCAAAATGCGAGTACGGATGGATGCAAGCACAGTATCGTTTCCTAAAGCCCACGGCGGCGGTTCCGCCATGTAAGGCATGCGGCACTCGGCCCTGTCGGCCTGCCGTGGCACAAGAAACGGCCGTCATAAGAAATTCTTAAGGCTGATATCGTTTTCGCTTCACGGCGATGTCGGGTTGCCGTGGCAGGTAACCTCTACAATCGCCGGTCGCTACGCTGCTCATGTCGGGCAGGCTCCACTTGAAAAAAAGGAATGCGCATGAAAACCAAAGCCGCCATCGCCTGGAAAGCCGGTGCGCCTCTCACCGTGGAAGAAGTCGACTTGCAAGGCCCGCGCGCCGGCGAGGTGCTGGTCGAGATCAAAGCCACCGGCATCTGCCATACCGATTACTACACGCTCTCGGGTGCGGACCCGGAGGGCATCTTCCCGGCGATCCTCGGCCATGAGGGTGCGGGCGTGGTGCTGGAAGTGGGCGCGGGTGTAACGTCGCTCAAGGCTGGCGACCACGTGATCCCGCTGTACACGCCCGAATGCCGCCAGTGCAAGTTCTGCCTGTCGCGCAAGACCAACCTGTGCCAGGCAATCCGCGCCACGCAAGGCAAGGGGCTGATGCCGGACGGCACCTCGCGCTTCTCGCTCGACGGCAAACCGCTGTTCCACTACATGGGCACATCCACGTTTGCCAACCACATCGTGGTGCCGGAAATTGCGCTGGCCAAGATCCGCCCGGATGCACCGTTCGACAAGGTCTGCTACATCGGCTGCGGCGTCACGACCGGCGTGGGCGCGGTGGTCTACACGGCCAAGGTGGAACCCGGCGCCAACGTGGTGGTGTTCGGCTTGGGCGGCATCGGCCTGAACGTGATCCAGGGTGCCAAGATGGTCGGCGCCGACAAGATCATCGGCGTCGATCTGAACCCTGCGCGCGAAGCCATGGCGCGCAAATTCGGCATGACGCACTTCATCAACCCGAACGATGTCGACAATGTGGTCGACCACATCGTGCAGCTCACCGATGGCGGCGCGGACTACTCGTTCGAATGCATCGGCAACACGAAAGTCATGCGTCAGGCGCTGGAGTGCACCCACAAGGGCTGGGGCCAGTCGATCATCATCGGCGTGGCCGAAGCCGGCGCGGAGATCAGCACGCGCCCGTTCCAGCTCGTCACCGGGCGCGAGTGGAAGGGTTCGGCTTTCGGTGGCGCACGCGGCCGCACCGATGTGCCGAAGATCGTCGACTGGTACATGGAGGGCAAGCTCAACATCGACGACCTCATCACGCACACGCTGCCGCTGGAGCGTATCAACGAGGGCTTCGACCTGATGAAGCGCGGCGAGTCGATCCGCTCGGTCGTGCTGTACTGATCCTGGAAGATGGAGCCACGCAATGACGATCCCGGTACCGGCACTTGAACTGACTTCTGAACACGCCTGCTTTGGCGGCGTGCAGCGCTTTTATCGGCATGCCTCGACAGCGATCGGGCTGCCGATGCGCTTCTCGGTCTTCCTGCCGCCGCAGGCGTTGGCGGGCACACGCTGCCCTGCGCTCTTTTATCTGGCCGGATTGACCTGCACGGAAGAGACCTTCGCCATCAAGGCCGGCGCGCAACGCGTGGCAGCGCGCGAGGGCCTGATCCTGATTGCGCCCGACACCAGCCCGCGCGACGCCAACATCCCCGGCGAAACCGACAACTGGGATTTCGGCATCGCTGCCGGTTTCTACCTGGACGCCACGCAGGCGCCATGGCGCGAGCACTACCGTATGGAGAGCTATATCGCCGATGAGCTGCATCACATCGCGCGGGTGGCCTTTCCAGTGGCCGCCGGGCGCATCGGCATCTTCGGGCACTCGATGGGCGGCCACGGCGCGTTGACGCTGGCGCTGCGCCACCGGGAGCGCTTCGCTTCAGTCTCAGCGTTTGCGCCCATCGCGCATCCGTCTGTCTGCCCGTGGGGCATCAAGGCGTTCACGGGGTATCTCGGTGACGATCGCTCCGCGTGGGCCGCGCACGACGCCACGCAACTGATGCGGCAGGCGCAGTGCCCGTTCCCGGACGGCATTCTCATCGATCAGGGCGAGGCCGACAAATTCCTGGCCGAGCAGCTGTATCCGGACGACTTTGCCGCCGCGTGCGCCGCAGCCGGGCAGCCGTTGCGACTGCGCCGCCACCCGGGCTACGACCACGGCTACTACTTTATCCAGGCCTTCATCGAAGACCACCTGCTGCACCACGCAGCACAACTGCGCTAGCGGCTGCCTGCGCCTGCGCTGCCACCGGCCGCGCCCCCAGCACTACCGGCGCCGCCCACACCTGCGGCGCCGGCTCCGTTACCGCCGCCACCCGGTGCGCCAACCATACCGCCTGCGCCCGGTGCGCCCGGCGTGCCCGTGCCCGGCGCACCCACACCAGGACTGCCCGATCCCGGCCCCATGGCGTTTCCGCTGGGCGACGAGGGCATGACCGTTCCGGTCGAATCATTCGCGTTGCCGCCCGACCCGCTGTTCGAAGGCGACGTGCTCCGTGAACGCGGCTGCGTGCCGGCAGCGTTGCGATTGCGCGAGGCGTCGCGGCCGCCGTTGGCGCTGGCGTCGGTGGCAGTCGACCCCGTGGCGGCGGCCCCGGCAGCGGTTCCACCGGCTGGCGGCATGGCGCCGCCATCGGCCGTGCTATTTGATCTGGCGGCGCCCGACTGGGCGTGCGCCACACCAGCGCCGCCTGCCAGCGCCAGCGCGATCACAAGAGAAGATGCGCGGAAAAACTTCATCAATGACTCCTTAAGAGTTGAAACGTACCCTCTCAAGGCAGCAAGGCCCGTTCCGACGTCACGTGATTCGTTCCCTGCGTCAAGAAGGGTATATGGGGGGGTATATGGCGGGATATTTGCTTGAGCCCGTGCGTCAAAATGCGGGTGTCCGCACTCAGCTATACATTCAACTGTGTATGTATAATCGCCAGCCCGGTTGTCGGTGCTCTGTCGTGTGCGTATCCTGCACCGCGACCATGCCGCCAGCCCGACGATGGAGCTGTTCAACGTGAAATTTCCCTTCCTGCTGCCGCGGTCATGGCGCGCAGCGGGCGACACCCCCGCCACCCAGGCCACCCAGGCCGCCCCGGTCGCGCAGCCCCTGCCAGGCGATCCCGATGCCTGGATTGCGTGCGAGCACTGCGACACCCTGCATCGGCACGAGGTCATCGCGCTCGATGAAGAGGCGCATTGCACGCGCTGCGGCGTCAAGCTGTACCGCAACCAGAGCGAGCGGCTCTCGGTGCTGCTGCCGCTGGTGGTGACGGGCATCATCGTCTACATCGTCGCCAACATCTTTCCGATTGCCGAGATGGACGGCGGCGGCAACCGCCACGCCACCACGCTGTGGGGCGCCATCGTGGCGCTGTACGACTACGGCATGCTTTTCGCCGCTGTGCTGGTGGCGCTCACCACGGTGCTCTTCCCGCTGATGTACATGTCGGTGCTGGCGCCGCTGCTGATCGCGCGGTTGCGCGGGCGACAGCATCCGGCCGCTGCACTCGTGCTGCGCGCGGCGGCGTTGATCCGCCCGTGGGCCATGGTCGAAATTTTCATGCTGGGCGTGGTGGTGGCGCTGATCAAGGTGGCGCGCATGGTATCGCTCGAGGCCGATGCGGGCCTGTGGGCATTTGCCGCGCTCACGGTGTTCCTGACGGTGGCACTGTCGATCGACCTGCGCCCGTTCTGGCGCGAGATCGGATTGACGCTGCCGCCGGGCTCACAAGTCGACGCGCCCACCGGCATGGACACCGCCGCCCGCCCCGGCGAGGACCGCTCATGAACAGCGCCGCCACCTCCGCACCTGCCGAACCGGATCAACAGGCCCGCCCGCTGCGGGCCGCCGCACGCGGCCTGGTGACCTGCGAGCGCTGCGGCCTGCTGGCGCGCATGCCCCAGGCCAAAGCCGCCACGCAAGCGGTGCTCGCGCACGAAGATGCGCCCGACGACACCACCGCTGCGCCGGTCTGCCCGCGCTGCATGTCGCCCGTGCACGTACGCAAACCCGACAGCCTGGCGCGCTGCTGGGCACTGCTGATTGCGGCGGCGGCCATGTACCTGCCCGCCAACCTGCTGCCCGTGATGATTACCGACACGCTGCTCGGCACGCAACAAGACACCATCATGAGCGGCATTGTCTACCTGTGGACGTCGGGCTCGTGGCACCTGGCCATCATCGTGTTCATTGCCAGCTTTCTGGTGCCACTGGCCAAGCTCGGCATCCTGGCGGTGCTGTGCCTGTCGGTGCAGCAGCGCTGGCGCTGGAAACCGCGCCTGCGCACGCGCATGTATGTGCTGGTCGAGATCATCGGCCGATGGTCAATGCTCGATGTATTTGTGGTGACGCTGCTGGCAGGTCTTGTGCATCTTTCAACGCTGGCCGTCATCAAACCTGGCCCCGGTGTCGGCCCGTTTGCCGCCGTGGTGGTGCTGACCATGTTCGCCGCCCGCTGTTTTGATCCCCGCCTGATCTGGGACGTCATCGACGAGCCCGACCCCGAAGAGACTGACGCATGACCGACCCCGTTGATAAAGAAAACGTCCCAGCGCCGCGCCGCACGAAGCGCAAACGCTGGCTGCCCTCGCTGATCTGGCTCGTGCCGATCGTGGCGCTCGCGGTGGGTGCCACGCTCATGGCGCGCGTGATCCTGGCGCGCGGCGCGCAGGTGAGCGTCACCTTCAGCTCGGCCGAGGGGATCGAAGCGGACAAGACACGCGTGAAGTACAAGAGTGTCGATATTGGCGTAGTCAAGGCCGTGGGCCTCACGGAAGACCGCTCGGGCGCCGTGGTGCTGATCGAACTCACGCACGATGGCAAGGCCTTCGCGGCGTCCGATACGCGCTTCTGGGTGGTGCGCCCCCGCGTGGCGGCAGGCAGCATCTCGGGGCTGGGCACGCTGCTCTCGGGGGCCTACATTGGCGTGGACGGCGGCCGCTCGCAAGAGAAGAAATCCACCTTCAAGGGCCTGGATACGCCGCCAGCCATTTCCTCCGATGCGCCGGGCAAGCAGTACAAGCTGCACGCGCCCGATATCGGCTCGCTCGACATCGGCTCGCCGGTGTACTTCCGCCGCGTGCGCGTGGGCCAGGTCACCGCGTACGACATCGACGCCGACGGCAAGGGCGTGACGCTGCACATCTTCGTGAACGCGCCGTTCGACAAGTTCATCGCGCGCGGCACCCGCTTCTGGAACGCCAGCGGCATTGACTTGAAACTCGATGCCAACGGGCTGAAGGTTGACACGCAATCGCTGCTGACGGTTGTACTGGGCGGCATCGCCTTCCAGACGCCAGAAGAGGCCGATCATGATCCGGCGGCCTCCGACGCCGAATTC
This sequence comes from Ralstonia sp. SET104, assembly GCF_003851545.1. GTDB lineage: Bacteria > Pseudomonadota > Gammaproteobacteria > Burkholderiales > Burkholderiaceae > Ralstonia. Next base: position 81,981 of record NZ_BHVX01000005.1, on the reverse strand, counting down.
CCGCTGGTACGCAACGAAGCCATGGCGCTGAAGGACCCCGAGCACATCTCGCAAACGGTGGTGATGTACTTCCACCGCTCGCTGCGTGGGCTCACGGTCGGCGCGCCGGTGGAGTTCAAGGGCATCAACGTGGGCGAGATCAAGTCCATCAGCATCCACTACAGCAAGAAGCGCCACGAGTTCGTGCTGCCGGTAACGGCCACGCTGTACCCGACGCGCTTCGGCATGGACATCCGCGAAGACAACCCGCAGCACGCGGTGGAAGACGTCCGCGCCCAGTTCGATGTGCTGGTCAAGAACGGCATGCGCGCGCAGTTGAAGAGCGCGAGCCTGCTGACGGGCCAGCAGTTCGTGCAGCTCGACTTCATCGACCCGGCCGACCGCGAGAAAACACCACCGCGCTTCGGTCTGCGCGATCACGACGGCACATACGTCTTCCCGACCGCCGACAACCCGACCGACGACATCGAAGCGCAGATTGCCGGCATCGCCAAGAAGCTCAACAAGGTGCCGTTCGAGCAGATCGGGCAGGACGTCCACCGCACGCTGACCACGCTCGATGCCACGCTCAAGCAGACCGAGCAACTGGCCAAGACCGTCAACACCGATCTCGCGCCGCAGATGAAGGAAACGCTGGCCGAAGCGCGCCGCACGCTCGATTCTGCGCGCCAGGCCTTTTCAGACGACGCGCCGCTGCAGCGCAACGCGCGCGACACGCTGGAACAAGTGGCCAAGGCCGCCGCATCTGTGCGCGTGCTGACCGACTATCTGGACCGCCACCCGGAAGCGCTGATCCGCGGCAAGGCAAAGGACGCGCAATGATGCCGATGCAAACGACGATGCTGTCTTCTTCTCTTCGCCTGGCGGGCGCCGCTGCTGTGGCTGCTCTGGTTGCAGCGTGCGCCTCGCCGGAGCCGACGCTGCATACGCTGTCGGTACGCCCCGAGGCAACGGACACCGGCCGCTTCCAGCGTGCCTTCCGCCTCTCGGGTGTGCGTGTGCCCGACCGCCTGGATAAGCCACAGATCGTGCTGCGCACGTCTGACAGCGAAGTGGTGGCACTTGAGCATCAACGCTGGGCCGCGCCGTTCGGTGCGGAACTGCGCGATGCGCTATCCGCAAATCTGGCGACAACGCTGTCTGCCGTAGACGTGGGAAATGCCGCCGCCCCGGGGGGCGTGCCGCTCTACCGCATCGGCGCTGAAATGCGCAGCTACGATGCGCGGCCCGGCCGGGGCGTGACAGCGCTGGTGACGTGGCGCGTATCGCGCGATCCGGCCACGCAAGGTGCAACGCCCGTGACACCTGTAACGCCTGCGGCCCTCACCTGCCAGACGACGCTCGGGCTCCCGGTAAGTGCGCAACCTGCAGGTGCGGATGCAAACACAGGGGTGAGTGCGGTGGTGTCGTCCACGCAGCGTCTCGTGCAACTGTGGTCGCAACAGATTGCGCAGAGCGTGCAGGGGCTGGAATCGCCTGCCGCCGTGCCGGCGTGGTGCCGGTAAGCCGATCGATCAGCGCTCGGCCAGTTGCTGCGTGAGCTGGCCGAGCGTGGCCAGTGCGGCTTCCAGGTTGGCCGAAGGCGGCAACCCGAAACAGATCCGGAAGTAGTGGTCGAAGCGGTTCAGGTTCGAGAACATCGTCCCCGGCGCAATGCGAATGCCCCGCGCCAGCGCCGCATCGAACAACGCTACCGACGAGACGTTGGCCGGCAATTCCACCCACATCGCCAAACCTCCTGCCGGCACCGACAACCGCGTGCCCGCGGGAAAGCATCCCGCAATCGATTCGGCCATGCGCTCACGCTGCTCGCGCAACGTCTGACGCAACGTGCGCAGGTGCCGGTCATACGCCCCCGACGCGATAAAGCGCCCCGCCAGCACCTGCGACCAGGAATCGTTCGGCCGCGACTGCGCAAACTTCAGCATCTGCACACGCTCCTGCCAGCGGCCGGCAGCCATCCAGCCCAAGCGCAAGCCGGGTGCCAACACCTTGCTCAATGACGCGCAATAGATGACGTTGCCGGTGCGGTCCCACGCCTTGAGCGCCTTGAGCGGCGTGGCGCTGTCGGCCAGCGGGCTGTACGTGTCGTCTTCAATGAGGGCGATGCGGTTGGCATCGCAAAAGGCAGCCATCCGCCGCTTGGCCGCGTCAGGCATGATGCTGCCGAGCGGATTCTGCAGGTTGGGCACCACCACCACGGCGCGGATGTTGCCGTACGCCTGCACTGCCATCTCCAGCGCTTCGAGCGACATGCCGGTCCGCGGGCTGGTAGGAATTTCCACGGCGCGCAGCCCCAGGCTTTCCAGCACCTGAAGCAGCCCGTAGTACGTGGGGGACTCCACCGCCACCGTATCGCCCGGCTGCGCGACCGCGCGCAAAGCCAGGTTGACCGCCTCGATACAACCGTGGGTAGCGATCACGTCATCGGGTGCAATCTGCATGCCCATATCGAGCGCGCGACGCGCCACGGCGGTCTGCAACTCGGGATGGCCGGTCGGGATGACCGACTGCGTGAGCAGCAACGGATACCGGCGCAGCAGTTGCGACGCAATCCGGTTAAGTGCCGCCGACGGATACAACGTCGCCGCCCCACTCGCCCCCGACAGGTCAACGTGCACGGCAGCCTGCTGCCCACGCGCCACGATGGCCGACACGCGCGCATGCACGCCCACGTAAGCCGCCGGATCGGGTGTCGAAAGCTCGGGCTCCTTCACGGGCGCCAGCAAAGCGCGGCGCGGCTGGCGCACGAAATAGCCGGAGCGCTCACGCGCTTCGAGCCAGCCCTCCGTCTCCAGATGCCGGCAGACCTGCAGCGCGGTCGAGAGGCTTACCGCGTGCGTGCGCATCAGCATGCGCACCGATGGCATGCGCTCGCCCGGCGCCAGCACACCACTGCGGATCGCGCCGCGGTAATGGTCGGCAAGCGTCCGATACAGCGGCTGCGCGGGCGGGGAAGTCAACTCGGTGACGGACATGGCAGACAGAGGCGGCGGGAGGCGACAGCGACAGACAACAACAGGCAGCGGGGGAGCGCTGTCCGACCCATCATGCCGGCAAGTCCGCAACCGCAACAGATACAGACAGCGGAAAACTGTACCGCAACAGATCGTCACGCGGGCGCGGCTGTTGCGCTGCACATTACCGGTTCTGTGTCTGTTGGTGCGGGCGCCGCCTGCTTACGTTGAAGCCATGTTCAGGAGATCGACATGACGGCAACGACACCCGCATCCGAACCCGAATGGCTGGCGCTTGGCGCCGGACAGACCGGCCTGCACTGGCTGCCCGCCGGAACCACGCTAGTGGCATTGGAAGGCGGCTTGCGCCTCGAACCGCCCTCGCGCGGGGTCACAGCGCTGCACTACACGCTGGGCGCGGGCCATGCGCATGTGCTGGACGCCTCCGGCTGGTGGCGCTTGCATGCCGATACGCGCAGCGGTGCGCACCTGCGCGTTGTCGCGCCGGCCTCTGGCGCAGCACGCCCAACATGGCCGGCAATGTGGGGTTGGCTGGCCAACTGGGTTCAGCCGCGCCAGACATCGCGCGGCTGAAGTGATGGCAGCTACCCGTTAGCACCGCTCGCCCGGTTTGGGTTGCGGCGTGTGCGGGCGCTTCCCGTCGTCCGAGTGGATCGACGCGCTCTCGAAGTCGCCAGGGTCTTCTTCTCCGACTCCGCTTTCGCTGGGGACGGCTGGCACGACAGGCCGCGCCGTCCCGTCACCCGAAGGCGCCTTGGTCTTGTCATCGCGGGCAGGCTTCTGCAGGCCGTTCATGGTTGCTTGCGACTGTTCTGATGCTGCCCCAGGCGCTGCTGGTTTTGCGGCAACTGGCCTTCGTGCGCGGCGGCGCGGCCGTCCTCTGCCGGTACTTGCATTGGGCGCTTGGCGGACTGGCCGGTGCCACGCTGCATCGAGGTGCGCTCAGCGCGGTCGGACTCAGCGCGCTCGTTTGCAGCACCACCCACCGTCCGCTCCTGCTTGCGTTCGCCCTTTTGTTCGCCCTTTTGCTCGCCCTTTTGTTTCCCCTTCTGTTCTCCCGATCCGGCAGCAGGCTTGTGCTGTTGCTGTGCGTGTTGCTTCATCTTCCGACTCCTTGTCAGTTACGGACAACTCGCCCGTAACCGATTGCGACGCAACGAGTGTGCCGCCGGAACAGCGCAGTCAGTACAGCCCATATGCCCCGCGCAGGTATCCGCCTTGCTGCACCTGCAGTGTCGCGCCCCGGCGCGCAAGTACGCATGGAGAATCCAGATGGCAACCAGCAACCTGTATCGCACAGGCGAAGCGCCTGCACAGACCGGCAAGGGTCACGGCACCGATGCACTCGGCCCCTCCGACAGTTCGGACACGGGCAGCGATGTGGTCGGCGGCCCAGGCTTGGGCAGCGACATTGAAGACCGCTTTGACGAAGACCCCGCCGTCCACCCGCACGGCAACGCAGCCAACCGCACGGCCGGCGCAGACCTGGGTGACGTCAACCTCGACAGCGACACCGATTCCACCGGCACGGGCGAGCGCCGCGCCGCCGGGCACGAACCCGTCATACGCGAAGGCGGCGACCTGATGCCCGATGCCATACATGACATGCATCACCCCGAAGTCGACACGCCCATCGACGACGAAGACTTTGAGCACGCCACAGGCCTGGCGGGCGAAAACGATGACGCCGATGCCCCCGACGCGGTTGACCTGGACGAAACGCCGATCAACCCCAAGCCCGGTGCCCGCGATGTGCCCGTGCATTCGCCGGCGGGCGGCGGCACGGATTGGTCCGACAACATGCGCCGCAGCCGCCCCACGTACAAGGGCAAGCGCGTGCCGGGCCAGCATCGCGGCTAGGCGAATCGGATGAATAGGGACCCGGCCTGCACGCTAACGCAGCCGGGTCTAGACTGGCGGCGGACCAGCACGTGCGCATATGCGCCCACGCTGGCCCGCCGCGCCCACGTTTGAGCGAACTTCATACCCCGCCCCATGACCCGTCTACATTTTCCTGTTTGTACTGCAGCGCTTGTCACCTTGGTGGCAGCCGCCTTGCCGCTTGCCGCCTCTGCGCAGAGCGCCGCCGCGCCCACGCGCGTGCGCGCCACCATCAACGCCGTACACAGCACCACCATTGACGTGACCGACACCTCTGGCAACAAGGCCACGGTCACGCTGCCAGTGGACATCAGTGTCGCCCAGGTCGCGCCCATCGAGCCATCGGCCATCAAGGCTGGCAGCTATATCGGCACGGCGGCCGTCAAACAGCCTGACGGCACGCTGCGTGCGCTGGAGGTGCACGTGTTTCCCGAAGCCATGCGCGGCACCGGCGACGGTCACCGCCCCTACGACATGGGCCCGAACAGCAGCATGACCAACGGCACGGTCGAACAGGCAGGTGCTGTCACCGGCGCGCAGGGCCGCACGCTGTCGGTCAAGTACAAGGATGGGGAGCAGCGCATCGTGGTGCCGCCGCAAGTGCCGATCGTCACCTTCGCGCCCGGCCGCCGCGATGACCTGAGAGCCGGCGCACACGTCGTCATGTTCGTGCGCGCCGATGCGCAAGGCACGCTGGTTGCACAGCGCGTGCTGGTCGGCAAAGACGGGATGGTCCCACCGATGTGAGGGTGGGTGGCACATCGGCCGCCGCCTCACTCCCGGCGTCAGGCGTTTGACCTGCATCGCCAGACCCCAAACACGCAACGCCGGGCCGTAGACCTCGGGCACCGCGGCGCCCAAGCCGCTCAGAACGGCTTGCTGACTGAGAGCAGGAACGTACGGCGCGGCGCAAACTGCGGTGCGCCCACGCCGATGCCCGTGCCATCGCGCAACTGGTAGCTACGGTCGAAGATGTTCAGCACAGTCAGGCGCGTCTTGAACTTGCCCAGCGTCGGCAGGTTGAAGTCGCGCGCGGCGCCCACGTTCATCTGCCAGTAGGCCGGCAGGTGGTCGGTATTGGCAAAGCCGTTGCGCAGGCCCGTACCGAACAGCACATCGCTCGTATAGGTCGTGCCGGAATACCGGTACGACACGCCGGCCGACGCAGTCAGGCGCTGGTCGTGGTCAAGATTGACCCAGTGGTTGTTGATGTAGGCCAGTCTGTCGGCGTCGAAGTTGAACTGGCCGGTCTCAATACCCTTGCCCTGTGCGCGCGACACGGCCAGGTTCAGGTACGCGCCGAAGTTGCCGTTGCGATAGTTCGCACTGCCCTCCAGCCCGTATATACGGCCACGCTCGTAGTTGAACGCCGAGTACAGCAGCGCATTGCCGAACTGCCCTTCGTCCTGCAGATGGCGCACGTCGCGGTAGTACGCATCCAGACCCAGCGTCAGGTGCGGCGTGAGTTGGTGCGAAACCCCCACGTCAAAGTAGTTCGAGCGTTCGGATTTGACGGCCGTGTTGGCGTCCGACGGCAGCGCGTTGGTCGTGCCGGCAAAAGCCTGCACCGACGTGGTGTCAAATTTCTCGGTGGGCGGCGGCGTGAAGTAGCGCGCGTAGCCGGCGTGCACGCGGGTGCGCGGCGTCAGGTCATACGTCAGGCCCAGGCGCGGGCTCAACTGCTGCTCGCTGACGATGGTGTTGACGCGGTCGTAGCGCGCGCCGTAGTTGACGGTCAGCTTGTCGGTGGGCTTCCACTCATCCTGCAGGTACACGCCCATGGTCGTGCCGCTGCCGCTGTGGTTGTCGACGATGGTGAACGGCGTGGTGCTGGTCTGCGCGCCGGTGCTGTCGGCGGCAAACACGCTGGCAGTGTTGTCGGCCACGTAGCGCTCGCGCTGCACGAACACGCCGGCGCGCAGCGTGTGCTTGTCGTTGAGCTTATAGCTGGCGTCGCCCTGCGCGCCGTAGGCCTCGTTGCGGCGCGTGATGTCAGCAGCCACGCCGTTGTAGACCAGGTCGCCAATCGGGTCAGGCATGTAGTCGATGCGGCTCGCGCGGCGGAACAGCGACACCTGGTAGTCCAGCTTGGGCGACACCTTCTGCTGATACGTCAGGATCTGGAAGTCGGTCTTCTCGCGCTGGTTGGCGTTGAGCGCCTCTGACGCGGGCGGCACCACACCGCCCAGCGTGAACTTCGGCGCGAGCCCGGTGCGCGTCGGAATCTGGAAGCGGCTGTTGGACGTGCCGAACATGAAGCTCACGCGGCTGTCGTTGTCGAGCAGGTACGACAGCATGCCGAACGACTTGTTCTGCGTGGTGTGGTCGTGCGTCGCGTTGCGATTGCCCGTGGGGTTTTCAATGCCGAGGTTGTTCTCGGTGAACACGCCCGACAGGTAATAGCTGAAGCGGTCTTTCGTGCCCTGGATCTGCGCGTTGACCTCGTGCGTGGCGTTGCTGCCGAGCACGGTACCGATCTCGCCGCCAAAGGCCTTGGGCTCGCCATCCTCGTCGGTGGATGCGCCCTTGGTGGTGATGTCAACAATGCCTGCGGTGCGATAGCCGTACTGCGCCGGCAGCGCGCCGGTCAGCACGTTGATCTGATTGGCGAAGCGCGTGTCGAGCATCTGCCCGAAGCCGCTGATCGGCTCGGGGACGATCACGCCATTGATGCGGTACTGCAGGTTGGAGTGGTCGCCGCGCACATGCAGTTGGCCGTACGAATCCTGCACCACGCCCGGCGCCTGCAGCAGCACCTGGTTCAGCGGGGTGGCATCCCCCATCGGCAAGCGGGCGATGTCGTCGGTGTCGAATTTGTAGACGGAGCTGCCGGTGTCCGGTGACAACCCGTTGCGAGCGGCATCGAGGCGCTTGGCAGTCACCCGGGTTTCGCTGAGATTGCGCACGTTGGTGGCGGCCGCCGCTTTGGTGGATTCGGCAGATGCGGCAGATTCGGCGGGTGTGCCGGGTGTGGCAGGGGCGGTCGTGGCGGGGGCGGAAGACGCTACCACCGGCGCGGTCGCCTCTTGGGCGAAGGCGGAGACAGCAGCGACGGATGGCAGCACAGCGGCAAGTGCCATCACCAGCTTGCGGGGCTGGAACGGAATCATGAAAGACCTTTGAATCGAGCGGATGCGTCAAACAGCGGCCCGCGCGTGCATCAGCACAGCAAGCGAGCCAACAGGCAAGGCAGGAATCAAAGGCAGAACGGAGGATCGCGCGAACACACGGCCACCGGAAAGACCGGCGCACCCGCATGAAAACCGATGCGCGGAAAGCGCCAGCGCTGCGTACTGCGCAGCCGCAGCACCACGAGCATCGGCAAGGCCGCCGCGAGCGCGGCAAAGGCAGCGCACTGCAAGCACGCTGCGTGTTCCTGCACGGGCTGGCTGCGTTCGGCGCCGGTGGGCTTGGCCGCGACGGCACTGACGGCACTGACGGCAGCAGCGCCCAGCTCAACCGCGGTCCCTTCGCTCAGCTCACTCCAATGCGAGAGCGCATGCCGCAGCGCGCCCTGCTGACCAAACAGCAGGAACACCGTCAGCAGGCAGGCCAGCCAACGCAGATGGAGGAAGGAGGAGCGGAAGGAACGCAAGGTCGGGGCGCAGATGCCAGCGCACAATGTCACCCGACATTGTGCGCTCAATGCAACTAAGTTGCGAATTCTGACACCGGCCGCCCGATTCAGCAATCCATCAGGTGGAGGGCCATCACCCGCAACCGTAGCGCCCCTGTATTACAAGCGCGTGTGCGCGAAGCCCGGCATGAAGCCCGTCGGCACGCCCAGGCTCGGCACCGGTACGCGCTTCCAGTTCGGTCGTGTCTTGCGGGCGGGCTCTGTGCGTTGTGCGGGCGCGCCCACTTCAGTGGCATCGTGCAGGCTGGCCAGCCACGCGCCGTAGTCAAACCAGCCGTCACGCACGAGTTGCTCGCCCACACAATTGGCAAAGCGATCGGATTTGGGCAAGAAGCACAGCTCAAAGCCTTCGCTTTCACGGCGGCCATGCATCCAGCGATGCGGCACCTGATGGTTGGCCAGCGCTTCCGACAGGCGCGTGCCGTAACGCTGTTGACCCTGGCGGCGCGCGCCGATCACGTAGAAGCCATCCAGCAGCCGGCGTAACCCCAGCGCAGAACGCGCGTGACGCACCTCGGCGTCGACCAGCAATTCACGATTTTGCGTGCGGGCCTGCAACGCCAGCGCGGCAAAATGGTGTGCGCCCCACTCGTTCATGTAGAAGAGCTCGCCGCCGGCAAAGTCGTAGGCGCGGAACACATTGGCCTGATCTGCGTAGCGGAACACGTGGCGCTGGTTGGCGGCGAAGTCCGCATCGGTGCTATGCGGAATGCGGCGGCAATGCTGGTGCGCAAACACCAGCATGCTCGGGAACGAATGCACCGAACACGGCGACTGCGCCAGCCCCGTCACCGCGCGGATGTCGATCTTGCACTGCTCGCGGCGCACGCCCACAAGCTGGCTCAGGTGGTGGTGCAACTCGTCCACCCAATCGGCATGCGCCAGATGCTTGGGAAACAGCTGATGTGCGGGCTCCACCACGCCAACTTCGAATAGAAACGGCACGCTCTTGTGCCAGATATCGAGTTTCCAGTGCGACAGCGCATCGCTTTCCGTGCGATGGTGCGCAACCGATTGTGTGACATTGAAAGCGCGCGACTGGACGACCCAGCTCGACGCCGCATGCAACAGATTGGAAACGTTCATGTCACCCCCCGGAAGACTGAATCGCTTGTGTGCGGATTGCCGACGTCGCTCCAAAATGTGTGGCGATTGGTCAGCAATGTAAAAACCAACGACTCAAAAGTACCCCACTTTAGAGGGGTATGCCATGAAGTTTGTTGAAGTCCGTGTTAAGAAAAATACACATACCGCGTAGGGGCTTGTCAGGCGCGCGATATGCTGCAAGACGGGGCATCCGCCGATCAGGAGACTGAAATGCCCACCAAGCCCGGCCGTTCCGAAACCGATACGACGCACCCACCCGCTCGTCCGAAAGCCCAGCCAAGGCCGCACAAACGCGGGCCCGGCGATCCGCTGGTGCCACGCGACACGCGCCCGGGAAAACCCGAGCAGAAAGAGCCGCCCGTGGAAAATCTCTGAGCCAGCCGCTCAGACCAGGCACATGTCGGAGACTTCCTCGTCCGACAAACCCCACGTCGTGGCGTCTTCCACGGTAACGATGGAATCGTCTGACTTGCCCAGGCTGATGCGCTCAGGGCGCACGCGCGTCTTGGTGTTGCCCGAATAGAAGACGACCACGTCTGGCTTGAGCGCCGAGGCCTCGTTCTGGTGAACCACCACGCCCAGCCGGTTGGTACGCAGCTTGACCAGCGTGCCCACCGGGTAGATGCCTACGCTGCGTGTGAAGGCCTGGAACACGGTGCGATCGAACTGCGTATCGGTGCGCGCCATCATGTATTTCAGCGCCTGCGCTGGCGACCACGCATGGTGGTACGGGCTGCTCGAGGTGAGCGTGTCATACACGTCGCAGATGGCCCCCATCTTGGCCCACAGGCTGATGCCGTCGGCCTTCTGAGCGTCTGGGTAACCGCTGCCATCAATGCGTTCGTGGTGGTGCAGGCAAATCTGGCGTGCGATCTCGCTAAACTGGCCACTGCCCTGCAGCAAGTGGTGGCCGCCCACAGCGTGGGTCTGCAGCAGCGCCAGCTCTTCCTTGGTGAGCGCGGTGCTCTTGTCGAGCAGCGTACGCGGCATGGCCGATTTGCCGATATCGTGCACCAGCCCGCCCAGGCCGCATTCGCGGATCTCGTCTTCAGGCAAGCCCAGCGTCTTGGCCAGTGCCACCATCAGCGCGCAGACGGCAAACGAATGCAGGTAGGTGTAGTCGTCCTTGTTCTTCAGGCGCGCCAGTGCAATCAGTGCGTAAGAGTTGCGCGCCAGCGAGTTGGACACGTCGTCCACCAGCAGCAGCGCCTTTTCGGTTTCCAGCGCGCGGCCCATGCGGGCTTCGGCAAACATGTGGCCGAGCGTCGCCTTGCCCCTCTGCATCAACTGCTGGGCGTGCTTCCACTCCTCCTTGAGCGACGTGGGCATGAGCGGTGGCCGGGCGGCCACGGCTTCACGCGTGAGCGGCTCGGGCTCAGGCGCGGGTGCCGCCACCGGAGCGGGCATCAGCGTCTCGGACACGACGTCTTCGCCGCGCTCGGGGTCGATCCAGACTTCGGTGATACCCGCCTTGCGGATGTCATCGATCTGGCCCTGGTGCGACAACTGAAATTGCGCACGCCAGAACGGGTGCTTGAGCCAGGACCCGCCCAGCTTCATTACAAACATGCCGACACGCAATTGGCTCGCATCGATTCGCTTCATACCCTGCCTACCTCGGCTCGAAGTCCGGTTTTTTGATTGAATTAGGGGAGCGGCGTGCCAGCCGACACTGGCTCGTGTTTCGCAAGTCTAGGCGTTTTACGCTGGTGGATGCTCTGGTCCATCAGCGCGCCAAACCGCGCTTGGCTTATCGGCAAGTCTGCACAAAACTTGAGGCGAATGTGGATTGGGCGGCGCGTGGCATACCGCCGCCATGGCAAGCAAGCGGTGGAACACTGGCGGTGGCTGCGGTCGAATCAAACAGCGGATGCATCAAGACCCTCGCCTGTCGGGCTGGCGGCCCGGCGCGACAGGGGTACACTAGATCTTAAGGATGCGCATCCGATATGACTCAAGATCCCATGTCTCACCGCAAGCAGCAGAACACCGATGACTTCGCGCTCAACCGCGACGCCATCCGGTGGCTCGCGTCCTTGCCCGACCAGGTGCGGCCGATCGAACTCGGTCGCAAGTTCCCGCGCATCATCAACACGATCGCTGCCAAGTGGGCGGATTTCATCGGCTGCCGGCGCTATCTGAACAGCTTGCAGATGGACGACCGCGGCGGCCGCCAGGGCTTTCCGTTCGAGATCGTCCAGGAGATCTGCACGCTGCGCGAGTACTTCGATTCGCTCTATCCGCCAGACAAGGACCTCTGGCAGAAGGCCATCGACGCGAACAAACGCTAATGCATTGGCACCAAAGCAAAGCGGCCCACATTCGGGCCGCTTGCCATTTGGGCGCACCGGCTGGCCGATCAGGAAGCGCCATCCGGCCCTGATGCCAGCTTGTTCAGCAGCGCCAGCAGGGTCTGCCGTTCATTGGCCGAAAGATGCGCCGTCACGCGGGCATCATGGGCGATCACGGCCCGGGTGATGTCGTCCAGGGTGGTCGCACCCTTGGCTGTCAACACGAGCCGGAAGGCGCGTTTGTCCTTGGGCGAAGGCTGGCGCTCGACCATGCCCATGTCTTCCAGCGTATCGACCAGTAGCACCGCGCCGGAGCGCGCCACGCCCAGGATGTTGGCCAGCTCGGTCAGCTTGAGGTTGGGGTTGTGCGCAATCACGGTCATGGCCGAGAAGCGCGGCGGCGTGATGTTCCACGCTTGCAGCGAGCGCACGAAATCTTCGTAGATGTGCAACTGCGCGCGCCGCACCGCATAGCCGACCAGCCCGTCGAGCGCGCCATACTCCACGTCCGCCAGGTGCGGGTTGAAGTGGCCGGAAGGGGCCACGGCGGGATACAGGTCGTCAGCTTTGGGCGTGCGCGGCATGGCGGTGTCGATGGTGGAAGACCCCTCGATTATCGTCGGCGAGGCGGCCGTCGGCCATGCACGCACGTGCGTTTCAGTTCAATAGTTTCCATTTGCCATGGTCGATGGTCAGCAGCACGCGGCCGCGCGCGTCGAAGCCAAAATGGTCTGCGGCAGTGTAATTGAGCACGCCGTGCGAGACGACGATGTCGTGCTCAGATTCCAGCGCGTTCTTCAGCGCCTGGCGGAACTCCGGCGTGCCCGGCCTGGCCTTCTTGAGCGCCACCGGCACGATGCGCTGGAGCACCTGCAGCGCGTCCCACGTGTGGGCGCCGAACTGCGTGCGCGTGTCGGGGCCGTTGGCCTTCTCATAGCGCATGACATATTCGAGCGCAGTCTTCTTGCTCGGATGGCTGTCGGGCAACTGCTCGGCCACAATGACCGGCCCCGCCGGCAGGATAGCCCCATCGACCGACTTGCCGCCGATGCGGATCAGGTCTTTCGTGGCCGCGCCGTGCGTCTGATAGATCGGCCCCGCATAGCCACGATCGCGCAACGCCGTGTGCGGCAGCGCCGCGCCGGTACCCGCGCCAGCCACCAGAATTGCATCGGGCTTCACGCTGACCAGCTTTGCCACCTGCCCCGTCACGCTGGTATCAGCGCGGGCATAGCGCTCCACATCGGCAATCTTGATGCCGCGCGGCGTGGCGGCAGCGGTGAAGTCCTTCAGCCAGCTCTCGCCATAGGCATCGGCAAAGCCGATGAAGCCGACGTTCTTGATCCCGGACGCGGCCATGTGTGTGGCAATCGCCTCGGCCATCAACGAGATGGGTTGCGCCAGACGGTACGTCCAATCGCCCTTGCCCGGCTTCAGTTCAACTGGCGCCAGCGCCAACTGTGGCGTGTGGGATTCTGTGGCGACTTCGGCAATCGCAATCGACGGCGCCACAGCCGATGAGCCGACGATGATGTCAACGTGATCCTCCGTCACCAGCTTGCGCGCCAGACGTGTGCCGGTGCTTGGGTCTGAGGCGTCGTCCACCACCACGAGGCGCAGCTTTTCACCGCCGATGGCGTCCGGATAAAACGCCAGCGAGTTCTTCTGTGTGATGCCGAGCGACGCCGATGGCCCCGTGGTCGACAAGCTCACGCCGACGACGATTTCGGCATGGGCAGCCGTGGCGAGCAACAGCGCGGCTGCGGCGCAGAGGGTGCGGCGGATGGTCATAGGCTCCTCTTCTCTTCTGGCGTGTGGATGTCTTGCGGTTGTTCAGGCGCGGCCGGGCATGGGCGGTTGATCGCGCAGTGATTGCGGATCGAAGCCGGCCAGTTTTTTATAGCGCATTGCGATCCCTTCCAGCTCGGCGCGCGGGATCACGTCGTCGATGCGCGCAAAGCCTTGCGGCGCGCGTTCATGCGCGAGCTGCATGACCTGCTCCGGCCCATTCAGGCGGTTGCGCAGCACGATGCCGGCCGTGCGCGGCAAGCGGTCGGCTTCGTACTCGCGCAACGCAACGCCCGTGTCACGCGTGGCGAGCAGGCAATCGATCAGCGCGCGCGCATCGAGAATGGCCTGCGCACTGCCGTTTGAGCCGATGGGGTACATCGGGTGCGCCGCGTCGCCCAGCAGCGTGACGCGGCCGAAAGTCCAGCGCGGCAGCGGGTCTTTGTCGACCAGTGGGAATTCGTACACGGCCTGCGCGCCGTCAATCAACGCCGGGATGTCGATCCAATCCCATTTCCAGTCGGCAAAGGCACTGCGGAAGATGGCGCGGTCGACCTCGCGGTTCCAGTCGCTGCGCGGCGGGGCTTCGTCAGGCACGCGCAGCTCGGCAATCCAGTTGATGCGTGAGCGTCCCTGCTGACGCAGCGGTTCGGAAATTGGATAAGCGACGAACTTTTGATCTTGGTGGCCCGCCATGAACATGGTGCGGCCGTCGAGATAAGGCTCGGCTTCAGTGACGGCGCGCCACAGCATGCGGCCGGCAAAGCGCGGTGCATCGCCCGCCGGGTAGAAGTGCCTGCGCACGGCTGAGTGGATGCCATCTGCGCCGATCAACACGTCGGCCGAGGATTCGACGATGGCGTCGTTGGCTCGATCACGGAGCGTAAAGCTGACGGGCCCGCCCTTCTCGCCGGTCGATTGAACGGCTTCAAAGCTATGGCCCAGGCGAATGCAGTCCGGCCCAAGCCGCTGCGCCACGGCATCGGCCAGCGCCATCTGGAATTCACCACGGTGGATGGAGAACTGCGGCCAGTCGTAGCCCGCCGCCAGCCCGCGCGGCTCGTGCCAGATCGGCTGGCCCAGACGGTTGTAGTAGGCCAGCGCCGAGGTGCGGATCGCCAGCGCACCCAGCGTGTCTTCCAGCCCCAGCTCGCACAACTGGCGCGCGGCATGCGGCAGCAGGTTGATGCCCACGCCCAGCGGCCGCAACGTCTGCACCGCCTCCCATATCTCGACCTCAAAGCCCTGGCGCTGCGCCATCAACGCGAGCGTAAGGCCGCCGATACCCGCCCCGATGATGGCGATCTTCATGGCTGTCTCCGTGAAATTTGTTGCAGTCTATAACGAATTTCAACGGTATCCCGCCGGCGGTATCTCAGGGCAAATCCCTAGACGAATGGCGCTGAATGCGGTGCGTTGGTCTCTTGACGCTCTGTGAGATATCACAATACCATCACTCGACTTTTACGAGATTCGAGGCCGCCCCAATGTCGCGTCCGATCAAACTGGTTTCCGGCTCCGCCAAACCCGCGCCCGCATCTGCACCGTTTGCCGTTGAACCCGCCGCGCACGCTCCCAAAGGCGCCGCCATGCGCGAACTCGCCTATGCCGAAATCAAGCGCCGCATCATGGCGTGCGAATTCCGCCCCGGCGAGCCGCTCAACGAAGCACAGCTCGGCGCGCTGCTCGGCCTGGGCCGCACACCGATCCACCAGGCGCTGCATCGTCTGGAGGTCGAGGGGCTGGTGCAAATCCTGCCGCGCAAGGGCGTGCTGGTCACACCGCTATCGCTCAATGACGTGCTCGACATGATCGAGGTGCGCGCCACCAACGAGATTCTTTGCGTGACGCTCGCTGCCGAGCGCGCCCACCCGGCGGATTTCGAAGCCATGCGGGCCATCGTCGATGCATCACCCGCGCTGATCGAGCACCGCGACATTGCCGCGCTCGCGGCGCTGGACCTCAAGTTCCACCTCGCCATTTCTGCCGCCTCGCGCAACCGCGTGCTGGCCGAACTGCTGCGCGGGCTGCACGAAAAGCAGGCGCGGTTCTGGTTCCTCTCGCTGTCGGAGCCGCAACACCTGCAGAACGTGTACGACGAGCACCTCGCCGTGCTCGATGCGCTGGAACGCCGCGACGTGCCCGCGGCGCGCGAGGCCATCCGAGAGCACATCGACGAGTTCCGCCGCACGATCATCCGCACGCTCTGATCGTCGTTTTCCGCCTCAACGCATTACTGGATTCCCGCATGACCACGCTGCACCTGAACCTGATCGGCCACGGCCCCATCGACGTGACCGTGGACCACCTCGTCATTGCCGGCTGGACCGGCCGCGATGCCCAAGCCGTCGAACACCACATTGCTGAACTGGAAGCGATTGGCGTAGCGCGCCCGGCGCGCGTGCCGTGCTTCTATCGCGTGTCGGCCTCGCTGCTGACCACCGATGCCCGCGTGGAAATTCCCGGCGCCGATTCGTCGGGCGAAGCGGAATTCGTGCTGTATTCCACGCCGATGGGCCTGCTGGTCGGCATCGGTTCGGATCACACCGACCGCAAGGTCGAAGCCTATGGCGTAACGGTCTCCAAGCAGATGTGCGCCAAGCCCGTGAGCCGTGACGTGTGGCACTTCGACGCGCTGGCTGATCACTGGGACAGCCTGCAGATGAAGACCTGGCGCACCCGCGACGGCCAGACCGCGCTGTACCAGGAGGGCGGCGTCACGCGCATGCTCGACCCGCGTGACCTGATCCGCCGCTACACCGGCGCCGACACCCTGCCGGTGGGCACCGCCATGTTCGGCGGCACGCAGCCCATCATCGGTGAACTCGGCTTTGGCGAAGCCTTCAACATGGCGCTGATCGATCCGGTGTCGGGGCGCGAACTGCGTCACCAGTATGCTGTGGACTCTCTGCCCGTCGAGGGCTGAAGCACCCCACCCAATCGGAAACATCGGAGACCACCGCATGATGACGCCCCGCCCGAACATGATCCGCGCGCTGGCCGCTGAACTGGCTGCCGGCCGCATCACCAGTGTCGCGTTGACAGAAGCCGCGCTGGAGCGCGCCAAGGCGCATCGGGCTGCCGATGGCGCTGCCTATGTGAGTCTCGATGTGCAAGCGGCGCGTGCCATGGCGCGTGCCGCCGATGCCGCGCGCGCGGCGGGCAATGTGCCGTCGTTGCTGGCAGGCTTGCCGGTGTCGATCAAGGATCTGTTTGACGTGGCGGGCCAGGTGACGGCGGCCGGCTCGCGCGCACTGGCGCATCAGCCCCCCGCCACCGCCGATGCCACCGCGGTCGCGCGCCTGCGCGCGGCCGGTGCGGTGCTGCTCGGCCGCACCAACATGAGCGAGTTCGCGTTCTCGGGCCTGGGCCTGAACCCGCACTACGGTACGCCGCGCACGCCGGCCGACGGCACGCGCGCCGCCGGCGGCTCCACCTCGGGCGGTGCGGTTACGGTTGCGGGCGGCATGGCCGTGGCGGCGCTCGGCACCGACACGGGCGGCTCGATCCGCATCCCATCGGCCTTCTGCGCGCTGACCGGTTTCAAACCCACCGCGCGCCGCGTGCCGATGATGGGCGGCATTCCGCTGTCCACCTCGCTCGACTCGGGTGGGCCGCTGGCCAACTCGGTCGACTGCTGCGCCATCGTCGATGCCATCCTCAGCGCAGAGACGCTCGATACCGACGCCGTGCCGCTGGCCGGCCTGCGCCTTGGCGTCACGCAGGACTACGTGGGCGCGGACCTCGACGACACGGTCGCCACCGCATTCCACCGCGCCCTGGAACGGCTTGAACGCGCCGGCGCGCACATCGTGCGTTTCGGTTTCCCCGAGCTGCTGCAACTGCCCGAGATCAACAGCGGCGGCGGACTCACGGCAGCCGAGGCATACGCATGGCACCGCCCGCTGCTGGCGCGCGCCGAAGCGCAATACGACCCGCGCGTTGCGGCACGCATCCGCCGCGGCGAACAGATGGGCGCCGCTGCCTACATCGACGTGATGGACGCACGCGTACGCATGATTGCCGCCGCGCGCAAGCGCCTAAGCAACTTCGATGCATGGCTGATGCCGACGGTGGCCATCGTGCCGCCCGAAGTCGCGCCGCTCGAAACCGATGACGCGCAGTTCTTCCGCACCAACGCACTCACGCTGCGCAACCCGAGCGTGATCAATTTCCTGGATGGCTGCGCGCTGACGCTGCCCGTGCATATCGCCAACGAGGCCGCCAGCGAACTGCCGGTCGGCTTGTCGATCTGCGGTCTGGCGGGCGACGACGCGCGCATCCTGCGCGTCGGCCGGGCGGTGGAGGCTGCCCTGCGTTGACCGGCTAGCCAGAACACCCCCGCCGGCGTCCGGGCCACGCAGGCGGTTTCCGTAAGCCACATCAAAGGCGCGCGCACAGACGCGCCGGGCCCAACTCGTGCCTGCGTTTCGCACACCCAAGCGGCACAACGAAGCGCAGGCAAGCTCTCACGCCATTGGAGGAAACCATGTCGCAAACCCAAGCCCTGCAAGCCGATCCGGCAGAACCCGCAGGCAAACCGCTCCACAGCACCGAGCTGGATGTCACCTATCGCCGCATTGCGTATCGGCTGGTGCCGTTCCTGGTGGTGCTGTTCATCCTCGCGTGGATCGACCGCGTCAACGTCGGGTTCGCCAAGCTGTCGATGCTGCAAGACCTGCAGTTCAGCGAAGCGGTGTACGGCCTGGGCGCAGGCATCTTCTTCATCGGCTACTTCCTGTTTGAAGTGCCGAGCAACCTGCTGCTCGAAAAGATCGGTGCACGCAAAACGCTGGCGCGCATCACCATACTGTGGGGCCTGGCCTCGATGGCGATGATCTATGTGAAGACACCAACGTCGTTCTACGTGATGCGCTTCCTGCTGGGCATCTTCGAAGCGGGCTTTTTCCCGGGCGTGGTGCTGTACCTGACGTACTGGTTTCCCAGCGCACATCGCGCGCGCATCAACAGCCTGTTTATGACGTCGTTTGCGATTGCGGGCGTGGTGGGGGGCCCGGTAGCGGGCTTCATCATGAGCCGCATGGAAGGCGTGGGGCACCTGGCCAACTGGCAATGGCTCTTCCTGCTCGAAGGCATTCCTTCTGTGCTGGCAGGCTTTGCCGTGCTGGCCTGGCTGCCAGAGACGCCGCGCCAGGCCAAGTGGCTTTCCGCCGCCGAACAAGACGCCGTCATCCGCACCGTTGAAGCGGAAAACCGCGACCCTGCCAAGCACGCCTCGTTTGGCGCCGCACTGGCCAATGCCCGCGTGTGGATCTGCGCCGCGATCTACTTCTGCGTGGTCAGCGGCAACGCCACCATCGCGTTCTGGACGCCGTCGATCATCAAGGAACTGGGCGTGCAGGGCAATTTCCACATCGGCCTGATCTCGGCCATCCCGTTCATCGCCGGCACGATTGCGATGGTGTGGAACGGAGCACATTCTGACCGCACCGGCGAACGCCGCATGCACTGCGCCATGGCCGCCCTCATCGCCAGCGCCGGCTTGGTGGCGACAGGCGCAACGCTGGGCTCGCCGTTGCTGGCACTGATCTCATTGACGGTGGCAGCGATCGGCATTCTGGCCGCGTTCCCGGTGTTCTGGTCGATCCCGGCCGTATTCCTGGCGGGCACCGCGGCCGCAGGCGGCATCGCACTCATCAACTCCATCGGCAACCTGGCAGGCTTCGTCGCGCCGTACATGATCGGCTGGCTGAAGACGAGCACCGGCCACCTGTCGGCCGGCCTGTACTTTGTCGCCGTGCTGGAGTTGGGTGCAGCGGTGCTGGTCATCCTCGGCACGCGCAAGCATTAAGCACCGAGCACCCGCACCCACCCCTCAAAGAAACCGCCGTGGCGCCAACCCAAGCGCCACGGCGGTTTGGCCGTTGACGTTCCTGCCGCAGATGGCGCCGTGGATTTTTGGGCGCGCCTGTCTTTGCTGACTTTCTTTGGCACGACAGAAGGACACCACCAACGCCAGAACCCCACCAACAAGGTTCCAAACCGCACCGATGGAGTTCCGAACGCAACCACTGCCGTTCTGAACATCAAAGGCGATGTCCAGAACCCCTCAATGCACCCTGGCGCTCAGCCCGCCACCTTGTAGCCCATCCGCACCCCACCCCAGTGCCGTCCCTTCACATAGATCGGCGCAGAAACGTCCTTCATCATCGCAAACGTGCCATTTCCCATATCGCGGCGATAGGTCTGCAACAAAAACGCCTCGGTATTGCGTGCAGCGCCCAGGCCAGTGCGGTCAGCAAACAACCGCCGGTTCCGGCTGTTGGCCGCATTCCAGGCCGCATCACTGCCCTGCGGCTGCGAGAACTTCAAGTTATGCGTCGGCAGATAGCCATTGGTATCCACCGCCGCACAAAACACCACGCGGGGATCAAGCGTCAACAAAGGCTCCTGCACCGCAGGCAGCACGCGATCCGTGAACGTCGTAAACCGCGTCAGATGCTGCGGCGGATCGGTATTGGGCACCGGCGCATACGCGCGGTCGAACAAGTCGCCCTCGCTGATATCGCCACGCGCCAACGCGGATTCAAACAGCGCGCTGATCTTGCCCGCCGCAGCCTGCACCGCTTCGATAAACGGCGTATCCGCACTGCGCACACCCGTTGAGGCCGTCAACCGAATCAACGTTTCTGACGCGCCCAGCAAACCCGAGAGCTGCTGCTGCGCGTTGTCGATGTTGTGGCTCGATTGCCTGACGCCCTCGGCCATCGCATCCACCTCACGCGCAAGCGACACGCATTCGCCTTCGATGGCAGCGGTGGATTCGGCAATGCTGGTGGCCTCGGCGTCGAAGCGCGCAATGGCCTCGCCCGCCACGCCAATCACCGCGCCAATCGCCTGCGTGCCTGCATCCACACGCTGGGCGCGTGCCACGTTCGCGCTGCTGTCGCCGATCAGCTTGTCGGTCTGGCCAGACAAGTCGGCCAGGGTGGTTTCAATGCGCTGCGTGGCCTCTGCGGTCTGGCCGGCAAGCTGTTTGACCGCACCGGCAACAACCGCAAAACTGCGGCCCGATTCCCCCGCGCGCGCCGCTTCAATGGCAGCGTTGATGGCCAGCAGGTTGGTCTGCCTGGCGATCTGCGAAATCTGCTCGGATGCCTGTGCCACGTGGATCAACGCTTCACGCAGCGCCGCGATCTGCTGCTCCATGCTGGCCACGCCAACGGCCAGCTCGCGAATATCGCGCAGCGATGCGTCCACTGTGGCGCGTGAATCGCTCACCTCCCCGCTGGCATGCGATGCCACTTCACGCGCATGGCGCGCTGCCACGGCGATATCGTGATTGCCGCGCATGGTGACATCGGCAGCGTTGCGCAATTGGTCAAACACATCGGCCTGGCGGCGCAGGCGCACGGCCACGTCTTCCACGTTGCCGGATACCTCACAAATGCCCATGCCCACGCGGCCGGCCTCTTCGGCAATGCGGGCGACGAGTTCGGAAGAGGCTTTCGGGCCGCGGCCCCAGGCGAATGGCTTCACGTGCGGTGGTCTCCAGTTGTCGTTGTTGTTTTGTGCGCGCTCGCGCAAGGCGCGAGCGACCCTCTACAGGGTGTATCGGCGCAAACGCATGCAGGCTTGAGTGACGCTACCCGCCCTGACTTACGGGGGCATTACACGGGCCTTGCGCAGCACTATGCCTGCGCAGGCTGGTCGCGGCGCAGCCTGGCCTCGTAGGCAGCGGCCGTCATGGGTGGGCCAAACAGGAAGCCTTGCAACTTGTCGCAGCCGGCAGCTTGCAGAAACTCGGCCTGCTCCAGCGTCTCAACGCCCTCGGCCGTCACGGTCATGTCCAGCGACGCGGCCATCGCCACGATGGCGCGCGAAATCACCACCGAATCACGATGGCGCGGAATTCCGGAGACGAACGAGCGGTCCACTTTCAGGTTGTCGATCGGGAAGCGCTGCAGATACGACAGCGACGAATACCCCGTGCCGAAATCGTCGACCGAGATGCGAATGCCCAATGCCGTCAGCGCATCGAGCATCGGCATCACTGCGGCGGTATCGCGCATCAGCAGCCCTTCGGTGATCTCCATCTCCAGCGCGCGCGCAGGCAGGCCGGCCTCGGTCAGGCAACGCGAGATGGTCGGCACCAGCCCGTCGCCAAACTGGCGCGGCGACAGGTTCACGGCGATGAAGAAATCCGGCATGCAGGTGGCACGCCAGTGCGCGGCCTGATGGCACGCCTGCGCCAGCACCCATTCGCCAATGTCGCCGATCAACCCGGCGTCTTCGGCCACGGGAATGAACTCGGCGGGGGACACATCGCCCAACTCGGCGCTATGCCAACGCAGCAGCACTTCTGCACCCACGATGTCCATCGACGTGGCATCGACGATGGGCTGGAAGCGCAGCGACAGCTCGCCCGCAGTCAGCGCGCGGCGCAGGTGGTATTCCAACTGGAAGCGGCGCTGCGCACGCTGCGACAGGCGCGCGGTGTACACGCGATGCTGGTTGCGACCGTTCTGCTTGGCGTTGTACATGGCCGCATCGGCGCAGCGCAGCAGCGTGGCGGCATCGTTGCCGTGCTCGGGGTACAGCGCAATGCCGATCGACGCGCCGAGGTAGTACTCCGTGCCACTTGTTGAAAACGGCTGCGCGATCGAATGGACGATGCGCTTGGCCAACCGCTCCGCTTCACTCAACGAGCGCACGTTGTCGAGCAGCACCACAAATTCATCACCGCCCAGACGCGCCAGCGTATCGCTCTGTCGCACGCAGGCAGACAGGCGCTGCGCGACGATGCGCAGCAGATGGTCGCCCGCTTCGTGGCCGGCGGTGTCGTTCACCTTCTTGAAGCCGTCCAGGTCCAGGAACAGCACGGCAACCTGGCGCGCCTGGCTGGCGGCCTGCTCCATCACCGCCTGCATGCGCTGCGAGAAAAACGCACGGTTATACAAACCGGTTAGCGCGTCGCGCTGCGCGAGGAAGGTGAGTTGCTGCTGTGCCGCGCGCGCCGGGCCGATGTCGTTGAACGAGATGAGCACGGCTGACGGTGCGTCGTCGCCAGGGCGCACGATGGGCAGCACGTTTTCGTGCACCCATACGATGTCGCCGTCTACCAGTTCCAGCCCAACGGTCAGGCCCAGCAGCGGCCGGCCGGTGGCCAGCACCACGCGTGTGGGCCGTTCGTTGAGCGGGATCTCGCTGCCGTCTTCCCGCAAGGACCGGCGCATCAGCGCCAGATGGCTGGTGCCCACCGGCGACAGGTTGCCCGCCCGCAGAATGCGCCGCGCGCTCGGGTTGCACGCGAGGATAACGCCGTCCGCCGATTGCACGACGATGCCTTCGGTCAGGTTGTCGACGGCCAGGCGGTAACGCTCTTCGCTCTCTTGCAGGTCGCGCGCAATGCGCGCCTTCTGCACCGCCACACCCACGATATCGGTAATGCCATCGAGCAGCCCCATGGCGTCGGGCGTGGGCGCGCGCGGGGTGTCGTAGTAGATGCCCATCGCACCAATCATCTGGGCGTTGTCGCCGCGAATGGGTGTGGACCAGCATGCGCGCAGGCCCAGCGGCGCAAAGATGTCGCGGTAGTCGTCCCACAGCGGGTCGGCGCTGATGTCTTCGACGATCACGCGCTTGTTGAGGAACATGGCCGTCCCGCACGAGCCATGCGCCGGGCCGATCCTCATACCCAGCAGCACCTCCGACAGCATGTACGGCAGCGACGGCGCCACAGCCTGCGTGATGTGTTCGCCATCACCGGACAGCAGCACCGAGCACATCGCGCCGTCATCGAGCAACGTCTCAACCAGGCGGCACACCTCGGCCAGCAGATCGAGCATCGGCACATTGCGCGAGCTCAGTTCGAGCACTGTCTTTTCGCAGCGCAGCAATTCCTTGGCGCGTGCGGTCTCAGCGGCCAGTGCCCGGTAATTGGCTTCGGATTCGCGCAGGGCCTGCTCGGCCTGCTTGCGCTGGGTGATGTCGCGCGCCACAACCTGGATGGCGGTGCGCCAGCCAAGCTGCACCGGCGCGGAGAGCACTTCCACCTCCACCGGCGTGCCATCGCAGCGCAGCAAAGTCTGCTCTACGGGCGGCAGGCCCGCGCCGTGCGCGACCATCCACTCGCGGCGCTGGCGGGCGAGGTGCGTCGAGTTGTCGTGCACAAACTCGTTCAGATCATGGCCGACGATATCGCGCGCCGACTGCGCGCCAAACAGCCGAACGCCCGCCTCGTTGATGAAAACGATGATGTCGTCCGCCACGATGTAGAGCGTATCCGGCATTTGCCGGACAAGCGCTTCGTAGCGGTCGTCAGCGAGCGGCAGCGGCCTGGGGCTGTCCTGGTCAATCACGTCCGGTTCGGGACGGTCCGGTCGCTCTGCAGAGGTGGCGTCCATATCAGGGCTCTTTTCAACGATATCGACCATCGTGTCGGGAAAGTTAAGGCGTTCGGCTGCCTCTCCCCACTTCAGAGTGGGGCAAATGGCCAATGTGCGGATAAGCGGCACACCAGTTGCGGCACAATGCCCGCACGACGTCCCAGCGCAACTGTTCGCAAGTTGGCCTTATGCAATCGTTTTCGTCTTCCGTCGGCCACGTGGCTGGCCTGATTTCGCGACGTACTCTGTTGGCCGAAGGTCTGGCGGTAGCTGCCGTGCAGTTCCGCGATGGGCATATCGCCGCGTGTGATGCCAACCCGACGCGCGGCATGATCGACTGCGGCGACCTGCTCGTCCTGCCCGGCATTATTGATCTGCACGGCGATGCGTTCGAGCGCGCCGTCATGCCACGCCCCGGCGTGGCCTTCCCTTACGAAACCGCGCTGGCCGACGTTGACGGCCAATTGCTCGCCAACGGCATCACGACCGAATTCCACGGCGTGACGTACTCCTGGGAGGGCGGCTTGCGGGGCCGCGCCTATGCTCTGCACATGCTCGACACACTCGACGCCATGCGCCCGCACTTGGGGGCCCAGCACCTGATGCACCTGCGCTTCGAGCTGCACCACGCCGACGGCGTTGCCGATGCGCTAGCGTGGATACACGCCGGCCGCGTGCACTTTCTGTCGTTCAACGATCACCTGCCCATGATGCGCAACAAGCTGGGCGACGCGCGCAAGCTCGCACAATACGCCGATCGCGCCGAATGCGACATCAACACATTCCTTGCGCGTCTGAACGCCGCCGCAGGCAACGCCACGAGGCTTGACGAGGTGACCGGCACGCTCGCGCGGGCGGCACAGCAACACGGCATCTGCATGGCTTCGCACGACGAGCCCGACATTGCCACGCGCAACACTTTCCACGCGCACGGCTGCACCGTCACAGAATTTCCGTTGACCGAAGACGTTGCGCAGGCGGCGCGCGCGCACGGCGGACACATCGTCTTTGGCGCACCCAACGTGGTACGCGGCGGCAGCCACCACGGCGCGCCCGATGCGGGGGCCATGGTGGCGGCGGGGCTGGGCACCGTGCTGGCATCCGACTACTACTACCCCGCTCTGCTGGCCGCGCCGTTCAAGCTGGCCGAGCGCGGAGTGGTGCCGCTGGCCGACGCGTGGGGGCTGGTGGCCGCCAATCCGGCGCAAGCCGCTGGCCTGACGGATCGTGGCGCGCTTGCGCCTGGCCTGCGCGCAGATGCCATCGTGGTGGACGACCGCCGCCCCGGCCTGCCGCGCGTGGTGGCTGCCGTCGTGGGCGGCCGACTGCGCCATGCCAGCGGGCATCTGCCGCTGATCGGCTGAGCGCCAGCATGGACATGCCTCTGCCCCCGCTCCCACCCCTGCCCGCAGCGTGGCGGTACGCGCTCTACCTGTTGCCGCCCGAGCCGTGGTACGGGCTCGGCACACGCTGGCTTGGCCGCTGCGCGCGGCACAACGCAACCATCCCTGCTGATCAGCGCGAGTCGTTCGTGCGCGAAGCCCGCATCGACCTCGCCACGCTCGACCGCTGGACCGAAGCGCCTCGCCAGTACGGCCTGCACGCGACGTTCAAGCCGCCGTTTCGCCTCGCGAGCGATCGCACCGTCGACGAGCTGGACGCCGCCCTGCGCCAGTTCGCGCCGCAGCAGCAAGCCTTCATGATCGAGCCGGCTTTGCAGACGCTGCGCGGCTTTCTGGCGTGGCGCCTGCGTCATGGTGATCCGGCCCGCGACACGCTCCACCAGTTGGCCGATGCGTGTGTCGGCGAGTTCGATGCCTTCCGCGCGCCGCCACCGCCCGCAGAACTCGCACACCGCCGCCGTGCAGGCCTGTCGGATGCGCAGGAGCGTCATCTGCAGCGTTGGGGCTATCCGTACGTGTTTGGCACGTTCACGTTCCACATCACGCTCACCGGGCGGCTCGGCCGTGCCGAGCAGCTTGCGTGCTATCGCGCGCTGGAGGCCACACGTGTGGTGCTGCCAGCGGCCATGCCCATCGACCACATCGCGCTGTTCTCGCAGCCTGCGCCGCAAGCGCCGTTCACGGTGGCACGTGTGTACCGGTTTGATGGGGGCATCGTAAATTTCGACGCCGCACGGCAGAGCACCTAGCGCGTGAGTTCGACCACGTCGATCACTTGCGTCTGGCCGTGCTGCTCGACCTCCTGGCGCATCACCACGGCTGCCTCGGGGCAGTACCAATCGGTGATATGCGCGACGGTCGGGTCAGGCTCGATCGTTTCATTGCCCAGCCGCAGCACGCCGAGCCGGGCCGTGCGCGTGTAACGAATCGGCCGGCACTGCAGTTGGCCAACAACGGTGTTCATCGGCTGCGGCGGGCCCACCTCGCGCTCCGACACCTCCACCCTGGCGTGCTCGGCACGCATGCGCCCCACAGAAATACCCACCCGCGGCGATACCACATCGAAATCGAAACTCGATTCGTACGTATCGCCCGGCAGCATCTCGGCCTCAGGTGCAAGGCCCGCGCCGTACAGGAACATTCCGGAGATGGCGGTGCTCACGGTGCCCACCAGATCGGCATGCTCGCTTTGCGCAAACACCTTGCCATTGATGCTCACCACGCGCGTGACCACGCCGGCTTCGTCCACCAGCAGTTGATGCTCCTGCACCGTCTCGATCGGCCGGCCACCCAAGGCGACGAGGCCCGACTTTGCATAGATGTGGAGGCCGATTTCGCAGCCATCCTGGATGTCGCGGTTGACGTCATGCAGCGTGAACTCGACGATCATCGGCGTCTTGCCGTTGCCGTCCAGGCGCACGCGGCTGCCGTCATGCACCCACGGCGCAGAACACAGCCCCGCCGCATGCGCGGGCAACGCCAACGTAACCACCGCCAGGGCTGCAGCGGCACGCCATAAAGAAAAACGCCGATGCATCGGGCGATGCATCAGCGTCTTCATGAACCCGATCGGCACGGGCTTACTGCTTGGGCGCGTCCTTCTTGTTGGCGCCTTCGCTGTACGGGTCAAACTTGCCGCCAGCCTTGGCACCCTGGCTATACGGGTCGAACTTGTCGCCGGCCTTGGCGCCTTGGGTGTACGGGTCGTACTTGCCCTTCTCCACATTGGCCGGTTGGGCGCCCGGGTTGAGCGCGCTGGCGGTGCTGTCGTTCTTGTTGGCGCCCTGCGAGTATGGGTCGAACTTGTCACCAGCCTTGGCGCCTTGGCTATACGGGTCAAACTTGTCGCCGGCTTTTGCGCCTTGGCTATAGGGGTCGAACTTCTTCTGGTCAGTCTGCGCGTGGGCCACGGTGCCGATGGCTGCCAAGACAGCTACCGCTGCCACGAGGGTAAGACGTTTGTACGGCATCTGAAGCTCCTTTGCTATGGGTCGTTTGGGCTGATGGCACAGCCTCGTTTTGAACGCATCCCGATGTCGTGCGCAACTGGCTCGTTGGCAACGGCGCCGGAAAACCCCCTCTCCTCGCCGTAAGCTATGGCAAGCGCACAGGAAAGTCAACGCACAGAAACTGCTTATTTTTTTGGCAGAAGCGAGGGGGTTTAACGAGGCTCCGGCTGGCGGATCGCACGCGGCCCCGCCACCGCAATCAGCGCCATAGTGAGCGCCACCACCGACAACCCCCAGCGCAGGTCAGAGCGATGCGCAATCAGCCCGATGATGACCGGGCCGATCAGCAAGCCCACGTAGGCAAAGCGCGCCACGGTGGCAATACCTTCGGCCGCCGGCACGCCCGGCAGGCGCGAGGCGGTGATAAAGAAGATCGGCACCATGTTGGCTGCGCCCACACCCATCAGCGCAAAACCTGCCAGGACAGCAGTCGGGGCGGGCCACAACAAGGCAAGCAGGATGCCGCCCGTTGCCAGCACGCCACTGGCGCCCAGCACACGCATGTTGCCCCAGCGCCCGCGTGCAAAATCGCCGCCAAAGCGCGCGAGCGCCATCCCACCGGAAAACGCCGCATAACCCGCGCTGGCGATGGCTTCGGGCGATTGCGCAATCTCGCGCATGTACACGGTCGTCCAGTCGTACATTGCGCCTTCGCCCAACAGCCCCAGGAAAGCCAGCAGACCGAGCACGAACAGCGTGCGGCCGGTGGTCGGGTGTGCGGTCTCACCTTCTGCATGCACGTGATCGGGCAGCATGAACGGCCCTGCGCACAGCGCCGTCGCCATCAAGACCAATGCCATGCCACCGCAATGCACCGCCGCAGATACGCCCAACTCCAACAACACGCCGCCCAAGGCCGCACCCACCATGCCGCCGAGGCTGAACATGCCATGCAGCGATGAAATGATGGGCTTGTGGTGGTGAGCCTCCACCGTGGTGGCCTGTGCATTGATCGCCACATCAAACCCAACGGTGCTGATGCCGAACAGAAACAGCGCCACCAGCAGCACTGGGTAAGTGGGCATCAGCATGATCAGCGCGAGCATTGCGCTGAAAGCGATGCCTCCGCGCATGCTGGCGTGCTGGGTGCCGACGCGCGCGACCCAACGGCCCACGAATTTGATCGAGAGGATCGCTCCGGCCGCCACCACAAACATCGCCAGCGACAGCGACGCCTCGGACAACCCGAAGCGGGCCTTTACCGTAGGGATGTGAATGCCCCAGGTCGCAAACGTTGCACCGTTGACGAAAAAAAGCGCCATCGTCGCCGCGCGGGCTGACAGGGGAAGCCGGCGAGGTTGCAATGCGCCGGCGGATTGAACGTATTCGGAAGACATGAAGGACTGCTGAGAAATACGCGGCGCAACGTGCTGCACCGCAAAGGCGTCATGCTACCGCGCCCGGCTGAAGAACGTATGACGCGCACCGTGCGCGCTAAGCCATGCGGGTATGCTGCTTGCGTCACCACGCACATCACCGCCTTCGGGAGATCTGCCATGCCCCGCGTGATATGGAAGGGCGCCGTGAGCTTCGGCCTCGTCCACATTCCGGTTGCGCTGTATCCGGCCACCCGCAGCGACGGCCTCGACTTCGACTGGCTCGACCGCCGCACCATGGATCGCGTCGGCTACAAGCGCATCAACAAAACCACCGGCAAGGAAGTGCCACGCGAGCAGATTGTGCGCGGCTACGCCTACGAGAAAGACCGCTACGCGATCCTCACCGACGAGGACATCCGCGCCGCCAACCCGGTCTCTACGCAAACGGTGGATCTGCTGACCTTCGTGGATGCGGCGGAGATTCCGTTTCTCTATCTCGACACACCCTACTTTCTTGCGCCCGACCGGCGCGGGGAGAAGGTCTACGCCTTGTTGCGCGAGGCGCTGGCGCGATCGCAGAAGATTGGCGTGGCCAACGTGGTGCTGCACACCAAGCAGCATCTGGCGGCACTGATTCCACTGGGGCCGGTACTGGTGCTGCATACGCTGCGGTGGTCCAACGAAGTGCGCGACTGGTCGGAACTGGACGTGCCGGAAGAGCGCGCCAAGGCCGCCAAGCTCTCGGCCAAGGAAATCGACATGGCCGAAAAACTCATCGACGACATGAGCGGCACATGGGACCCGACGCAATACCACGACACGTTTCGCGACGATATCCTGGCGCTGGTTGATCGCAAGGTGCGCGCCGGCCGCACGGAATCGGTGGAACCCGTGGAAACAGGACACACGGCGCCGCGCACCGACAACGTGATTGACCTGACCGACCTGCTGCGTCAGAGCCTCGCCAAGCGCGGCAAGAGCAAAGGCGCATCGAACGACGAAGCAGCGGAACAGCCCGCGGCGCGCAAGCGGGCACCACGCAAAGCGGCCACCAAAACAGCCACCAAAGCAGCCACCAAAACGGCGCGCAAGACGGCCACACGCAAGCGCGCGTAGCCTGACGGAGCTGACACCATGCCACGCCCCCTCGCCAACCATCTCGCCAACCATCTTGCCGACTACCGCCGCAAGCGCGATTTCACGCAGACAAACGAACCCGCGGGCGCACGCCGCAAGGCCGACGAACGCCGCGACAATGGCACGCTGCACTTCGTCATCCAGAAGCACGACGCAACACGGCTGCATTACGACTTCCGGCTTGAACTCGACGGCACGCTCAAGAGCTGGGCCGTCCCGAAAGGCCCGAGCCTGGACCCGGCCGACAAGCGCCTCGCCGTGCATGTTGAAGACCACCCGCTCGACTATGCAGATTTCGAAGGCCACATCCCCGAAGGCCAGTACGGCGGCGGCGACGTGATCGTGTGGGATCGCGGCACGTGGCGCCCGCATGGCGACCCACGCAAGGCATACCGCGACGGCAAGCTCAAGTTCGATCTTGACGGCGAGAAGCTGCACGGCGCGTGGGCGCTCGTGCGCACGCACTTGCGCGGCACCGGCAAGCATCCGAAAGAACAGTGGCTGCTGATCAAAGAGCGCGACGATCAGGTCCGCCCCGCAAGCGACTACGACGTGACACAGGCCATGCCCGCCAGCGTCATCACAGGGGAGAACGTCGGCGAAAAACCCCCAGCCCGCGCCGATAGCCGCAAGGCGCGGCGAACCGGGCCGGCACAAGTCCAGCCGCCTGACGGTGCCGTGCCCGGCACGTTGCCCAGAACGCTGGCGCCGCAGCTCGCCACACTGGTCGATGCACCGCCTGCGCATGGCGAATGGGACTACGAAGTCAAGTTCGACGGCTACCGCATCCTCGCGCGCATTGACGGCAGCACCGTGCGCCTGTTCAGCCGCAATGGCCACGACTGGACAGCCAAGCTGCCGCGCCAGGCGCGCACGCTGCATGCGTTGGGCCTGCGTGAAGCGTGGCTCGACGGCGAAGTCGTGGTGATGGGCGAGCGCGGCGTGCCGGACTTTCAGGCGCTGCAGAACGCCTTTGAAACCGCGCATGCTGACCGCATTGCGTACTACCTGTTCGACATCCCGTTCTGCAACGGCATGGACTTGCGTGGCGTGCCACTGCGCGAACGGCGGGCGCTGCTGCAACGCATTCTCGATGCGGCCCCGGGCGACCTGGACCGCGACGCCGTGCTGTTCTCAGGCACGTTCCAGGCGGCGCCCGAAGACTTGCTCTCTTCCGCATGCAGCATGTCGCTCGAAGGGGTGATCGGCAAGCGCGCGGATGCGCCGTACCGCGCCGGCCGCAGCCCCGCGTGGATCAAACTCAAATGCGGGCAACGCCAGGAGTTCGTGATCGGCGGCTACAGCGCACCCAAGGGCAGCCGCAGCGGCTTTGGCGCGCTACTGCTCGGCGTGTATGACGATGCAGGCGCACTGCGCTATGCGGGCCGCGTCGGCACCGGCTTCAACGAGACAAGCCTGCGCGCTCTGCATCATGAACTGCGCGGCTTGAGCATCGACACGCCACCTTTTGCCAACCCACCCACTGGCGCCGATGCCCGCGACGTGCAATGGGTGAAACCGGAACGCGTGGCCGAGATCGCCTTTGCGGAGTGGACGCGCGAAGGCATCGTGCGACAGGCCGTATTCCACGGTTTGCGCGACGACAAACCTGCGCGCAGCATCGTGCGCGAAACTGCCAAGTCTGCCGGCGCAACTGGCGCGGCCCGCAAGGAGAATCGCGCCATGAAAGCGACCGAACGCAAGGTGCACCCAGGCGCAGAGCGCATCGCAGGCGTGGACATCACACACCCGGCGCGCGTGATCGAAAAGGCCAGCGGCACGACCAAGGCCGATCTCGCACGCTACTACGCAAGCGTGGCGAGCTGGATGCTGCCGCATCTGCACGACCGGCCCGTCTCGCTGGTGCGCGCGCCGGATGGCATCGATGGCGAGCACTTCTTCCAGAAGCATGCGGCGGCGCTCAAGCTGCCGGGCATCACGCAACTCGACCCGTCGCTGGACCCGGGGCACGCATCGCTGCTGGCGATTGGTTCGCCTCAAGCGCTGGTCGGCGCGGTGCAGATGGGCACGGTGGAATTCCACACCTGGAACGCGCTGGCCGACCGCATCGAACAACCCGACCGCATCGTCTTCGATATCGACCCCGACCC
Organism: Ralstonia sp. SET104; assembly: GCF_003851545.1. GTDB lineage: Bacteria > Pseudomonadota > Gammaproteobacteria > Burkholderiales > Burkholderiaceae > Ralstonia. The sequence continues at coordinate 49,971 of NZ_BHVX01000005.1, read as the reverse complement.
GGCACTGCCCTTCACGCGCGTGATCGAAGCCACGCAACTCACGCTCGCGTTGCTCGATGAACTGGGCCTGAAGGCTTTCCTGAAAACCAGCGGCGGCCACGGCATGCACGTGATGGTGCCGCTCATGCGGCGTGAGGCCGCCGGCTGGGACGTGCTCAAAGATTTTGCACAGGCCGTCGTGCGGCATATGGCGGCCACGTTCCCCGACCGCTTCGTCGCCAAGATGGGGCCGCAGAACCGCGTGGGGAAGATCTTTATCGACTATCTGCGCAACAACCGCGGTGCAAGCACGGTGGCAGCCTATTCGGTGCGTGCGCGGGTGGGGTTACCCGTATCGGTGCCGATCCGCCATGACGAACTGGCGGGGCTGCAGTCGTCTGCCCAGTGGACGCTGCGCACGCTGCCGGACCGGCTCGCCAAGCTCAAGGCCGACCCATGGGCCGACTACGCCAGCACGCGTCAATCCGTTACCGCCGACATGCGCAAGCGCATCGGCGCCGATGACTGAACCGTCACACGCTGACGATTCTTAAAGAATTGGACGGGGAAGGCCCCATTGCTTGTCGGCCGAAGTGCGGGGTGGCTGCGTTAACATGCCTGCGTCCGCACTTGGCGCACGTGTGTGCGCCCCACTCTGCCCCCGCCGATGGCCCGAATTCGTCCGACCCGTTTGCTGACTCTGTCGCGCAGCGCCTTTGCCTGCGCGGTGCTCTTCGCTGTTGCGGCCTCGCCGCTGGCCCACGCCAAGAAGGCCAAAGCACCCGCCGCACCGCGCGCCACCGCCTCGCAGGCGCGCCAGGCCGTGCACAACCCCGCCGGACTGCCCGCCAATGTGGCGATGGCCTTTGCGCGCGCGCACATCCCGCTGGATGCGGTGAGCGTGTTCGTGATCCGCACCGGCACCGCCACGCCCATCCTGCAATGGAATGCCGACACGGGAATGAACCCGGCGTCGACCATGAAGCTGCTGACCACCTTCGCGGGGCTGGACCTGCTCGGCCCGGACTTCCGCTGGAAAACCACGGCCTACGCTGACAGCCAGCCCGTCAATGGCACGCTCAACGGCAACCTGTATCTGCGCGGCCAGGGTGATCCGAAGCTGATTCCGGAAGAGCTCGTCAAGCTGGTGACCGGCGTGCGTCGCGCCGGGGTGGACGAACTGGCCGGCAATATCGTGCTGGACCGCACTTACTTCGAGAGCGGACTGTCCGAAGCGCCACCGCTCGATGGCGACAGCGCGCGTGCGTACAACGTGGCGCCCGATGCGCTGCTGTATTCGTTCAAGACACTGACGTTCACGCTATCGCCCGACGCCGGCAACGGCGCGGTCAACGTCGATGTATCTCCGCCGTTGGCGCAATTGCAGATCGACAACCAACTGCGCACCACACGCGGCGGCTGCGGCGACTGGAAAACGACGTCTGGCGCCAACATCACCACCCAGACCGATGGCCACGTGCTCGCCAGTTTCGACGGCCGCTATGCCGCCGCGTGCGGCGAACGCGTGTACAACATCGCCGCGCTCACGCATGCCGACTTCATCTGGGGCGGCTTCCTGGCGCTGTGGCAGCAGGCCGGCGGCACGACGCGCTTCACGCCCGGTCTGCGCGAGGGCAAGGTGCCGCGTCAGGCCGTTCTGCTGGCCACGCACTACGGGCCGCCGCTGTCGGAAGTTGTGCACGACATCGACAAGTATTCGAACAACGTGATGGCGCGCCAGCTATTCCTCACCATCGGCGCGGAAATTGGCCGCAAACCCGCGTCGGTGCGCCAATCGACAGACGTCATCAACCGCTGGCTCGCCAACCAGAACCTGACGATGCCCGAGCTGGTGCTGGAGAACGGCTCGGGCCTGTCGCGCGTGGAGCGCATCAGCGCACGCAACATGGGGCGCTTGCTGCAACAGGCAGATGCCAACCCGAACGGTGGCGTGCTGCGCGATGCGTTGCCCGTGGTTGGCGTGGACGGCACCATGCGCAACCGCCTCACACGCGCTGGCGTGGCCGGCAACGCCGAGATCAAGACCGGCACGCTTAATGACGTGCGCGCCATCGCCGGCTATGTGGAAGGCGAAGGCGGCCAACGCTTCGTGGTGGTCAGCATGATCAACCACCCGAACGCCAGCGGCGGCCAGGCAGCGCACGACGCGCTGCTGCAATGGATCTATCAGGGCGCACAACGATGAGCACGCAGAACACGCCAACTGCACGCAAAGCGCTGCTGGGGATCACCGGCACGTCGGGCAGCGGCAAGACCACGCTCGTCGAACAGCTCATCGCCCGCTTCGTGCGCGACGGGCGCCGCGTGGCCGCCATCAAGCACACGCACCATGGCTTCGATCTCGATTCACCCGGCAAGGATTCGCACCGCATGCGCGAAGCCGGCAGCGCAGAAGTCGTGCTGGTGGGCGGCGAACGCCTCGTGCTGATGCGCGAATACGCCAATGCCCGGGAGCCGGAGTTGGACGACGTGCTGGCGCTGCTCTCGCCCGGCACTGACCTCGTCATCGTGGAAGGCTACAAGCGCAGTACCTTCCCGAAAATCGAAGTCTTCCGCCCTTCGCTGGGCCGTCCGCCGCTGTGGCCAGACATTGGCGGCGTGGTGGCAGTGGCCACCGATACGCCCGATGCCGTGCAAGCGCCTGAAGGCCTGACCGTGCTCGATTTGAACGACGTAGATGCGGTGTACCAGTTTGCCGCGCAGCAACTGGCCAACGCGAGCATATGAAGCCCGCTTAACATCCGGGCGGGGCGACGTGGCTATGATAGGGCGATCCAGTGTTTCGCCAGCCCCCTTCCAACAACATGTTTTTCCGTCTATCGGCCGCGCTGCCTGGCGCGGTTTTTTTTTTGCTCCGCTCCCCACGCCTCTGCACGTGGAAGCTGGGCGTGCGGATGCGGCGCAGGTCTGCTTCAAGCGGGGGCTCGCCGTTTCGCCGCAAAACGACGCGCTCAAGGCCACGCTGACAAGGCTGGCGGTGACATTGCTGGACTGCCGACGCGAAGCCGCGCAAGCATCGCGGAAAAAAAAACGCCCGCTTCACGCGGGCGCTCTTGCTGAGTGGTGCTCGATCAATGCGTCACAGCGTCAGCCAGCAGGCGTTGCAGCACGTTGCTGGAGATCAGGCGATGGCCGCCCGTGGTCGGGTGCACGCCATCCGCGAACAGGTAGGACGTATCTGCGCCCGTGGCCACCAACGTGTTGGCCGAGCAGAACAGCGAGCTACCGCCCGCGCCCGGCACCAGTGCGTTGATCTTGGTCGCATCGCAAGCCGGCACGCTGGTATTGCCGAACCCGAACATTGCGCCGTTCTGGATCACGGCCGTCAGTTGCGAGTTGAAATCGATCACGCGAGCACTGGTACCTGCCAGACCGGTTTGCAGCGTGGTGTTGAATGCGCCAACCAACGCATGCAGCAGCGCCTGCCCCGCCGCGCCTCCAGCCACGCCCTGCGGCGTCAGGCTGCTGTCGGGCAGGTTGAACACGTAGAGCTGCGTCGCGTTCTTGCTGATCATGTCCTTGATGTAACCGACCAGATCAGTCGCAGCCTGCTGCACCTGTGCGGTGGCAATGGCCGGCGTCACGCCCGAGTTGGGTGTCGCCACAGCGGCAGCCCAGTAGAAGATGTCGTTGTTGCCGCCAAACACGAACACCAGGTCGTTGTTGCCGTTGAACGTGTTGTTGCTGGCCGTGTAGAAGTTGGCGAGCTGCTGCTTGACCGGATACGTGAGTGCCCCGGCGCCGCCGTTGTGGCCGATGCCGTTCGGGTCGGTCACGCGCGAGCCGCCTTGTGCGTAGTCGAAGCAACCGGGTTTCGGGCAGTTCTGCACCGAGGTGGCATAGCCCATCACGGCCGGCGTCAGCGCCACACCGAGTTGCGTAGCCACAGTTTCCGCCCAGATGGGGCCAGGGTTGGTGGTGAACTTACCGCCACCCACGGCTGCTGCCGCCGGCGTATAGGTACCGGCGTCACTCAGGCTGTCGCCGAATACCACCATGCGCTGAACCTTGGCGACGTTGCTGTTGCCGCTCTGATCGGTTTCACCGCCGCAAGCGGCCAGGCCCAAGGCCAGGGTCGCCGAAGCGACGACGCCCATCCATTGACGCAACTTCATGATGTCTGTCTCCCGTATGGAATTTTTATGGTCTGTGGTGCCGCGGTGCGTAACCTCGCCGTGCGCGTTTGAAGCACGCGGAACGACACAACGCCCAAGTGTAGCGAGACAGACGGCTGTTCGACGAACACGCGCCCCGGAAGAATTAGAGGCCAGACTCGAACTAAGCAGCGAACGCGGCGGCCGCGCGACGCAGGCGATCGTTGACGGCGGCCCAGGCGGGCGTGTCGGCCAGGGTTTCCACCCAGATGGCGTCGTAACCGCCGCGGTCGAGTTCACGCAATAGCGCATAGAGCGCATTGGCGTAAGCGGCGGGTGTGGCGGGGGCGATACGTTGGTCGCAGCCATCACGCAGTACCACGGGAGCGCCCAACCATACGATGCGCTTATCCGCAGGCAGCGCCGCCAAGCGCACAGGTACGTCGGCGGCGGGCAGCAGATACAGCGGCGTGCGCGGCGCGTAATGCGCCTTCAGCGTGCCGGAAGCACGTGGTGCAGCAGCATCGGGCAACGCCGGCAGTTCGCCGGTCACGCGCTCGATATCTTCGGGTGTGACCGCGCCCGGGCGCAGCAAGACGGGGCCAATGCTCTGATCCAGCCGCGAGAGATCGATGATGGTCGATTCAATGCCCACGTCTACGCCATCGCCTTCGAGCACGAACACGGCATCGCCGAATTCATCGCGCACGTGCTGCGCAGTCGTTGGGCTGACTTGGCCGAACTTGTTGGCTGACGGCGCCGCAATACCGCCGCGCCCACGCTTGAAGCGCGAAAGCAGCGCCTGCGCCACCGGATGCGACGGGCAACGCAACCCGATGCTGTCCTGCCCGCCCGCCACGGCCGCAGGAATGTGCGATGCACGTTTCAGGATCAGCGTGAGCGGCCCCGGCCAGAAGGCTTCGATGAGTTGCAGAGCGATGCCCGGAACGTCGTCGGACCAATAGGAAATGTCAGCACCATCCACCACGTGCACGATCACGGGGTGATTGGACGGTCGGCCCTTGGCCGCGTAGATCTTGGCGATAGCCTGCGGGTTTTCGGCATCGGCGCCGAGACCGTAGACCGTTTCGGTCGGGAAGGCGACCAGTTCGCCCGCCTCCAGCCTGCGCGCGGCTTCGTCGAGGCGTTCGCGCGAGGGCATGACGCAGGGCGTGGTCGATTTGTGCATGATGGCTGCTTGTCTTGAATCCCGGCGCTCAGTCCGGCTGCAGGCCGAGCACGTGTGCGGCGTGGCGGAAGGCTTCATCCACCACTTCCGGCGAGGTGCCGACGCAATTCACGTGACCCATCTTGCGGCCCGGGCGGGCGTCGGCCTTGCCATACAGGTGGACCTTCGCGCCGCTGTGGCCCATCACTTCATGCCACGCAGGTGTGCGCTCCAGGCCGTATTCGAACCACACATCGCCCAGCACATTCAGCATGCGCCCCGGCGAATGCTGCCGTGTGCTGCCCAGCGGCAGGCGGGCCATGGCGCGCACCTGCTGTTCGAACTGGCTCGTCTCGCACACATCCATGGTGATGTGGCCGGAGTTGTGCGGGCGCGGCGCCATTTCATTGGCGACCAGGGAGCCGTCCTGCAGCACGAAGAACTCGATGCACAGCACACCGACATAGCCCATCTCTTCGGCAATCATTGCCGCGGCGGCACGCGTGCGCGCGGCGATGTCGTCCGACACGCTGCGCGAGGGCATGGTCGTCGAAAACAGGATGCCGTCCCGGTGCGCATTCTCGGCGAGCGGCCACGTGACGGTGGTGCCATCGGCGCCGCGAGAGGCCAGCACGGACACCTCATACGCGAGCGGCAGCATCTTCTCCAGCACGCACGGCACGTGCTGCATGGCGCCCCAGGCAGCGCGCAGTTCTTCAACCGTCGAGACGCGCGCCTGGCCCTTGCCGTCATAGCCCATGCGGGCAATCTTCAGAATGCCGGGCAGCAGGTCGGCCGGCAGTTGTTCGATGTCGGCCTCGTGTTCGATCACCCAGCTTGGCGCGGGGTGGATGCCGGTGCGTGCGGCGCACAGCGCGAAGAATTTTTTCTCGGCGATGCGGTTCTGCGCGATCGACACGCAATTGGCGCGCGGTGCAACAAATACGCCAAGCTGCTCCAGGCGATCAAGCGCCAGCGCGGGCACGTTCTCGAATTCAGTGGTGACGGCTGGGCACAGCGCGGCCATCTCGGCCAGTGCGGCTTCATCGGTGTAGCCGGCGCACAGGTGGCGCTCGGCGATGGTGCCGGCGGGGCTGTTCGGGTCCGGGTCCAGCACGCAGACCTTGTAGCCCATTGCCTGTGCGGCATGCGTGAACATGCGGCCGAGCTGGCCGCCGCCGAGCATGCCCAGCCAGGCATCGGGCAGGATCGCGTTGGGAACGTTCAGCGCGCGGGATTCCGCGGTGTGGGCTTGCGCTAGGCGCGGGTTCAGGTCGTCGGCCATGGATCAGGTCGTCGGGGTCGTAGGTTACTTAGACGCCGTGCACAGGGAGTGTCATGCCGCGCGCCACTTCGGTCTGCTGCACGCGGAAGGCTTCGAGCTTGTCGGCCAGCGCCGTGTCAGTGGTGGCGATGGTGGCAATGGCCGCCAGCGCAGCATTGGCCGCACCCGCTTCACCAATGGCGAAGGTCGACACCGGAATGCCCTTGGGCATCTGAACGATGGAGAGCAGCGAATCCTCACCACGCAGGTACTTGGACGGCACCGGCACACCGAACACCGGCACGATCGTCTTGGCAGCGATCATGCCCGGCAGGTGCGCTGCCCCGCCGGCACCGGCGATGATCGCGCGCAAACCCCGGCTGCGCGCGGTTTCAGCGTAACGGAACATGTCGTCCGGCATACGGTGCGCCGAGACGACCTGCGCCTCGAACGGAATACCGAACTGCGTGAGCATGTCCACGGCATGGCGCATCACTTCCCAGTCGGAGCTGGAGCCCATCACTACGCCAACGAGCGGAGCGGCCTGGGTTGCCGATTCGGGTGCAGTCATCGTCGGCTCCTTAACGCAGGGATTCGCCGGTCAGGCGGGTCAGTGCTTCGCGGTACTTATCGGCGGTCTTTTCGATCACGTCGGCGGGCAGTTGCGGCGCCGGCGCAGTCTTCGGCCACGGTTTGCCGTCGATGCGCACGGCCTCGAGCCAATCGCGCACGAACTGTTTGTCGAACGACGGCGGGTTGGTGCCGACCTGATACGAATCGGCCGGCCAGAAGCGCGACGAATCTGCAGTGAGCGCCTCGTCCATCAGCGTGAGAGTGCCGTTCTCGTCCAGGCCGAACTCGAACTTGGTATCGGCGATGATGATGCCGCGCGTGGCGGCAAAATCGGAGGCTTCCTTGTACAGGCGGATGCTCACGTCGCGGATCTGCGCGGCGAGTTCAGCGCCGATGCGGCGCTCGACTTCATCGAAGGAGATGTTCTCGTCGTGCTCGCCCATCTCGGCCTTGGCGGCAGGGGTGAAGATCGGCTCGGGCAGCTTCTGCGCGTTCTGCAGGCCGGGAGCCAGATGCACGCCGCAGACAGAGCCGGTGGCCTGGTAATCCTTCCAGCCGCTGCCGGCCAGATAGCCGCGCACCACGGCCTCCACCAGGATCGGCTTCAGGCGCTTGACCACGATGGCGCGGCCGCGCACCTGATCGACTTCGTTCGGGGCCACCACGGTTTCCGGTGCAATGCCCGTCTCGTGCGTCGGCACGATGTGGCGCAGCTTGTTGAACCAGAAGTCCGACATCTGCGCGAGCACGCGGCCCTTGTCCGGAATCGGCTGGCCGAGGATCACGTCAAATGCCGACAGGCGGTCGGTGGTGACCATCAGCAGCTTGTCGTCGCCGACAGCGTAGTTCTCGCGCACCTTGCCACGGCCGAGCAACGGCAGGCTGGTGATCGACGATTCGTAAAGGGCGGAGGATGCAGCGGGGTTGTTAAGGGCAGCGGACACGGCGGAACCCGGGAGGAAATAAGAAAACGTGGAAGGCCAGCATTATACGTGGCCCATGCAATGCAAAACGGCTGGCGCAGTGCCAGCCGTTTGCTAGATGTGACGCGAAATGCTTATTGCACCACTTGGGCCAGATCGCCGCTTTGGTACTTCTGTGCCATCACCGAGAGGCCGACCGGCTTGATCTTGGCAGCCTGGCCTTCACAGCCGAACTCGATGTAGCGCGCCTTGCAGACTTGCTTGGCCGCTTCGCGCGCGGGCTTGAGCCACTCGCGGGCGTCAAACTTGTCGGGGTTTTCGGCCAGGAACTTGCGCACCGCGCCCGTCATCGCCAGGCGGATGTCGGTGTCGATGTTGATCTTGCGCACGCCGTACTTGATGGCCTCTTGGATTTCTTCGACCGGCACGCCGTAGGTTTCCTTCATCTTGCCGCCGTACTGGTTAATGATGGCCAGCAGTTCTTGCGGCACGCTCGACGAGCCATGCATCACGAGGTGGGTGTTCGGAATGCGCTTGTGGATTTCCTTCACGCGGCTGATCGCCAGGATGTCGCCGGTGGGCTTGCGCGAGAACTTGTAGGCGCCATGGCTCGTGCCGATGGCGATGGCCAGGGCGTCGAGCTGCGTGGCCTTGACGAACACGGCCGCTTCTTCCGGATCGGTCAGCAGTTGGCTGTGGTCGAGCTTGCCTTCAGCGCCGATGCCGTCTTCCTCGCCAGCCTCGCCGGTTTCCAGATTGCCGAGGCAGCCCAGTTCGCCCTCGACAGTCACGCCAACCTTGTGCGCCATTTCGACCACGCGACGCGTCACGTCGACGTTGTAGTCGAAATCGGCCGGGGTCTTGCCGTCTTCGCGCAGCGAGCCGTCCATCATGACCGAGCCGAAGCCCAGGTCGATCGCGCCCTGGCAGATTGCCGGGGTCTGGCCGTGATCCTGGTGCATCACCAGCGGAATCTCCGGATAGGCTTCGACAGCCGCCTGGATCAGGTGCTTGATGAACGACTCGCCGGCGTACTTGCGGGCGCCCGCGCTGGCTTGCAGGATCACCGGAGCGCCGGTTTCCTTGGCCGCTTCCATCACAGCCTGGACCTGCTCCAGGTTGTTCACGTTGAATGCCGGCAAGCCGTAGCCGTTTTCAGCGGCGTGGTCCAGCAGTTGGCGCATTGAGACGAGTGGCATGGTTTTCTCCTATGGATCGATCTGTATTCGGTCTCAGGAACGCGTGGGCGTCTGACAGACGTAGCAACCGGCGTTCCGTCGTGGGCGTCAGTGCATGCCGACGCGAACAATCTTGAGTGTGTTGGTGCCGCCGGCCTGGCCCATCGGCTCGCCGACGGTCAGGACGATGAAGTCGCCACGCTGCACGACGCCGCGCGCGACCAGCAGCTCTTCGGCCTGGTGCAGTGCTTCGTCGCGGTCGGCGCTATTGGCCAGCGGCAGGGACTGCACATTGCGGTACAGGGCCATCTTGCGCTGCGAGGCCACGTTGGGCGTCATCGCATAAATCGGGATGTTGATGCCGTGGCGGCTCATCCACAGCGCGGTGGCGCCGGAATCGGTCAGCGCGGCAATCGCCTTGACCTGCAGGTGGTGCGCCGTAAACAACGCGCCCATGGCGATCGACTGGTCGATGCGGCTGAAGGTCTGGTCGAGGAAGTCGGCATCCAGATGAACCGATTGCGATTTCTCGGCTTCCACACAGATGGCGGCCATGGCTTCGATGGTCTCGACCGGGTAGCGGCCTGCAGCGGTTTCGGCCGAGAGCATCACCGCATCGGTGCCGTCGAGCACGGCGTTGGCGACGTCCGACACCTCGGCGCGCGTCGGCACCGGGTTGACGATCATCGATTCCATCATCTGCGTGGCGGTGATGGCCAGCTTGTTGGTTTCGCGCGCCAGCTTGATCATGCGCTTCTGCAACGCCGGCACAGCCGCGTTACCCACTTCCACCGCCAGGTCGCCACGCGCGACCATGATGCCGTCGGACGCGGCCAGGATCTCTTCGAGCACGCCTGGCCGGATGGCCTCGGCGCGTTCGATCTTGGCGATCATGCGGGTCTTGTGGTTGTGTGGCGCGCCGGCCACAGCGGCCAGTTGGCGCGCCATTTCCATGTCGGTGGCGTTTTTGGGGAAGCTGACCGCGACGTAATCGGCGCCCAGCGCCATCGCGGTCTTGATGTCTTCCATGTCCTTGGCTGTCAGCGCCGGTGCCGACAGCCCGCCGCCCTGACGGTTGATGCCCTTGTTGTTGGACAGATCGCCGCCGATCTTGACGGTGGTTTCGATCTCCTCGCCCACCACGCGCTCGACCTGCAGCACGATCAGACCGTCATTGAGCAGCAGCAGATCACCAGGGCCAACGTCGCGCGGCAGCTCCTTGTAGTCCAGGCCGACGCGCTCCTGGTTGCCCAGTTCGCAGCGGGCGTCGAGCGTGAAGCGATCACCGGGTTCGAGCGTGATCTTGCCGTTCTCGAACTTGCCGACGCGGATCTTCGGGCCCTGCAGATCGGCCATGATGGCCACTTCACGGCCCACCGAGCGCGCCACTTCGCGCACGAGCTGCGCGCGGTCGATGTGGTCCTGCGCCGCACCGTGCGAGAAGTTCAGCCGCACCACGTCCACCCCCGCCGAGATCATGCGGATCAGAACTTCCTGCGTGCTGGACGCAGGGCCGAGCGTAGCGACGATCTTGGTAGCGCGGGTCATGGGTGGTGGCGTCTCGTTATTGTGGTGGGGATGGGCGCAGCGCCTGCGATCAGGCGACGGCAGCCTGGCTCTGCGCGCGTTGCTCCAGGACTTCCACGGCCGGCAGAGCCTTGCCTTCCAGGAACTCAAGGAACGCACCGCCACCGGTGGAGATATAGCCCACTTTATCGGCGATGTTGTACTTGGCGATGGCAGCCAGCGTGTCGCCGCCGCCCGCAATCGAGAAACCCGACGAGGCCGCAATCGCCTCGGCCAGCACTTTGGTGCCGTTACCGAACTGATCGAACTCGAACACGCCGACCGGGCCGTTCCACACGATCGTGCCGGCGGTCTTCAGTTGTGCGGCCAGTTGCGCGGCCGTCTTCGGACCAATGTCGAGGATCATGTCGTCGTCCGCCACGTCTGCCACATCCTTGACGGTGGCAACCGCAGTGGCGCTGAATTCCTTGGCGCACACCACATCGACGGGAATGGGCACCGATGCGCCGCGCGCGGCCAGCATGTCGATAATGACGCGGGCGTCGCCCACCAGATCCGGCTCAGCCAGCGACTTGCCGATCTTCAGGCCGGCAGCCAGCATGAACGTGTTGGCAATGCCACCGCCGACGATCAGGTTGTCCACCTTGTCCGCCAGCGACTTCAGGATGGTCAGCTTGGTCGACACCTTCGAGCCGGCCACAATGGCGACCAGCGGACGGGCCGGCTGGCCCAGGGCCTTGCCCAGCGCATCCAGTTCAGCTGCGAGCAGCGGGCCGGCGCAGGCGACGGGCGCGAACTTGGCGATACCGTGGGTGGTGGCCTCCGCGCGGTGGGCAGTGCCAAAGGCGTCGTTGACATAGACGTCGCACAGCTTGGCCATCTTCTGGGCCAGTTCGTCGCTGTTCTTCTTTTCGCCCTTGTTCACGCGGCAGTTTTCCAGCAGCACGACCTGGCCGGGCGCTACGTCCACGCCGTCGACCCAGTTCTGCACCAGCTTCACATCGCGGCCAAGCAGCTCAGCCAGGCGCTTGGCGACCGGCGCCAGCGAGTCTTCGGGCTTGAATTCGCCCTCGGTCGGTCGGCCCAGGTGTGAGGTGACCATCACGGCGGCACCAGCGTCCAGCGCGGCCTGGATGGCCGGCACGGAGGCGCGGATGCGCGTGTCTTCGGTGATGTTGCCGGCATCGTCTTGCGGCACATTCAGATCAGCGCGGATAAAGACGCGCTTGCCGGCAAGCTTGCCTTCGGAGATGAGATCGGACAGACGCAGGACGTGAGGCATGGCAGCTACGGAAGGATCGCGGAAAACGGCGATTTTACCCGATGCGACTGGTCAAAACGTGCGTTCTTGGCGGACACCCGTGCGCTAAACCTTCCGGGCTCGACCATCTTACCGAGCCCGATTGATGGGAGTCCGGCGGAGCAATGCGCGTAAGTCAGGCCGGCAGCGGCGTGCGACGGCGCAGCCGCATCCAGCCTTCGGCCGAATACACCGCCAGACCGGCCCAGATCAGCACATAGCCCGCCACCTTGGGCCCCGCAAACGGCTCGTTGTAGAGCCACACGCCCAGCAGCAGTTGCAGCGTCGGGCTCACGTATTGCAGCAAACCCAGCAGCGACAGCGGAATACGCCGCGCGCCGGCGCCAAACAGCAGCAGCGGCAGCGCCGTCAGCGGGCCGGCCAGCGCCAGCAGCAACTGCATGCCCGGCGAAGCAACCAGAAAGGCATTCTGGTGCTGCAAAGCCAGCCAGCCGAGATAGGCCAGTGCCAGCGGAAACAGCAGCAGCGTTTCGAGCGTCAGCCCCTCCAGCGCGCCCAGCGGCGAAGTCTTGCGCAGCAAGCCATAGAACCCGAACGAAAACGCCAGCGCCAGCGCAATCCACGGCAGCGTGCCGGCCTGCCAGGTCAGCCACGCCACCCCGGCCGCCGCCAGCGCCACCGAAATCCACTGCACCGGCCGCAGCCGCTCGCCCAGCACCACCGCGGCGAGCATCACCACAACCAGCGGGTTGATGAAATAGCCCAGACTGGCGTCGAGCACGTGGTCATGGTTGACGGCCCAGATGTAAGTCAGCCAGTTGGCGGCCAGCAGGCTGGTGCTGGCTGCGTAGCGCCCGACCACACGCGGCTGCGTGCGCAGCGCCCACAGCCACGCCCAGTGCCGCTTCACAAGCAGGATCACCACCATCACGGCCAACGACCAGATCACCCGGTGCGAGAGAATCTCCACCGGCGACACCGCCTTGAGCAGCTTGAAGTACAGCGGAAACAGGCCCCACATCGTGTAGGCCAGAAACGCGAAGATCACGCCGTTGCGATTGGAGCCTGACATGTTCATCCCCAGAGACGCAGCACAGTAAAGACGCCCATGCCGACAAAGATCATGCCCAGCATGCGCCGCGTCGCCACATAGAACGCGGTGGCGGCAACGCCGGCCATCAGGCGCGGGTTGGTCCAGGTCAGGTCCAGTTGGCCATGGTTCCAGAGCAGATCCGGCAGCACGATGGCGATCAGCGCGGCGGCCGGCGCAAAACGCAGCGCGTGCTGGATGCGCATGGGCAGTGTCACGCGGTCACCCACGATCAGAAACAGCGAGCGCGTGATGATCGTCACCACCGTCATGCCGGCAATCACCAGCCAGATTTCGAGCGCGCTCATGCGTCGTCCTCTTCGGCAACAGGGCGCGCGCCACGGCGGCGCTGCCACTGCAGGCGGGCGGCGGCTTCGTCGGCAGCCAGGCCAGCGGCCATCGCGCCAGTGACGGCAATCACCAGGCTCAATCGATACGGCAGCTTGAAGGCAACCAGCGCCAGCACCGCCGCCACCGCCACCGCCATGAGCGTGGCGCGGCTACGAATGGTCGACACCATGACAGGAATCAGCGCAAGAGTCCCGGCCAGCGCCAGACCCCACGCATCAGGAAACAGGCTCGCCGCGACGATGCCCAGGATGGACGACACCTGCCAGCCAACGAAGCTCAGCAGGACCATGCCCCAGTAATAGCCCTCCTTGCCTGCCTGCGGGGCAGCCGAGGGGTACTGCTGCGTGAACAGCACGAAGGGCAGATCGCCGTTGAACACACCCAGAACCACGCGCCGGACGAACGGCAGATGCCCGAAATGCTGCATCAGCCCGGCGCTAAAGATGATGAAGCGCACATTCACGATGAACGCCGTCAGCAGTGCCGTCCAAATCGGCAACCCCGCCGCCAGCAGCGGCAGCACCGCCAACTGCGACGACCCTGCATAAACGAAGATCGTCATGCCGATGGCTTGTGGGATGGTCAGCACCGATTTGCTCATCGCCACGCCGGTCACCAGCCCCCAGGCCAGCACCGGCGGCATCGACGGCATGTAGGCGCGCACGCCGGCAAAGAAGCCGGCCCGCTCAGCGGGATCGATGGCCTGCCAGCGGCGCTGCAATGCCGCCGCCCAGCGGACTAACGCCATGACGCCCCCAAAAGTGGCGAATCAGACTCTTTTCGGCCAACCGGGCAAGGGTAGCAGCCGGCAACGCGGGCGCGCAGGAACGTCGGGGGCGACATGGGTGGCTCGTAGGAAACGCACGATTATACTTTTGATGTTAAGCATCCGCTTAACGACAATGCGCCTGTGCCCTGCCCTGCGTGGCGATTCGTGCCAAGCGCCACGCACTGCAACAATCGGCGTTGGCGCGCTTGCGCCCACCCCTTACAATTTCGCCTTTGTCGGTTTTTGAACCTGCGGCCCATATTCAGGGCGTGGCTGAGCTGCTCAGACCGCGCCAGCATTCCTCACTCATCATGACCACGCAAACCGCACCCACGATCGAAATCGGCGCAGACGACCTGCCGCTGCATTGCCCGACCGCCAAGACGCCGGCCTGGAACTACCACCCGCGCGTATTCCTCGACATCGCTGACACGGGCGAAGCCAAGTGCCCCTATTGCGGCACCGTCTACAAGCTGGCCCCCGGCGTTGAACTGAAGGGCCACCATTGAGCCGTCTTCACCCGCCGACGGACCAGCGTCACCCGGCCGGCAACCTCCAGCCGGCGAATCGATGATGCGCAAGATCCTCGTCGTTGCCCCCAACTGGATCGGTGATGCGCTGATGGCGCAGCCGCTGTTTGCGCAGATCAAGGCGCGCCACCCGCGCGCGCAGATCCACGCCATCGCCCCCAAGTGGGTGGCGCCTGTGCTCGCGCGCATGCCGGAAATCGCCCGCGTGCTGCCGACCGAACTCGCCCACGGCAAGCTGCAGCTTGGCAGCCGCACCATGTTCGCCCAGCAGCTCAAGGGCGAGACGTTCGACGCGGCCTACGTGCTGCCAAACTCGTTCAAGAGTGCGCTGATCCCGTGGCTGGCCGGTATCCCGCTGCGTATTGGTTACAAGGGGGAATCGCGCCTGGGCGTGCTGAACGTGCGCTACCCGAATCCGCCCAAGAACGCGCGTCCGCCGATGGTGCAGCACTACGCGGCGCTGGCGTTCAAGCCGCATGCCAAGCTGCCCGACACGCTTCCTGATCCGAAGCTGGACGTCGACGTGCAGCGCGTGGCCGCCACGTCCGCCAAGTTCGGCATTCCCGGCAACGCGCGGCTGATCGCCTTCTGCCCCGGTGCGGAATATGGCCCCGCCAAGCGCTGGCCCGCCGAACACTTTGCCGAACTTGCGCAGATGCTGCGCCGCTCGTTCCCGTATGCGCAGATCGTCGCGCTGGGTTCGGGCAAGGACCGCGAGATGGCCGACGCCATCGTCGAACGCGCCCCGTTCGTGCGCAACCTGTGCGGCGAGACCTCGCTGGACGAAGCCATCGAGCTGCTCGCCCGCGCCGAAGCCGCCATCTGCAACGACTCCGGCCTGATGCACGTGACCGCCGCCCTGGGGCGCCCGCAGGTGGCCGTATTCGGCTCCAGCGACCCGCGCCACACGCCGCCGCTGTCGCCCGCTGCGAGTATCATGTGGCTCCATCTGGAGTGCAGTCCGTGCTTCGCGCGCGAATGCCCGCTGGGCCATCTGCGCTGCCTGCGCGACATCGGCCCCGAGATGGTGTTTCATGAATTGCGCCGGCTGTTGCAGCCGCAGTAACGCTCTCCTTCCACACCACCGCCATGCCACGATTTGCCCGCCTGTTCGAAGCCGCCGAGGACATCCTCGAAGCCTATCGCGATGCACTCAAGCGCCGCGATGCCGATGGCGCGCTCAAGCTGTGGCTGGATGAGGATTCGGTAAGCTTCATCCTGCCCGACGGCCAGCGCTTGCACGGCCACGAGCAGCTACGCGGCTGCCTTGATGCGCTGGTCGAGAAGAACCCGGTGTGGATCGAATGCCTCGGCCAGCAAGTGCATTCGTCGCTGGGCGTGTCCATTTTCGAGGCGACCGAGGCGCTGCGCTTCTCCGCCACCGCCACCGAGGCCGACCTGTACGTGCACACGACCTATGTGCTGATGCAGAACCACGAAGGTTGGCGCATCGCCCACGTGCATTCCAGCCAGGCGGCGGAAGAGCGCGTGGCGGCATCCATCGCCACCGTCACCTCGCACTCGGTCCACTAAGCCGGCCGCGCCTGGCGTGGCTGCCGTCTGTCTCCGATGATCCACCCGCCACGCCGCACCACGCCCCTTGAACTGAATCTGGGCGCCCTGCTCGCAGGGCCGTTCGAGCCGCATGCCTTTCGCTCGCCATGGTGGCTGATCGGCGGCAATGCACAGACGATCGTGCCGGCGCGCCTGTGGCGCTTTCCGCGCATCGCGTATCGCCGAGAACGCTGGGATACGCCAGACCAAGATTTCATCGACCTCGACTGGACCACGCACGAGACCGACACGAATGCGCCGCTCGTCGTCATGTTCCACGGCCTGGAAGGCGATTCGCACAGTCATTACGCCCGGCTGCTGATGGATGCGCTGCGCGCGCGCCGATGGCTGGGCGTGATTCCGCACTTTCGCGGCTGCTCGGGCGAGATAAACCTCGCGCCGCGCATGTACCACTGTGGCGACGGCGCAGAAATCGCGTGGATTCTGGAGCGCCTTTACCAGACGGTTTGCCAGCCTCAGCGCCGCAAGCTGCTGGTCGCCGGCATCTCGCTGGGCGGCAATGCGCTGCTGCGCTGCCTGGGCGAGCACGGCACCGATGCGCGCTACGTGAGCGCGGCCGCGACGGTCTCGGCGCCGCTGGACATGCGGGCCGGTGGCGCTGCGTTATCCAAGGGCTTCAACATGGTCTACACGCGCATGTTCCTGCGTACGCTCAAGGACAAGGCCAACGCCAAGCTCGACCAGCACCCCGGCCTGTACGACCGCGCCGCCATGATGGCCACGCGCACCCTGGGCCAGTTCGACAATCTTGTCACCGCGCCGCTGCACGGCTTTCGCGACGTGCTCGACTACTGGACGCGCGCGTCGTCCAAACCTGTACTGCGCGAGGTGCGCGTGCCGACACTGGTGCTGAACGCGCGCAACGATCCGTTCCTGCCCGGCCGCTATCTGCCCGGCCCGGCTGACGTGTCGCCCGATATCGTGCTGGATCAGCCGCTGCACGGCGGCCACGTCGGCTTTCTCCTCCGTCATGGCAACGCGGGCCGCGTTGATTGGATGCCTGCGCGCGTCCTCCGCTTTTTTGATGACGTGCTCGGCCGCCAACCAGAAACAGGGGATGCCCGTGGATGACGTCGTCCGTCAGGCCATGGCCAAGTGGCCGAACGTGCCGAACTGCTTTGGCTGGCTGGCGCTGGACCGGCGCGGCCAATGGCGCATGCGCAATGAATATGCGCAAGCCAACAAACTCTCGGGCGAGCCGATTCGCCACGCAGCGCTCGTCGACTTCATCGTGCGCAACTACGCGCATGACGATGCGGGGCGCTGGTTCTTTCAAAATGGGCCGCAGCGGGTGTTTGTCGAACTGGACTACGCGCCGTGGGTTGTGCGGTTGTCGGCAGAAGGTGCGCCTGCCACATTCACGACAACCACCAGCGCTGCGTTCTCACCCACCGGCTGTTTTGTCGACGAACACGGTAGCGTGCTGCTATCGGGCCGCGTGAGCGGATGGGATGCAGAAGAAACCATTGCCCTGCTGCACGATCATGACCTGGAGCCGTTCTCCTCGCTGGCTCAATGGCACGCAGCAGCGTGCGGAGCCGCGCTGGGCACGTTGAGTCTGGGTGGCCGGACGTTCGATATTGAGCCGATTGCGCGCGCGGAAGTCGCACAGCGCTACGGCTTCGTAGCCCGGCCAACGGAATAGCACCGACCGGCCTTACTTTGGCAATGCCTTGTCTTCCGCCTTCTCTTCCCGGTATTGCCGCTCCATCTGGTGCAAGCGCGCATCCACTTCAGATAGCGTGTAGAAATCCGCATCCCCCGCATCGCGAGCCAGCTTCAGTTGCTCCACTGCGGAACCCCAAGCCCCATCCCGTGCGTACTTCTCTGCCAGGGCGCGGTGCTGCTCGACGCGCGAGCCCTTGTCAGCGTAGGCTCGCGCAAGCATGTCCCACCAGATCGGCTGGGCAGTGTCTTCGCGGGTCTTGTCTTTCAGATACGGAATCGCATCATCGGCCCGGCCGGCGGTCAGCAGCGTTTGCGCATAGGTAATGCCCACCGCGCGTGAGAGCGGATACGCAACAAGCGCCGCGCGCGCCAGCGTCAGCGCCTCTGGTGCACGGCCTCGCGCGCGCGCCAGTTCGATGGCCGTCACATCCAGCTCAACGCTGCCCGACGTGATACCGGGAATATTGCCGTACAAGCGCCGCGCTTCCAGCAGCGCTTGTTCAGCGTCGTCCAGCCGCCCCGCCATCTGATTGGCAACTGCCACCCCGTACCAAAGCGCCGCGCGCTTCTCGACCGGTGCATCCGGCGCCGAAGACAACTGCGAGCGCATCGCATTGCGCACATCGATATAGGCGCTCGTCGACGTCTCCTGCAGCACGCGCGCACGCACCTTGGCGAAACCGAACTCCGGCCGACGCGGCTGGCGCGGGTGCGGCAGGCCACGTGCGCGATCTTCCATATCGGCGATGCGCTCGCCAGTCAGCGGGTGGGTGCGCGCATAGCCTGGAATCACGCCGGTATCGGCAATGTTCGTCACGCGCTGCAGACGGCGGAAAAAGTCGGGCATGCCGTCCGGGTTGTAGCCGGCGCCCGTGAGCAGCGTGAAACCAACGCGGTCTGCCTCACGCTCTGCGCCGCGCGAGAAAGCGAGCTGGTTCGACACCGCCGCCGCCTGCCCGCCCATCGCCAGCGCCTGCGCGGCGTCCCCGCTTTTGGTGGCCGCCAGGCCGGCCAGCAGAATCGACGCCAAAGCGATCCACATCGACTCGCCGGATTTATCGATCCCGCGCGCAATATGCCGCTGCAGCACGTGACCGATTTCGTGGCCGAGCACCGAGGCCAGCTCCGATTCGCTCTCAGTGGCCACCAGCGTGCCCGTGTTCACGCCGATGTAGCCGCCTGGCAGCGCAAACGCGTTGATGCCCGGATCACGCACCGCAAACAACTCGAAGCTCGACGCCGACGTGCTGCCCGCCACATGCTGCCGGCGCGCTGCTTCGATCAGCTTGTAGCCGATGGTGTTGAGGTAGTCGGTGACCAGCGGGTCGGGCACGAAATCCGGATCACGGCGGATCTGGCGCATCACGCGGTCACCCAGACGCCGCTCCATCTCGGGCGACAACGACGCCGTTGACGGGTCACCCATGTCGGGTAACTCGTACGTTGGCGCGTCAATGACCGCAGGCTCTTTTGGCAGATACGGTGACTGCCGACCGATCTGCACGCTGCGGTTCAGGTTGCTCTGCACCTGATCGGCTGCCGCGGCAGAACCCAGCGCCGCATTGACCGAAGCCGCCGGCGCAGACGCCACCGCCTGCGCCAACACCGGCAACGGTAGCGGCACAAGCCAAGTCGACAGCAACATAGCAGCCGTCAGCTTGCGAGCGCGCGGCCGAAAAATGGAAAGCGTCATACGGAGAGCACGGAGAGCAGAATCAGCGCGGCCACATCGTCGCCGCAAGCCGGGTGCTTGCTATCATAAAACGCTTCATACCCTGCCCCGCAAAACGCGCTGTCACTCATGTCGCAACTCACCCATTTCGATTCCGCCGGACAAGCCCATATGGTCGACGTCGGCGACAAGGCCGTCACGCACCGCGTGGCCGTGGCCACCGGCACGATCCGCATGCTGCCCGAGACGTTTGCGCTGGTGCGCGATGGCAACGCCAAGAAGGGCGATGTGCTGGGGATTGCGCGTGTTGCGGCGATTCAGGGGTCCAAGCGGACGTCGGATTTGATTCCGCTGTGTCATCCGCTGGCGTTGACGAAGGTGGGGGTCGAGTTTGCGTTGGATGAGGCTTCACACAGTGTCCGCTGCACTGTTCGCGCGGAGACGCGTGGGCAGACGGGCGTGGAGATGGAGGCGTTGACTGCGGTGCAGGTTGGCCTGCTCACCATCTATGACATGTGTAAGGCGGTGGATCGGGGGATGGTGATTGGGGATGTGCGGCTGATGGAGAAGCGGGGGGGGAAGTCGGGGGAGTGGGTGGCGGGATGACAAGCTTTCGTGCCGCCGATAAAAGAGCGTCGTTCAGACGCTCTTTTTCGCTTCAATGAGCTGCGTTCAACGACATTCGGCTGGGGCGTATTTGGCGTCCAAGGTAGGCGACGTCTTCTGCGTTACACCTGAATCCGGGGGCGTTTTCCCGTTAGCCGCACAAACCCACTGAATTGCTGCAGAGGGAATCGTTCCGGCCTCCAGATTTGCACCATCGGAATAAGGCGTCAACACCAGTTTATTCTTGTTATCCGGCACGACGCCCGGATCAAATGCGATCAAAATTTCACCAGTATCGTCATTGATTTCCAGCTTCGAAACGTTCTTGGTCGGAGAAAAAGTCGATACGCCTTTCGAAAATTTGGCTTGACCGGCAATAGCGTTCTCCGCCACCAGCGTTTTCGTTTGAGCTGCCAGCACGAGCCCTTCGGTAACCTTCGCTCGGATGGTGTACTCCTGATATGCCGGTACCGCAATCGCCGCCAGAATGCCGACGATCGCAACAACGATCATGAGTTCGATGAGTGTGAACCCCTTTTGATTCCGCCTAACAATGCAACGTTTTAACATGTCGATAACTCCGATTCGATTTAAGTACAGATAACCAGCGACCAATCCTCTTTTATTGAGATCCGTTGTTGAGATCGCAAAGCCTAATCGAACTGAAGACAATCCATGTATATCGCAACAAATTTTTATACAAATAAACGCAAACGCCACTCACAATAAAAAGCGCCCCGGATGGAGCGCTTGTTTATTGCGAGGCGTGAACCTAAGAATGGTGGTCAAAACTGGCAAAGGTCCACATGCTAAACAGAGCCGGTTGCGGCGGGCAATGAGCACATGAAACAGACCCGACCTGAACGTGGACCTAACGAACGGATGTACACGCAAGCGCGTATTTTTTGACGAGATGAAGCGCGCTGCCGTGGAAGAAGTTTGTGGCGCTGATTCCGCTGCACGCACCGACAAAAGCGACCGGCCGCGAGCCGTCGTTACTCAATCTGCACTGACAAGCAGGTTCTCCGATTTAAGGCGTGAACAGAACGTCTTCAAGCCATCGGCATTGCGTTGGCATGCCTGCCTCAGCACGGACGTCTGTGCAGCGAAGTCTCCCCAGTAGTGGTTATGAAGACGCCGGATATGGATTACGGCTTCTTCGTTCTTTCCTTGGAACGCCAGCGCCAAAGCGTATCGCTGGACGGTCGCCGGCCCCGGATAGAACTGCACGGCCTGCCGCTCAAGCGCTGCCATCACGGGCGCCATTTCCCCATTGATCGAGGCGTTCATCGCCAAAACCAGCGTTGCATAAGGCACCAGCAGCATCTGGCCACTGCCCTGGTACCTGACCAACTCTTTGGCAACGCCATCCTGCGTGAAATAGAGCCGCTCGACGCCCCGATAGTCGATCCAAAGACGTGCGACAAGCGCCGCCCCACAGACTACTATCACCCCTGAAAGCGCCCAGGCTAGCCCGCTTGACGGAAAGCGCAGCCCTTTGACGTCCAGATACCCTAAAGCAAAGGCAAACGGAAACAGAAAGAACACATAGTGAAGCGGATACTCCAACAACGAATGCACGATCATGACGGCAACCACGGCGCACAAGAACGCCACATCCGGGTGCTGCAGTCGCTTACGTAAGTCAAACGCCCACCATGCGAGCGGAGCAAACACCGCAATTAGGCCAGCCAAGCCGACCTTTGCCAACAGATCGAGCACGATATTATGCGCATTCATCGACATCTCGACTCGGCCGAGGGTATCCGTTTGCACATATTGGTTCCAGGCATAATCGCCCCAGCCGCCCCCCCACCATGGGTGGGCAAGGAAAATATGCCAAGCATGGTTCCAAAGTAACGAACGCAAGCCGACCCCCTCCTGCAAGCGCTCGCCCATGGACCCGGGCAAATCAAAGGTCCATATCCCGTTGGCGAATGCAATCATCCAATTCCACCCCTGATATGCCAGGGCAAGGAGGAGCAGCGGGCTCACTAGGACAAGCAACCTGGCCAGCCAGGCACGCCCCTTTGCCTCTGCACCAAGCGGTATGCCGGCCACCAGGCCGACCACCACGATATGGATCCATGTTATTCGCGAGAATGTCAATGCCATACCCAGCAGCAATGCGAGCATAGCGATGGTCAGCGGCACAAACCACTTCTGATATCGATGTGCCAAAAAGAGGCATGCCGCTAGCCCGAACGCCAAATAGGAGCCGACATGATTTGGCTGATTCAAATTGCCCCACATCCGTCGCCCCGCACCTGTGGGCATCACCGAGAAATAGGCGCTAGGCAGGTTCGGAACGCGGAATAGCTGCAACAGCTCGATAGCAACGGTCAGTAAGCCGCCAACAACGGCTGCGACGGCAATGGTCGTCAGCACACCGGGCAGCTGCCGGCACCGCGCGCCCAGCCCCGTGATAGCGGTGGCCGCCAGCAGAGTGACGATCGCTCCGAACGAGAAAAAGGGGTTCAGCGGCGGCGCAATCGCCAGTTGCAGGATCAGAACCACAATCAGTGCCAGCGGTGCCAGTGCGACCCTCGGCAAGCCTATCGCCTGCTTCCAGGTGATGCACAGTACAGGGACCGCGAATGCGATCCAGCAGACTGCTGCTGCAGACTCGGAATAGAACGTTGGAACAGGATAGGTGTGCAGCGCGACCAGGAAAGGAACCGCCCAGCACGCCCCCAGGGCAAACCAGGCCGGCAACAACAAAACGGGGAATCGACGCATCAGTGAACGCCAAGAGAGGCATCAAACAAAAAGAGCGCCCGAAGGCGCTCTTACTAGGCAAGGCAATCTAGTTTAACGGCACTCTGCCGGAGCATACTTGGCCAACAGCGTACCCGCGGTGAACGTGGTAATACCGCTCGACGAGGCACCGGCGGCTGCGCAGCGCCATTGGATCGGACCCGTCGGCACGGTACCAGCGGCGAGGTTGGTGATCGTGCCGCTGTTGTTGTAGTACGGCGTGATCGTCAGGTTACCGGCACCAGCGTTTGCGTTATAGGTGACGGTAATCACACCGGTACCCGAAGTGACGTTGAGGCTGGAGACATTCTTGGTCGTGCCGGGAGGGGTAAAGCCCGTCGCAGCGTCGATACCATTGGCGGCATTTTCAGCCACCAGCACCTTGGTAGCAGCAGCCAGCGACAGACCTTCCGTCACGCGCGAACGGATCGTGTAGTCCTGATACGCCGGAATGGCGATAGCAGCCAGAATACCGACGATCGCGACCACAATCATCAGTTCGATCAGCGTGAAGCCCTTCTGGACTCGCTTGTTTAGACGACGCATCGATTTCATTGAATTTTCCCCCGGAAAAATTTGGTTAAGGATGATGCAGTGCTATTACAGCAGGGACCGTGCCACCTCGATTTCATGAACTTGTGTGTCAAAATTGTCGCTAATAGCTCTATTGCTCCAACAGGAAGTGACAGTTTTTGACACGCCGTGACGTGGACCGTCAATTCCTGCATTGCCGACCTCAAGTCTGCAGTGGCTACCAGTTTGCACAAAAAAAGGCGCCCGCAGGCGCCTTGATTGAACACAAGTACCGCTATCGACACTCCGCCGGAGCATAGCGTGCATCCAGGGTGGGCGTTCCGAGGCGGTTGACATTGGGGGGCATTTGCTTGCCGTTGGCGGAACATGCCCACATGACGATGGCTGGAGGAGCGGACCCCGCACTGAGATTCGCGTAAGTAGACGATGCAGTGCCCGAGTACGGCGTCAGAATCAATGTGTTGCTGCCAATTCCAGCCACGCTAGAGGTGAACCCGATGGAAATTTCGCCGGAGCCACCATCAATATTTAACGAGGCCACATTGCGTGTGGCCGATAGCGAAGCCAAACCCAAAGATAGGCTGCTTTGTGCGTTTGCAGCGTTCTCGACCACCAACGCCTTCGCCTGTACAGCAATGATTAGGCCCTCTGTCACCCGCGACCGAATCGTATAGTCCTGATACGCTGGAATCGCCAACGCCGCCAAAATCCCAACGATCGCCACCACGATCATCAGTTCGATCAGCGTAAAGCCGTCCGCCCGACGCCTCGTTCCCTTGCTGTGCTTAAAAACCATGGCCTCTCCCCAAAAGGCATTTTGTTGTTAGGAGGTCACCGAGCAGGGACCATGCCAAGGCACACACTGTGTATCCGAGCCAAAATTGGCGCGCTTTGTCGAAAGTTCGAACGCAAATCTGCCCGTTCTTGACAGAATTCCAGACAGAACCCGTCATCACCTACTTTCGAGGGGAGTCCTTCGGACTAAGCCTGACGCAGCGCCCGCCGACTCACCCACCTCCCCATCATCACCACGAGCAACGCCCCTAAGCAGCCGACCACCACATCCGCATACGGCACCGCGTGCTCAAACCACGCCGCGTCAATCGGATCGGTGACGAGCATATCGCCGGCAAGATACCCAAGCAGCGCCGCCCCGAGCGTGATAATCACCGGGAAGCGCGCCATGATCCCCACGAGCAACGTACTGCCGAACACGATCAAGGGCACCGACAACCCAAGCCCCAGCACCAGCAGCAGAAACGTCGTGCCTGGCGGCCCCTTCTCGGCCGCGGCGGCCACAGCGACGACGTTATCGAGCGACATCACAAAGTCGGCGATGAGGATGGTCTGGATGGCTGGCCATAGGCCGGCACGCAGATGGCGATCTGCGGCCTCCTCCTCGGCTTCCGAGAGCAGCTTCACGCCAATGTAGACCAGCAGCAGTGCGCCGATCGTTTTCAGGTACGGCAGCGCAAGCAGCTTGACGGCCAGCACGGTCAATACCACGCGCAGCACAATGGCGCCGGCGCTGCCCCAGAAAATGGCCTGCTTCTGCTGGCGCTTGGGCAAGTTGCGCGCGGCCAGCGCGATAACGACCGCGTTGTCGCCCGACAGCACGATGTTGGTCAGGATGATCGAGCCGAGTGCGAACCAGAATGCGCTTGAGGTGAGCGCCATAGTGTTCTCGAAGATGTCCTTCGGTTGGCGTGAGGTAAGTCCGTTTGCAAAGCGTCTTGTGTGCTTATACACATGTCGTGCCTGGCTCGCTTGCTGCGCCGCGCCCAAACAAAAACGGGAGGCCAAGCCCCCCGTTCTCGCACAACCTCAAACCTTACCGATTACAGCATCGCCTTGAGCAGACGCGCCATTTCCGACGGGTTCTTGGTGGTCTTGATGCCGCAGGCTTCCATGATGTCCAGCTTGGCTTGCGCCGTGTCGGCACCGCCCGAGATCAGCGCGCCGGCGTGGCCCATGCGCTTGCCCGGAGGCGCCGTTACGCCTGCGATGAAGCCAACCACCGGCTTCTTCATGTTGTCCTTGATCCAGTAAGCCGCGTTGGCTTCGTCCGGACCGCCGATCTCACCGATCATGACCACGGCGTCCGTTTCCGGATCGTCGTTGAACATCTTCATCACGTCGATGTGCTTCAGGCCGTTGATCGGGTCGCCGCCGATACCGACAGCCGACGATTGGCCCAGGCCCAGCGCGGTGAGCTGACCCACAGCTTCGTACGTCAGCGTGCCCGAGCGCGACACCACGCCGATGCGGCCCTTGCGGTGGATGTGGCCCGGCATGATGCCGATCTTGATTTCGTCCGGCGTGATCAGGCCCGGGCAGTTCGGGCCCAGCAGCAGCGTCTTGCTGCCGGCCTTACGCATCTTGTCCTTGACCATCATCATGTCGCGCACAGGGATGCCTTCGGTGATGCAAACCACCAGATCCAGTTCGGCTTCAACAGCCTCCCAGATTGCATCAGCGGCACCTGCGGGCGGCACGTAGATCACCGACACGGTTGCGCCGGTCTGTGCCTTCGCATCCTTGACGGTTGCGTAGATGGGGATGCCTTCGAAGTCTTCGCCGGCCTTCTTCGGGTTCACGCCTGCCACGAAGGCGTTCTTGCCGTTGGCGTAGTCGCGGCAACCGCGGGTGTGGAACTGGCCGGTCTTACCGGTGATCCCCTGGGTGATGACCTTGGTGTCTTTGTTGATCAGAATCGACATGCTGTAATCCTTTTTGGCCTTTTTGGCAGCGAGCCTCGCCGAGTGACCTGGCGCGGCTCGCGTTCGCGTGTGGTTGGTTCAGCGGGCGGCTTACTTGCCGGCGGCTGCGGCCACGACCTTCTCGGCGGCCTCTGCCATCGTGTCTGCGGCAATGATGGGCAGACCCGAGTCGGCCAGCATCTTCTTGCCGAGGTCTTCGTTGGTGCCCTTCATGCGCACGACCAGCGGCACCGAAAGCGACACTGCCTTCGCCGCCGCGATCACGCCTTCGGCGATCACATCGCAACGCATGATGCCGCCGAAGATGTTGACCAGGATGGCCTTCACGTCGGGGTTCTTCAGCATCAGCTTGAAGGCTTCGGTCACCTTTTCGGTGGTGGCACCGCCGCCCACGTCGAGGAAGTTGGCCGGCTCGCCGCCGAACAGCTTGATGGTGTCCATCGTGGCCATGGCCAGACCGGCGCCGTTCACCAGGCAGCCGATGTTGCCGTCCAGCGAGATGTAGGCCAGGTCGAACTTCGAGGCTTCGATTTCGGCGGGGTCTTCTTCATCCAGATCGCGGTAAGCCACGATTTCCGGGTGACGGAACAGCGCGTTCGAGTCGAAGTTGAACTTGGCATCCAGCGCGATGACCTTGCCGTCGCCGGTCAGGATCAGCGGGTTGATTTCAGCTTGCGAAGCGTCGGTTTCCCAGAATGCCTTGTACAGGCCTTGCAGGGCTTGGCGGGCTTGCGGAACGCTCGCATCGGGCACGCCGATCTTGCGGGCGATGTCATCAGCCTGAGCGTCTTGCAGACCGGCTTGCGGATCGATCAGCAGCGTGTGGATTTTTTCCGGATGGCTTTCGGCCACTTCTTCGATGTCCATGCCGCCTTCGCTCGAGGCCATCAGCGCGACCTGCTGCGACACACGGTCCACCACCAGCGACACGTACAGTTCCTTCTTGATGTCAGCGCCTTCTTCGATCAGCAGGCGCTTGACCAGCTTGCCTTCCGGACCGGTCTGGTGCGTCACCAGCGTCATGCCCAGGATGCCAGTGGCGTACTCCTTGACCTGGTCCATGCTCTTGGCGACCTTCACGCCGCCGCCCTTGCCACGGCCACCCGCATGAATCTGCGCCTTCACGACCCACACCGGGCCGCCCAGGGTTTCAGCAGCCTTGATGGCCTCGTCGACCGAGAAGGCCGGAATGCCGCGCGGAACCGGCACATTGTATTTGCGCAGGATTTCCTTGCCTTGGTACTCATGGATATTCATGCGTGTTTCCTTTGCTAGGCAGAGTGAGTGTGATGAATGTGGGTCGAAAAAAGCGCACGAGCAGCCCCGCCCCGTCAGGACGACGGCTCAGGCGACTGCTCGTTGACTGGCGGTAGGATCTTGGCTTCGGGCTGGTAAGCGAACCAGCGCGGGTAATGCTTGCGAACCACCTCGCCCTCGAAGTGCAGGGCATGGCAGCCATGGAGTTGGTAAGGCGGCTTTTCGCCGGGCTCGATCGGTCGGACATCGTTGGAGTTGTCGCGCACCGGAAAGACATCGCCCGCAAACGCCTGAATGGCAGCGGTCGGCAGCACGCCGCACAGCTCCGTCAGGTGCGTACAGCCTGCCACGCCGCCGAGTCTCTCACGCGAGGCCTTTCGAAAACCCTTCATCAGGTTCAGGCCGATGAGCTTGCGGTAGGCGGGGCCTATCGTGTCGCAATGGGTGGGGTACGGCACCCAGTCGGAGCACGCTTCAGCATCCACCACGTTCATGCGGGCATCGATGGTCACGCGCAGCCACAAGTCGTGCAGCGGCTCACCTTCGGGGCGGACGCCGCCGCTGGCAAGCGGGATATCACGTGGCTTGGTGTCGGTCAGGCGCGCCTCGATATCCCACAGGCCATCGTCCCGCAAATAGGCCTCCACCGTGATGGCACGGCGGTGGCGCATGACGCGCGGGACGGGAGCAGACAGAGGCATGGACCAGACAGACCGATAGGACCGATGGAGGCGGCGCGCGCGGATCTCGCGCATCGCCTACAGGACGTGCGAGGAGCGAATCAGCCGCCACACACGAACACGACCGCCCTGCAACCGAGGTAGAGGGCGGTATCAAAGACTCGAATTTTAACACGTCGTCACGACCAGACAGGGGTCACGTGTTGCAACGCAGTGTGAATGCGGTTGCAACAACCACCGAAGGTGCAACCGCAGCAATCGGTACACACAGGATTGTTCAAGTACACACAGGATTGTTCAAGCGAATTGTTGGGAGATCAGCGGCGCTCAGGCTGATTCGTCCCCATCTTGCAGCAGTTCGTCCGCCCCCGCGATGATGCGCGACACCACGGAACGAGAGAACCCGCGCGCCATCATGTAGCGCACCTGCTTGGCACGCTCTGTCAAATCGGCAGGTGGATGTCCGAAGCGCTTATCCCACAGGGCCTTGGCTCGGGCGGCTTCGGTGCTTTGCAGTT
Organism: Ralstonia sp. SET104; assembly: GCF_003851545.1. Taxonomy (GTDB): domain Bacteria; phylum Pseudomonadota; class Gammaproteobacteria; order Burkholderiales; family Burkholderiaceae; genus Ralstonia. The sequence goes on along the minus strand of NZ_BHVX01000005.1, from coordinate 21,256 downwards.
GGGCTTTGACCTCGCCCAGCGTTTCTTCCCCAAGTTGATGCGTTTTCAGTTCCTGCATCAGGCGAGCCGTGCCGTAGCGACCTGCGCGGCGGTGCACCATGCTCTCGGCAAAACGCGCGTTGGAGAGCCAGTTTTCGCCCTCCAACCAGTCCAGCAACGCATCAACTTCCTCAGCGGATTCGGCATGAGGAGTCAGTTTGCGACGCAATTCAACTCGACTGTGCTCGCGCCGAGACAAATAACCCAGCGCACGTGCCTTCAGCGATAACGGTTGGCGGGGCAACGGCATGCGGACTCACGCTCAAAAAGAAAACGCCCGCCGTTGGGGAACGGCAGGCGTATGAAGCTCGATAGAGCCGCCGATCTGCGCCGACGGCCAACCCAATTACTCTTCTCCGACTTCCTCGGCCACTGCAATGGCGCCCATCGGCGTCACGCCCAGTGCTTCACGGACCTTGTTCTCGATGTCGCGGGCAAGGTCGGGGTTCTCACGCAGGTATTCGCGGCAATTGTCGCGGCCCTGACCGATGCGTTCGCCGCCGTAGCTATACCAGGCGCCGGACTTCTCGACGATCTTGGCTTCGACACCGAGATCAATGATTTCGCCCTCGCGCGACACGCCCTGGCCATAGAGAATGTCAAAAATGGCTTCACGGAACGGCGGCGCCACCTTGTTCTTGACGACCTTGACCTTGGTTTCGTTACCCACCACTTCATCGCCCTTCTTGATCGAGCCGATGCGGCGGATGTCCAGACGCACCGAGGCGTAGAACTTCAGCGCGTTACCGCCTGTGGTGGTTTCCGGCGAGCCAAACATCACGCCGATCTTCATGCGGATCTGGTTGATGAAGATGACCATGCAGTTGGTCTTCTTGATCGTGCCAGTCAACTTGCGCAGCGCCTGGCTCATCAGGCGGGCCTGCAGGCCGGGCAGCGCATCGCCCATTTCGCCTTCGATTTCCGCCTTGGGCACCAGTGCGGCCACCGAATCGATGACGATCAGGTCAACCGAGCCCGAGCGCACCAGGGCATCGGCAATTTCCAGGGCCTGCTCACCCGTGTCCGGCTGGGAGATGAGCAAGTCCGGCACACTCACGCCGATCTTGTCAGCGTAAGTGACGTCCAATGCATGCTCTGCATCAATAAAGGCGCAGGTGCCGCCCAGCTTCTGCATCTCGGCAACCACCTGCAGCGTCAGCGTGGTTTTGCCCGACGATTCCGGACCGTAGATTTCAATCACGCGACCGCGCGGCAAGCCGCCAACGCCCAGCGCCACGTCCAGCCCCAGCGAACCCGTCGACACGACCTGGACCGGCTCGACCTCGGCGTCGCCCATCTTCATGATGGAGCCCTTGCCGAACTGCTTTTCGATCTGCGCGAGCGCGGCAGCCAGCGCCTTCTGCTTTTCTGCGCTCATCGCGGCTGCCTTCTTACCGTCTTCCATGGTCGTCCTTCGTGCAAATTGGTGTATAAATGGGCCGCAAGGGCTTGCGATTCCAGCGGTTGCCTGCAACAACGGGCCACGCAGCGCGGCCCATTTCATGACTTTAGCGCCGCCAAGACTACAGCACCGCGAATTCGGAGTACTGTATAAAAAACCAGTGGTTTTGACAAGTCTCCAATACGAATGTCGCGCGAAAACAATGTAGCGGGCGGGATGGGCGAAACATCTTGCCCGGCATCGCGGGGAGACACGCATGCGCATCCTGATTGCAGAAGACGACGCCACGCTGGCTGACGGGCTGACCCGTTCGCTGCGCCAGGCAGGTTACGCCGTCGACCAAGCCTCCGATGGAGCCACTGCCGATGCGGCGCTGTCCGCGCAAACGGCCCAAACCTATGACCTGCTGATTCTCGACGTAGGCCTGCCACGCATGTCGGGCCTGGAGGTACTCAAACGGCTGCGATCGCGCGGGGCGATGTTGCCCGTGCTGATCCTGACCGCCGCCGACAGCGTGGAAGAACGCGTCAAGGGTCTGGATCTGGGCGCCGACGATTACATGGCAAAACCCTTCGCGCTGTCCGAACTGGAAGCGCGCGTGCGGGCGCTGGTGCGGCGCGGTACGGGCGGTGGCGCCACGCTTGTCCGCCATGGGCCACTGGCATTCGACCAGGTTGGGCGCATCGCCTATATCCATGATCAGGTGGTGGAACTGTCGGCGCGTGAGATTGGTCTGCTGGAGATTCTGCTTGCGCGCGTCGGCCGGCTGGTGTCGAAAGAGCAGTTGGTCGATCACCTGTGCGGCTGGGGCGAGGAAGTCAGCAACAACGCCATCGAGGTTTACATCCACAGGTTGCGCAAGAAGATCGAGGTGGACGGCATCCGCATCGCCACCGTGCGCGGACTGGGCTATTGCCTGGAACGCGCCGCCGCCCCTGCCCAGGCTGCCGCCCATGGGTGACCGGCTGGCTTGGCCGTGGCGCCGCTCCCGCGCACCACGGCCCGACCCCGACCGTACCGGCGCGGCCCCCCGCGCGGACGACCAAGACCTCGCCGATACCCTTCCCCACCTTGAAGACGACGCCACGCGGCCCGTCGCCCGATCGCTCTTCGGCGAGATTCTCGACTGGATGCTTGCGCCGCTGCTGCTGCTGTGGCCGATGAGCATTGCGGTGACCTATCTGGTGGCCAAGTCGATTGCAAATGCGCCATACGATCGCGCGCTGGAATCGAGCGCCATCGTGCTCAGCCAGCAACTGCGCGAGGTGAATGGGCGCGTGACGCTGCAACTGCCGATCTCGGCGCGCGAAATTCTGCGTGCGGACGAGACCGACAACATCTATTACCAAGTGCTTGGCACAAACGGCGAGTTCGTCTCCGGTGACCGCGAGTTGCCGCTGCCGCCGGAGGAAGACGCCAACGCCGGCGGCCTCGTGCAACTGCGCGACGATCACATTCATGGCGCAGAGATTCGGGTTGCGTACACGTTTGTGCAGCGGCCGGGCTCCGGCGACAAACCCGCGCTGGTGCAAGTGGCGGAAACGCTCGACAAGCGCGCGCAGCTTGCCAACGAAATCATCAAGGGCGTGATCCTGCCGCAGTTCGTGATCCTGCCGCTGGCGGTGATCCTGGTGTGGTTTGGACTCACGCGCGGGCTGGCGCCTCTCAATGCGATTCAGGAGCGCATCCGCGCGCGCAACCCGGGCGATACGAGCCCCATCGACGAAGGCGCCGCGCCACAGGAGTTGACGCCGCTGGTGGCGTCATTCAATGACCTGCTCGGGCGGCTGGAGCAATCCGTGCACACGCAGAAGCGCTTTATTGCCGATGCCGCGCATCAGATGAAAACGCCGCTGGCCGGCTTGCGCATGCAAGCCGAACTGGCGCAGCGTGAGCAATCGCCCGATGAGCTGCGCCGCACGCTCGCGCACATCGCCGACAGCTCGGACCGCACGGCGCATCTCGTCAAGCAACTGCTCTCGCTCGCTCGCATGGAAAACATGGGCGCCACAGATAGCATGGTGCCGCTCGATATGTGCACGTTGTCCCGCCAGGTGGTGGCCGACTGGCTGCCCAAGGCATGGGCCAAGCAGATCGACCTCGGCTTCGAAGAGCCTGGCGCGCCTGTCATGACATCGGGCAACGCCACGATGCTTGCCGAGATGCTCAACAACCTGCTCGACAACGCCATCCGCTACACGCCCGATGGCGGCCATGTGACTGTGCGCGTGACCACCGCGCCGTTCGAGCCGTTCCTCTTCATCGACGTGGACGACACCGGCCCCGGCATCCCCGTTGCCGAGCGCGAGCGCGTGATGCAACGCTTCTACCGCATCCTCGGCACGCAGGTCGAGGGCAGCGGGCTGGGCCTGGCGATCGTGCGCGAGATCGTGCAGCAGCATGGCGGTGACATCGAGGTGCTCGACAACGTCTATCAGGCATCGCCCCGGCTGGCGGGGGTGCGTTTTCGCATCACGCTGCACCGCTATTCGCCCAGCGAGGCGCCGGGCGCATGAGCATCACGCCAGGCACCCCCGCGCGCCAGCGATGGTTCACCAACATGCGGTGGATCGGCGCGCTGCTGGGCGTGTGGTTTGTGGTGACGTTCGTGGTGGCGTTCTTCGCGCGCGACCTGTCGATGCGCATCTTCGGCTGGCCCTTCGCATACTGGGTGGCGGGCCAGGGCGCGCCCATCGTCTACGTGCTGATCACGGTGCTGTATGCGTGGCGCACGAACCGGGCGGCCAATGCCGCGGCACAGGAAGCCGAGTCGACGCAGCCCGACGCATCGGAACCACCGCCGTCTATCTGAAGCGCCGTGGCGGGCGTGCGCCGTGTCACGCCACGCCGAGATGGCGCAGCTTCACGAAGGCCAGCGCCGCCATCACCGCATCGTTGAGCGCATCGTGCGCATCCCAGGTCGGCAGGTCCAGTTCTCTCATGAGGGTGGCAAAGCGCAGGTCCAGATCAGGGTCGCCCTGCTGGCGGTAGGGTGGCAATTGCCGGAACCGATAGTCGTAATACAGGGCGGAGACTTCGATCTTGGGCTGCGGCAGGCCAATGCCGAGCATGGGCACCAGCACCCGATTGAGCATCGCCACATCAAACTCGAGGTAATAACCCACCAGCGGCCGGCTGCCGATGAAGTGCAGCAGTAAGCGGACCGCCTCTTCGATCGGTACACCATCGGCCAGGTCGCACTCGCGCAGGCGATGCACGCGAATACTTTCGGCGGCTACGCTCCGCTGGGGCTTGACGAACAGCTCCAGGCGCTCGCTGGTCAGGATGCGGTTACCGACAATGCGGACAGCTCCGATAGAGACGATCTCGTCGGTGCGCACGTTCAGGCCAGTGGTCTCGCAGTCGAGCGCGATCCACTCTTCGGCGGGTGGTAAGTCGAACAGGAAGCGGAATGTCGGATCACGCAGCTTGCGCAGCAGGCGCCGCCTGTGCAGCGCGTGTCGCCAGTCAGAAAGCAGCCCGATCATGGCAGCCTGCCTCGCTTCACATCCACTCAGTACGCCAGCGCTGCCGCAACAGCGCCTTGAACCGCTTCACCGCGCCCAGCGCGTCTTTGAGCAGATCCCGCTCCAGAGACGACAGGCGCGATGGATGCACGTCGCACGACACGGGCTGATGCGCGTCGATCTCTGCGAGCCCGGCCTTGAGCCGCAGGGCCATCAAAAAATGCAGGCTCTCGCTCAACTCGTTGGCCATCTGCAGGTCGAGCACCTGGGCGCGCACCAGCGCTTCCAGCCGCGGCACCGTGCCGATCTGGTCGAGCACATGATGGGCGAGCGCGAGGCTTCGCACGCCGTGGACGATGGGAAAGATGCCCTCCTTCTTCACGTCGAGCACCGGGTTGGGATCCCCCAATCCGAGCAGACGATCGCGCCAGCCCGGAGCGTGACCGAAGGCTTCGATGGCCGCGGCAAAGCGGCCCAGCAGCGCGTCGTTGTTGAGCGTCAGGTCCAGCAAGGTCCGCCGCAGTTGCTTGAGCAGGGCGGCATCGCCGCACACCGCGTGTGCATCGAAGAAGATCGCCAGGCGCATCAAGCCCTCGGGGCTTGGCAGGATCAACCATTCGCGGATGTGCCGCGCGAAGTCGCCCGCGCTCATGCACCACTCGGGCCGGCTGAGCATGATGCCGCCCGGACAGGGCGGGTAACCGAATGCGGCCAGCGCATCGGAAAAGCGCGTAACGATGCGCGATAAGTCGGGGGGCGGCACATAGCCGTCGCGCAACACCAGGGCGTTGTCCTGATCGGTCTTGAGCAGTTGCTCGCCACGGCCCTCGCTGCCCATGACGAACAGGCAACTGTTGGCCACCAGTTCCGGTGGCGCGATCATCTGCCACGCACGCTCGAACAGACGCGCGTTGATTTCGCGCACGAGGTTGGCGATGTGGTCTACGCGCGAGCCGCCGCGCATGAGCAACGAGACCATGCGCGTGATCTGCGACGCCACCTGCGCGAGCGCGTCCAGATCGCGGGCCAGGCTGATCTGCACGGTCAGCAGATACGAGTGATTGGCCAGGAAGCTGAACACGTCGAGCGATTCAAGCAGACCGAGAATCTCGTCTTCGCGCGTCACGACCAGGCGGTGCACCCGATGGCGCAGCATCAGCGTCAGCGCATCGCCGATCTGCGCGGACGCGGGCACGGTGATCAGGGAAAACTGGCTCATCTGCCCGACCGGCAAACGATCGAGCGGCGTGCCATGCAGGACCGCCCGCTGCAAGGAGCTGCGTGTGAAGATGCCCACCCGCGGTGGATTGCTGGAGCCATCGCGCACCAGCACGTTCGAGGTGTTGTGGGCCTGGAACAGCTTGACCACGGAGACGACGTCGGTATCGGCGTCGACGAAATGCACGGGGCGAACGAAGGCGTCGCTCACGCGCGAGACGGCAAGCGACTGCATCGTCTCCATGCTCTGCCGCTGCGCAATCACGCTGAGCTTGCTGCCCAGGTCTGAGAAGAGCAGTGCCCCAAAAGTGGCATTGATTGCAATGAGATCGCGCACCGCCTGGCGCGCGACCTGATAAGCCACGACTTCTTCGGTCGCGACGAAGCGGCTGCTGGCCTTGCCTGCCACCAGGGCTCGCCCGTCAAAGCAATCGTCGGGGCCGTAGGTGGCGATCAGCTCGTCGCCGTCATACTGGGCGACGCCGCCCTTGAGGATGACGAACAGGTGCAGCGGTGCCGCACCAACGTCGAGTATGACTTCGCCTTCGGGGTAGTAGCCGATGTCAACGGCCTCGTGCACCAGGCGCTGTTCGTCCTGGTTGAGGCAATCGAAAGGCCAGACCGAGAAGTTGAAGGCGCTGGGCATAGTCGTTTGAAAAGCGGGCGACGCAGCGCATCGCCCGCCTTCGGTCCGCGTGGCCCTGTGGTTCTATGGCCCTGTGGTTCTATGGCCCTATAGCCGCTCAGTGGCTGGATGCCCCGGCCGCGCCGAGGCCCGTCTCCGAGCGCACCTGCTGCGCGGCGAAGGAAGCCTTCTCCGCCTTGGCACGCGCGCTCGTATCCAGCACCGAGAACAGCCACACGCCCACAAAGCCGATCGTCATCGAGAACAGCGCTGGCGACGTGTACGGGAACCACGCCGAGCCCTTCGGGTAGCCGAGCGTGGCTTCCCACACCGACGGCGAAACGATGGTCAGCCCCACCGACGAGATCAGCCCCAGGAACCCGCCAATGACCGCGCCGCGCGTGGTGCAGCCCTTCCACAGCATCGACAGGAACAGCACCGGGAAGTTGGCCGACGCCGCCACCGCAAACGCCAGTGACACCATGAACGCGATGTTCTGCTTCTCGAACGCGATGCCCAGCAGCACAGCAACAAAACCCAGCACCAGCGTGGTGATGCGCGACACCTTCAGTTCGTCTGCGCTATTGGCTTTGCCGTTCTTGAACACCGTGGCATACAGGTCGTGCGACACCGCCGAAGCGCCGGACAGCGTCAGCCCTGCCACCACCGCAAGAATCGTGGCAAAGGCCACGGCCGAGATGAAGCCGTAGAACACATCGCCGCCCACCGTTTTGGCCACCAGCACCGCGGCCATGTTGGCCGTGCCCGCGCCGCCCTTGATCACACCCTTGGCCACGTCGGACAGCTCGGGGTTGGTCAGCACCAGGGTGATCGCACCGAAACCGATGATGAAGATCAGGATGTAGAAGTAGCCGATCCAGGTGGTGGCCCAGAACACCGACTTGCGCGCTTCCTTGGCGTCCGGCACCGTGAAGAAACGCATCAGGATGTGCGGCAGGCCGGCCGTGCCGAACATCAGCGCCATGCCAAATGAGATGGCCGAGATCGGGTCTTTGATGAAGCCGCCCGGCGACATCACCGACAGGCCGATCCTGGCGGCTTCATCGGGCGATTTGCCAGCATTCGCCGCAATAGCGGTCTTCACCTCAACCGCCTTGGCGAACAGCGCTTCCGGGCTGAAGCCGTACTGCGCCAGCACCATGATGGCCATGAACGTCACGCCGGCAAGCAACATGCATGCCTTGATGATCTGCACCCACGTCGTTGCTGTCATGCCGCCAAACAGCACGTAGATCATCATCAGCGCACCGACAATGACCACCGCGATCCAGTAGTCGAGCCCGAACAGCAGCTTGATGAGCTGCCCCGCGCCGACCATCTGCGCGATCAGGTAGAAGGCCACCACCACCAGCGTGCCGACTGCGGCAAAGCTGCGGATCGGGCCTTGCTCGAACCGGTAGCCCGCCACATCGGCAAAGGTGAACTTGCCGAGGTTGCGCAGCCGCTCGGCCATCAGGAACGTGATGATGGGCCAGCCGACCAGGAAGCCGATCGAGTAGATCAGCCCGTCGTAACCCGAGGTCATGACGGCCGCGGAAATGCCCAGGAACGAGGCCGCCGACATGTAGTCACCCGAAATGGCCAGACCGTTCTGGAAGCCCGTGATGCCGCCGCCGGCGGTATAGAAATCTGCCGCAGAGCGCGTGCGGGAGGCCGCCCACTTGGTGATCCAGAGCGTGCCGGCCACGAACAGCGCAAACAGGACGATGGCCGTGGTGTTGGTTTCCTGCTTGGCGGTTTGCCCAACATCGCCGCCAGCGGCCAGGGCCGCGCCGCAAGCGCCGGCGGCCAGCAGCGCCACCAGCATCATGGAAAGCATCTTCTTCATTTGGCGATGTCCTTCAGGATGTCCTGCGTCAGTTGATCGTATTCGCTGTTGGCGCGGCGCACATAGATGCCGGTGATAACGACGGTAAAGACGATCACCGCCACGCCCACCGGTACGCCCACGCTCATCACGCCCGCACCAACGGGCTTGGCGAGAAACGACTTGTCGAATGCGATCAGCGCGATGTAGCCGTAGTACACGACCAGCATCAGCACCGTCAGACAGAGGCCGAGCACATTGCGCCGCCGCTTGAGCAGCGCGTACTTCGGATGCACCTCGATTTTTCCTACCAAACCATCCTGCATCGCCTGTCTCCTGTTTCCTGTTGCTTTATTGGAATGAGTGCAGCGATTCTCGGCAGCGAAACTGACTGAACTCTTACTCGCCCCCTGCGCAGTGACGTGGCGGGGATAGTGGTTTTCCCTAGCGCAGTAAAACAACGCGCTGTACACCCGGTGACATCGATCGGGAAACGGGCCACGGCGGAATTTCATTCACGCCGAAATCCGTCTGCGAATCCCCAGTTCTTGTGCGTATGCACATCCGCCGGATTGCGCCATGCCTTCTGGCACTGCGTGCGCAAACCCACCTTCCGATGATGCAACGCACGCTTGACGGTGACGCACAGTCGGCACGTGACCGCCCGGCAGAGGCGCCCCAAGTACTTGATTTTGCTGGAATCCTTTTCCACTGAACCGGTGCTTCCAAATGCACACCGTTGTCAGAACGCCGTAAGTTTCGGTTTCCACAATCGTTCGCGATTCCGCGGGCGAGTTGCTTTGCGTTGTCATGTCCGTGCCCAGCGGGACGACCTACGAAAACAGGAGACAACATGGCAACCGTGCAAAGTGCACCGAATGCGCCCGTCGGACGCATACAGCCCGCGCCCATGACGAAGGAGGAGAAGAAGGTCATCTTCGCCTCGTCGCTGGGGACGGTGTTCGAGTGGTACGACTTTTATCTCTACGGCTCGCTTGCGGCCATCATCGCCAAGCAGTTCTTCGCCGGGCTGGACCCGACAGCAGCCTTCATCGCAACGTTGATGGGTTTTGCGGCCGGCTTCCTGGTGCGGCCGTTCGGCGCGCTGGTGTTCGGGCGGCTGGGCGACATGATCGGGCGCAAGTACACGTTCCTGATCACCATCGTCATCATGGGTACGTCAACGTTTGTCGTCGGTCTGCTGCCGGGTTACGGCACCATCGGCGTGGCTGCGCCAATCATCCTGATCGCGTTGCGCCTGCTGCAGGGTCTGGCGCTCGGCGGTGAGTACGGCGGTGCCGCAACCTACGTCGCCGAGCACGCGCCGCACGGCCGTCGTGGTGCCTACACGTCTTGGATCCAGACCACGGCAACGCTGGGCCTGTTCCTCTCGCTGATCGTCATCCTGGTGGTGCGCGAGCTGACCGGCAAGGCGTTCGACGACTGGGGCTGGCGTATCCCGTTCCTGGTGTCGATTCTGCTGCTCGGCACGTCGGTGTACATCCGCCTGTCGATGAGCGAATCACCGGCGTTCCAGAAAATGAAGGCCGAGGGCAGGACCTCCAAGGCCCCGCTGACGGAAGCCTTCGGCCAGTGGCGCAATCTGAAGATCGTGATCCTGGCGCTGATCGGCCTGACCGCCGGCCAGGCTGTGGTGTGGTACACGGGCCAGTTTTATGCGCTGTTCTTCCTGACGCAGGTCTTGAAGGTCGACGGGTTCACTGCCAACGTGCTGATTGCGGTTGCGCTGGCCATCGGCACGCCGTTCTTCGTGTTCTTCGGCTCACTGTCGGACCGCATCGGCCGGAAGTGGATCATCCTGATCGGCTGCCTGCTGGCGATGCTGACGTACTTCCCGCTGTTCAAGGCGCTCACGCACTACGCCAACCCGGCGCTGGAACGCGCTCAGCAGACCGCGCAGATCACCATCACGGTCGACCCGAAAGAGTGCTCGTTCCAGGGCAGCCCAATCGCCCGCGAGGTGGATTTCCGCTCATCGTGCGACATCGCCAAGCGCACACTGGCGCAGTCGTCTGCCAGCTACGAGACGATTGAAGGCCCGGCCGGCACGGTCGCGTCGGTGTCGATCTCCGGCAAGCAGATCGCCTCGCTCAACGCCAACCGCACAGCCGACGGCCAGAGCTTCGATGCAGAAAGCAAGGCGAAGATTGCCGACTTCAAGAAGCAGGTGGGCGAGTCACTCAAGGCAGCCAACTACCCGACCAAGGCCGATCCAGCCCAGATGAATACGATCATGGTGCTGGTGATCCTGGTGATCCTGGTGATCTACGTGACCATGGTCTACGGCCCGATCGCGGCGATGCTGGTAGAGATGTTCCCGACACGCATCCGGTACTCGTCGATGTCGCTGCCATATCACATCGGCAACGGCTGGTTCGGGGGGCTGCTGCCGACCATCTCGTTCGCCCTGGTGGCCCAGAACGGCAATATCTATCACGGTTTGTGGTACCCGATCTGGATCGCGGCCATTACCTTCGTGATTGGTGCGCTGTTCGTGCGCGAGACCAAGGATGTGGATATCTATCGCAATGATTGAGCAAGGGGGTTGACATATTCGCCGAAGACGGTAGAATCCCGCTTCTTCGGCGAATTAGCTCAGTCGGTTAGAGCGACGGAATCATAATCCGCAGGTCCGGGGTTCGAGTCCCTGATTCGCCACCAAACAAAGCAAAAGGCCACAAGCGCAAACTTGTGGCCTTTTGTCTTTTCTGACCGCCGGCCCGGGGTCCCAGACTTGGGGACTGGGAAACTCGGAGTCTCAGTCTCCCGCCCCAACCCCATCCAATTCAGTCGACGGTTTTTTCGTAGACATCGACCGCGGTTGCGCCGGGGCGGACGATGCTTTGCCGCTGTCGACTGAAACCGGCCCGGCGCAACAGCAATTTCATGCGATCGGCATACCGCGTGCATTCGGCACGGACGATGGCTCCCTTGGGCGCCTTGCGAATGATGTTGCCCAGCAACGCCTGCCCATGGCCCTTGCCGCTGTACTCAGGCGCAATCGAGAACATCAAGACGGTCACCAGCAGGCGCCCGTTGCTTACGACGCCGTCGAGCCAGGTGAAGCCGATGATCTCGTCGCCCGCCTCCAGCACAGCAAGCGGCGACAGTTCACCGCCGATCCCTGCATCGGCCAGCCACAACGACAGGCACACGCCCAGCAACTGTTTGAGCAACAGGACATGGCCTTTGCCGCTGAGATACCGGTCGTTGTAGGCGCCGGTAAAACTTCCCAACTGCGCCAGCCGATAAATCGACGGAATGTCCAATAGCCCAGCACGGCGAAATACCGTCTGGTCTTCTGTCATATGTATCTCCCCACCTTCCCCAAGTGACACGGCATCGCTGACGGCCGTCGCCCTTATCGGGACAGTGTACTCGGCGAGTTTCCCAATAAGTTGAGGGAGCGGGAATCGGGTGAAATGCTGTAGCGAATTTGCAGCCACGCCGCGGATAGCAGGACAAGACGGGTTAACAGCCTGGGCATTTAATCAGCAAGCGCCTCGGCTTGCGCGGGCACCGAAGCGGCGATCGCCAGCACCCAATCCGTTGTCAGCTTCGGTTGCGTGACGGGCAGCATGTGGCCGCCTTCAATGACGCGCAGGTTCACGCGGTCGAGCTTCTGCTTAAGCGCTTCCCCCTGCCGCTTGACGTTGAGGATGCGGTCACCGCGGCCGTATAGCACGTCGACGGGCACCGTCATCGAGGCATAGCGGCGCTCCATGTCAGGCAGATCTTCCGGCGCGCAAACAAGATCGGACGACGCCGCATAAAACACATGCGGACGCAGCCCGAGCAAGCCGCCGCCCCTGAACGGGAAATCCTTCGGCATGGCCTCGGGCGCGAACACGGCAGCAATGGCTTTGCGCGAATTGATGATCGACATGGGAATCGCCAGCGTCCACGACACCAGCTTGCGCATAAACGGCGACGGCAACACCAGGCCCTTGAACGCACCGGGCGGCGTGCTTTCTTCATGCGTGAGTGGGGCAATCAGCGCGAGCCGGTGAATGGCCTGCGGATGATTCAGCCCCACCGCCAGTGCAATCGCCCCGCCCAACGAATGCCCCACCAGCACGGGCTTGTCGAGCCCGAGCTTCTCAATGCACTGCGCGACCATGCGCGCCTGCGCGTAGATGTTGGCTGGCGAATCCGCACCGCGCACGGAGCGCCCTGCCCCCGGCCGGTCGATCACAATCACGCGATGCGAGCGTGCGAGCCGGTCCATATCCAGATACGCAAAGTTGCGCAGATTGCCGCACAGGCCATGCACGAACACGATGGCCGGGCCGTTGCCTCGGTCGATGTAGTGCACGCGGTCTGCGCCGACATCAATGAATTTACCCTCGGGCGGAAACCCCTTGGCAACGCGGCGCGCGATGATGAACGTGAACGCAACAGGCGCCAGGATTGCAAGCGCGATGACGCCCAGAACGATGCTGGTCATAGTGTCCCCGATGCGAGAGTCGGTTAAGCGGGTTGTGCCGCGCCGATCGGCTGCGCACGGCGCTCGAACTGCATGGCGCTGTCTGCCAGCGTGCCGAACTTCAGCATCATCAGATCACGTGCGTAGTTCTGATACGACTTCCACGGTTGCCTGTCGCCCTGCTTGGGCAGGATGCTGGCGGCGCGCTGGATGTAGCCGGACGTCAGATCGACAGCGGGCGCGCGGCCCATGGCTTCGTAGTCAAGGCGCGGCATGCAGGTATCGAAGCCGTTGGACTGCATGTGATTGAACAGCCGGCACACGTACTGCGCGATCAGCTCGGCCTTGAGCGTCCATGACGCATTCGTATAGCCGAACGATGACGCCAGGTTCGGCACGCCGCTGTACATCATGCCCTTGTACGACACCGTCTCAGCCAGGTTCACCGCACGACCGTCAATGATGATGGACGCGCCGCCCAGCACCTTGAGCTTGAGCCCCGTGGCGGTGACGATCAGGTCGGCATCGAGATGCTCGCCGCCCTTGAGCTGCAGGCCGGTGGGCGTGAAGTGCGCGATCTCGTCGGTGGCAATTGACGCCTTGCCCGAGCGAATGGTCTTGAACAGATCGCCATCGGGCACGAGACACAGCCGCTGATCCCAGGGGTTGTAGCGCGGCGTGAGGTGCTTGCGCACATCGAAGCCGGGGCCGATCTGCTTGCCAGCCATGCGGATGATGAAGTCTTTGAATGCCTTGGGCTTGCGGCGCGCAAGGCTGTAGAAATACATCGTGAGCAGCACGTTCTTCGTACGTACCAGACGGTGCGCCAGCCCTGCGGGCAGCCATCGGCGCAACCGGTTTGCCACGGCATCCTGCTCGGGCCGCGACACGATATACGTGGGCGAGCGCTGCAACATCGTCACGTGTTGTGCGGTGTCGGCCATCGCGGGCACGAGCGTAACCGCCGTTGCGCCGCTGCCAACCACCACCACGCGCTTGCCCGCGTACGACAAGTCGTTCGGCCAATGCTGCGGATGCACGATGCGGCCCTGGAACTGGTCCATCCCGGGCCATGTCGGCGCATGGCCTTCTTCATAGTCGTAGTAGCCGCTGCACATGTAGAGGAACTTGCAGGTGAACTGCACCGGCTCCTCGTGTGTGCCGTCGCTGCGCAGCGCCTGCACGGTCCAGCGCGCAGCGGTGGAATCCCAGTTCGCGCCCGTGACCTTGTGGCGAAAGCGGATCGCCTTGTCGATGCCAAACACGCGCGCGGTGTCACGGATGTAATCGAGAATGGTCTGGCCGTCGGAGATGGCCTTGTTGCTGTGCCACGGGCGGAAGCTGTAGCCGAGCGTGAACATGTCGGAATCCGAGCGGATGCCGGGGTAGCGGAACAAGTCCCACGTGCCGCCGACCGTTTCGCGCCCTTCCAGGATGGCGAAGCGCGCCGATGGGCAGCGCTCGCGCAGGTGATATGCCGCGCCCACGCCGGAAAGCCCGGCACCCACGATGAGCACGTCGAAATCCGTGTCCGGCGCGTTTGTACGGTTGCGCTGCGGCTGTGCCGTGGCGCCTCGCTCGATCATCGTGTCCATGCGGTCTCCTGGTTGGCGATTCTGCGGCGGCCCGGCGAAATTCGCGCCAAAATGTGGTGTACGTTGTCACCACTTTAATTTTTCAGCGTCCTGACGTCAAATAGCGAAATGGAGAAAACATTTGAAACGGCCAACGCACCGGCCAAGAAAGGCCGCCCGTATGGCGGCGTGGGGCCTGAGGCACGTACCGCTGAGCGCCGCGAAGCGCTGATCCGCGCCGCTACGCGTGTCTTCGGCACGGTGGGATTCCGCAAAGCCACCGTACGGGCCATCTGCCAGGAAGCGAAGTTGAACGACCGGTACTTCTATGCCGCGTTCGACAGCACAGACGCCCTGCTGCGCGCGACTTACCAGCAGCATGCCGAAGCCCTCCGGGCGCAGGTAGCCCAGGCCACGGCTGCCGTGGACGGCACCCTGGAGGCGCGCATCGACGCAGGCCTGCACGCGTTCTTCGCGTTTCTGCGAGACCCGTGCGCGGCGCGCGTCCTCCTGCTGGAAGTGATGGGCGTCAGCCCGGAAACGGATGCGACCTACCAGCGCAACCTGCTGGAATTCGGCAAGCAGATCATGGCGAACGCCCAACTGCCCGGTGCCAACAATGACGACAATGCCGAACTGCGCGCCGACCAGCGCATCATCGGCCTCGCGCTCGTGGGCGCCATGACCAACGTGGGAGCAGCGTGGCTGCTGACCGGCTATCGGGATCCTGAAGAAAAGATGGTGCGCAACTGCCGGCAGGTGCTGCTCGGCACGTTGCGCACCATGATGGGCGCTTAGTGGGCGCTTGGTGGGCGCTTGGTGGGCGCTTACACCGAGTCTTCCGGCTTGCCCAGACGGACCACGGTCACGCCCGGCGCCAGATGCCGCAGCGAGGGCTGCAGCAGCACACAGTTGTCGTAGGGCGTGACAATCTGCACATCACCATCAGTGGCGATGACCGTACCCGCGCGGGCGATGGTCTCCATGCCGCGATAGTCCTCGGCAAAGCGGAAGGCGGTGGACTGGGCGACCACGGGGTCTGTCACGCGGATGCATCGCACCTCCAGCGCAGGCGCAATCCCCAGCCATTCCGACACAGCCGACGCATCGACAATGCCCAGCGTCACCAGAAAACGTGCGCACGCATCGAGCGCCACGTCGCGGCTCACACGCTCAAAGTGCTGGCCACATTCAATGAGCAAGGCGTTCTTCGGGCTGGCCGCATCGCCAAATCCGCCGTAATCGCGCAGGCGTCGGCCGGCGGCATGACCGGCGTCGATCATCAGGTGCGACGGTGCGCCGACTTGGCGGCCAAGCGCGACGCCCTTCACATGCGGGCCCGTGAGCATCAGCGGTTCTGCCTTCTCGTGCATCGAATGGATGTCGAGCAAGCAATCAACCGTGTCGATCACGGGGCGCAACGCGCGCGCGCGGCGCAGTTCCAGCGTGTTGCCGGGGCCGTCGAGCTTGTCGGCAGACCACACGCGGTTCAGGTCTTCATCAATGAAGCGCGTGGCGTCCGGGTCGTGGATATCGAAGCGCTCGTATGCCTCGACATTGGCGAACGACAGTGTGAGCTTTCCGCGGGCCGGGCGTACACCAGCGGCCAGCAGCGCATCCACCGCAATCGCGCCGCACAGTTCGTTGCCGTGCGTGAGCGCGTTGATCATCACGTGCGGGCCGGGCGCACCGCTGTCGAACGTGTGCACGTAATCGATACCGTGCGTGCCGGCTTTCCAGCAGCGGATGTCGGGCTTCTGGAGTTCGATCGGGTAGACCGGTAGCGTGGCGCGTAGCGCCTCCAGGGTCATCATGCGAAATCCTTGGGTAAGACGAAAAGTCAGTTCAGGTTCAGTGCGCACGCGCACGCCCACGCAGCATCCACAACGAGGCCAGGCTGATGAGCGTGGTCGCAAACACGTAGAAGCTCGGCGACGTCTTGATGTGCGTGACGCCAATCAGCCACGTGACGATGAGCGGCGAGAACCCGCCGAAGATCGTCACCGACAAGTTATAGCTCAGCGCCAGGCCCGTGCCGCGCGTGCGCGTCGGGAAGATGTCCGCCAGCAGCGCAGGCAGCGGCGCCAGGATGGCCGCCAGCAGCACACCCACAATCGCCTGCATGACCAGCAGCGTCCAGAACGTCGGCTGCGCGACCAGCGTGGCGAACATCGGATACGTCGACAGCGCGATCACCACCATCGCAATCGACACCACGCGGATGCTGCCGAAGCGATCGGCCAGCAAACCAAACGCGGGCGCCATTACCATCAGCATCGCGCCGGTGATCATCGTGCAGACCAGCGACGCGCTGGTGGCAATGTGGAGCTGGTTGATGGCATAGGTCGGCATATAGACCTTCTGCACGTAGTTGAACGCGGTGACGGCCACCACCACCCCGGCGCCTAACAGCAATCCGGGCAAGCCCTGCGTGAGCGTGTCGCGCAGCGGCGAGCGTTCCTGCAACGCCGCGGGCGCTTCAGCCTGCATGGCAACGAACTCCGGCGTCTCAGGCGTATGGCGGCGGATATAGACGCCGATCGGGCCGATCAGCAAGCCAAACAGAAAGGCCACACGCCAACCCCAGGCTTCCACTTGCGCAGTGGTCAGCGCATACGTGAGCCATGCGCTCAAGCCTGCGGCAAGCAATGTGGCCAAACCCTGCGTAGCCGCCTGCCAGCTCGCGTTGTAGCCCATGCGCTTGCCGTTGGCGTGCTCGATCATGAATGCCGTGGCCGAGCCGAATTCGCCGCCGGCCGAAAAACCCTGCAGCAACCGCGCGACGATCACGATGGCCGGCGACCACAGCCCGATCGACGCGTACGTGGGCGCAAACGCGATCATCGCGGTCCCCAACATCATCAACAGGATCGACCAGGTAAGCGCCGCCTTGCGCCCGACGCGGTCCGCATAGCTGCCAAGCACCATCGAGCCCAGTGGCCGCATGATGAACGAGACGCCAAACGTGCCGACAGAGAGCATCAGCGAGCTCCACGCATCGCCCGTCGGGAAGAACAGCTTGCCGATGGTGATGGCGAAATAGCCGTAGATCAGCAGGTCGTAGTATTCGAGCGCGTTGCCGACGCTGGCGGCCAGCACGGCGCGCCAGGGCGCGGGGTGTTGATGCGTTTCGGTGGCTACGTGCGCGGGTGCGCCGCTCGCGTTGAGGGTGTGGGCTGGCATGGTTGTCTCCCCGTGGTCTGTGCCGATCCGCCTGTTGAACAACGTTGGCGGGCGAAGGTTGCGGAGGAGTCTAGGTGCCGTGCCTCGGCCGCTTGTGCCGTTTCGGCACAAGGTTGGGCTTTTTGCGATACGCCTCAGGTTGCAGCGGGGGCGTTTTCGACAGCGCGTTGCCACACCTCGTCGAGCAGCGCGCTCTGGTTGCTGCGCACGCGCATCATGCGAATGTCGACGTGGATGTGCCACGCCTTATCGCCAGCGGGGCGGAGTTCACCCGCGGTCAGGTGTGGCCTGGCCAAGCGGTACGGCAGCCACGCCATGCCGAATCCGCGCAGCGCCATCTCTTCCACCGCCTCGTAAAAATCTGCCTGGAACACGGGCTGCAGATGCGCCTTGCGATCCGCCGCCGCCAGGTGGCTATCGAGCATCTGCCGCAGTGTCAACCCGCGCGCGAAGGCCAACCATGGCAGCGGCGCTGCAGCCGTGCCCGGCAGGGTGAAGCGCGCGCGGCCGCGTTTGTCGGGGGCGCTCACGGGTACCAGCGTCTCGCTGCCAAGCAGGCAGTGGTCATACTTGTGCGGATCGAGCAGCGCATCGGCCTGCGGGCTGGCATAGGCGATCAGCAAGTCGACCGTGCCGTCAGCCAGCGCCAGCACACCCTCCTGCGTACCACCCGTCGTCACGGTGAGCGCAAACACGCCGCGCTGGCGTGCCAGCGTTTCATACCAGCCGGGGACGAACGTGCGCGCCAGCGTGCGCCCCGTGCCAATCTTCAGCGCCACGGGCAACTGCGCCTCACGCAGCAATAGTCGCGCATCGTTCAGGCCGTTGACGGCATTGGCCGCCGCATCCAGAAACAGGCGCCCGGCGGCCGTGAGCGTGACCGGATGTTCGCTGCGCTCGACCAGCGCGATGCCCACCCATTCCTCCAGCGCCTTGATGCGGCGCCCGAACGCGGGATGCGTGACATTGCGGTTCTCGGCAGCGCGGCTGAAGCTGCGCGTCTTGGCGAGTTCCTTGAAGTCTTCCAGCCATTTGATCTGCATGGCGCGTCCGGTTGGGGTGGTGGGCGTGAGGTGTACGCATTATCTCTGCTGCCTGCACGAACAGTCTTAATGCGCATACCGTATCGTTATCATCTTGAGCCAACGATCCGCCACGCTTTCATGACCGCACCCCGCCCGCTGTCCATCGGCATTGCCGGCGCCGGTAACGCCGGCCTGGCCGCCGCCATCGCGTTTGCCCGTCAGGGGCACGACGTGCACGTCTTCGAAAAGCATCCGCAACTGACCGCCATGGGCGCGGGCCTGCTGATCCAGCCGCAGGGCATCCGCGCGCTGGAGGCACTCGGCGTGGGCCGTGAACTGGAAGGCATCGGCGCACCCATCGACCGGCTGATCGGCCTGAGCCATCGCGGCTGGCGCTTGCTCGACATCGACTACGCCGATACGCCCGGCCGCGCCGTCACGCGTCACGCGCTGTCGTCGATGTTGTACGACGCCGCACTGCGCGCGGGCGCGACGTTCCACTTCGGCTGCACGATCGACCAGTTGCATCATGACGGCCCGAAGGCGCGCGTGACGCACGCACAAGGCGACGCAGTCTTCGACCTGTTCGTGATTGCCGATGGCGCTGGCTCCACGCTGCGTGAATCCGCCGGACTGGCCGGCCCGTCGCGCGCCTACCCCTGGGGTACGTTGTGGTTTCAGGCTTGGGTGGACGGCTGGAACGCGCGCGTGCTGCAGCAACGCTTTCGGGGCACGCGCGAGATGATGGGTCTGCTGCCCACCGACGTGGACGGCACGCGCACACGCCTGTCGATGTTCTGGAGCCTGCCCCGCAAGGATGTGGCGGCCTGGCGCCAGAACGACATCGCTCAGTGGAAAGCGCACGTCCTCAGCCTGTGGCCGCAAGCCGCCCCCGTGATCGAACAGATCCGCTCACACGACGATCTGCCCTTCGCTGTCTATCGCCACACGTGGCCGCGCGCGCTGGCCAGGCCGCCCTACTGCGTGATCGGCGACGCCGCGCACGCCATGAGCCCGCAGCTCGGCCTGGGGACGACGCTGGCCGCGCAGGACGCCCTGGCGCTGGCGGCGTGCGTGCAGGCTCACGGCGCCATCGATGGCGCCATCGCCTACCACGCCCGTCGTCTGCGTACTGTGCAGGCGTATCAAACGCTCAGCCGCGCACTCACACCATGTTTCCAGGCGGCGTACGGCGGGTGGATGCGCGACGTGGTGTTTACTACCGGCCTGCGCATCCCCGGTATCGCCTGGCTGATGAAGCGCAGCCTGGCGGAACCGCCCGCACGCGATGCGGCGTTTGCCCCAGCCCCTGACCGCACCGCCGGCAGCGAAAAACCGCAGGTATGACACCGGCGCATTTCGCGCAGTCGCCAAATCAGATGGCGCCGGCACGCCGCTGCCCACACACACCTGCGTGCAATCGGCTCGCGCTTATGTCTCGTACGGCGCGACGTCCTCGTCCGACAGCGCGCCCACGTCGTCCGCCGGCTTCAAATTGTCCAGGCGGTAGCCATGCTTGTACACCGCCACCAGACGCACCTCGTTCACCGGCTCGATATTCAGCTTCATGCGGATGCGCGAGACGTGGCTATCAATCGTGCGCGTGTACTCCGACGAATTGCGCCCCCACACCTGCCCGAAAATGTGATCGCGCGACAGCGTGCGGCCCACGTTCGAGAACAGCAGCAGCGCGAGCTGGAACTCAATGCCCGTCAGCATGACCGACTCGCCGTGCAGCTTGACCTGCTGGCGCTGCGGGTTGAAGTGATACGGGCCGAGCTCGAACGGCAAACGGCCATACGGAATCGGATAGGCGCGGCGCAGCAGCGCGTCCACGCGCGCGCGCAGTTCGGGAATACGGAACGGCTTGGCAATGTAGTCATCGGCGCCTTGCGTGAGCGCGCGTACAAGGCTCTTCTCGCCTTCTTCGGCCGTCACAAACAGAACCGGCAGCACGTCCTTGTGGCGGCTGCGCACCACGCTCAGCACGTCGATGCCGAGCATGCCCGGCGTATGCCAGTCGAGAATCAGCATGTCGTACGACGAGCGGCCCAGCATGCGCAGCAGGGTGGCGCCATCGGCGTAAGTCACCACGTCGTGGCCGGACTGGGACAGGATCTGGACGATGACTTCGCTTTGGAAAGGGTCGTCTTCAAGCAAGGCGATACGCATGTTCGGCTCCATGAAAATTGCGCACATGCGTGCCGGGATGGCGGGGGCGCCGGTGGCGCCCGGTCAGTCGCGTCCAGCGCGATCCGTTGCATGTGTTATGTGTCTGCAATTTTCATGGCGCGGTTTGCTACGAACCATGAGAAGAGTCCTAATTTGTGAAGACCCTTGAAACGCTGTACGCGGTGTGCATTCCGAAAACACGGGCAAAAAAAGGGTTCATCGAGGAATTCCGGGGAAGGCGGCGCGGATCTTGAGGAAGAAGTATTCCTCGTCGCG
>NZ_BHVX01000004.1 GCF_003851545.1 Ralstonia sp. SET104 | reverse complement strand
CGCGACGAGGAATACTTCTTCCTCAAGATCCGCGCCGCCTTCCCCGGAATTCCTCGATGAACCAAAAAAAAGCGGCCAGAAGGCCGCCTCAGTAAGCCGGTGCCGGCGCCCACTGGGGGCACCCGGCATCGGGGAGGGAGAGTGATAACGGAGATGCGAACGAATTATTGGCCGTCGCTGAACGGGTCAGCCTTGCCGACCAAGGCACCGTCGGTGTACGGATCGGCCTTGCGCAGCGCGCCATCGGTGTACGGGTCTGCCTTGCGCACGGCGCCGTCGGTGTAGACGTCAGCCTTGCGGGCGCCGTCGGTGTACGGATCAGCCTTGGTCACGGCTTGGCCGTTGGTGTACGGGTCTTGGCTTTGCACGCCGGCGGCAAAGGCGGGAACGGCGGCAACAGCGATCAGGGAGGCGAGAATCAGGTTCTTGGTCTTCATGGTGAACTCCACAACAGGGGGTGAGCATTGCCGCAGCGCGGTTTTGCTGCGATGCGGTAACGCGATGGCATAAGCTTAGTCGTTGCCAGAAGGGTAAAAAAGCAGTTCTATAAAACGCTTTGTTCAAAAAATAAGAACAATTGTGGCGCCTCAAGCACCGCAAATCACACATAAGTCATTGAATTGAAATGGAAATGTGAGATGCGGGATAACCCTTAATGCGAAGGTGTGACGACGGGCGCGACGAAAAATTCCTGTCCTGTTCCGCTCCGATTGTTGCGTCGCGTTACAAACACGGGGATTCCCCACCCCATTTGCGGGGCATGTGACGGCTAAACATTCGGCGTGGATGGTCGTTGATGCAGGTACGGGCGGCGTTTTCCGCCCCTTGCAGCAGGAAGGTCATCATGTCCATCACCACCGCTTCCATCGCCCGTTTCGAGATCGATGGCCTGGCCTATCAGGCGAGGCTGTTTGCCATGCCGTTCCACGTGCCGGAAAACGGCCGCGTGCGCGCACATGCGATCGGGCGTCCGGACATGCCGTTCAGCGGCGTGCACGTGCTGGCCAATTGGTTGGAAGAGCGCGCGCTGCCCAAAGGCGTGGGCTTGGTGATGGCCGACCGCCTGTTCTCGCACGGCGCGGTGGAGCAATGGTCGGGTGCCGACGGCGCACGCGCGGCCAAGGTGCTGTCGCAAGTCGCGCTCGGCAGCAAGAGCAGCCACCGTCTGTGGCGCAACACGGTTGCAGGCGGTTTTCGTGACGAGACTGCGTTCTTCCTGGGCGCCGCCTTCGTGCAGACCGACGCCGCGGTCGATGACATCCGCCTGCTGGGCGACCTGGTTCCTGCCGCTGAATGGTCCAGCGTGGCCGATGCTGCCTCGACCATGATGGGTCTGCACCTGTATCGCCCGGACGAGCCGGAAACGCTGGTCGATTGCGCGCTGTTGGCGCCGTCCTGGACGGAAACCGCCGTGGAGCGCGCCGACGGCTACCGCGCGCTCACGCTGCTGCATTCCTTTACCGAAGACGACGAGGTCATCCACGTCGACATCGAACTACTGCCGCCGGGCCAGGTGGTGCTGCAGGTGGAGTCGTGTTCGACACGCTTTTCAGCGCGCTTCGACCCGGCGCTACTGGGCCGCGACATGACCGACGCGCTGCTGCGCGATGCGCTGGCTCTGCAACACGGCGATCCTGCCAGCCTGCACTGACCCAGGCGGACCAGCGCAGCCTCCTCCTTCTGCTTACTTGACCGGCGCGCTCCACGGATACGCCAGCCATGCATCAAAGCGCTTGGCGAATTCACCGCTTTCCGTCGTCTGCCGCAGCCACTGGTCGACGAAGTTCTTGAACACCACGTCGCGCGGCAGCAGGTAGGCTTTCTCCGAAAAATCGAACGGCGCTTCCGGGTGCACGGCGCACAACTCGGGGTGCAGCTTCTGCTGCAGCTTGGTCTCCACCGCATCGGTCATCATCAAGTCCGCGCGGCCCGCGACGATCTCGTTGAAGATCGTCACGTTGTCCGGATACACGCGAATCTGCGCCTGCTTCAGATGCTCACGCGCGAACTTTTCGTTGGTGCCGCCGGGATTGACCACGGCGCGCACATTCGGTTGGTCAATCTGCGCCAGCGTTTGGTACTTCGCTTGATTCTCGCAGCGCGTGATCGGCGTCTTGCCATCGCGCTGATACGGAATTGAATAGAACGCCTTCTTTTGCCGCTCCAGCGTGACCGACACCCCGCTCATGGCGATGTCGTAGCGGTCGGCCGCAAAGTCCTGCATCAGCGTCGACCACGTGGTGGGCACGATTTCCAGCTTTACGCCCAGCGCTTTGGCCAGACGCTCGCCCATCTCGACGTCCAGGCCGATGAAGTGGCCATCGGCGGGGTTCTTGTAGGTGAAGGGCTTGTAATCGCCGGTGGTGCCAACGCGCAGCGTGCCGCGCGCGATGATTTCGTCGAGCCGGTTGGTGGTTTGCGCCAAAGCCGGCGCTGCAAGGCTGGCGCACAGCACGAACGCGCTGGCGCGGATGAAGTGGTTGAACATGAGCATCCCCGTCTGTAAGCAAAGCAAAAAGGCGCGGCCGCCGCAGCGCCGCGCCCCTGAGTCACGGCCGTCTGCCGATTATTCTCCAGCCGATTGCGCGGCCGCCTTGTGCCATTGCAGCGCATTGAGCACCGCCAGCGACATTGCCGTCACGCCCGTCTTGATGGATGGCTCCGGCACTGGCGCAAACAGCGGCGAGTGATTGGTCGGCAGCGGCTTGGCGCCCGGCTTGAGCGAGGCCATGAACGTTTGCGGATCATTCACGCCGATGAAGAAGAACATTGACGGGATGCCCGCGTCAACAAACGCCGAGAAATCCTCACTCGCCGTAATTGGCGGCACGCGCAGCACGCGGTCATTGCCGAAGGCGGTCTTGAACATCGCCTCGGTGCGTGCCACCACGGTCGGGTCGTTGTTGACGGCCTTGCCGCCCTCGGTGATCTTGATCTCGGCATCTGGCGCGCCCGACATCTCCGTCACTGCCTTGGCTGTGCGGCGGATGCCGTCGAGCATCTTCTGGCGCACCACCGGCTTGTACGAACGGATCGTCCCGCGCAGCAGCACGCTGTCGGGGATGATGTTCTCGGCGCTGCCGCCCTGGATGGCGCCAATGCTCACCACACCGAATTCCTGCGGATCTTTCTCGCGGCTGATCACGCTTTGCAGATCCACCACGAAGCGCGCGGCCATCATCACCGGGTCGATGGTCTTGTCAGGCGCCGAGCCGTGGCCGCCGCGGCCCCTGAAGGTGATCTCCAGCCCGTCGGAGTTGGACGTGATGGGGCCGCTGTTGAAGAAGATCGAACCATACGGCCCCGGACCGGTATGCAGCGCAAATGCATAGTCGGGCCTGGGGAAGCGCTTGAAGAATCCGTCGTCGATCATGCTCTGCGCGCCGGACACAGCTTCTTCCGCCGGCTGCGCCACGAACACCAGCGTGCCGTGCCAGCGGTCCTTGAGCGACACCAGCGTCTTGGCCGTGCCAACCCATGACGCCATGTGCACGTCGTGCCCGCAGCTGTGCGCCACGCCCACGTCTTCGCCGCGCCATTTGGTGTGCAGGTGGCTGGCGTAAGGCAGGCCGGTTTTCTCTTCCATCGGCAGCGCGTCGAGTTCCGTGCGCACCAGGATCGTGGGGCCCGTGCCGTTGCGATACACAGCCACCACACCGGTCTTGCCCACGTGCTCCGTCACGTCAAAGCCGATCTTGCGCATCTGCTCAGCCAGCTTGGCGGCGGTGCGCGTTTCCTGGAACGCCAGTTCGGGATGCGCATGGATGTCTTTGTAGAGCGAATCGAGCTGACCGTACTCGGCATTGACCGCAGCATCCACCGCCGGTTTTATCTGCGCCACGTCGATCCCGCCGGGCGTGGCCGCCGCAGCCTGCGCCGATGCGGTGCTGCCAGCGTTGAGCGGAATCTGCGCGAACGCCGGCAAGGCTGCACTGGCTAACAGCCAGGCCAGCGCAGTACGTTTCAACCGGATCGGCGGGGTGATCATGGGTATCTCCTGTCGTTGTGGTGTCGTCAACAAAGTCGTTGCTTCGTCAATCGATTCGATTATGCAACGTGATTCACAGCCTGTGCACCCGGGGCCATCCCCAAGTCGATCCGTGCAGGGCAAGCGCAAACGCCTTCCCGGGACGAGCGTCATGCTTGGCACTCGATAGGCGCTTTCCTAGACTGGGTCAGGTGTGTTGTTTCAGTGAATCGAACCTCGAAACGCGGATGAATCCGACGACATCCTGTCTACAGCTGGCGTTTCGCGATGCCCCGCCTGGGGAGGCGGCGATTCGTGCGGCGCTGGAAGCCGCGCAGCGGGTGCTTGAGCGCAGCGGTGTATCGCCGCGCGCGGCCTTTGCGGCCTACCAGGCCTTCGCCAGTGGAACGGGGAGCCCCGACACTCTGGCGCTTGCATTCGCGCGGGCGGAAGCCGAGGCCATGGATACGCTGGCCGCGCACGGCTATGCACGTTACGGCTCGGTCAGCCTGGCCGCGCTCTAGCCTCGCGTTTCAGTTTCAGCTTCAGTTTCAGGCTTCGGCAGTCTTGCCGCCCAGCCGCCGAGCCGTCTCGGATACATGGCGGTGGATGCGCGCGAGGAAGTCGATCTCCGCCGCGCGTGTTGGCGAATGCCCCAGTGCCTGCGAGAGATGTGTCGCCACAAACGACGATTGCGGTGCCAGCATGCTGATCAGGCGCAGCAACTCACGGCGCGCCTGGCTGGCGTCATAGCCGAGGTGATCGGCCAGGGCGAGCAGGGCGTCCTGATCGATGGCGTCGTAGCGGGCTTGTGCATCCGGCGACAGTTCATCGGCGTTCCATTCGTTGGCGTAGACCGCAGCGCAGAAGAGGTGATCGTGCGCAGCCAGCCGGACGCCATCCGCACCGATGTGGAAATGCAGCGTGCCCGCCGAGGCATTGCGACCGCCGATCAGCAGACAGAACACCATCCAGCGGAACAGTGCGGCCGTGGCGGAAGCGGGGTCCGCGCACAGGCTGGCGCATTGCGCGACTTGCTCGACGGTGATCGGCAGGAAGCGGTACCTGGGCGAGAGCCCCAGCAACTGCACTGCCGAGACGACGTAGCGGGCCTGCACGAGCGCGGTGTCGTCGCTCTTGCAGCGCAGGGTGCGATCGAGGCGCTGCACCACGGCAGCGGTTTCCGGAAACTGGCGCAAGCCGATGAACGGCGTGTCCAACCCGATGCTGCGGCCAAGCAGTGTGGCCCAGCAGTGGTTGATGGTGGCGTAGGGCAGGTGCGCGCCTTCGCCCAGATCCAACCGCACGAAGTGGCTCGATTGTGCGGCATTCGCTGGCGCAGAAAACCGGCCAAGCCACATCGACACCGGCAAGCCATTCGAGGCCAGGAAAGGCAGGCTGATTTCTTCGGACACCGCTGCAGCATCGGTGCCGTAGCGCGCGCGAGGTTCAGCCACGCGCAGGGGCGTGCTGCGGGGCGGGCGGGCGACGGTTTGCTGGAACTGCAGCACGAGATCGCGTTCGGACAGCCCGTCGGCGCGGCCGCTGCACGGCTTGAGGCCGATGGGCACCAGGGTCAGCGGGCCATCCAGATGCGGCGCCGCTTGCGCGAGATGCTCCAGCGCGGCGGCGGCAGGCTTGGGCGTGTTGCGTGCCAATTGGGGCAGCAGGTATTCAAAGAAGTGGCGTACCGGCTGGTCTTTTGCCGTGTCGGCGATGTTGCCGACGGTGCGTGGCAGGTGTGGGCTCAGATCAAAGCCCTGCGACGAAGTCTGCCAGCGAGCATCGTATTCGAACGCCCAACCGCTGCGGCCGCACGATAGCTGACCGATCAGATGCTTATTCAGGTAGACGTCCAGCATGCGCGTATCCAACGTATTTGATGGAGCGTGCGTAGTCGGCTGTGCAGCGGGGAACCCGCCGGCAATTGGGAGTTTCAACTGCCTTGCAGCAATCGGTTATTCCCTTGCACGCCCCTCATCGACCGATGGCGAGCATAACAAAGAAAATCTGCTTCCCAATCAGGGAATTCCGATTTCGATGATGCAACTTTCTCAAATCGGATTATCGGATCGTTAAGATCGAGTGCAGGTTGGCCGATGTCTATGGTGTCTACTTCAGTTTTGCAGATTGGTTAAATCTGTCTGCAGAGCCAATATTGGCGGCGTTGAATAAATTTCAGAAGCACAGAGGTGGCGGGTATTTATTGCAAATCGATGATTTATCACGAGAACGCCAGCACTTGGTCGGGCTGCGCGAATGGAGGCGAAAGCGCATTGCATTGCATTGCGGACCAGCGCATGCACGCATTTAAGTGTTGGCTTCAAGGGATTTTCGGCCGGACACGGCAAGCCTTGACCCGCCGAGGCGCTAACCTGGACGTTTAGCGGTCGGAGCGCAAAAGCGAATCTTTCTCATTTGCTGCGGCCGTTGCACTCGCGCCGGCTTTTTTTCCCGGGGTGAACACGCCAGTCGACAGCGACGTACCGAACAGGATCACCGCGCAGCCGATCACCATATTGAGTGTCAGCGCTTCGCCCAGAAACAGGATGCCCCATAGCACGCCGAACACCGGGATCAGGAAGGTGACAGACACCGCGCGCGTTGGCCCCACATGCGCGATGAGGCGGAAGAAGAGGATATAGGCGACGCCCGTGCACGCGATGCCCAGGGCGATGACATGCAGCCACACGTTGCCGGTGGGCGTTTGCGCGGGCCACAGCCAGTAGGCCAGCGGCGCGAGCCCGATGGCAGCGGCCAACTGGCTGCCCGTCGCCACGGCCAGCGGTGGTACGCCGGTCAGGAAACGCTTGGTGTAGCCGCTGGCTACGCCGTACAGCACGGTGGCCGAGAGCGCCGCGGCCACCGCCAGGCTGCCCTGTTTTGCATCGATGACCGACGACCCACCCACCAGCACGATCACGCCGATAAAACCGATCGCCAATCCCAGCACGCGCAACGGCGACATACGATCGCCCAACCACGTGAATGCCACGATGGCAGCAAACAACGGCGCCGCTGCATTGAGCACTGAGGCGAAGCCCGCTGTGAGCGTGAGTTCAGCGTAGGCAAACAGGCAGAACGGGATGGCCGAGTTCAGCACGCCCACCGCCAGCAGATGCGGCCAATGCGTGCGCAGCGCCCCCATGCCGCCGCGCCAGATCAGCATCGGGACGAGGAAGCACGAGGCGATGGCCACCCGCAACGCAATCAGCGCAACCGGCCCAAACGGCGGCGCAGCCACGCGCATGAACAGGAATGAGCCGCCCCATAGGGCAGCCAGCGTCAGGAGTTCGAGCACATCGGAGCGGCGCATGAAGGTTGTCTCGTGATCGTTGTTGGAGTGGCGTGCGCGCATTGTCCGCGCGATTGGCGTTTTATGCAGGCAGAAGGGCCAGTGAGCCTTGGCGATCCTCGTCCGGCATGGGCAGGCGTTCGCCAACCTGCGCGGGATGCCCTTCGAGCCGGAGCAGCGCGGCCTTGCGCGGCAGGCCGCCGGCGTAGCCTGTGAGCGCGCCATCCGCGCCGACCACACGATGGCACGGGATGGCGATCGAGATCGGGTTGCGGCCGACAGCGGTGCCCACGGCGCGCGCATGTTCACGCGTGAGCCCGAGGCGCGCAGTGATCTGGCCGTAGGTGGTGCGACTGCCGAACGCGATGTCGCACAGCAGGCGCCAGACGTCTTGCTGGAATGGCGTGCCCTCGGGCGCCATCGGCAGATCAAAGTCGTGCAGCTTGTTGGCAAAGTACGCGGTGAATTGCGCCTGCGCCTCGCGGATGACTGCCACGTCTGCGCCCGGCACCATGCGCGCGGCGTTCGCGGGAATCGTCTTCTGGCCGGGGAAGAACGCGCCGGTCAGGTGGGTGTCGGTGGCGGTCAGCAGCAGATCACCGAGCGGACAAGCAAAGGTGTGGCGATACATGGAGGTCAACGCGTTAGCTCGATACAGGCAGGGTGGGCGCGTCTTCGCGGTGCCAGAGATGCATGGCGGCATAGGCACGCCATGGGGCCCACGGTTCAGCGTGTTCGACCATGGCGCGGCGTGTGGGCAGCGCGCCGTCGCCATCCGCCAGCCGTTTGCGCAAGACGTAATCGCCCAGCGGGAATGCATTGGGCCAGCCGAGCGCCCGCATGGCGATGTATTGCGCCGTCCATTCGCCCACACCGGGCAGCGCTTGCAAGGCCGCCAGCGTGGGCGCAAGCGGCACCAGGGGCTCGAGCCGCAGGGTGCCGGCGTCGATGGCACGGGCGAGTTCGACCACGGTGGCGGCGCGGCTGGCTTGCAGCCCGGTTTGCGCGGACAGCCCTTGCGGATCGATTTTTGCCAGCGCAGCAGCGGCCGGAAACGTCATCGACAGCCCTTCGCGTGACTGCGATAGCGGCACGCCATAGGCGGCAATCAGGCGCCCGAGAATGCGCCGCGCCTGCACCAGCGAGATGACTTGTCCGGCGATGGCGCGCACGGCAATCTCGAAGCCATCCACGGCGCCGGGCACACGCAGGCCCGGCGTCTTGGTGGCAAGTGTGCCGAGATGCGCATCCACCAGATCGGGCCGACAGTCGAGATCGAACAGCCGCCGCGCGCGGGCCAGCACGGGCGGCATGGCGTGCAGCAGGCTGGGCGACAGCGTGAGCGCCACGGCGTGGCGTTGCGGCACATTGCGTGCGTGCAGCCAGCCGGTGTGCCGCGCGCCTGCATAGTCGACCGTGATCGTGCGTGCGTAGCTGTCGGCATCGACCACCTCCACGCTCTCGACTGCACGGGCGCGCAGAAACGCAAGCAGCGCGTGCCACGCAAACGGCGGGCGGTAGCCGAGCATGAGCGTTGGGCCGTCTTCGGTGCGTGCGGCGGCTGTGCGAGAACGCAAGCGTGTTGGCGCAAAACCGTAGTGCTCGGTAAAGCCGCTGTTCAAGCGCCGCACACTGCCAAAGCCAGCAGCAAAGGCGACGTCGCCGACGGGCATGGCGGTATCCGTCAGCAGTTGCTTGGCCAGCAGCAGGCGCTGCGTTTGTGCGTATTCGATGGGCGAGACGTCGAACTCCGCGCGGAAGATGCGACGCAGGTGGCGGTCGGTCACGCCCACGGCGGCAGCCAGTGCGGCCAGGTCATGCTCTTGCAGAAAGCCCTCGTCGATCATGCGGGCGGCGGCGCGTGCGAGGCTCGACGACATTTCGGCCAGGCTGTGCCCCGGTGCCAGTTCCGGCCGGCAACGCAGGCAGGGGCGAAAACCCGCGCGCTCTGCGGCGGCGGCTGTGGTGAAGAAGCGGCAGTTCTTTTCCAGCGGCGTGCGGACCGCGCAGACGGGGCGGCAATATACGCCGGTGGAAGTCACACCGACGAAGAACCAGCCGTCAAAGCGCCGGTCGCGCGATTGCACGGCGTGGTAGCAGGCGTTGTGGTCGAGGTGCATGGTGGTGATCGAGGAGCCTGGCAGCTAGTCTAGCCCTGTCGGGTCGCATGGGTTCGCCGGATTCGGACACATCCCTCAATGCCAAAAAATCGGCACCTCGGCACAATTGCGAACACAACAACACATCGGGAGACTGGCATGTCCAAGACCATTGTCATTACCGGCGGGGGCCGGGGTATCGGCCGCGCGACGGCGGTGCTGTGTGCGCAACGCGGCTGGTCTGTCGCGCTGCAATATCGTGGCAACCGGCAGGCGGCGGAAGAGACGGTTGGGCTCATCGAACAGGGCGGTGGCCATGCGCTGGCGGTGCAAGGCGATGTGTCGAACGACGAAGACGTCATTGCCCTCTTTGAGGCGGCCGCGGGGCGCTTCGGCGCGCTGCACGGTGTGGTCAACAACGCGGGCATCGTGGCCGAGGCGCAGGACGTGGCTGACATGACGACGCATCGCCTGCGCACGATGTTCGAGACCAATGTGCTGGGCGCCTTCCTGGTAGCGCGCGAGGCGGCACGGCGGCTATCAACGTCGCGCGGTGGCGTGGGCGGGTCGGTGGTGAATGTGTCGTCGGCAGCGTCGCGGCTGGGTTCGCCGCACGAATATGTCGATTACGCTGCGTCCAAGGGTGCCGTCGACACGATGACATTGGGTTTGGCGCGCGAGTTGGCGCGCGATGGCGTGCGCGTCAATGCCGTGCGCCCCGGCCTGATCGAGACTGACATCCATGCTTCAGGCGGCCAGCCCGACCGCGCTCAGCGCCTGGGCAGCGCCACGCCGATGGGTCGGCCCGGCACGCCGCAGGAAGTGGCCGAGACCATCGTCTGGCTGCTCTCCGACGCGGCATCGTACGTAACGGGCGCGCTGCTGGATTGCTCGGGCGGGCGTTAGCGCCCGCTTACAAGCCCAGCGATTGAGTTACCCGCCCCCCCAAATTGAGGACGTGTTCCATCTGACTATGCTTGCGGACTAAGCATCCGCCCCCGCGCGGAAGGTATCGCACTGACGGAGATCGCCGCCATCAAAGCCTTGGCGGAACCAGTGCATGCGCTGCTCGGACGAACCGTGCGTGAAGGCGTCGGGCGTGACGCTGCGGCCCGCGTTGCGCTGCAGGGTGTCGTCGCCAATGGCGTGCGCGGCGGTCAGCGCTTGCTCAAGATCACCGCGCTCGAGCAGGCCGCGCTGCTGCGCATAGTGTCCCCACACGCCGGCCAGGCAATCGGCCTGCAACTCCAGCCTGACCGACAGCGCATTGGCCGCCGCCTGCGATTTGCCGGCCTGCGCGCGGCTGACCTTTTCCGACACGCCCAGCAGGCTCTGCACGTGGTGCCCGACCTCGTGCGCGACGACGTACGCGGCGGCAAAGTCGCCCGGGGCGCCAAACTTGCGGCGCAGTTCATCAAAGAAGCCGAGGTCGAGATAGACCTTGGTGTCAGCCGGGCAATAGAACGGGCCGACGGCAGAGCTGGCGTCACCGCAGCCCGAGCGGATGCCCTGGCGGAACAGCACCAGCTTGGGCGGCTGGTACGCGCGGCCGGCCTGCTTGAACAGTTGCGTCCACGTGTCTTCGGTGTCGCCCAGCACGTGCGAGACCAATTGTTTGCTGCGGTCGTTGTCGGTCTCGCCGGTGGGGCGGGCCGGGCTGTGCGGCGCGGATTGCGTCGGCGTGTTCTGCGACACCTGCATCACCATGCCAAGGATTTCCAGCGGGTTCTTACCCATCAGTAAGCCGACCACGGCAACGATTGCGATGCCGCCGATGCCCAGCCGCATGCCGCCGCCACCGAAGCCGCCGCCGCCCGAGGATGCGCGCTCATCCTCGACGTTGTTGCTTTCGCGCATGTCATCCCAACGCACGGTGTTCTCCTTGAGGGACGGTGAGGCCAGTAGGGCAGGGGAGCCCGGGCGTCACACCCAGTAAACTTTGCAAAGTCTACCTGCTGTGCGTACGTATGGGCATGTCGCGGCGCTGCCGAATCGTCTGCATTCAGAACTGCTGCAAGTCTCGACAAGGCGCGGCGGCGGTTTGCGGCACCGCACAAAGTCCGGCAGGAAACTTGCTAGCCAAGGCTGCTCATCCTCCGTTCAGCTGTCACACAGGTGACATGCGGCGGTTTCCGAATAATGATCGGCTGAAGATGAGACTGCCGATCCATGACCTCGAGTTTTCACCATGCGCTTGCCCGCTTCCACCACTGCTCAACCGCCGGATGTCACCGAATCGTCGCGTCTGTCGTCGCATCCGGGCGCTGTCCATGTTGATCCGACCGGCGTGTCGGACGTGGAGCCGACCGCCGGCGAGCGAAAGTCGTGGTGGGGGCGCATGTCGAGTGCGGTGGCAGACAGCGCATTCAGCAGTGTTGCGACTGCATTGATTGTCGTGACGGGGGCGATTTACGTGGGGATGTACCACGCGCCATGGGTAAAGAGTCTGGCCAGCCATACGCCGACGACCGCTCAGGCTGGCGATGCAATGAGCGTGGCCATGGCTGCGACGCCCGCCAACGCCGCCACGCCGGCGCAGACGCCTGCTCCTGCTCCTGCGCCGGCCGCTGCTGCCGCACAGCAACCGGCCTCGCCCGACCGCGTGGCCGCCGCGCGTGACCGGATGGAGCAGCGGGTCTACTCGCAAATGCAGCAGCCCCGCGCCCGCACCGTGGCCGAACGCGAGACCCTTGAAGACAACGGCGCGCCAGCCCCGAGTAACGCGCGTCGCCATCATCGCGGCGCGCGCTACACGCGCCATGGCGCGCCGTACAGCGGGGCCTGGTACAAGGGCGCTTGAGCGCCACGCCGAGGGGCCTGATGCGGCGTAAAGAGAGCGCAAAGGCTCAGGCGGCGTGCCCTTGTTTGCGACGGCGCAGTGCGATCACCGTCAGCGAGATGCCGCTCACTGCGGCCGCCGTCAGCACGTAATAGCTTGGTGCCAGCGTATCGCCCGTTGTGTGGATCAGCCACGTGACGATGAACGGCGCGAACCCGCCGAACAGCGTCACGCCCAGGCTGTAGCCGAGCGACAGGCCGGTCGAGCGCACGCGCGTGTGAAAGATCTCCGACATCAGCGCCGGCATCGGGCCTGAATACGCGGCCTTGAAGATGCCCGACACGGCTTGCAGAGCCAGCAATGCACCGATGGTCGGATGCGCACGCAACAGCGCGAACATCGGATAGATCAGCAGGATCATCAGCACCGACGTAGTGAGCATGATGCGGATGCGCCCGATGCGATCCGACAGCGCGCCCATTACCGGAGACAGCAGGAACTGCAGCCCACCGTTGAGCACCACGACCGCGAACGACTGCGCGGCCGGCAGATGCAGTTGTTTGACGGCATACGTAGGCATGTAGAGCTGCAACACGTACACCGACACCGTGGACTGCGCCACCACGCCCACCGCCAGCAGCAGGTTGGTCCACTGTGCCTTGAACGAAGCCTGCGGGTCGACGGTGGTCTTCTTCTGCTCGGCGACGAACTCGGGCGTTTCGTCCAGATGGCGGCGGATGTAGAAACCGACCGGGCCCACCAGCAAACCGAAGATGAACGGCAGCCGCCAGCCCCAGCCTTCCAGATCTGCCGGTGTAAGCGATGCTGTCAGCAGCGCCCCCAGCCCTGCCGCGAGAATGGTGGCAATACCCTGGCTGGCGAACTGCCAGCTTGCGTAGTACCCACGCCCGCGCGTGCTGTGCTCAACCATAAACGCCGTCGCACTGCCAAACTCACCGCCCACCGCAAAGCCCTGCACCAAGCGCGCGAGCAGGATGATGACCGGCGCGACGATCCCGATTTTCGAATAGCTCGGCATCACGGCAATCGCCAGCGTGCCGACAATCATCAACAGGATCGACAGCGTGAGCGCGGCCTTGCGCCCCTTCCTGTCGGCATACGTGCCGAGCACGATCGCGCCCACCGGCCGTGTGATGAATGACACACCAAAACTGCCCACCGCAAACAGCAGCGATACCCACTCGTCATCCGCCGGAAAGAACAGCTTGCCGATGATGGACGCGAAGAAGCCGTAGACGAGAAAGTCGTACCACTCCAGCGCATTGCCGATCGACGACGAAATGACGATGCGGCGCGCGTGCGCGGCACGCGTTGTTGCAGGACGAGCAGGTGCAGCAGAGCCTGCCGCAGATGGGGCGGTCATGATGAGGTTCCTTTGGTGTGGCTGGATATCTCGTTATGGGTACTGCAGCGCGCCGCCCGCCCAGCCTGCGGACCGGCGCGCAAAGGCGGGGTTAGAAGCCCACTGCGTGTCCGTCGCGGCGGCTGTCGCTGGCGGCCACGTAGCCGTGATCGGCGTCGTCCGACAGGCGCCAGATGAATTGGCCCGAACCGAAATCCATGTACGGGTCGGCGATCGATTCGAGCTTGTGTCCGCGGGCTTCCAGCGCGGCGACGGTGGCGGGGTTCATGGTCGCTTCCACGTCGAGCGTGAAATCGCGGTTGACCTTCCAGCGTGGCGCATCGCACGCGGCCTGCGGCTGCTGCTTGTAGTCGAGCATGCGCACGAGCGTCTGCAGATGGCCTTGCGGTTGCATGTCGCCGCCCATCACACCAAAGCTCATCTGCGGCTGGCCGTCCTTGGTCAGGAACGCGGGGATGATGGTGTGGAATGGGCGCTTGCCGCCTTCCACCACGTTGGCCGAACGCGCGTCCATCGAGAAACCGAAACCACGGTTCTGCAGGCTGATACCGGTGCCGGGCACCACCACGCCCGAGCCGAAGCCCATGTAGTTGGACTGGATGAACGAGACCATCATGCCGCTCTCGTCCGCCGCAGTCAGGTACACCGTGCCGCCGGCGCGCGGCATGCCGAAGGTCGGCACCTGCGCGCGGCCCATGTCGATGCGCTTCGCGCGCGCATCGAGGTACGCATCGTCGAGCATCTGCTCGGGCGTGACTTCCATCGAGCGCGGATCGGCCACGTACTTGTAGAGATCGGCAAACGCCAGCTTCATCGCCTCGATCTGCAGGTGCTGCGAATCGGCCGAATCGACGGGCAGGGCGCCCAAGTCAAAGCGGTCGAGAATGCCCAGCGCGATGAGCGCGGCAATGCCCTGGCCGTTCGGCGGAATTTCGTGCAGGTCATAGCCGCGGTAGCGTTTGGTGATGGGCTTGACCCACTCGGGCGAAAAGTCACGCAGGTCTTGCGCGGTCATGCCGCCGCCGCATTCGCGCGAATACGCGGCAATGCGCTCGGCGAGCTCGCCTTCGTAGAAATCGCGGCCGTTGGTCTGGCCAAGGCGGCGCAGTGTGGCGGCGGCAGCGGGCAGTTGAAACTTCTCGCCCACTTCGGGCGCACGGCCATGCGGCATGAAGGCCTGCGCGTAGCCGGGTTGGGTGTGCAGCTCGGGAATGGCCGCAGCCCACTTATGGGCGACGATGGGTGCGACGGTGTAGCCGCGCTCCGCAATTTCAGCGGCGGGTTCCAGCACGTCGGCAAACGCAAGCTTGCCGAAGCGCTCATGCAATGCGGCCCAGGCGGAGACGGCACCGGGCACGGTCACTGCATCCCAACCGCGTGTGGGGCGCTTCGGGTTGCCGTTGGCATCTTCGCCGTACTTGTTGCGGAAGTAATCGAGGTTCCAGGCCTGCGGAGCGGTGCCGGAGGCATTCAGGCCGTGCAGCGCCTTGCCGTCCCACAGAATGGCAAACGCATCACTGCCCAGGCCGCACGACACGGGCTCGACGATGGTGAGCATGGCCGCGGCGGCGATGGCCGCATCCACGGAGTTGCCCCCCGCGAGCAGCATGCGCAGCCCAGCCTGCGCGGCCAGCGGGTGCGATGTGGAGACAACATTGCGCGCAAACAATGGAATGCGCACGGTGGGATAGGGGTTCTGCCAATCGAAGCGGTGGGACATGGACGGCTCAAGCGGAAATGTTTGACGAACGATTATTTGCGGTGCGCAGAATTTAATAAAGTTAAAATTCATTAGATTCAGCTTAAGAAAAACTTGAGGATCGTCCGTTTCGCGCCGTGAGTACCGTCCGCTTTCTCCGCACCTTCGTCGCTGTGGCGCGCCATGGCTCGTTTGCCGCCGCCGCCGAACGCGTGGCGCTTACGCAGGCCGCTGTGAGCCTGCAGATGCGCGCGCTGGAGGCCGAACTGCGTCGTGACCTGTTCGATCGCTCCGGACGCACCGTCACGTTGAATGCGCACGGCCTCGCGCTGCTGCCGCAAGCCGAGCACCTGTTGGGCCTGTACGACGCCATGCGCATCGGCGACGAGCCGCAGACCGAACTGTCAGGCGCGGTGGCGATCGGGGCGGTGGTGTCGGTGATGGGGTCGCTTGCGCACGCGGTGGCGGGGCTCAAACAGGTGCACAAGGGGCTCGACGTCAAGCTCATCACCGGCAAATCGGGCGAACTGGCGGAGCAGGTGGAAGCCGGCGAGCTGGATGGCGCGCTGGTGGTAGAGCATCTGGAGCGTCTGCCTGCCAACCTGGCTTGGCATCCGCTCTATACAGAGCCGCTGGTTGTGGTGGCCGGGCGCCACACACGCGGTCGTGCAGAAGAAGTCCTGCGTACCCACCCGTTCCTGCGCTTCGACCGCGCGGTGCGCACCGGTGCCCTTATCGACCGTGCCCTGCGCAAAACGCACATGGCGGTCAACGAGTTCATCGAGGTCAATTCAATCGAGGCGATTGTCGAGCTGGTGCGCCAACAAGTGGGCGTAACGTTGGTGCCGCGCCTGCGCCGCGCAAGTTGGGAGAGCGACCCCGCCCTGCGGGTGCTGCCCATGCCGCCGCAGACGCCCGTGCGCACCGTCGGCATGATCGAGCGGAAAGAGCATGTGCGGCACGGTGTGATCCAGGCGGTACTCGATGCGCTCGAAACCACACTTGGTAATTCCAGCGCCTAGACTAGGTACACCAAGACTAGCTCCGGAGGCCACGATGGACGCATACATTCAACGCTGGCGTGACGAATTGATGCTGCTCGCCCGCATCCTGATGATGGTGCTGTTTGTGCTGTCCGGATGGGGCAAGCTGACGGGCTTTCAGGGCACGGTTGGCTACATGGCCAGCACTGGGGCACCCATGCCGATGGTGGCTGCAGGGATTGCCGTCGTCATGGAGTTTGGCGTCGGCATCGCCTTGCTGATCGGCTTCTGGACGCGGCCGCTGGCCATTCTGATGGCGCTGTTCGTGCTTGGCACCTCCTTCATCGCCCACTCCTATTGGGACATGGAGGGCGCCATGGAGGCCGCCAACAAGATCCAGTTCTACAAGAACCTGAGCATCATGGGCGGGCTGTTCCTGCTGGCGGCCGTGGGGCCGGGGAAGTACGCCGTGCAGAAATCGTAGTGTGTGCCGCCTAGCGCAACGACCGCTGCACCAGTACCAGCACCGCAAACACACCGCAGGCCACCGCAAACCAGCTGAAGAGTTGGGTGCCAGCCAGTAGCGTTGCCTGCCGGTCGATCTCGGCCGACAGGCTCGCCAGCCGCTGTGCAGTGAGTTCGCCGGTCGCCTGCAGATCCGACGTGAAGCGCGTGACGTGTGCCACGATCAGCGAGCGCGATTCCGCCTGCTGCGTCTGCAGCGATACCGCGGCCAGGCCGGTGCCCACCGCCGTGGCGAACTGGCGCGCGATGTTCTTCATCTGGTAGCCGTGCGCAAAGTCTTCGCGGTCCAGATCCAGGTAGGTCATCATCGCTACCTGGATCATCACCGCACCCGGCGTGATGCCCTCCAGGATAGACACGGGGAAGAACGCGTAGTCCGGTGCGCCCGGCATCAGGCTCGTCGCCAACAGCAGCGCGGCCCCCGCATACACGGCAAAGCCCATGGCAATAAAGCGGCGCTTGCGGAAGAAGAACGGCAGCCAGATCGTCATGACCACGGCCACCACGGTTGACACCGCGCCGCTGATCATCAGGAACAGCGTGGTCGTGCGGAACGTAAAGCCCAGCCCGCCCTGTGACACGGCTGGAAACAGATACGACCAATACCCGCTCATCAGGTAATAGACGCCATAGAAGCCGATGCCCCACAGATAGCGGCGGCCGTTCAGGCGCGAGAGATCGAGCCATGGGTCAGGGTGCGTGCGCAGACGATGAATGGCCAGCAGCAGCGAGGCCGTGCCACCGAGCAACAGCAGCGGAATCAAGGGCGAGGCCGTCAGCCGGCTGTAGCGCAGCTCCGACAGGCCCATCAGGAACGACAGCGCGCCGATGGCCATGGCGCCCACGCCGACCCAGTCCCACTGGCTGTCTTCGGGCGGGGCTTCATCTGGACGGCGTGCGGCGCGGGTGCGCGGCTGATGGTGCTCGGGAGGCAGAAAAAACACCGCCATCCACGCGAATCCGGCCACCGCCAGTTCGATCCAGAAGATCACGCGCCATTCACTGTATTCGAGCACCTCGGCGCAGATCCACGGCGCAATCGTGGTCAGGCCGAACAGGCCGATGCTGAACATCAGCATCGGCGGGATGCGCTCGTCGGGCTCGGCTGTGAGTTGCACCAGAATGCGCGACGCCGAGAACAACCCGCCCGCGCCGAGCCCTTGAATGGCCCGCCCGATGACAAGTTCACCGATATTGTTGGATTGTGCGCACACCACGCAACCGATGGCGAACAACACGATGCCCGCCAGCGAATACATCCGGTAGCCCACGTGCGCGGCAATGCGGCCGATGGCAAGGTTGGCGACCACCGCCGCCACGGCATACGCTGTGACAGCGTACAGATAGGCTTCGGGGCTCGCGTGCACACCGCCCTGGATGTGCTGGCCCGCCACGGCGAACATCTGCGAAGAGACGAAATCGAGGCCCGTGGAGAGGCCCATGGCCAGCCCGAAAGCATGGATGCGAGCCGAAGAAAAATGGGGGAATGCCCGCAGAGAAGCAGGTTTGAGGATTTGCAGCGACATGTGCCCGAGCATAAACTTGCGCGCCAGCCGGATAAACGGCCAACTCTAGGAACACTGTCCAGTCATGCGAACAATGGAGTGGAACGACTGGGAAACCTTCTGCCGTGTGGTGGAGGCCGGCAGCTTCACTGCCGCCGCCGAGGCGCTGGGCATCCCTAAATCGACCGCCAGCGCCGCCGTGTCGCGGCTGGAGGCGGCGCTGGGCGTGCGGCTCATGACCCGCACCACACGCCAGTTGCGGCTGACTGAAGCGGGCTCGCACTTCTACGACGACATCGCGCCACTGTTCGAGCGCTTGCGCGAAGTGCACGCCAACACCACCGCCGCCAGCGAGACCGTGGCCGGCACGCTGCGCATCGCCGCGCCCTATGAGGTGGGCGCCATGTACCTGACCGAGCCCGTGTGCCGCACGCTGGAGAAATATCCGCACCTGCAGATCCAGGTGCACATCTCGTGGGAGCAGCCCGATCTGCTGGCCAGCGGCTACGACATCGTCTTTGTCATGGTCGATCAGGTGCTGCCGGATTCGTCGCTGGTGGCGCGCCGCGTGGTGCTGATCCCGCGCGGCGTGTATGCATCGCCGACGCTGCTGGCAGAACGCCCGCCGCTCACGACGCCCGCTGACCTGGCCGGCTGGCCCTGCCTTTCCGGCCCCGATGATGCGAGCTGGGCTTTCCGCCCCGTCGGCGAGCCCACGGTCGAGCCGATCGAAGTCCCGATCCAGCCGCGCCTGCAGACCTTGAATGCCGAAATGCGCGCTCGCGCCGCCGTGCGTGGTCTGGGCGTGGCGCGCATGGCGCGCTCCGTGGGCGACGCGGAAGTCGCCGCAGGGCGCCTGGTACATGTGCTGCCCAATTTCGAGCTGACCGCGTTGCGCGTCTACGCGCTGATGCCGGCGCGCAAGCTCGTGCCGCGCAAGGTGCGTGTATTTCTGGATGCGCTGGAAGCGGAGAGCGCTTCCGCCACACCTGCGCCCGCCTAGCCGAAGATCGATGCTGGATGTCACAATCGGCGCTTCCCAATTCGCATATTCGAACCACTGAGGACCCGCGGCCATGCGTCTGCGCCAGATCGAAGTTTTCCGCGCCGTGATGCTGGTCGGCACCGTCAGCGAGGCGGCGCGCATGCTGAACGTGTCGCAACCCGTGGTGACGCGCGTGCTGCAGCACACCGAGCTGCAACTCGGCTTTCGCCTGTTCGATCGCACCAAGGGCCGTCTGCAGCCGACCGCCGAGGCGTTCGAGCTGTTCACAGAAGTCGAGCGCCTGTACCAAGAGGTCGAGCGCGTGCGGCGCGTGTCGGCCAACCTGCGGCACAAGGGCGCGGGGCGCTTGCGCGTGGCGGCCACGCCCAGCTTGGCGCCCAGCATCCTCGCACCCGCCGTGCGGCGCTTCTCACAGCGCCATCCCGATACGCTGGTGCGCGTGTTCACGCATCACACCGCTGAGATCGTGCAGGGTTTGCTCTCGCAGGACATCGACGTCGGCTTCGCTTTTGCGCCGCCCGTGCATCCGGCCATCAGTACCACGCCGGTCGCGCAGGGCCGCATCTTGCTTGCGGCACCACGCGCGTGGGTGGGGGGCAAGACGGACGGTCGCGCGTTGCACAAGCTCGTCGCCGAAAAGCCCTTCATCGGCTTGGAAGACCAGATCTCACTCGGCTCGCTGGTCGGGCAGACGCTGGCGCGCGGCGGGCTGGCACCGCAGTCGACGCTGGAAGTGCAGACGTATTCGTTGGCGCGCTCGCTGGTGGAGGAGTCGCTTGGTGTGACGATGCTCGATCAGTTCACGGCAGCCACTGGCAGCATGGAGCGCATCGCGCTGTTTGCGCTCGAACCCGCACAGACGTTTGACGTGCGCGCCATGCGGGCCGAGCATCACGCGCCGTCCTCTTTGGCGGATAGCCTCGTGCAGTGCTTTGCCGAGGCCGCGCGTGCGCTGTCTGAGGAACTGCCGCAGCGCGTCGAGCCGACAGCATTCGTGCTCAAGCCGACCGAACCTGACAGCGATGCGGTTGACTAACCGGCTTGCGTTGACCATTCCCAGGAAGGAGGCTGATCCATGCGCCGTTTAGCAACTGCAGCGATGTTTGGGCTGGCGCTGGGCGCCGGCGTGTTTAGCGGCATCGCGGCCGCGCAGCAATCGCCGGTGCCCGGCATGTCGTCCGACGATCTGAACACCGCGCTCGACTTTGCCAAGGCCGGCCTGAACAAGGCCATCGACCAGGCACGCGCGTATTCTGCGTTGCCGATCAAGGACCCGCGCGACGTGCGCTACACGTGCGAAGGCGGCAAGTCGCTCCTCGTGAAATACATGACGGTGGGGGATACGCCGCTGGCCGCCATGACGCTTAACGGCAAGACGCTCGTCTTTGCCAACGTGATTGCCGCTTCGGGTGCACGCTATGCGTCGGGCCAGTATGTGTGGTGGACGAAGGGCCCCACCGGCTTCCTCACCGACGAGACCCTGCCCGCAGGCCGTAACACAAGCAATCAGCTTTACCGGGATTGCAGCGAAGCCACCAGCGGGCGCCCTTAAATTTCCTGCAGATCGCGTCCGACGATAATCTCGCCCTTGAAGTGCGGGCGCACGGCATCCAGCCAGACCGAATCTTCCAGATACGGATAGCCGCCCGGCACGAAGTGCGACAGCACCAGCGTCTTCACCTTGGCCTCGGTGGCGATGCGGCCGACGTCTTCGGTGGAAGTGTGGCTCGCCAGCAGATGCTCGCGTAATGTCTTGGCGTTCGGCTCGGTGGAGAGCAGCTTGTCGAGCGACGGCAGGTGCATGACCTCGTGCACGAGCACATCGGCGCCGTAGGCCAGGCGCACCAGGTTTTCACTCGGCGCGGTATCGCCGGAGATGACGATGGAGCGGTCGGCCGAATCGAAGCGGAACGCAAATGCCGGCGACACGGGCGGGTGCTTTACCAGCGCGCTCGTCACCTTTACGTTGGCGTCCTGCATCACCAGCCCGCCTTCGGTCAGCTCGTGCGGGTGAAGCATCGGCGCCAGCGGCGGGCGGCCTTCATCGGCAATGCGGGTGCGGATGTCGTAGTCGTATAGCTCGAGGAACCTGGTCGTCATCGCGGCCAGCGGCGGCGGGCCCCAGGTGTCGACCGGACCGGTCAGGTCTGTTGCCCACGCGAGCAGCATCAGCGTGCCGTAGTCGGCGTTGTGATCCGAATGCTGATGCGTGATGAAAACGTGGCGAATGTCCTTGAGTTTGAGGCCTGCCGTTACGTACTGGCGTGCGACACCGTTGCCGCAATCGACCACGTACGACACGCCGTTGATGACGATCACCTGCGCTGGCGCCGAGCGGTTCTTCTTGGGCGTCGGCCCACCGGCGGTGCCCAGCAGAATCAGCCGCGTGCCCTTCTTGGGCGCATCGGCTGCCGATGCCACCAGCGGCCAGCCTGCCGATGCAGCGCCGGCGCCAGCGGCCAGCGCACCGGCTTGCCGCATCCAGCGGCGACGGTTGCTATCGAAAACGTGCATGCGGCGGTCTCCTCTCTGTTGTTGTATGTGCTCGCGTTTTAGCGGGGCAGCCCGCCCACCTTCATGCCGGGCTTGATCCCTTTGCGGGCGAACCATCCCTTGTTCATCTCCAGCGCATAGACGCCGGCCTTGGTCGGGCAGTGGTTGTCTTCGGTCTG
Source organism: Ralstonia sp. SET104 (assembly GCF_003851545.1). Lineage (GTDB taxonomy): Bacteria > Pseudomonadota > Gammaproteobacteria > Burkholderiales > Burkholderiaceae > Ralstonia. The sequence continues at coordinate 287,558 of NZ_BHVX01000004.1, read as the reverse complement.
CGGCTTCATCTCGGCAATGTCGGAAATGGTGCCGTCGTCGGTGATGAAGGCGATGGACAGCGGCAGGTCCGTGTTTTTCATCCAGAAGCAGTGTCCGGCGGATTCGTCAAACACAAACAGCATGCCTGCCGTATCGGGCATCGACTTGCGGAACATCAGGCCGATCTCGCGCGTTTGCGGGGTGGCGGCCACTTCAGCCTTGACCTTGTACATGCCGAGGGTCAGGGTGGCGACGGGCAGGCCGGTATTCGGGCCGGTCGGGGTTTGCGCAAACGCGCCGGTGGCTGCAACAGCCACGCAGAGCGCAGCAATCAGGCGGGACAAGGTGGTCATGGGGGGAGCGGGTCGAAAACGAAACGCTCCATGATCGGCACTCGGCCGGTTGCCGTCAATGAGACTGCGCGCAAGGATAGGGCGAAGTTGTTACCGCGTGTTTGCCGTACGGATCGGCGCCTTGGGCGCGTGTGCCGAGCGTGCCCGGTCGGCCGCCGGGTCGGGCATGAGCGCCACATAGCGCGCATCGGTGAGCGTGCGCAGGAAGGCGACAAGGTCATCGATCTCGTCTTCAGTAAGGGCAGGCGTGGTGCCGGGGCGGCGGTTCATCGGCACGGCATTCACGTTGACGTTGCCCTGGTACTTGGCAGGCACGTCGTTAAAGCGCAGGGGTGTTCCTTTTGTGCTTGGGTACCACTGCGCGGGGTCGGTTGAGCGCGTGGCATAGAAGGCCACCGCGTCGCGCAGCGTGTGGAACACGCCGTTGTGCATGAAGGTCTGGCGCACCGCCACGTTACGCAGGCCCGCCGTGCGGAAGTAGCCGCACCATTGATCGGGCTCGGGCCACTTGAGCGTGTGGGCGGTCTGGCACAGGCCCACGTCAAAGTGGCGCGCGTCCTTGTTGGCGGGCAGCAGCGGGTTGCGCGGCACGGCGATGGCGTCGTAGCCGAAATCCGTAAAGAGCGAACGCTCTGGCCGCGATGAAGACTCCACCATCAGGTGGCACGACGCGCAGTTGCCTTTGTCCGGATTGCGGAACAACGCGAGGCCACGCATCTCGGCCGTGGAAAGCGGCGTGCGCTTGCGCAGGAAATCATCAAAGCGCGAGGTGAACGGTGCCATCTCGTCGCTCTGGAAGTACGCCTCCAGCGCCTTGCCGAGTGCGCCAACGAGGCGTTCCGGATCGCGTACTGCATCTGCGCCAAATTGCTTTGTCAGCGCTTGGCCGAGGTCGGTGCCGGACACCTTGCGCTGAAGGGCGCGTGGCGAGCGGTTGCCCATCTCGTCCGGGCTGAACAACGGGCCGCGGATCTGCTCGCCAAGCGTATCGGCACGGCCATCGGCAAAGAATCCGCCAAAGGGCGACGGAAAGCTCGCGTCGTCATCCTGGAAGAAGTAACGATGCGGGAGGTAACGCAGATACAGCAGCGACGGCGCATTGCGCGGCGCGACGTGCCGCGGACGGCTGCCGGCCGGCACGCCAATGCGCAACGCCTCGCCCTTCAATGTGGGCGCGAAGGCGCGACCCGGATCGTGGCACGCCGCGCATGATGTGCCTTGCGGCTCCGACAGGCGCACATCGAAGAACACCCGCTTGCCGAGCGCAACGAGGTTCGGGTCTGGCTTGAACGCGGTTGACTCGGCAGGCGCTGGCACGGCGTCCAGCTTGGGCGTCATGCCGATCGATTCGGCCACCGCCACGCCCGGGAAGAGCGTGGCGGTAAGCAGCGCCGCAAGCAGCGCGGTGCTCAGGCGTTTCAAGGTGCAACGAAGCCCGTCTTGTCGCACACCAGGCTCGAGCCGTTCTGCGTGCACGTCGTCAGCAGCTTGCCGGCCACGGTGTAGGCCTTGAACAGCCAGCCCTTGGCGGGAGCAGCCTGGCGGTCCATCACCATGAAGCCGAACGAGTTGTTGTGCGAGATGCTGCCAACCGTTACGCCCGAAGCCGGGCTGATGGCCGGGAACGGATCGGGCAGGGCCACGTCGAGCGCATCGCCGGCGTTGCCAACGACCATGGTCGCCGGGTGGTTGCTGGTGAAGTTGATGGCCTGGAAGTCATGCACGTGGCCATGCAGCGCGACCTGCACGCCCGGCGGATAGTAGGCCGTGGCATTCAGGCTGTTCATGACCGACAGCAGCGCGGCGTTGCCGCCCAGCGGCGTAGCGCCCGCGATGGGCACGAAGCCCAGGATCGGATGATGGTTGGTGAAGATCGACATCACACCCGGCTTGGCAGCCAGCGTGCCCACGGTGCTGAACTGCTTCTGGTAGGTCTGGAACCATGGGTCGGTGGTTGCCAATGCGGTTGTGCCGGCCTTGGCGGAGTCGAACACGATGACCTGCGTATCGCTGCCGATGGCTACGGCGTACGGGTCGGACGCGTTGGCACCGGTATCGTTGGCCGGGTCATCACACGAGCGGGCGGCAGAGTAGGGGCGCGGATCCAGGAAGCGGTACCAGCCCTGGCCGGCGCGCGCGCACTCTTCATGGTTGCCGCGCACCAGCACCCACGGGGCGGCGGCCATCAGCGGGGCCGCGGGCTGGAACAGGTCAGCCTGCCACGTATCCCAGCCGTAGCCCCACGGGCTGCCTTGGCAGCCGGCCACGTCGGGCGGGCAGGCGTTTTCGCGGTAGTGGTAATCGCCCACGTGCAGCACGAGGTCGGGGTTCATTGCAGCGGCCGTGGTGGCGGCGTTGGCGAAGGGCCACGACAGCGGATCGTTACACGCCTGGAACGTGTTGCTCGACTTCTTCATGCGGCAGCCGGTGTCCGCCAAGACCACCACGCGCTGCGGGTTGGCCTTGGGCAGCGGCAACACGCGCGAGCCGATCGACGCGGCGCGGGCGGTAGAGGCCACCGTTGCCTCGCAGGCATTCACAGGGAAGGACGAAGCTTTCGAATCGCTGGCGGCGCTGGCCGTGGTGCGCTGGGCAACAGTGCCAGCCGCCACGCGCAGGCTCATGCGTGTGGCGGTGCCATCCACCGTCAGCAGCGGGCAGACCGAGTTATCAACGGGCGAGGCGCTGTTCGTATAGCTCGTGACGGCACGCACGACCGTTTGGTTGCTGTCGCCAATTTCCACCCACGCGGCTTGGATATTGGCGTCAGCCGTGGCCGCATCCGACGGCGTGGCCGTCGATACGGGCGTCGAATCGGACGACGAGCCACCGCAGCCGGCAATCACGGCAGCAGCGGCCAGCGCGGCAAGACAGAGCATCGTCAAAACAGTGCGTTTGCGTCGCACCGGGGCGAACATCGATCGGAATTCCATTGCGCCATCCCTGTTTCTTGTTATGAGGAATGGGCAACGTACTCAAGCTTGATTGCGCTATTTTGACAGCCCCGCATGCGCGCTCGGGATTTCCACCCGGTAAGCGAGGGCGAAAAAAAAGCAGATGCATAAGCATCTGCTTTTTCTGTATCAGCCGAGCCGCGTGGGCCCAGCAGAAACACAAGCTTATTGCTTGGCAGCCGGTGCCGAAGCGTCAGCAGCTGCTTCTGCCTTCTTGGCAGCCTTCTTGTGGTGGTGCTTCTTGGCCTTCTTGGCCTTCGGAGCAGCCTTTTCGGCAGCAGCCGGAGCAGCAGCTGCGTCAGCAGCCGGAGCGGAGGCTTGAGCGAACACACCGGTGGCGAACAGGCCGGCGATCAGAGCAGCGATCAGCTTCTTCATGGTGAATCCTTTTATAGATCAGTGAGTTAACCAACGACCCGCTTGAATGAGTCATCTGCAATAACGCAGGCCGTTACAGGCCCGTTGACACGTAACAGCGAATTTTTTGTGGAAGACAACCAATGCCCCCAAAGCGCGCTGACCCGATATGTGGCGCATGTTGCGCTGCGCAAGAAAGGTGCCCATCGGCCACGATGAGAGGCCAGCGTTTCGGGCCGACCGATTGGATGGCTTTGCCCGCGTCGGGAGCCTGAAGAATGCGAGCGGATTTTGCTCAAAGGGCCGCCGTACCGGCTTCCGCACCCCGCCGCATGAAGCCGATTTCTGCGTCGACGATTTCATACGCGTTTCGCGGTTCCTCCCTGGCGGTTGACGGCAGTTCTTGTCGCCTCCAGGAGTATGGCGGATGGTGAAATTTTCCGGCATAATGCGAAATTCACTCTTGTGTCTTATATAAGAGTTGCGGCTTGCGCGAGATTTGTGCGGTGCATCGTGAGAGCGTCACCGTAGGCCGTTAGAATCGCCAGTTCAATGCAGCGTGCCACACCGGGCTGGGTCAATCCGGCGTAAGCGGCGCGCTGTGCTGTCAACCCCCACCGTCCACCCGCTCACCTGCGGTCTGCACTGGAGTCGTCCATGTATCAACACATCAAGGTCCCGGCCGGCGAGAAGATCACCGTCAACCAAGACTTCTCCCTGAACGTTCCCAACAACCCCATCATTCCTTACATCGAGGGTGACGGCACGGGCTTCGATATCACCCCGGTGATGATCAAGGTCGTGGACGCAGCCGTTGAGAAGGCTTACAAGGGCGAGCGCAAGATTTCCTGGATGGAAATCTACGCCGGCGAGAAGTCGACCAAGGTGTACGGCCCGGACGTTTGGCTGCCGGAAGAAACCCTGCAAGTCCTGAAGGACTACGTGGTGTCCATCAAGGGCCCGCTGACGACGCCGGTGGGCGGCGGCATCCGTTCGCTGAACGTGGCGCTGCGCCAGGAGCTGGACCTGTACGTCTGCCTGCGCCCGGTGCGCTACTTCAAGGGCGTGCCCTCGCCGGTCAAGGAGCCGGAGAAGACCGACATGGTCATCTTCCGCGAGAACTCGGAAGACATCTACGCCGGCATCGAATTCGAAGCCCAGAGCGACAAGGCCAAGAAGCTGATCAAGATTCTGCAAGACGAATTCGGCGTCAAGAAGATCCGCTTCCCGGAAACCTCGGGCATCGGCGTCAAGCCGGTTTCGCGCGAAGGCACCGAGCGCCTGGTGCGCAAGGCTATTCAGTACGCAATCGACAACGACAAGCCGTCGGTCACGATCGTGCACAAGGGCAACATCATGAAGTTCACGGAAGGCGGTTTCCGTGACTGGGCCTACGCGCTGGCACAAAAGGAATTCGGCGCCGAGCTGATCGACGGCGGCCCGTGGTGCAAGTTCAAGAACCCGAAGACGGGCAAGGAAATCGTCGTCAAGGATGCGATTGCCGACGCCTTCCTGCAGCAGATCCTGCTGCGTCCGGCCGAGTACTCGGTGGTCGCCACGCTGAACCTGAACGGCGACTACATCTCCGACGCACTGGCTGCACAAGTTGGCGGCATCGGCATCGCCCCGGGTGCCAACCTGAGCGACTCCGTTGCCATGTTCGAAGCCACGCACGGTACGGCACCGAAGTACGCAGGCAAGGACTACGTGAACCCCGGTTCCGAAATCCTGTCGGCCGAAATGATGCTGCGCCACATGGGCTGGACGGAAGCCGCTGACCTGATCATCTCGTCGATCGAGAAGTCGATCCTGTCGAAGAAGGTCACGTATGACTTCGCCCGCCTGCTCGAAGGCGCGACGCAAGTGTCGTGCTCGGGCTTTGGTCAAGTGATGATCGACAACATGTAAGCGCGTCTCAGGGTGTTTCACCCCGAGTCATGAAACCCCGGTGGCGTAAGGCCTTCCGGGGTTTTTTGTTTTATGCTGTATCAGGCAGTATCATGGAAACACTCACTTAGTGAGGGCAAATCTGAGGGCAATGAGGGCGGAAGAACCCTCGCTATCCTCACTTCCGAGGGCAAGTCCATGCGCCACTTCAACTACGTCCTGACCCCCACGCGGATCAACAACGCGAAGCCCAAGGAAAAGCCGTACAAGCTGGTGGATGGCGGTGGACTGTTCGTGTTGGTTTCCCCAGGCGGGGCGAAGAACTGGAAATATCAATACCCACTGGGCGGCAAGCGCCGCGAAGTCACCATCGGGCGCTATCCCGAAATCAGCGTGGCGGATGCCCGCGACCGGCACGCCGAATACCGGGCGATGGTCGAGCGCGGCGAAGACCCGGCAGCGCACAGACGTGAAAAAAAGGCCGAGCGCGCAACGCGTGAGGCGCTGGATGCCGATGCGGGCCTGTTCAAAGCGTTTTCCCTCAAGTGGATCGATGAGCGTCTTGCAGGCAAGACGGAGGGCTACCGAAAGCAGATTCGGTCGCGCTTGGATCGGTTTGTGTGGCCTGCCATCGGGCGCAAGGCACTGGAAGACGTGAAGCCTGCCCACGTGCTGGCGATCATCGAGGAGCTACGGCCTACACCGAACACTGCGGAGGGGGTGCGCGGCATCATTCAGCAGTGTTACGACTACGCCGTGCAAAAGCTGCTGGTGGAGGCAAACCCCGCGCGGCCACTGCGCGGCGTTATCACTGTCCCGAAGGCCGAACATCACCGCCACCTGTCCGAATCCGAGCTTGGTACGTTCTGGCGCGCGCTTGGCAAACAAGGAGCGCATCCGTCTACCACTGCCGCCGTTCGCCTGCTGATGTACAGCATGTGTCGGAAAATCGAGGTGCTGCGCGCCAAGTGGACGGAATTCAATCTAGATAAGGCACAGTGGGACATACCTGCCGAGCGGATGAAGTCACGCCGTCCGCACCGCGTCCATCTGTCTCGCCAAGCCTTGGAAGTGTTGGAGGTACAGCGGGCAGTGAGCGGCGGCTATGAGTACGTTTTTCCGTCGCCATCGATCCCGACAGTACCGCTGGCCGATGCCACGTTGAACCACCTGTTCAAGCGCCTGGATTTCGGCGTGCCGGATTTTTCCCCGCACGGTACGCGCGGCACGGCGGCGACGCTGCTACGGGAGCACGGATTCAGTCGCGACGTGGTGGAACTGTTGCTAGCGCATACCGAGCGCAGCCAGACGGCGGCCAGCTATCACCACCATGAATTGGAAACGGAGCGACGCAAGGCGTTGCAATACCTGGCCGATGAGATCGACCGGCAAGCCGCTATTGCGGCGGCTGGCAACGTAGTGAACATCAAGGGCAGGGCGGTTTCTGCTTGACAGTCACGGGCCGCGCCTAGATCGACGGATCGAAAACCGGGCAGCCTGGCCGCCAAGGTCCAGACCGTACTGGAGCGAGATCCGTTCAGTGGCCACGTGTTCGTGTTCCGAGGCAAGCGCGGCGATCTGGTCAAAGTGCTGTGGTGGAGCGGTGACGGCATGTGCTTGCTGATGAAACGCCTGGAACGTGGCCGGTTCGTGTGGCCACGTGCCGATGGTGGCGTGGTGTGCCTGAGCCAGGCACAACTGTCGATGCTGCTCGAAGGCATCGACTGGCGACAGCCGGTCCGTACGGCGGAGCCGACATCGGCGTTGTAAACCTATCGACGGCTGCGTAAACTGCCGCCATGACTGCGGCAAACTCGTATCCAGATGACATCGAAGCGCTCAAGGCCTTGCTGCTTGAGCGCGATGCGCGCATCGGGCATCTGGAAGACGTGGTCGAATCGCACAAGGCGGCAAACGCTACAGCCAAGGCCGAGATCGAGCACCTGAAACTGCTGATCGCGAAGCTGCGCCGCATGCAGTTCGGCCGCAGCTCCGAGAAGCTCGACCACCAGATCGAACAGCTCGAGTTGCGACTGGAAGAGCTCGAGGCTGACGAAGGCGCAGCGCCTATCGAGGTTCCAAAGACGCCACGCACGGCGCCGGAACAGGCGCCACGCAAACCACTCCCCGAGCATCTGCCCCGCGAGATCCTGACTCACTGGCCGGAATCGGGGGAAACCTGCGCGGCGTGCGGCTGCTTCATGAAGCAGCTCGGTGAAGACGTCTCCGAACAGCTTGAATATGTACCGGCGAGCTTCCGCGTGATTCGCCATGTGCGTCCCAAACTGGCGTGCACGTGCTGCGACCACATCGCACAAGCCGCTGCGCCGAGCCGCCCCATCGAGCGTGGCCTGGCTGGTCCGGGCTTGCTGGCGCATGTGCTCGTCTCGAAGTTCGCGGACCATCTGCCGCTGTATCGCCAGTCGGCGATCTATGCGCGCGAGGGCGTTGAGCTGGATCGCTCTCTGCTGGCGAAATGGGTTGGCCACAGCGCGAACCTGCTGCAGCCGCTGGTCGACGCGTTACGCCGGCACGTGATGGCGGCAACGAAGCTGCATGCCGACGATACGCCAGTGCCAGTGCTCGCACCGGGCAACGGCAAGACGAAAACCGGTCGGCTGTGGGTCTACGTGCGCGACGACCGGAACTCTGGCGACATGACGCCGCCAGCCGTCTGGTTCACCTATACGCCGGACCGCAAGGGCATCCAGCCGCAGCGGCACCTCGAATCGTTCAACGGCACGCTGCAAGCCGATGCCTATGGTGGTTACCAGGCCATCTACGAGACCGGACGAGTGACCGAAGCCGCTTGCTGGGCCCATGCCCGACGGCAGTTCTACGAATTGCATGCTGCACGGCCGAATGCCTTGAATACCGGAGCGCTGGAACGCATCGGCGCGCTGTACAAGGTTGAAGAAGCGATCCGGGGGAAACCGCCCGATGAGCGGCGAGCGTACCGGCAAACGCACGCCAGGCCCTTGCTCGATCAACTCCACGCGTGGCTGAGCGCCACGCTGGAAACACTCTCGCGCAAATCCGACACGAGCCGGGCGATCCTCTATGCCCTGAACCGATGGGAGGCACTTACGCGCTATTGCGACGATGGGCACCTGGAGATCGACAACCTGCCAGTCGAGCGCGCGCTGCGCGGCGTGGCCATCGGACGGCGGAATTACCTGTTCGCTGGAGCAGACTCGGGTGGCGAGCGTGCAGCCGCCATCTACAGTCTGATCGGCACGGCCAAGCTCAATGACATCGATCCCGAAGCATATCTGCGCCATGTGCTGGCACACATCGCGGATCATTCAATCAACCGGATCGACGAACTCCTACCGTGGCATCTGGATCAGTCGTCGTACTCGAGCGGTGTGTCGGCGTAGTCCAGAACAATGGTGTGGATGCAAACCTCGCACCACTCCCGGAACATCTTGAGCGTCCGGTTGCGCGGCCATAGATCTGGATCGATATACCAGTCCTCCAGCAACTGCTCGAAAATGACCTTCCAGTTCCGCTGAATCCAGCGCTTGCCCGGCTGGTCGGGGTCATCAGTGCCATCCGTGGGAATCAGGAACGCGGATGGTTCCTCGCGCGCATCCTCGAACGTGACGGTGGCATTGGCTGGAGTGGGATCGGTCGCGTTGATCCATTCGACGAACGGCGCCTTGGGCAGGATGATGGCAACGACCCGGTTCGTAACGTAAAGCGGCTCCAGCGGCATGCTGTCGATCCTCGTGTCAGAAGATCGCATGCTAAAGCAAGACGGCCATCAGGCCACGCTTACTCCTCGACACGGAATAGACCAGTTCCGTGTGAAGGAACAGGAGAGGCGCTTACCGTTCCGTGTGGAGGAACGAAAACGGACATTTTGGGGGATTCGACTGTTCCGCGACACGGAAACAATGAATGTTGCCAGTTACCCCCCACTGAAAAGCGTTCGAGTGTTGTGGGGAAAAAAGGCAGGAGCGGGGTGCGGGCGGTCTCGGAACGGACCCCATGCAATTAAATTTCCGGCGTGCTGGATCATCAGGCGCATTGAACAGAAGAGAGCGATCAAAGCCAGCAAAAGCAATGCCCAAGCGGATTTGAGGGATTTTTGTGGACAAATCGAGGGTTTGCTCATTCTGATGATTTCGTATTCTGTGAGGATCGTATGCGCGGCGGCATGAGATGGGGAGCCGGTAGACCGGCGTGGAAGCCAAAGACGACGCAATGCCGAAGCATCGACGTGCGACGGCTGCATCGGGACAACCTGTTACGGGCAGGGCTGGCCTACGGCTGGCAGTGGAAAGGCGACACGGGCAAGGTAACGGCGAGCATTGACGTGCGCACCGATCACGGCGGGCTAACGGTCTCATACACGACAAACGGCGAGGACGTGGAACAGCGCATCGGCATCGTCACCACGCGATGCAACTACGGCGGCGGGCGTCCCTGGTTCGTCTGCCCGTACTGCCACAAGCGGAGGGCGCTGCTATACCTCGTGCGGCAAGTGGCCTGCCGGACGTGCTTCCATATGACGTACCCGAGTCAGTGCGAGGATGCCATAGGGCGGCTGTGGCGCAAGCAAACCAAGATTGAGGCACGGCTGCACTCTGGCAAGCGCATGCAGGAGCGGACCCGCGAGCGGCTGATTGACGAGCTATGCCGGATCGAGGATGTCAAGGACGGCGTTCTGTACGAGCAAATTGCACGCCTGCTGAGGCACGCAGAGGCGTCCAAGTTTCTGTAGTCAGATACGGTCGCTACGATCTTGCAATATTGGTCGCGTGTACTATCAACCAAGCTGGCAAAGTCGCGTGGGCTGGATATGAACGGTATCACTGCTGCGCGCGATTGTTGGCTTGTTGCTCGACCATGAGGGTGGGAATATGCGTTGGATTGCTTTGGTGGCCTGTGCTGCTTTGTCGGCGTGTGCCTCATCGTCACAGACCTTCGGGCCGGACGGCGAGGTGGCCTATAACCTGAACTGTTCTGGGTTGGCACGCACCTGGGGAATGTGCTTGGAGAAGGCGGGCGAAATTTGCCAGACCAGGGGCTACCGGATCATCTCCAGTAGCGCGGACACTGGCGCTCTCATGACCGCCGCAGCGAACCCATCTGGTGGCTTCGCGTCGGGGGGTACAACAATCAGCCGGTCCATGGTCATTGCATGTAAGCAATGAGGAGACTGCCATGAAAGCTATTCCTGTCGCGTTGCTTGTACTCGCGCTCGCCACGCCAGCTTCCGCAGATTGTGTCTACGGCGCCAAGAGTTCTACTAGCTTCCGCGTGCTGGATGACCATACCCTCCTTCTTGAAGGGGCCATATCCGGCGCGATCATGCTGAAAAGCTTTTCATTTTTCATGCCGTACTCTCGCATCACCGTCCTGAAGGATTCGTTCTGCGATTACGCCACCGACGTCCTCTACGTGAATGGCATGACTGTGTCGGTCCAAGAAGTGAAACAGATCCGATGAGCACAGCGCCACGTATCCGCAGCAGGCCGCTGCGAGAGTTCTTTGCTAGGACGCACCCACCGCCCGCTGCACCGGCAATTCGATCATGCGCTGTGGCAGGCTGCCTGTGGATAAGTGGGATAGCCGCTCGCTAGTGAGTGTAAATCGGAGGGTAAATCGAAGTCTGTACTTTGGCGTGCCTTTCTGTGATTGGGTTCGCGGGAAATTTACACAGAATGATCGAGTAAGCACGTCGCTCGCGGCTTCGGCCGTGATGGATGCGAAAAACCCCGGCAGCTTCGGCTGGCCGGGGTTTTTTTATTTGAAGCTGCGACCGACTCTGCGGGTGCTCGCAGTCTTGGCGGGTTCGCGTTCTCAAACCTAAGGGGCGGGCGAGCACAGGCAAGCTGGAAAATCGATGCCTGCTCCACATCTAGTGGAGCGCCGCGAGCGCGAGGAATGCTGAGCGCGTTATGAGCCGCGCCGGCTTTCTGCTGTTCGGGCTGTTGCGTGCCTTCGGATAGCGTCTTAGCGCGGCAGCCGGGTTGTGCCGGCAGGCGGTGGCTCAGGCGAGCGCCCACGCAGTGCGTCGCGCAGCCGCCGCACGCCGCGCCACAGCTTGGGCAGCAGCCACACTGATACCAAGAGCAGCAGCGCCAGCACCACCAGAAACGCAATCGGCAGGAAAAACGCCATCAGCAAGCCGCCGCTGGCGGCCACGTCTTCACTGAACGACGCTACCCAGTTCGAGAATGGCTCGGGCGACGTGTTGATCAGCGCCCGCGTGCCCGCCTTGGTGGCATGTGCTGTGCCCGCCAGCGTGCCGCCAATCAAGCCCGCCGCCACCACCCATTGCGGATCAAGCTGCCCGAATGCGGCCGCCGCCAGAATCGCCCCTGCAGGCACGCGGATGAAGGTCTGGATGCCATCCCACACGGAATCGAAACCGGGGATCTTGTCGGCAAGGAATTCCGCCACGGCCAGCACGCCAGCCAGGCCGATCACCCACCACGATTCCAGCATCTGCAAGCCGGGCGGCAAGTGCAGCCACCCGGTGCGCCCAAGCACACCGGCAGCAAATACGGCCAGGTACAGACGGAATCCGCTGGTCCAGGACAACCCGGCGGCCAGCGCGGCGGTTTCCAGCATGGGGTTCCTTGAATGGCAGGCGAGCGGTCAGCCGATATTGCAGTGTAGTGCGCGCTCGCCTGCGCTGCGGCTTAAAGCAGTGATTTGCCTTGAGACAGAATTTTGTCGCAAGCCTGCTTGGTGATCTGCGACTTGAGGTTGCTCAGGTCGAATTGGTTGCCATCCGAACTTGTCAGGAGGCCCTTTGTGCCGTCGGTGTAACCGGGGTTGGATCCCGGCGCGCCGCCCAGTTTGCCGAGCAGCTTGTCCTTGACCGATGCCGCATCGGTGGCGCCGCCCAGGTAGTTGTTCTTCATGCAGAACTCCAGCACGCCAGCCACATTGCCGGTGTTGCCCGACGCCAATGCGCCGAGCGACGGTACACCGCCCAGGCTGCCGATGCTGCCTAGGCCACCCGCGGCGCCTTGGCTGTTGTTGCCTTGCGTGGCGCCCTTGATAAGGTCGCCGAGTTGCGCGTGGGTGGCGGCGGGAAGCAGCGCGGCGATCAGCAGTGTTGCCATGGCGGCGATGCGGGTCAGGTGGGGTTTCATGCAGGGAGCTCCTTGAAATGACACGGGCATCATGCACACCGTAGTGCACAACTCGCCGAAATGACGTGTTGCGCGCGGTGAGATATACCCGCCATTGTCCTGCGCCCCGGCAACAAAAAACCCGGCATGTCGCCGGGTTTTTTGCATTTGGACACCATCGCCTTTAGGCGGGGTGCCGCGCAACGCCAATCAGGCAGCCTGGATGTTGGTAGCCTGCTTGCCCTTCGGGCCTTGCGTCACTTCGAACGAGACGCGCTGATTTTCCTTGAGCGTCTTGAAACCAGCCATCTGAATGGCCGAGAAATGCGCGAACAGCTCTTCGCCGCCTTCATCAGGCGAGATGAAACCGAAACCCTTGGCGTCGTTAAACCATTTGACCGTACCGAGTGCCATGAAAACCCCTCCGTTAAAACACAAGTCCGAGCCGGGAGGGTATGCCTGTCGGGGCAGTGCAGAACGGTACCGCGCAGTCATCGCCCGGCCGTCGGCCCCAGGGCACGACGAATGGCGCGGGTGGAACCGCGCCGCAAGCGATCGGTCTTCTTGTGGCAAACACCACAGCCTGAAGCGGTTGTCGATCTGTAGTCGACTGGTGTGAGGCCTCCCGGGCTCACCATTCATGCGGCTCGCTGCCAACGGTTTGCGGGGCAGTAGGGCGCACATGTTGAATTCGATTGTTCGAGGATTGCAAGAAGCTGTCAAGGCCACAAAGGGTGGGTCTGTGGCAAAAAACGGTCAGTTTTTGAAGAGGATTTGCTCGAAATTCGACTAATCGCCCTCACGTAGAGAAAACGATTGGCATGTCAGGCCCAGAGCTTGCGCAGTTTCCCGCCAGCGTGCAGCGGGTAAAACCGTGCGCCCCCCGGGGGCTGGCAGACGCACGCGGCGTGGGCCAAACCGTTTGTAGACCTTGAAGTCGGTGTTATTTCCCCAAATTGCGAACTCGAAAGGAGTGGTTAGAATAAGACCATGGCAATCCGGCAAGCGACCACTCCACAACACGATGCAGGCACCGTACTGGAGCGGAAAGAGCAAGCGCTCAAACCGCCCGCGATGTACAAGGTGCTGCTGCTCAACGACGACTACACCCCGATGGAATTCGTCGTGATGATTCTTCAGCAATACTTCAGCAAAGACCGGGAGACAGCGACACAAATCATGCTGACGGTGCATCGGGAAGGTAAGGGCGTGTGCGGTCTCTATACCCGGGATATCGCCGCGACGAAAGTGGAATTAGTGTCAACGCATGCACGGCAGGCGGGTCATCCGCTGCAGTGCGTGATGGAGGAAGCATGATCGCGCAAGAACTGGAAGTCAGCCTGCACATGGCGTTTGTTGAAGCCCGCCAGGCTCGCCACGAATTCATTACGGTGGAGCATCTGCTGCTTGCGCTGCTGGACAACCCGACGGCCGCGGAAGTGCTGCGCGCATGCGCCGCCAACATTGAAGACCTTCGCACGCACCTGAAGAACTTCATCGCCGACAACACCCCGGTCGTGCCCGGCACGGACGAGGTGGATACACAGCCGACGCTGGGTTTCCAGCGCGTGATCCAGCGCGCCATCATGCACGTGCAGTCCACCTCCAACGGCAAGAAAGAGGTGACGGGCGCGAACGTACTGGTCGCCATCTTCGGCGAGAAGGATTCCCACGCGGTGTACTACCTCCAGCAACAGGGCGTGACCCGGCTGGACGTCGTCAACTTCATCAGTCACGGCATCCGCAAGGACCAGGCTGAGCCCGCCAAGCAAGGCGAAGGCAACCCCGAAGGCGAAGGCGGCGACGGCAAGGAAAGCCCGCTGGAGCAGTTCACCCAGAACCTGAACGCGCTGGCCAAGGCCGGCAAGATTGATCCGCTGATCGGCCGCGAGCAGGAAGTCGAGCGCGTGGTGCAGGTGCTGTGCCGCCGCCGCAAGAACAACCCGCTGCTGGTGGGCGAGGCGGGCGTCGGCAAGACGGCCATCGCCGAAGGTTTGGCATGGCGCATCACCAAGGGCGAGGTGCCGGACATCCTGTCCAAGTCCGTCGTCTATTCGCTCGACATGGGCGCGCTGCTGGCCGGCACCAAGTACCGCGGGGACTTTGAGCAGCGCCTGAAGGGCGTGCTGAAGTCGCTCAAGGACAACCCGAACGCGATCCTGTTCATCGACGAGATTCACACATTGATTGGCGCGGGCGCCGCTTCGGGTGGCACGCTGGACGCCAGCAACCTGCTCAAGCCGGCGTTGTCCTCAGGTGCGCTCAAGTGCATTGGCGCGACCACGTTCACCGAATATCGCGGCATCTTCGAGAAGGACGCGGCGCTGTCGCGGCGCTTCCAGAAGATTGACGTGGTGGAGCCGACGGTTGACCAGACCGTGCAGATTCTGCGTGGGCTGAAGTCGCGCTTTGAAGAGCACCACGGTGTGAAGTACGCATCGTCGGCACTCACCGCTGCGGCAGAGCTGTCGGCCCGCTTCATCACGGATCGCCACCTGCCGGACAAGGCCATCGACGTGATCGACGAGGCCGGTGCGGCGCAACGCATCCTGCCGAAGTCGAAGCAGAAGAAGACCATCGGCAAGGCCGAGATTGAAGACATCGTCTCGCGCATCGCCCGTGTCCCGCCGCAAAGCGTGTCACAGGATGACCGCAGCAAGCTGCAGACGCTGGAGCGCGATTTGAAGTCGGTCGTGTTCGGGCAAGACCCGGCTATCGACGCACTGGCCTCGGCCATCAAGATGTCGCGTGCCGGGTTGGGCAAGACGGACAAGCCGATCGGCTCGTTCCTGTTCAGCGGCCCGACGGGTGTGGGCAAGACGGAAGTTGCCAAGCAGTTGGCGTTCATTCTCGGCATCGAGCTGATCCGCTTCGACATGTCGGAGTACATGGAGCGCCATGCCGTGAGCCGGCTCATTGGCGCGCCGCCGGGCTATGT
This sequence comes from Ralstonia sp. SET104, assembly GCF_003851545.1. Taxonomy (GTDB): domain Bacteria; phylum Pseudomonadota; class Gammaproteobacteria; order Burkholderiales; family Burkholderiaceae; genus Ralstonia. The sequence goes on along the minus strand of NZ_BHVX01000004.1, from coordinate 271,995 downwards.
GGGCTTTGACCAGGGCGGTCTGCTGACGGAAGCCGTCACCAAGAAGCCGCACTGCGTGCTGCTGCTCGATGAGATTGAAAAGGCGCACCCGGACATCTTCAACATCCTGCTGCAGGTGATGGACCACGGCGCGCTGACCGACAACAACGGCCGCAAGGCGGATTTCCGCAACGTGATCATCATCATGACGACCAACGCGGGCGCCGAGACGATGAACAAGGCGACCATCGGCTTCACCACGACGCGCGAACAGGGCGACGAGATGGCCGACATCAAGCGCATGTTCACGCCGGAGTTCCGCAATCGTCTGGATGCGACCATCAGCTTCCGCTCGCTGGATGAAGACATCATCATGCGCGTGGTCGACAAGTTCCTCATGCAGTTGGAAGAGCAACTGCACGAGAAGAAGGTGGACGCCATCTTCACCGAGAAGCTGCGTCGCTTCCTGGCGAAGAAGGGCTTCGACCCGCTGATGGGCGCGCGCCCGATGCAGCGCCTGATCCAGGACATGATCCGCAAGGCGCTGGCGGACGAACTGTTGTTCGGCAAGCTGACCAACGGCGGCAAGGTGGTGGTGGACCTGGACGACGCTGAGGCGGTGAAGCTCGAGTTCTCCGAGAACGAGGCGCCGCCGGCACCCGCGCAGGAAGAAGCGGAAGCCTGAAGTTCAGGTCGCTGCCAAAGAAAACGGCCCGGAAACCCCGGGCCGTTTTTTTATGTGCGCGGACGCCGCTTAGTGGCGCCCAGTGCTGCCAAAACCGCCAGCGCCACGCTCGCTCTCTGCAAAGTCGTCCACGATGTTCAGCTCGGCCTGTACCACGGGCACGATCACGAGCTGTGCGAGGCGTTCCATCGGGTTGAGCACGAACGCTGTGTTGCCGCGATTCCACGTGCTGACCATGAGCTGGCCCTGGTAGTCGGAATCGATCAGGCCGACGAGGTTGCCGAGCACGATGCCGTGCTTGTGGCCCATACCCGAGCGCGGCAGGATCAGCGCGGCATAACCCGGATCGGCCAAGTGGATGGCCATGCCGGTCGGGATCAGGTGCGTGGTGCCGGGCTCGATGGTGAGCGGGGCGTCGATGCAGGCGCGCAGGTCCAGCCCGGCGCTGCCGGTGGTGGCGTACTGCGGACGCTGCTCGTGCAGGCGGGCGTCGAGGATCTTGACATCGAGTTTCATGCGGGGCAGGCCGAAGATGGGTTGGCTGAGGTGGCAGAAGCCGGAGATGGTAGCGCAAACGCCTCCGCCAGCAGCTCGTACGAGCGCAGGCGGGCTTTGTAGCTGGGGGCGACGGTCAGTACGATCAGCTCGTCGGCGACGAAGCGTTCTTTGAGCGCGTGCATCTGGTCAGCAATCGACTCCGGCGTGCCGATGATGCTGCGCGGCCGCTCGCGCATGACGATGGCCTGCTCGCGCTCGGTGTAGACATGCGCTTCGCCTTGTTCGACGGTCGGGATCGGGCCGTTGGCGCCAATCGCCATCTGCACGCGGCGCAAGTCAATCGCAGCTTCGTAGCGGCGCGCCTCGGCCTCGGTGTCTGCCGCGATCACGAAGACGGCGGCAGCGCTGTACGGCCGTGCGTCGTAGCCGGGTTCGAAATCCGTGCGGTACTGCTGCGCGACGATGTGCCCGACGTGCGGATTGATGAAGTGCGCAAACGCGAAACGGATACCGAGGCGCGCGGCCAACGCGCCACCAAAATCGCTGGAGCCGAGCACCCACAGTTCAGGTTGGGTGTCGATCTCGGGCTGCAGGATGACGCCGTAGGCGGGGTGATCCGGCGGCAGCGTGCCCGTCAGGTGCCAGATCAGTTCCTGCACCTGCTGCGGGAAGATGTCGCCGCGGTTGTAGTCGCCCATGGCCACCGCCTGCGCGGTGCGCATGTCGCCACCGGGGGCGCGGCCGACGCCCAGGTCGATGCGGTTCGGGAACAGCGCTTCCAGCAATCGGAATTGCTCGGCCAGCTTGAACGGGCTGTAGTAGGGCAGCATCACGCCGCCTGAGCCCACGCGCAGGTGCTTTGTGGCGCTCGCCACGCGGGCGATCATCACCTCCGGCGCCGGGTTGCTGACGCCGCGCAGGCCGTGGTGCTCGGCGCACCAGTAGCGCGTGTAGCCGAGCGCGTCAGTCAGTTGCGCAAGGTCGACCGTTGCGGCGATGGCGTCGCGCGCGCTGTGCCCGTAGATGACAGGACTTTGGTCGAGCACAGACAGGCGGATCGATGTGCTCATGGCTGCGCTCCGTGCACGCGGTCTGCGATGGCGGCGACGATCTGGCGCGCCAGCGTCAGCTTGTCGGCGCGCGGCAGGCGGGTGATGCCGCTGGCGTCGAACAGCGCGACTTCGTTGTCGTCGCGGCCGAAAGTCTGGTGGCCGAGGTTGCCGACCAGCAGCGGAATGCCTTTCTTCTGGCGCTTGGCCTCGCCAAATTCCTCCAGGCGCTCGGTCTCGGCTGCAAAGCCGACGCAGAACGGTGCATTGGCGCGGCGCGCAACAGCGGCGAGGATGTCAGGATTTTGCGTAAACGTCAGCGCCGGTACGTCGGTGTCGTTCTGCTTCTTGAGCTTGTGGTCGGCCGCTTGTGCGACGCGCCAGTCGGCCACGGCGGCCACGGCGATGAAGATGTCATTCTTGGCGCTATCCAGCTCGCGCATGACGGCATCGTGCATCTGCTGGGCGGTCTGCACGTCGATGCGCAGCACGCCAGCGGGCGTGTCCTGGTAGCACGGTCCGGCGACGAGTGTGACTTCTGCGCCGGCTTGCGATGCGGCGCGCGCCAGCGCAAAACCCATCTTGCCGCTGGAAAGATTGGTGATACCGCGTACGGGGTCGATCGGCTCGAAGGTCGGCCCCGCCGTCAGCAGCACGCGGTGGCCGCGCAGCAGCTTGGGCTGAAAGAACCCAACGAGCTGCTCGACGATGTCTTCGGGCTCCAGCATGCGGCCGTCACCGACTTCGCCGCACGCCTGATCGCCGGCGTCGGGGCCGAGCAGGGTGACGTCGTCGGCGCGCAATTGGGCGGCATTGCGCTGCGTGGCGGGTGCGGCCCACATCTGCCGGTTCATGGCCGGGGCCACGAGCAGCGGGCAGTCGCGCGCGATGCACAGCGTGGAGAGCAGATCGTCGGCCATGCCATGCGCGAGCTTGGCGAGGAAATCTGTCGAAGCCGGGGCAATGACGATGGCATCCGCCTCGCGCGAGAGGTCGATGTGCGGCATGTTGTTGCCGATGCGGTTGTCCCATTCCGACGTGAAGACCGGGCGGCCGGAAAGCGCCTGCATCGTCACCGGCGTGATGAAGTGCGTGGCGGCGTCGGTCATCACCACCTGCACGGTCGCGCCAGCCTTGGTCAGCAGCCGCACCAGTTCGGCCGACTTGTAGCACGCGATGCCGCCGGTCAGGCCGAGGACGAAATGTTTGCCTTGCAGTTCCATAGGTGTCCGCTGGGAATGCGGTTGATACGGGAAGTGTGGGGATGATACCGGCTCGGCATCGGGCGTGTTCGGATGCGGCGCATAGCCCCGATGGCGACGTGCCCACCACCGACGATGGACCTCGAAGCACCGGCGTTGATGCAAAAAGCAGCATCGGTGGACCTCAGAGCCTCATCGTTGATAAAAAAAGCAGCAGCGGTGGTTCTCCGAGGTTCATTCGTGCTGAAAAAAGCAGCAACAGTGGAGCCCCGAAGGTCCGGAGGCGCCCCTTTTGGGTGCATGCATGGGGGTCGAGGGGCCATTGATGAGGTTCAGAGCCCCGGCGATGATGCTCAGAGGTCGATCAATGAAGGTCAGCGGTCCAACGTCGGCGCTTTGGGAGTGGCTGGCGTATGGGGCTGAGGCCGGCCGATCGTCGTGCAGGAAAAACGAAACCCTCGCGGGCGAGGGTTCGAGCGAAAGACGTACGTGGGCCAGTGCTAGCGGGTGGGCGCTGATAAGGTGGATTGTTTTGGCGGCAGCTTGTGTACAAGCCAAGTGTCTGCAAGCGCGTAGCACCCCACGAAGACCACAATTCCGACCGCCATTGAGGCGAAGACTCGGAGCCTGGCGCCAGCGCGCCGGAACAGCACAAACACCGCGATAGGCAATTCCACCAGCACTAGGAGGAAGCCGGCAAACACGGCGGCTCCGCCGATTGCTACGAGCCGCCCTGTCCTTACTGCGTCCAGCGTGATGTCGGCAAACAAGGTCACATGAATCAAGAAGGCCCCGCCGACGAGCACCAACAGGCTCGTGAGCACATCCATTACCCGAATCAGCCGGGTTCGCATCATTACTTCAGCCCCTCGCCAACGACTCGCTTTGCCAGCGCGGCCCATCGCTGGGGGCTGTCCTTAACCACATGTGCGTAGTAGAAGTGCCCTTCACCCTTGCCTGCGGCGAATTGCTTCGCCAGCACGGGAGCGCTTGCCAACAGCGCGGCCTCAGACATGCCAGCATAGATCGGGTCGCCATATTGCTGCAGATCAATCACCACGACTTTGCGGATGAGCCTGTGCCGTTTGAGGTTGGCAAGGAAGTCACCGTCGATAGGAGAGCCGATCAGAACCAGGTGGTCAATCGCGTGCCCGTTTCGGGCGTAGGACCATGCTGTCTGTGCCGCCAGTAGGGAACCATAGCTGTAGCCGATCAGGTTGAACTGGCCGGCCTCCGCTGACATGCCGCTTGAGATTGTCCATTCACCGTCGTCCTGGAACCGAACCACCAGGCCAGACCGGATCGCATCAATGAAGGTGCCGGTCAGACCGGGATAGTCAGCGGTGCCAGTATTGGTCAAGCCGACAAAACAATGCTTGAGGCCGGCTTGCCTGAATGCCTCCACTTGAGGGCGCAGGTATCCACCATCTAGTCCGGCCCCACCCCAATACAGAGTTCCTCTGGGCCTCAACAGCGAGATTTTCATGGCGGCCGTGTCCGAGACTGGCGTCAACTCCATCATGACCGTCTTGATTGGTTGCATGGAAATCAATCTCCAAAGATTTCAAGTCTGACTGTTTCTGACGTAGCACCACTCAAGAGGCCGGTCATCCCTTGCTCGTCGGTGCGCCCTTCAATTGAGCCGGTCTGACCAACCAGACGGTATCGAACATGCGCCAGCGGCCGCCCAGTGGCCTCATCAACAATTTGCGCTCGTCGATCGTAGCGTTGTGCATGGGTCTGCTTGGCGGTCTGCAATGGCAAGCCAGTTGGCCCAAAGCCCATTTCCGCCAATTCATGCACTTGAAACTCGTCGAACATCTTGTCTTGCGAGGCGATCATGACGGGTGGGGGCGAGCACTTGCAAATACATACATCGTCCTCTAGCGCCATTTGCTTGCCCATCCAGTCGTTCGGCCATCGTGGACCTCTCGGAACGATGGTGCCGGTGGTCTTGCAAGTTGGGCATACCACCGTGGCTCCCAGGAAAGTCAGTGCAGTGTTTTCGTTAAAAACGTCTTCCATCCCGTCTATGACGGTTCCGCCCCCCGAAGATTTGTCGTAAAGCTGCAGATACTTGCGCCGCATGTCGTCCTGTCGCTGTGGTGGGAAAGGATGTCAGCATGATTGCGGGCAAGGCGCCCCGGTGGCGAGCGCAAACAAATTGACGGATTGAACCCATGCCCATGATTCCCAGGCGAAAAAAATGCCAGTCAGCGCTTAACTGACTGGCATGCTTCGCCGGGCGAGGATTTGAGTGGACGATCAGCGCCGCACGCGCCGCAGCTCATCAATGATCAGCAGCACCGCGCCGATCGTGATGCCGCAGTCCGCCACGTTGAAGGCGGGCCAGTGGTAGCTGTGCAGGTAGAAATCCAGAAAGTCCACCACGTGGCCGTAGATCACGCGGTCGATCACATTGCCCAGCGCACCACCAAGAATCAGCGCCAGCGCAAAGCAGAACATCTTCTGCCCGCTGTGCCGCTTGAGCAGCCAGATGATGAACAGGGCCGCCGCCACGCCCAGCGCCGTGAAGAACCAGCGCTGCCAGCCGCCCGCCGCCGCCAGGAATGAGAACGCCGCGCCCTTGTTGTAGGCCAGTACCAGGTTGAAGAACCCGGTGATGGGGCGCGACTCGCCATAGGTGAAGGTCTTGAGGATGGCGACCTTGGTCAACTGGTCAAGCAGGATCCAGATGACGGCCAGGCCGAGCCACGGGCCCAGCCCATGACCGCCGCCGCTACCGCTTTTCTTCAACCCGACTGACGACTTGCTCTTGCCATTGTTGCGAGTGGCCATCAGGCAGCGCTCCGTTGTTCACCGGCGCCGAACAGGTTGTCGGTGCAGCGCTTGCAAATGGTCGGGTGGGCCGCGTCGTGGCCGACGTCGGCGCGGTAGTGCCAGCAGCGCTCGCATTTGGCATGGGCGGACGGCACCACGCTGATGAGCAGGTCGCCGCCTTCCGGCGCGCGCTCGAGCTTGGCCGCCGACGTGATCAGCACGAAGCGCAGATCGTCGTTGAGGGTTGCCAGAGCGTCGTACACCGTGTCGCCCGCCGCCACGGTCACTTCCGCCTGCAGCGACGAGCCGATCTTGCCGTCAACGCGCAACGTTTCCAGTTGCTTGGTCACTTCGCCGCGCACGTCGCGGATGGCGGCCCATTTTTCCAGCAGGGCGCTCGCGCCTTGCGGCAGCGGGGCGTCGTAGTAGGTGCTGGTGAAGATGGTGTCGGTGTGTTCCGTGCCGTGCGCGAACACCTGCCACGCCTCTTCGGCCGTGAACGACAGGAACGGCGCCATCCAGTGCAGCATCGCCTGGGTGATGTGGTACAGCGCGTTCTGCGCCGAGCGGCGCGCCACGGAATCGGGCGCCGTGGTGTACAGGCGATCCTTCAGCACGTCGAGGTAGAAGCCGCCCAGGTCTTCCGAGCAGAACGTCTGCAGCTTGGCGACCACCGGGTGGAATTCGTACACGTCGTAGTGCGACAGCACTTCCTTCTGCAGCGCGTCCGTCAGCGCGACGGCGTAGCGGTCGATTTCGAGCCATTGCTCGGTCGGCAGGGCATGCTTGGCGTGATCGTAGTCCGTCAGGTTGGCGAGCAGGAAGCGCAGCGTGTTGCGGATGCGGCGGTAGCCCTCCACCACGCGCTTGAGGATCTCGTCCGAGATGGCGAGTTCGCCCGAGTAGTCGGTTGAGGCCACCCACAGGCGGATGATCTCCGCGCCCATCTTGTTGGCGATTTCCTGCGGTGCGATCGTGTTGCCGATCGACTTGGACATCTTGCGGCCCTCTCCGTCCACCGTGAAGCCGTGCGTGAGCAGGCCCTTGTAAGGCGGCTTGCCGTACAGCATCGAGGCGGTCAGCAGCGACGAATGGAACCAGCCGCGGTGCTGATCGGAGCCTTCCAGATACAGATCGGCCAGGCGACCATCGGGCAGGTCGGCCGAGGCGTCGTACAGGTCAGCCGCGTGCGAGCCGCGGATGACGTGCCAGTGCGTCGTGCCCGAGTCAAACCACACGTCGAGCGTGTCGCGGTTTTTCTCGTACATGTCGGCCCCATCGTCGCCCTCGCCGAGCAGTTCGCGCGGGTCGAGTGTCTGCCACGCTTCGATGCCGCTCTTTTCAATGCGCTGGGCCACCTGCTCCAGCAGCTCGGGCGTGCGCGGGTGCAGTGCGCCGGTTTCCTTGTGCACGAAGAAGGCCATCGGCACGCCCCATTGGCGCTGGCGCGAGAGCGTCCAGTCCGGGCGGTTGGCGATCATGTTGTGCAGGCGCTGCTTGCCCCACGACGGGTAGAACGCGGTGGCATCGATGCCGGCCAGCGCAGTCTCACGCAGCGTGGCGTTGCCGTCGTTGGGCTGCACGTCCATCCCCGCGAACCACTGCGAGGTGGCGCGGTAGATGATCGGCGTCTTGTGGCGCCAGCAGTGCATGTAGCTGTGCGCGTACTTGTGGGCGTCAAACAGGTTGCCCGATTCGCGCAGCACTTCAACGATCTTCGGGTTGGCATCCCAGATCATCTGGCCGCCGAACAGCGGCAGCGTGGCTGCGTACACGCCGTTGCCCATCACCGGGTTGATGATGTCGGCGTCGGGCATGTTGTGCGCCTTGCACGACTGGAAGTCTTCCACGCCGTAGGCGGGCGCGGAGTGGACGATGCCGGTGCCAGTATCCGTGGTTACGTAGTCGCCCAGGTAGACGGGCGAGGTGCGGTCGTAGCCGGCGTCCATCTTGGCCAGCGGATGGTGGAAGCGCACGCCATTGAGCGCCGCGCCTTCACACGTGGCCAGCACGGTGCCCTCGAGCTTCCAGCTCTGCAGGCAAGCTTCGACGCGCTCCTTGGCAACGATCACGAGCCCGCGCGGCGTGTCAACCAGCGCGTATTCGATTTCCGGGTGCAGGTTCAGCGCCTGGTTGGACGGGATCGTCCACGGCGTGGTGGTCCAGATCACGATCCAGCCCGGCTTCGCCTTGAGCACATCGGCGCCCACGTGAAAGGCGCTGGCCAGCGCGTCGATATCGGCAAATGGGAAGCCGACGTCGATCGACAGGTCCGTGCGGTCCGCGTATTCGACTTCCGCTTCGGCCAGCGCCGAGCCGCAATCAAAGCACCAGTTGACCGGCTTCAGGCCGCGGAAAACGTAGCCTTTTTCCAGGATCTTGCCCAGCGCGCGAACCTCATCCGCTTCGTTGCGGAAGTTCATGGTCAGGTACGGATCGGCCCAGTCGCCCAGCACGCCCAGGCGCTCGAAGTCCACCTTCTGGCGGGCGATCTGCCCGGTGGCGTAGGCACGCGCCTTCTCTTGCACTTCCTTGACGGGCAAGCCCTTGCCGAACTGCTTCTCGATCTGGATTTCGATCGGCATGCCGTGGCAATCCCAGCCCGGCACGTACACCGCGTCAAGCCCGGTCAGGCCGCGCGACTTGATCACCATGTCCTTGAGGATCTTGTTGACCGCATGGCCGATGTGCAGGTCGCCATTGGCGTACGGCGGGCCATCGTGCAGGATGAATTTCTTCGCGCCCTTGCGCGCGGCGCGGATCTTCTTGTAGAGCTGCTTGTCCTGCCATTGCTTGACCCATTGCGGCTCGCGCTTGGGCAAGTCGCCGCGCATGGGGAAGGGGGTGTCCAGCAGGTTGACCGGGTACTTGCTCTTCTCCGGCGTGGGCTTCTTGGAATCGGACATGGTGTGATGTGGGGCAGATACGGGCAAATCGGATCAGGACAGCGCGCCCACAGTGCAGGGCGCGTGCGCGGCGTAGCTTCGGGCGGCGAGTGCGTCAGCCGCCTACTGAATTCGGTCGGTGGCCGAAGTGGCAAAGTCGCGCCGCAGTGCGGGCGATTCGCCGGCCGGCGGAATCGGCAAACCGAAGAAGTTGCGCGCGCCGATGCAGTCCTGCGCGATGGCATCCTTGAGCGCATCCAGCGAATCGTAGCGGGCCTCGTCGCGCAGCTTCTTCATGAATTCGACGCGGACCAGTTTGCCGTAGACGCTGGCGTGGTAATCGAAGATGTGCACTTCCAGCAGCACGCGGCCGGAGTCGTCCACGGTCGGGCGCACGCCAATGCTGGCCACAGCCGGCAGCGGTTTCTCGGCCAGTCCGTGCACTTGCACGACAAAGATGCCCGCCACTGCCGGCTTGCGGTGCGAAATGCGCAGATTCAGCGTCGGGAAGCCCAGCGAGCGGCCGAGCTTCTGGCCGTGCACCACGTGTCCGCTGATGGCGTAACCGTGGCCGAGCAGGCGGCGCGCGTGTTCCAAATCACCGGCAGCCAGCGCTTCGCGCACGGCCGAGCTGGAGATGCGGATGCCGGATTCCGAGACCGAGCCCATCTGCTCGACCTCGAAGCCGAACTGGGCGCCGGCGGCCTCCAGGTAAGCGAAATCGCCCGCGCGCTTGGCGCCAAAGCGGAAGTCATCGCCCACCAGCAGCCAGCGTGTGTGCAGGCCATCGACCAGCACGTTGCGCACGAATTCTTCCGGCGTCTGTCCGGCGAAATGCGCGTTGAAATGCTCCACGACCACGCGGTCGACACCCTGGCGGCGCAGGCTTTCCAGCTTGTCGCGCAGCAATGCAATGCGGGCGGGCGCACGGTCCGGCATAAAGAACTCGCGCGGATGCGGCTCAAACGTCATCACCGTGAGCGGCAACCCGCGTGCGTCGGCCGCCGCGCGTGCGCGGGCCAGCAGAGACTGGTGCCCGCGGTGCACGCCGTCGAAGTTGCCGATGGTCAACGCGCAGGGCGCGCGACTCTCGGCGTTGGGCAGGCCGCGAAAGACTTTCACGAGAAGCGTCGGTGGTCGAGGAAAAGAGAAGTGCGTTTTTGTACTGGATTGGCGTGGCAGCCGGCCAGAATCCAGCAAAACGCACATTATATAAGGGATTGCCCCATCCCCGGCGGGTCGGAGAAGGATGAGTCCGGGTGTTGCGCAATCGTCCGAACGGTGCGCCCGCACGGTGCATGCTTGCGGCACAATCCGGTATCCGGTTTCTTTTCCGCATCCCCTTGAACGCATCGTTGCGCCTTTTTTTTGCCAAGTTCGGGCTCGCCAGCCGCGCGCCTCTTGAGCTGGACGCCCGGGCCAAGCTGCTTGCCGCCGTGCATCGCGGGGCGCCCATGGGAATCGCCGCCTCGGTCGTCTTGCCCGCCCTGACGGTGGCGGCCTTCTGGGGGGCGTCCAATCGCCCGGTGCTGCTGGGCTGGTGCCTGATCATGCTGTGCCTGACGGCGTCGGGCCTGCGTTTCTATTTCGGTTACCGCTACGACCTGACCCGCATGACGCTGGCCGCGCACACCCGCAAGTGGTGGACGGGCATGCACGTCATGTCGGCCGTGGGCGGCGTGGCGTGGGGTTGCTCGGCGGGGTTGTATCTGATGTCGCCGTCGCTGGAGTTCAGCAGTTTGCTGATGATCGTCATCATTGGCGTGGCGGCGGCGGCCGTGCTGTCGCAAGCGCCGGTGCCGTCCAGCCTGCTGATCCTCGGGACGGGCATTCTGGCGCCGCACTTTGTGCTGGCCGATCAGGCGTTTCCGGGGCATGGGTTGTACCTGCGCGGTGTGCTTTTGTTCTTTGGGGCGCTGCTGGCGCGGCATGCGGTAAACATCCACAACACGCTGGTGCGCGAAATCCAGCTTGAGAACGAGAGCCGTCAGTTGGCGCGCCGCTATCAGGATGAAAAGCAGCGCGCGCTGTCGGCATCGGAAGAAAAATCGCGCTTCCTGGCCGCGGCCAGCCACGACTTGCGCCAGCCGGTGCACGCGATCGTGCTGCTTGTCGAGGCGCTGCGCGCGCGTAATCAATCCGAATCGCTGGCGCCGCTGGTGGAGCAGTTGGCCTCGGGCGCAGCGACCATTGATCTGCTGTTCCGCTCGCTGCTGGATCTGTCAAAGCTGGAGAGCCGCAAGACCTCGCCGACGCTGGAGCCGGTGGATCTGGGCGAGGTCATCACTGAAGTTGTCCAGCAATTCATGCCGGACGCGCGCGCCAAGGGGCTGACGCTTACGCAGCGTATTCCGCCGCTACCGGTATTCGGAATGGCCGAGCCGGTGCTGCTGCGCCGGGCGCTGTTCAACCTGCTGCAGAACGCGTTGCGCTACACCGAGCGTGGCGGCGTGATGGTGGCGCTGCGGGTGCGTCAGAAGCATCTGCGTATCGAAGTGTGGGATACCGGCATCGGCATCGCGCCGGAGCACCAGAAAGATATCTTCTCAACGTACTACCAGGTCGAAAACCCCGAGCGCGATCCGAGCCAGGGCCTGGGCTTGGGCCTGTCGATCTATAAGGAATGCGTGCGTCTGCTGCGCGGCACCTTTGGCGTGCGTTCAGTCCCGGGGCGCGGTTCGATGTTCTGGATGGCGCTGCGGCCGGTGCCGGCTGAAATCAAGGCGCCGCTGGCTACGCAGCCGCGTGCCGAGCAAAAGCGTGCGGTGCTGGATCAGCCGCGCTTCTCGGGCGTGGTGCTGGTGGTGGACGACGATCCGCAGATCCGCAAGGCTTGGCACGCGCTGCTTGAAGCGTGGGGCGTGGAAGTCCACAGCGCCGCAGATGGCCGCTCCGCAGAGCAACTGCTTGCCCGCGGCATGCGCCCGCAGATCATCTTCTGCGACCTGCGTCTGCCGGGTGAAGAAGATGGCTTGCAATTGCTCGAACGCTGGCAGGTCAGCCACCCCGATGCACACGCCGTGCTGCTGACAGGCGATCGCAATTCTGCCGCCTTGGCGCGCGCGGAAGAGGCCGGCTATCTGCTGCTGGCCAAGCCGATGGACCCGAACATGCTGCGCGTGTTGCTCAAGCGCTGGCTGCGCGGCCGCTCAGCCGAGCCGCAAGTCGCCTTCTAAGACTGAGGAAGAGGTAAAACGGCGCCGTCACTGCGGCGCCGGAATGTTCAGATCAGGCCGCGCCCGTCAGGCGGAAGCGTTCCATGCGCGAGATGATCTGGATGCGCGTGCGCACACCCAGCCGCTGCAGAATCGCCGAGACGTGTTCCTTGACGGTGTTTTCCGTCAGGCCCAACTGGCGCGCGATCGACTTGTTCGGCAGGCCTTCAAGCAGCAGCGCCAGCACCGAGCCCTGACGCGGCGTCAGTCCCAGTTCTGCCGGTGTGATGGGGATGCCATGCGAGGCGCCGCCCTTGCCATTGGTGCCGCCCATATCGTCTTCCGACGGGAATGACGCATCGCCGCCAAAGATACCGGCCACGGCCTTGGAGAATGCATGCGCATCGGCGTGCTTGCCGATAAAGCCGATGGCGCCCAGGGCCTGGGCCTTGGCGACAATTTCCGGCGTGTTTTCAGCCGACATGAAGGCAAAGCGTGCCTCTGGCAGCCGGCCGCGCAATTCGCGCATGGCATCGAAGCCGGTGCAATCGGATAGCCACACGTCCAGCAGCACGACGTCCGGGCGGACGCCTTCTTCGACCAGCGCCAGCGCCTGGCGGCGGCCAATGGCCGCGTGCACCTGGACTTCGGGCAAGGCGTGTGCAAGAAACGTGGTCGTGCCAGACAAGGCGAGAGGGTGGTCGTCGACCACCAGCAGGCTACGCAGCGAGCTCGTCATTCTTATTCCCCGGTGAGGGCAGTGCCCTCTTGTTGTTGTACGCGTGTCGACCCGGCGCGGGCGATGGACGATGGGCCGGGTGTATCACCCTGTGCCGATCTGCCGTCACGGTTATCGCCGCACGATGTTGCAGCGCGGGATGAACGGAAGCTGGATATGCGTCGGCTCATCGCTGGCTGCCCACCCGACCCCTCGGGAGCGCGGACAATTATGGTGCTGAGATTATCAGAGCGCGCCAAAGCACGCCAACGGTTGCTCCTTCCTTTTGCCGGCGCGGCAGGGTTTTTGCTGACGCGCGTCGGCAAAATGCCACGGTGGCCATAAAAGCGCCCGTGGCATGGCCGCGCAGGCATCGCACCCGATTTTCTCGGGGAACTGCGGCGCACTTGATAAAATGCCGCGATGAAAAATATCGTCATTCTCATTTCCGGGCGCGGCTCCAATATGGAAGCCATCGTCCGCGCCTGTCAGACCGAAGGTTGGCCGGGACGCATTGCCGCCGTCATTTCTAATCGGCCCGATGCGGCAGGACTTAAGTTTGCCGCTTCGCACGGCATTGCCACTGCGGTGGTCGACCACAAGGCTTTTCCCGATCGCGACAGCTTTGACGCCGCCCTGGCGCAGGTTGTCGACGGCTTTTCGCCCGATCTGGTGGTGCTGGCCGGCTTCATGCGTATCCTCACGCCGGGCTTTGTCAAGCGTTATGCCGGGCGCATGCTGAATATCCATCCATCGCTGCTGCCGTGCTTCCCTGGGCTGCATACGCACGAGGCCGCGCTGGCCATGGGCGTGAAGGTGCATGGCGCGACGGTGCATTTCGTCACCGCTGACCTGGACCACGGCCCGATCGTGCTGCAGGCCATCATCGATGTGCGTCAGGACGACACGCCGGATTCGCTGGCCGGCCGGCTGCTGTCGCAAGAGCACATGATCTACCCGCGTGCCGTGCGCTGGTTTGTGGAAGGGCGGCTGTCGATTGAACACGGTGTTGTGCGCGTCTCGCCAGATGTGTCGCAGCTTGTGATTGGCGTCAGCGCCCGGGAGGCAGCATGAGTCAGGATCGTCAGCGTTCGCGCGGCAATGGAAGCGGTGGGTCGAGCAACAAGCGCGCAGGTTCAGGTTCGGGTGGAGGGGGCTGGTATCGGGCGCCGCAGGGCAGGCCCGCGCCCCGCAGCACGCCGCGTCCTCGCACGGGCGTGCACGGCAGCCATCTGGAGCATCTGGACAAGGTGCTTGCGCGCCTGCTGCACTTTGCGGCACCGGCCGACATGGTCGTCAGCCAGTACTTCCGCGAGCACCACGAACTGGGCCACCGCGAGCGCGGCATCATCGCCGAGGCGGCATTTGCCGTGCTGCGCCGCAAGGTGGAATTCGGCCAGTTTGCCGAGAGCGGCACCGGCCCGGCACGCCGCCGCCTGGCGTTGCTTGGCCTGCTGCAAACCGCCGGCCGCGAGGCCATCGCCCCATTCCTGAACCCGGCCGAAGCCGAATGGCTGGATCGCTGGGAGAACCGCGATCGCGCCGCACTGGCGGCCCGCGTGCGCGCCAACTTGCCCGACTGGCTGTTCGACGCGCTGGTCGCGCAGCATGGCGCTGACTTTACCGAGGCCTTGGCACAAGCCTGGCTGACCCCGGCGCCGCTGGATTTGCGCGTGAACACGCTCAAGGGCGAGCGCGAAGCCGTGCTTGCCACGCTGGCCGAAGCGGGTATCGAAGGCGCTGCGGCGCCACTGTCGCCAGTGGGCATCCGTCTGGCGGGCAAACCGGCGCTGAACAAGCTCGACATCTTCACCAACGGTACGGTCGAAGTGCAGGACGAGGGCAGCCAACTGCTGTGTCAGTTGCTCGCGCCCAAGCGCAGCGAAATGGTGGTCGATTTCTGCGCGGGCGCGGGCGGCAAGACGCTGGCGATTGGCGCGGCGATGCGTTCGACGGGACGGTTGTATGCCTTTGACGTGTCGGAAAAACGCCTGTCGAACCTCGGCCCGCGCCTGGCGCGCAGCGGCCTGTCGAACGTGCATCCGGGCCGCATCGACAGCGAGCACGACGCCAAGGTCAAACGCCTGGCCGGCAAGATTGATCGGGTGCTGGTTGACGCGCCGTGCAGCGGCTTGGGCACGCTGCGCCGCAATCCGGATCTGAAGTGGCGCCAGTCGGCGCAGGCCGTGGAAGAAATGTCGGCCAAGCAGTTGTCGATCCTGACGTCGGCGGCGCGGCTGTTGAAGCCGGGTGGCCGCCTGGTCTATGCAACCTGCAGTGTGCTGGCGCGTGAGAACCAGCAGGTGGTGGAGCAGTTCCTGGCCGCGCATGAAGACTTCGTGCTCGTGCCCGCCGGTGAGGTGCTGGCCACGCAGAAGATCGCGCTGGATATGGGGCCCTACCTGGAGCTGTATCCGCACGTGCACCAGACCGACGGCTTTTTCGCGGCCGTGCTGGAGCGCCGCGCATGATGGTGCGGCGACTGGGTTTGGCGCTGGCCGCATGGCTGGCGCTTGCGCTGAGCGGCGTTGCGCTGGCGCGCAGCACACCGCCGGTGCAGCCGGCCCAGGGCACGGTGCAGGCAGCCTTCACGCCCGATGACGACATCGAAGGGTTGCTGGCCGAGGCCATCGATCAGGCGCGCGAGCAGGTGTTGGTGCAGGCGTATCTGCTGTCGAACAAGGCGATCACGCGTGCGTTGCTGGCGGCGCATCAGCGTGGCGTCGATGTTCGTGTGCTGGCCGATCGTGGCCAGATGACACGCTCCGGTGGCAGCCGCGTCCCCGAGGTCGCCAATGCGGGCATCCCTGTCTGGCTGGAGGTGCGCTACAAGAACGCGCACAACAAGGTCATCGTGATCGACGCGCGCGGCGCGCATCCGGTGCTCGTCACCGGCAGCTTCAACTTTACGCAGACCGCGCAGCGCGGCAATGCCGAGAACGTGCTCATCGTGCGCGGCGACGCTGATCTCGCCCAGCGCTATGCCGCCAACTGGCAGAAGCATGCGGGAGATGCGCTGCCTTATCGGACCCAATAAGGGCTCGCAATAACCGGCTACGCCAATGAACGGATTGCCGCTGAACCTCAGTCACATCGCGCTGGGCCACATGATCGAGGACATCGTCTCCGATCTGGGGGGGCCGCGCTTTATCTGGCAACTGGGCGTGCTCGCGCTGGTGTTGGCGGCCGCCTGGCTGATCGCGCGGCCGATTTCGCGGCGCTTGCATACGGCGCATGTGAACGACACGTTCGCCCTGCGGTTTGCCTGGTCGAGCCTGGAGCGGGCGATGTTCCCGTTGATCGGTTGGCTGCTGGTGGTGGGTGCACGCTATGCCCTGATCGGTACCATGCCGATCAGCGTGTTCCCGCTGGCTGCGGTGCCGCTGTTCGGCTTGGCGATTCTCTATCTTGGGTTCTACGTGCTGCGCCGGGTGTTGTCGGCCAACGGCGAGCTGCACGGCATGCTGGTCGTGGCCGAGCGCGTGCTGACCACGCTGATGTGGATTGGCATGGTGCTCTACGTGCTGGGCGTGTTGGGCGATGTGGTCGACTACCTCGACGGCATCCGCTTTGCGCTGGGCGGCAAGCAGAAGGTGAGCCTGGCCGCCATGCTGATGGGCGTGGTGTGGATTCTCATCACCGTGCTCGTTGCGATGTGGTTCGGCTCGTGGCTGGACAGCCGCATTACGCGTGCTTCGGCCATTGACGCCAATCTGAAGGTGGTGCTGTCGCGCGTGACCAAGGCAGTGCTGCTGCTGGTGTCGCTGCTGCTGAGTCTGTCGCTGGTGGGTATCGACCTGACGGTGCTGTCCGTGTTTGGCGGCGCGCTGGGTGTGGGCTTGGGCTTTGGCCTGCAGAAGATTGCCAGCAATTACGTGTCGGGCTTCATCATCCTGCTTGAGCGCTCGCTCAAGCTGGGCGACCAGATCACGGTCAGCACCTACACCGGCATCGTCACCCAGATCCGCACACGCTACACCGTGGTGCGCAACGGCGACGGCGATACGCTGGTGCCAAATGAGCTGATGGTCGCGCAGGCGGTGCAGAACCATAATGAGCGCGGCACCGTGCGCGTGGCAGTGCGCGTGCAGGCGTCGTATGCGGCCGACCCGGAAACGGTGCTGGCGTTGCTGGTGCGTTGCGCCCAGGGCGTCCCTCGTGTACTGAACGAGCCAGCTCCCGCCGCTTTCATGGCGCTGTTTGGCGATAGCGGCATCGAGTACGAACTGGGTGTGTGGATCAGTGATCCGCACAACGGCAAGCTGGGTGTGCAGTCTGATTTGAACCGTGCAATCTATCGCCGCTTCAAGGAAGCCGGCATCGAGATTCCGTATCCGCAACGCGAAGTGCGTGTACTGGGGCCGCTGGCGCTGCAGCAGGGCGCTTCGGGTGATGCGGCGGTCTCATCCAATGCCTCCGCGCCGGCTTAGCACACCTTTTGATGGAACGGTGCGGGCTTGTCTGAGGTCAAATTTGCGGTTTTCCCCCATGGAATAGAGGGGGTATTCAGTTAAAATGCTGGATGCTCCCACACAGGATCAGACGGTCGGTCGCAAAGGCTTAGCCCTTGCGACAAAGCACCGCGAACGCCTTGTATTGCGCAGGGGCGGAGGTCATATGATTGGCGGCTGGAAGCTCGCCGATGTGACGCGCAAGCCGGGTGCCAACACCCGAATCCCCGCCAACACGACCCCATTGTCGTAACGCTGCGACAGCGGATGGCCTCAAGAGGCAGCACGTCCTGATCGATTGACGGGCCCAGGCTGCTTTGATCACCCGAGTTGACCACGGAGAACACTTTGATCGACTCCTTTCTGACTTTCCTTGCCAACGGCACCCTGGATTGGGCCTGGTGGCAAATCCTGATTTTCACGCTGGTGGTGACCCATATCACCATCGCCAGCGTCACGATCTTTTTGCACCGTTGCCAAGCGCACCGGGCACTCGATCTGCACCCGATTCCCGCGCACTTCTTCCGTTTCTGGCTGTGGCTGACCACCGGCATGGTCACCCGTGAATGGACTGCCATTCACCGTAAGCACCACGCCAAGTGCGAAACCGAAGACGATCCGCACAGCCCGCAAACGCGCGGCATCCGCAAGGTGCTGCTCGAAGGGGCCGAGTTGTATCGCGCCGAGGCCAAGAATCAGGAAACCATCCAGAAGTTCAGCCATGGCACCCCGGACGACTGGATCGAGCACAACCTGTATTCCAAGTTCACGTGGCAAGGCGTCGGCCTGATGCTGATCCTGGACGTGCTGATGTTCGGCGCGGTTGGCCTGACGGTGTGGGCGGTGCAGATGCTGTGGATCCCGATCCACGCTGCCGGCATCATTAACGGCCTGGGCCACTACTGGGGCTATCGCAACTTTGATTGCGAAGACGCATCGACCAACGTGTCGCCGTGGGGCATCATCATCGGCGGCGAAGAACTGCACAACAATCACCACACGTATGCCACGTCGGCCAAGTTCTCGGTCAAGTGGTACGAGTTCGATATCGGCTGGGGCTACATTCGCGCGCTGGAGATCGTCGGCTTGGCGAAGGTCAAGAAAGTGGCGCCCAAGGCACGTTTTGTCGATGCAAAGCCGGTGGACCAGAACACGCTGGAAGCCATCATCGCCAACCGCTACGATGTGATGGCGCGCTACGCCAAGGCGGTCAAGGCGGCTTACCGTGAAGAACTGGCCAAGCTGAAGGAGTCGCGCGACGTTGAATACCGTGCGCTGAAGCCGGCCCGCAAGTGGTTCCACCGTGACGAGGCCAAGCTGGGCGCGCCGCAGCGCGAGCAGCTCTCGCAGATCGTGTCAGACCATTCGGCGCTGCACACCTTTGTTGAGATGCGTCGCGAACTGGGCGCATTGTGGGGCCGTTCGAACGCCACCCGCGAACAACTGCTGCATCAACTCCAGGAGTGGTGCAAGCGCGCTGAGGAAAGCGGCATCCATGCACTGCAGGAATTTGCTGTTCGCCTGCGCCGTTACGCCTGAGTGTCTTGTTTCATAGGTGAAGCCCCGCTCCGCAGCGGGGCTTTTCTTTTGGGTAAACTGCATCCAGTTCACATTTTTAATACGCCGCGACAAAGCATCGCGGTGCAAGTCCTCCTCACACACCGTCCGTTTCATTGTCGCGTCAGCGTTTCGACGCCTTAGCACCTCGAACGGACGGGGAGACCATCATGGAAACCCACATCAAGACGGTTGAATTCGAGCGCCCGGATATGCTCGCCGAGGCGCAATCTGGCGCCAGTTGTGTCGCACACGCCTGGGCCAAGGTGCCGCCGGTCCTGTCGCGCGAGGAACGCGACGAATTGAAGGCCCGCATCAAGCGCCTGCTCAAGGAGCGCGAGGCTGTGCTGGTTGCGCACTACTACGTCGATGCTGATCTGCAGGATTTAGCCGAGGAGACTGGCGGCTGCGTGTCCGACTCACTGGAGATGGCGCGCTTTGGGCGTGACCACTCGGCCAAGACGCTGATCGTGGCGGGCGTGCGCTTCATGGGCGAGACCGCCAAGATTCTCAGCCCTGAAAAGACCGTGCTGATGCCGGACCTGGACGCGACGTGCTCATTGGATCTGGGCTGCCCGCCAGACGAATTCGCGGCGTTTTGCGACGCGCATCCAGACCGCACCGTGGTCGTCTACGCTAACACCAGCGCCGCCGTGAAGGCGCGTGCAGACTGGATGGTGACGTCCTCCATCGGCCTGAAGATCGTTCAGCACTTGCACGCGCAGGGAAAGAAGATCCTGTGGGCGCCTGACCGCCATCTCGGCAGCTACATCCAGAGGCAGACCGGCGCCGACATGCTGATGTGGCAGGGCTCGTGCCTGGTGCACGACGAGTTCAAGGGCGTGGAGCTGGACCTGCTGCGCGCAGAGCATCCGGACGCGAAGATCCTCGTGCATCCGGAATCGCCCGAATCGGTGGTGGCTCAGGCGGATGTGGTCGGCTCGACTTCGCAGTTGATCTCGGCGGCGCAGTCGCTGTCTGCGCAGGAATTCATCGTCGCGACCGACAACGGCATTCTGCACAAGATGCGCATGGCTGCACCGGGCAAGCGCTTCATCGAGGCACCGACCGCCGGCAACGCCGCTACCTGCAAGAGCTGCGCGCATTGCCCGTGGATGGCGATGAACGCGCTGACCAATCTTGCTGAGGTGCTGGAAACCGGCCGTAACGAAATCCACGTCGATCCGGCTCTCGGTAAGCAAGCCGTCGTCTGCATCGACCGCATGCTCGACTTCGCCGCGCATGAGAAAGCCGCGGTTCGCCCCCAAGGTGAACTGGCCGCCAACGCACAACTCTTCCAAGGAATCGGTCCGGCATGACGGCAACCCAGATGAACGCGATGAGTTCTACCACTGCGGCTCAGGCGATTTTCGACAGCTTCGGCCCCGCGCTGCGCGAGGCGCTGGCTGCCAACGTGGCCGCCGCGATTGCCGAGGATGTCGGCACAGGTGACCGCACTGGCTTGCTGATTCCCGCCGATCGCCATGCGCGCGCGCGCGTCATCGTGCGAGAGAGCGCCGTGCTGTGCGGCACGCCCTGGTTTGACGCTTGCATGCACGCCGTTGACCCGGCGTTGCGCGTGACTTGGCGCCAGCACGAAGGCGAACGGATGACGCCCGATTCAGTGGTGTGCGAGGTCGAAGGTCCAGCGCGTTCGTTGCTGACCGCCGAGCGCCCGTCGCTGAATTTCCTTCAGCTGCTCTCGGGCGTGGCGAGCGCGACATCGCGTTACGCCGAAGTTATCGCCGGGACGCGCGCCCGCGTGCTGGACACGCGCAAGACGCTGCCGGGCCTTCGGCTGGCGCAGAAGTACGCCGTGCGCATCGGCGGCGGCGAGAACCAGCGCCTGGCGTTGTACGACGGCATTCTCATCAAGGAAAACCACATCGCAGCGGCGGGTGGCGTGACGGCGGCCCTGCGTGCAGCGCAGGCGCTGAGCGCCGGCGTGACGATCCAGGTTGAGGTGGAAACGCTTGCTCAGCTCGATGAAGCGTTGGCAGCGGGTGCCACGTCCGTGCTGCTCGACAACTTCGAGCCGCCCGCGATGCGCGAGGCAGTGCGCCTGACCGCGGGCAGGGCGTTGCTGGAGGTGTCCGGTGGCGTGAACATCGACACGATCCGCGCGTTTGCCGAGACCGGCGTGGACCGCATCTCCGTCGGTGCGCTCACGAAGGACGTGCGCGCGACCGACTTCTCTCTTCGGATTATCGAGTAATCATGTGTTGAACCTGCTCGCGATCCGTAGCATCGCAGTGCCAAGATCGGGCCGCGCAGCAGGATCGTGAATGGGTTCAGTGTTTTCGTGCGATCTGCCGATGGGTCGGCTGCATGACCGTCGGCAGTGCCTTGGGTAGCGTCTCGGGGTAGTCGCGCGAGAAATGCAGGCCGCGGCTCTCGTGCCGCGACAGCGCGCTGTCGACGATCAGCGAGGCGGCTTCCACGAGGTTGCGCAGCTCCAGCAGATCGTGACTCACGCGGAAGTTGGCGTAGTACTCGGAAATTTCTTCGCGCAGCAAGGCAATGCGGTGCTGTGCGCGTTCGAGCCGCTTGTTCGTACGCACGATGCCGACGTAGTTCCACATCATGCGGCGCAGCTCGTCCCAGTTGTGCGAGACGACGACTTCCTCATCGGCATCGGTCACGCGGCTCTCATCCCACGCTGGAATCTGTACCGACGTCGGCCTCGACTGCGGTTGTGCGAGGATATCTTCCGCCGCGCCGCGCCCGATCACCATGCACTCCAGCAGAGAATTGCTCGCCAGCCGGTTAGCGCCGTGCAGGCCGGTGTAGGCCGTCTCGCCCACGGCGTACAGGCCGGCAATATCCGTGCGGCCAAGGTGGTCGGTCACCACACCGCCGCACGTGTAATGGGCGGCCGGCACCACTGGAATCGGCTGGCGCGTGATGTCAATGCCCAGCTCCAGGCAGCGCGCCATGATGGTCGGGAAGTGTTCCTTCAGGAACTCCGGGCTCTGGTGACTGATGTCCAGATAGACGCAGTCCAGACCGCGCTTCTTCATCTCAAAGTCGATGGCGCGAGCGACGATATCGCGCGGGGCCAGCTCAGCGCGCTCATCGTGCGCGGGCATGAAGCGCGTGCCATCGGGCAAGATCAGCTTGCCGCCTTCGCCACGCACGGCTTCGGTAATCAGGAACGATTTGGCGAACGGGTGGTACAGACACGTCGGGTGGAACTGGATGAACTCCATGTTCGCCACGCGGCAGCCCGCGCGCCACGCCATGGCGATGCCGTCGCCGCTGGCCGTATCCGGGTTCGTTGTGTAGAGGTAGACCTTGCCTGCGCCGCCAGTGGCCATCACGGTGTGGCTGGCGGTGAGCGTCTTGACGTGGCCAGAGGCAATGTCGAGCACGTACAAGCCATGGCAGCGCATGCCCGGCTGGCCTAGCTTCGCGTCGGTAATCAGGTCGATCGCAAAGTGGTCTTCCAGCAGCGTGATATTCGGGTGATTGCGTACCTTTTCCACCAGCGTGGTCACCACGGCATGGCCGGTGGCATCTGCTGCGTGGATGATCCGCCGGTGGCGGTGCCCACCTTCACGCGTGAGGTGGAAGCCGAGTTCGGCCTGTTCGTCGCGCGTGAAAGGCACACCATGGCCGATCAGCCATTCGATGGCCGAACGCCCGTTCTCGACGATGTAGCGCGTGGCCGCTTCATCACACAAGCCGGCGCCGGCAATGAGCGTGTCGTCGACATGCTCATCATGGCTGTCGCCCGAATCGAGCACGGCGGCAATGCCACCCTGAGCCCAATCGCTGGCGCCTTCCGGCAGGCTGCGTTTGCTGATGACGACCACACGGCGGTGATCGGCGAGGTGCAGGGCGACGGTCAGGCCCGCCAGGCCGCTGCCGACGACGGCAACATCGAAATTCATGGGAGACGCAGGATGTTGGGCAGACGCGGCTGCGTGCTAACACAGTCGCGTGTCAATCGGAAAGATGAGCAGTGTACACCGCAGCTTGCGCCGAACAGCAGGCAACAAAAAACCCGCCTTGAAGCGGGTTTTTGTTGTCGGTCGTGCCGACGGAAACAAGCCAGAGCAATCTGAAGGATTACTTGATCTTGGTTTCCTTGTAAGCGACGTGCTTGCGGGCGACGGGATCGAACTTCATGATCTCCATCTTTTCCGGCTTGGTGCGCTTGTTCTTGGTGGTCGTGTAGAAATGACCCGTACCTGCGGTCGATTCCAGCTTGATCTTGTCGCGTCCGCCTTTGCTGGCCATGATTAACTCCTAATTAGACTTCGCCGCGTGCGCGCAGGTCCACGAGCACTTCGTCGATGCCTTTTTTATCGATCAGGCGCAGACCGGCGTTCGAGACGCGCAGGCTCACCCAGCGGTTTTCGGATTCGACCCAGAAGCGGCGGTTCTGCAGGTTCGGCAGAAAACGGCGCTTGGTCTTGTTGTTTGCGTGGGAAACGTTATTGCCGACCATCGGCGCTTTCCCGGTCACTTGACAGACGCGTGCCATGGAGCACTCCTAACTAAATTCGTTGGCTACAGTTTGCGACCGGGCGCCTGGACCAAAACCAAGCGCAGCGCCACTGTAGAGGTGGGACTTCAGCGAAACGCGGATTATACACACAAAACTGCTGGCAAATCAACGAGTTCAGCGGAGTACTGTTGGGCGACGCGCGATGCGGCGTCGGCACTACATTTTGCCATGCTCCAAGAAGCCATAGACGCTGGTCTGACCCACGATCATGTGATCCAAAACCGTCACGTCGAGCATGGCCAGCGCGCGACATAGTTCATGCGTCAGGACGACATCGGATTCACTGGGTTCGGTGCTGCCGGTGGGGTGATTGTGGGCGAGGATCACCGCTGCTGCATTGTGGTGAAGAGCGCGCTTGGCAATTTCGCGTGGGTAGACGCGCGCTTCCGTCAGTGTGCCGCGAAAGAGTTCTTCCCAGGCGATCAGCCGATGCCTTACATCTAGAAAGAGGCAAGCGAAGACCTCGTGCGGGCGGTGACCGAGTGTCAGGCGCAGAAAATCCTTCACGTTTTGTGGGGATTCAAAGGTCTGGCCGTGCGCGAACTCTTCTTTCAGTGCGCGCCGGGCCACTTCCAGCAGCGCGTGGAGCTGCGCGTATTTGGCGGGGCCCATGCCATTGATCGATGAGAACTCCTGTTGTGACGCATGGCACAGCCGCCCCAGGGAACCAAAGTGCGTGAGCAGTTCGCGCGCGAGGTCGACAGCGCTTTTGCCCGGCATGCCTACGCGCAGGAAGATGGCCACCAGTTCCGCATCGGAGAGCACCGCGGGGCCGTGGGCGAGGAGTTTTTCACGCGGCCGCTCATGCGCGGGCCAGTCAACGATTGCCATAAGGTTGATCAAAGAGAAAAAAGCCCTATTGATATAGGTGCGGCGGGCGCCGCGCCTGCGGCTGCAGGGAGGGCTGACGTACAATAACGGGTTACTTTTTTGGTCAAGCAGGTTGAGCGTGCAAAATTTGGTGAACGGGGCGTCCGCGGCGACGCCAAGCGATGCAGGCAAGGTGGTTGGCCCGGATTCGTTTCTGACGCTGCATTACCGCATCGCGATGGAAAACGACACGGATATCGTCACCACCTTCGACGACAAGCCGGCCACGCTGCTGCTCGGCCAAGGCCAACTGGCACCGACGCTGGAGCAAGCGCTACTCGGTATGCACGAGGGTGAGCGCACGACGTTCCGCCTGGCGCCCGAGCATGCGTTCGGCCCACGCAATCCGGAGTTGCTGCAGCGCGTGTCGCTGGCCACGCTGCGCGAGAATTCCTCGTTCGAAGAGGATTACCAGCCGGGCGACCTGGTTGAATTCAACGCGCCGAGCGGAGGCAAATACGCTGGCGTGCTCAAGGAAGTCGGTGAGACTTCCGCGCTGTTCGACTTCAACCACCCGCTGGCCGGCCAGACCATCGTGTTTGAAGTTCAGTTGATCGGCATTCTCTAACTATGCGCAACGCTGTGAATGGCCCGCTCGATTCCCGCACTGATCCTGTCACCCAGGCCGACGCCGAGGTTTTGCTGGCACAGCCGCGCGGCTTCTGCGCCGGCGTGGACCGTGCCATCGAAATTGTCGAGCGGGCGCTGGAGTTGTTTGGTGCGCCCATCTACGTGCGCCACGAGATCGTGCACAACGCCTATGTAGTCAGCGATCTGCGCAATAAGGGCGCGGTCTTCGTGCAGGAACTCGACGATGTGCCGGTGGGCGGCACCGTCATCTTCAGTGCGCATGGTGTGTCGCGTGCGGTGCGCGAGGCGGCGGAGGCCCGCGGCCTGCGCGTGTTCGATGCAACGTGCCCGCTGGTGACCAAGGTGCACGTCGAAGTGTCGAAGATGCGCGCGCAGGGCTTTGAGATCATCATGATTGGCCACAAGGGGCACCCCGAAGTGGAGGGCACGATGGGTCAGGCCAATGACGGCATGCTGCTGGTGGAGTCCGTCGACGATGTCGCGCACCTTGTGGTGAACGATCCGACGCGCCTGGCTTACGTGACACAGACGACGTTGTCGGTGGACGAGACGCAGGAAATCGTGGCGGCCATCAAGGCGCGCTTTCCGTCCGTGCACGAGCCAAAGAAGCAGGACATCTGCTATGCGACGCAGAACCGCCAGGACGCTGTGAAGTTCATGGCGCCGCAAGTGGAAGTGGTGATCGTGGTTGGCAGCCCGAACAGCTCGAACTCGAACCGCCTGCGCGAACTGGCGGAAAAGCTGGGCGTGCCCGCCTATATGGTGGATACGCCCGAGCAGGTGAGGCCCGAATGGGTGGCCGGCAAGCGCCGCGTGGGCCTGACTGCGGGCGCTTCGGCACCGGAAGAGCTGGCTCAATCAATCGTCGATCGGCTCAAGGTGTTGGGTGCGCGTACCGTGCGTCCGCTGGATGGCATCCAGGAAAACATGTCTTTCCCCCTTCCGAGGGGTCTTCAAATCAGTTGAACATCTTTATGTAAATGCCCACTTAAAAGTGCACGAAAACTGTGCGCCCTAAGGCGGTGCATAAAGCGCTTTTGGCGAATCAGCGGCCGCTTCTTCCGGGAGTGGCCGTTTTGTTTTGTGCATTGCAAAAACCGCTTCAATCCCGCTGACGCCTTGATTTGCCGTGAGAATCGCCCGCTGAGCCGCATGGATAGAGGGTTTCCCCTACTCTGGCATGCTTCTTGATGTACCGATTCGCCCTTCGTGAATGCCTGCGCGAAATGACGCCTGTTTGGGCATTGGGGAAAGCCCGTAAAGCGGCGTAGTTACTGCAAAAATCGTTGTTGCGACGCGTATTGCATCCGCAATAAAAGGGGATACAATTCGCGCGTTTCAAATTGAAACAATCGGCGCAGGGGGAGCGGCCGGGAGGCAGGACGCTCTTCTTGCTCTTGCGAGATCTAGGAGATCACTCATGCAAATCAAGTTTGCCAAAGTTCTGCCGCTTGCGGCTGCCGTGGCACTCGTAGCAGCTTGCGGTAAGAACGAGGAAAAGCCCGCAGACCAAGCTGCTGCACCTGCAGCAACGTCGGCTCCGGCCGCTGCTGCCGGCGGCGGCGAGACCGTCATCAAAATCGGTCACGCGGCTCCGCTTACGGGCGGTATCGCTCACCTTGGCAAAGACAACGAAAACGGTGCACGCCTGGCCGTTGAAGAAGCCAACAAGGCAGGTCTGACCATCGACGGCAAGAAGATCAAGCTGGAACTGGTCGGTGAAGACGATGCGGGCGACCCGAAGACCGGCACCGCCGTCGCGCAGAAGCTGGTTGACGAGAAGGTTGTTGCTGTCGTCGGCCACCTGAACTCGGGCGTTTCGATCCCGGCCTCGAAGATCTATAGCGATGCAGGCATCGTTCAGATCTCGCCGTCGTCGACCAACCCCGACTACACCAAGCAAGGCTTCAAGACGACCTACCGCGTGGTTGCAACCGACGCGCAGCAAGGTCCGGCACTGGCCAACTACGCCGCTAAGACCCTGGGCGCAAAGACCGTGGCCATCGTTGATGATGCGACCGCTTACGGCAAGGGCCTGGCTGACGAGTTCGAGAAGACCGCGAAGGCGGACGGCGTGAACGTCGTGGCACGTGAGGCGACCAACGACAAGGCCACCGACTTCAAGGCCATTCTGACCAAGATCAAGGGCAAGAAGCCGGACGTGATCATGTACGGCGGCATGGACGCCACCGGCGGTCCGTTCGCCAAGCAAGCCAAGGAACTGGGCATCTCGGCCAAGATCGTTGGCGGCGACGGCGTGTGTACCGACAAGGTGGCCGAACTGGCTGGTGACGCGATCGACAACATCGTCTGCTCGGAAGCGGGTCTGGCGCTGTCGAAGATGGAGAAGGGCGCAGACTTCGAGAAGAAGTACCAAGCGCGCTTCAACACGCCGGTGCAGATCTACGCTCCGTTCACGTATGACGCCGTCAACGTGGTCATCGACGCGATGAAGCGTGCCAACTCGACCGATCCGGCCAAGATCCTGGCTGCCATGCCGGCAACCAACTACAACGGCGTGATCGGCAACATCTCGTTCGACGACAAGGGTGACCTGAAGCAAGGCTCCATCACCCTGTACAACTACAAGGACAAGAAGAAGACTGTTCTTGACGTTGTGAAGATGTAATCGAAGGGTTATCCGCCCTGAAAACGGCACCGCGCCCACCCCTGCGGTGCCGTTTTTTATAGCCTAGCCAGTCACACAAGGCCCTCACCATGGGCACGTTCGGCAGGCCGCTTACCAGCAACCTCACCTTACCCATCCGATTGATCGCATACCTTGCGGGCGCGTCATCCCGTCGCCTACAACAAAGCAAGGCATAGCAGGAGCTGTTCTCATGGATATCTTTATCCAGCAGATCGTGAACGGCCTGGTGCTCGGCAGCATTTACGCGCTGATCGCACTTGGTTACACCATGGTCTACGGTATTCTCGGCATCATCAACTTCGCCCACGGCGATGTCCTGATGGTCGGTGCAATGTCTGCGCTGACCGCCATCAACTTCCTCCAGAAGTACTTCCCCAATCTGCCTGACTGGCTCACGCTCGTCTTTGCACTGCTGTTTGCAATGCCGGTTTGTGCCATCGTGGCGTACACCATCGAGCGGGTCGCCTACCGGCCGCTGCGCAATGCGCCGCGTCTGGCGCCGCTGATCACCGCCATCGGCGTGTCGATCGTGCTGCAGACTCTGGCGATGATGATCTGGTCGCGCAACCCGCTGACCTTCCCGCAACTGCTGCCTTCGAACCCGATTGACATCGGCTCCACGGGCGCGACTATCACCGGCAAGGAGATCGTCATCATCGTGGTGGCTATCCTGGTGATGATCGGGCTGATCCTGCTGGTCAACCGCACCAAGCTCGGTCGCGCCATGCGCGCTACCGCCGAGAACCAGCGTGTGGCAGGCCTGATGGGCGTCAACCCGAACTTTGTGATCTCCGCCACGTTCATGATCGGTGCTGCCCTGGCGGCCGTCGCGGGCGTGATGATGGCGACCAACTACGGCAACGCTCACTTCTACATGGGCTTCATCCCCGGTCTGAAGGCGTTCACCGCCGCAGTGCTGGGCGGCATCGGCAACCTGGCGGGTGCCATGGTGGGCGGCATGCTGCTGGGTCTGATCGAAGCACTGGGCGCCGGTTATATCGGTGACCTGACTGGTGGTGTGTTCGGTTCGAACTACCAGGATGTGTTCGCATTCATCGTGCTGATTGGCGTGCTGCTGTTCCGCCCGTCCGGCATCATGGGCGAACGCGTTGCGGACCGCGCATAAGAAGGGGAGCGCCATGACAGAAAATTTCAAAGCGCCGATGAAGACGCGCGCCGCGCTGTACGGCTTCCTGGTCCTTGCGATCTTCGCGCCGTTCATCGTGGGTGCCGCAGGTGGCAACTACTGGGTGCGCGTGCTGGACTTCGCACTGCTGTACATCATGCTGGCTCTGGGCCTGAACATCGTGGTGGGCTTTGCCGGCCTGCTTGACCTGGGCTACATCGCGTTCTACGCGGTGGGTGCCTACATGATGGCGTTGCTGGGTTCGCCACACCTGTCCAACCAGTTTGAATGGATTCACAACCTGTTCCCCAATGGGCTGCACCTCATCGTCTGGTGGGTGATTCCGCTGGGTGCCGGGTTGGCGGCGTTGTTCGGCATTCTGCTGGGCACGCCGGTGCTGAAGCTGCGCGGTGACTACCTCGCCATCGTGACGCTGGGCTTTGGTGAAATCATCCGGATCTTCATGAACAACCTCGACCGCCCGGTGAACATCACCAACGGTCCGAAGGGCATCAACCTGATCGAGCCGGTCAAGATCTTCGGGTTTGACTTCTCGAAGCGCCATGACTTTTTCGGCATCCGCTTCGACTCGGTCTACATGTACTACTACCTGTTCGTGCTCCTGGCTGCGATCATCATCATCGTGTGCCTGCGGCTGCAGAACTCGCGGATCGGTCGTGCATGGGTGGCGCTGCGTGAAGATGAAATCGCTGCCAAGGCGATGGGCATCAACACCCGCAACATCAAGCTGCTGGCGTTTGCGATGGGCGCGTCGTTTGGCGGTGTGTCCGGGGCGATGTTCGCGTCGTTCCAAGGCTTCGTGTCGCCGGAATCCTTTGTGCTGTGGGAGTCGATCTACATCCTGGCGATCGTGGTGCTGGGCGGCATGGGCCATATCCCGGGCGTGATCCTGGGCGGCATCCTGCTGGTGGGTTTCCAGGAATTGCTGCGCGCGCTGGCCGAGCCGGTGCAGAACAAGTTGTTCGGCCATGTGATTGTGGAAGCAGAAGTGCTTCGTCAGTTGCTGTTCGGCCTGGCGATGGTGGGGGTGATGCTGTATCGCCCATCGGGCCTGTGGCCCTCGCCGCGCAAGGAAGACCGTCCGCAGAAGCAGCGGGCTGGTGGACTGTCCCGTATCTGATGGAGGCACGCACATGAGCAATAACAACGTCCTCCTCTCGATCCGAGGAGTGCAGAAGCGTTTCGGCGGCCTGCAAGCGCTGTCCGACGTGAGCCTGGAAATTCGCGAAGGCGAAATCTACGGTTTGATCGGCCCGAACGGCGCCGGCAAGACCACGTTCTTCAACGTCATCACGGGCCTGTACACGCCGGATGCCGGCGAGTTCGTGCTGGGTGGCACGCCCTACCAGCCGACCGCCGTGCACGAAGTGGCCAAGGCCGGCATTGCCCGCACGTTCCAGAACATCCGCCTGTTTGGCGACATGACCGCGGCGGAAAACGTCATGGTCGGCCGTCACGTGCGGACCAAGGCTGGCCTGATCGGCGCAGTGTTCCGCACCAAGGCTGCGCGTGAAGAAGAACAGTCCATCGAAGACTGGGCGCACGACCTGCTGGACTACGTCGGCATCGGCAAGTACGCCAACTACACGGCGCGCAACCTGTCGTACGGCCACCAGCGTCGTCTGGAAATCGCGCGCGCCCTGGCCACGCAGCCCAAGCTGCTGGCCCTGGACGAACCGGCTGCCGGCATGAACGCCACGGAAAAGGTGGAACTGCGTGGCCTGCTCGACAAGATCCGTTCCGACGGCAAGACCATCCTGCTGATCGAACACGACGTGAAGCTGGTGATGGGCCTGTGCAACCGCCTGACCGTGCTCGACTACGGCAAGGTGATCGCACAAGGCCTGCCGCACGAAGTGCAGAGCAACCCGGCCGTGATCGAGGCCTACCTCGGCGCGTCAGCGCACTGACGCAGAGGAACGGAATATGAAACCAGTAATGTTGAAGATCGACAGCCTGAAGGTCGCTTACGGCGGCATCCAGGCAGTCAAGGGCGTGGATCTGGAGATTCGCGAAGGTGAGTTGGTCACGCTGATCGGTGCCAATGGCGCCGGCAAGACGACCACCATGAAGGCCATCACCGGCCTGCAGGGTTGGGCCGCTGGCGACGTGCAGTATCTGGGCAAGTCCATCAAGGGCGTGCCGAGCTACAACCTGCTCAAGCAGGGCCTGGCGATGGTGCCGGAAGGCCGCGGCGTGTTCGCGCGCATGACCATTGTCGAGAACCTGCAGATGGGTGCCTTCACGCGCAACGACGAGGCGCAGATCAAGGCCGACATCGACCGCATGTTCGGCATCTTCCCGCGCCTGAAGGAGCGGGCAAACCAGCTGGCCGGCACGATGTCGGGCGGCGAGCAGCAGATGCTGGCCATGGCGCGCGCGCTGATGAGCCAGCCCAAGCTGTTGCTGCTCGATGAGCCGTCGATGGGTCTCTCGCCGATCATGGTGGAGAAGATCTTCGAGGTGGTGCGTGACATCTCGGCGCAGGGCGTCACCGTGCTGCTCGTTGAGCAGAACGCACGCCTGGCGCTGCAGGCGGCGCACCGCGGCTACGTGATGGACTCCGGTCTCATCACCATGAGCGGCGATGCGAAACAGATGCTGGATGATCCGAAGGTGCGTGCTGCCTACCTGGGCGAATAACCACCGAGCTGTACCATGGAAAAAGCCTCGCAATTGCGAGGCTTTTTCTTTCCCGCGTCAGGTGGGTGGTGCGGCGTAGATGTTCGGCCGGTGCAGTTGCATGAAGCCGATACCCTCGGGCACATCGGTAAAACCGTGCTTGCGGTAGAGCCCGCTGGCATCCGAGGTGACCAGCACCGTGCGGCGCAGTGTCTGCAGCTCCGGGTGTTCACGCATGAACTGCATCAGCGCGTGCGAGACGCCTTTACCGCGCCACTCAGGTAGCACGAACACATCGCACAGATAGGCGAACGTGGCGCGATCGGTGATGACGCGCGCGAAGCCGGTGAGGTCGCCGTGCGCGCCATCGTTATTCCGCTGATAGGCCGCCAAGCACAGCGAATGCGTGATCGATCGGTCGAACACGTCACGCGGCAGGCCACGTGCCCAATACGTTTCTTGCGAGAGAAAGCGATAGATCTGGTCCAGCGGGAGCCACGCGGGATCATCGGACAAAACGATCCCCGTGGCCGGAACTGCAAGCGTTACGGCCATGGCAAACCTCGGAATCGGAAACAGCGGTGGCGCGGGGAAGGGCGACGCATTGCGCGCCGCCCTGGATGCAGCGTTGAAACTTAAACGTGCGCCTTGAGCAAGGTGCGCAGCATGCCGATCATCGTGTCGATTTCTTCGGTGGTCACGTTCAGCGCGGGCATGAAGCGCAGGATGTTCGGGCGCGGGGCGTTCAGCAGCAGGCCCGTCGGGTTCATCTCGCGTGCGGCTTCGACCAGTTGGCCGCCGATGTCCTTGCCGAGCAGCAGCGCGCGCAGCAGACCGTTGCCGCGCTCGCCGGCCAGGCCGAACTCTTCGGTCAGCTTGAGCAGTTGCGCGCGCAGGTAAGCGCCGCGTTCCTGCACGCCGGCCAGGAAGCCTGGTGCCAGCAGTTGCTCGATCACCGAGCAGCCGACGGCCGTCATCAGCGGGTTGCCGTTGTAGGTGCCGCCTTGGTCGCCGGCCTCAAAGCTCGCAACTTCATCCGTGCACAGCAGGGCCGACAGCGGCACACCACCACCGATGCCCTTGCCCAGCGTCATGATGTCCGGCTCGATGTTCGAGAGCTGGTAGGCGAACAGCGTGCCGCAACGCCCGCACCCGGCCTGCACTTCATCCACGATCAACAGGATCTTGTGCTTCTTCGTCAGCGCGCGCAGTTGCTGCATGAATTCCGGTGTGGCGGGCAGCACGCCGCCTTCGCCCTGCACCGGCTCCAGCATCACGCCGACGGTCTCGTCGGTGATCAGCGCTTCCACCGAGGCGATATCGTTCAGCATGGCCTTCGGAAAGCCCGGCACTTGCGGCGCGAAGATGGTGTCCCAGCCGGCCTTGCCCGACGCGCTCATGGTGGCGAGCGTGCGGCCGTGGAAGCTGTGGTCGAAGGTGATGATCTGGAAGGCGCCGTTCTTATGCTTCTTGCCCCACTTGCGGGCGAGTTTGATGGCGCCTTCGTTGGCCTCGGCGCCGCTGTTGGCGAAGAACACCTTGTCGAAACAGCTATGCGCGGTCAGCAGGCCGGCCAGCTTGGCCATCGGCTCGTTGTAGAAGGCCGGGCTCGGGTTGATCAGCTTCCTGGCTTGCGTGTTGAGCGCTTCGATCATGCCGTCGTTGGAGTGGCCGAGGCAGTTGACGGCCCAGCCCTGCACGAAATCCAGGCATCGCTTGCCGTTATGGTCCGTCAGCCACGAGCCCTTCCCTTCGGTGAAGACGATCTCGGGCCGGTTGGTGATGTACATCAGGGACTGGACGGGGTAGTCAGCAAACGCCATGGCAAAGCTCCAGAAAAAGGCGGCAGAAAGATGAAAAAGCGGAAAAACGTGAGTTGGAAAAAGACAAAGGCCACGGGGATCGCCCCGTGGCCTTGTGATCGTCGAATTCTGTGAACCCGATATGCAATCAGCAGACAGCCGCGCGGCTTCCCGGAGGGAGCAACGTACGGCGGCGTCGGAGGTGCAGGGCTTGGTTCATAAGGCGCAAGAATAAGACGGATGCCAAGTCAAGTCAAAACGAAATTTTGACGTGCTTTGGATTTGTGCAACGTCAGCCTCAGCCAGCGGCGGGGTGCAGGTCCGCCTCAGAGGTGAAGGAATCGGCGAAGAACGCATCCGGGTGCATCTTGCACTGGGCGGCGAAGTCGGCGCGGGCTGAGTTGATCACCACCGGCGCGCCGCAAGCGTAGACCTCGTGGTTCGACAAATCGGGGTGGTCGGCGATGACCGCCTGGTGGACGAAGCCGGTGCGACCGCTCCAGGCGTCTTCGGGCAGGGCGTTGGAGACGACCGGCACGTACGTGAAGCCAGGCAGGGTGCGGGCCCATTCTTCGGCCTTGGCGTGCATGTACAGGTCTTGCGGGCGGCGGCCGCCCCAGTACAGCGTCATCGGGCGCTTGCTGCCGATGAACTGCGCATGCTCGACAATCGCCTTGATGGGCGCGAAACCGGTGCCGGAAGCCAGCAGGATGATCGGTTTGTCGGATTCTTCACGCAGGAAGAAGCTGCCCAGCGGCCCCTCAAAGCGCAGGATGTCGCGCTCTTTCATGGCCGGTGCACCGTCCTTGGCGCCGAACACATAATCGGTAAATGCGCCGCCCGGCATGTGGCGGATGTGCAGCTCGATCGGACCGTCTTCGTGCGGCGGGTTGGCGATCGAGTAGCTGCGGCGCTTGCCGTCGCGCAGGAGGAATTCCACGTACTGCCCGGCCAAAAATTGCATACGCTCGGTGGCAGGCAGTTGCAGCTTGACGATGGTGACGTCCGGCGCGGCCCTTTCCAGCGACGCGACGCGGCACGGGATCTTCTTGATGGGCACGTCGCCGGCGCCATGCACTTCGCGCACTTCGATGGTGACATCGGTGGCAGGGGTGGCGCAGCAGAACAGGGCGCGGCCCTCTGTGGCCTCCTGTGCGGAGAGCGCGTTGGGCGAATGGTTGCCCTGAACGATGGAGCCCTCGCGCACGTGGCCCTTGCACGAACCACATGCGCCGTTCTTGCAGCCATATGGCAAGCCGATGCCTTGGCGCAGCGCCGCTGCAAGGATGGTCTCGCCGTCTTCGGCCTGGAACTGGCGGCCGCTGGGCAGCACGTTGATCTGGTAAGCCATACTACAATTCCGAATATGTTGAAAAGAGTGTCTGGTCGCCCGTCTGGGCATGTTATGGCAGCACGTCCGATGGTGAATCAATCAGTCGCTCGGCCATCCAAATCCGCACCACGCCTTGGGCTCCCACGCGTGCTGATCGTCGGCTGCGGCGATGTCGGGCAACGCTGCCTGACGATGCTGCGCACGCGTTTTCGCGTCTTTGCCGTCACCTCACGCGAGGCTGGCCGCGCAGCGTTGCGCGAAGCCGGTGCCGTGCCGATTGTCGCCAATCTGGACGATGCCGCGTCGCTGCGCCGCCTGCGGGGCTTAAGCTCTCGCGTGCTGCATCTGGCGCCGCCGCCTGCTGCCGGCAACGATGATCCGCGTACCGCCGCGCTGCTGCACACGCTGGCGCAACCGGCGCCAAGACTTCGAGCCACAAAACGTCGCATTTTACCCGAGCGGGCGCGCAGGTCTGGTGGTCTCACGGGCCGCTTGAAAACCCGCCTCCAAGCGCGCGCGTTTGTGTACGCCAGCACCAGTGGTGTGTATGGCGATGCGGGCGGCGCCTGGGTCGACGAATCCCGCCCGGTCAAGCCCACGACGGCGCGTGCCCAGCGCCGTGTCGCCGCCGAGCGCCGCGTGCGCTGGTTCGGCGCGGGCGGCGGCTGGCGCACGTCGATCCTGCGTATTCCCGGCATCTATGCGGCTGACCGGCTGCCCATCGCCCGGCTGGAGCGCGGCACGCCCGCCTTGCGCGCCGAGGATGACGTCTATACCAACCACATTCACGCTGACGATCTGGCGCGGGCCGTTATTGCCGCGCTGTTCCGGGGGAAATCGCAGCGCATCGTGCATGCAAGCGATGCGTCGGAACTGCGCATGGGCGACTACTTCGATGCCGTGGCCGACGCACGCGGCTTGCAGCGGCCGCCGCGCATTTCACGGGCTGAAGCCACTCAGCGGATCGAGCCGACGTTGCTGTCGTTCATGAGCGAATCGCGCCGGCTGCGCAACACGCGGCTGATGCGCGAGTTGCGCGTGGCGCTGCGCTACCCAACGGTGGCGGATTTCCTGGCCAGCGAGGCTTGACGTGAACGCGCCTGCCCCGGCACCCGCACCGTCGCCACACGGCGCCCGGCTGCGCGCTGCGCCGCTGGTGATTTGGTTGTCGGCGGTGGTGGTGGGCGTGGGGGTCTCCTGGTTTGTCGCTTGCTTTGTGGCCGATACGATTGGCGCGCGCGATATGCAGCAGATGGTCGATGCGCGGCGCCAACTGGCCGCGCAGGTCGCGGAGGGTATGTCGAACCAGATTACGGCTGACGTGGCATTGCTGCGCGCGCTTCCGCAAACGCTCGCCCAGATCGACGCCATCCCGCGCGCCGTGGAGCGCGTCGACACCCGGCGCTGGAACCTGATGGATGAGGGCTCGCGCGCGGAAGAGGCGCTATCGCATCCGGAGGTGGTCGACGTCAACGCGTTCCTGAGCGCGACTGCCGGCAACCTTGGGCTGGACTACTTGTGGGTGGTCAACCAGGGCAACTACGTGGTGCTGGCCAACAACGCGGGCCACCCCGACTCGTTTCTGGGCGTGCAGGCGAGCATGCAGCCGTACATGAAGGAAGCGATGCTGGGCGGCCTGGGCGAGCAGTTCACCGTGGGCAGGGTGACGGGCGTGCCGGGTCTGTTCTTCGCCGCACCGGTGTATGACGCGGGCGGTTACCTCGTCGCGGCGATGGGCACCAAGGTGAGCTTGGCGCGCCTGCAGCACTGGGTGTCGCATCCGACATCGCTGGTGACGGATCCCAACGGCCTGATCATCCTGTCGACCGATGCGTCGCTGGTGGGCAAGAT
The DNA here is from genome assembly GCF_003851545.1 of Ralstonia sp. SET104. Taxonomy (GTDB): domain Bacteria; phylum Pseudomonadota; class Gammaproteobacteria; order Burkholderiales; family Burkholderiaceae; genus Ralstonia. Next base: position 235,656 of record NZ_BHVX01000004.1, on the reverse strand, counting down.
CCTCCCGGATGCGCGGCTGCAGCACATGAGAGCCAGCGATCGATATAACGCCTACCGGCGCGTCGACTTCGATACGTGGCCATACCGGCCCACCGCCCAGGCCCACCGCGACGTGCCCCGCTGGGTGCCGGTCGAGGTGCGCGACGCGCTGGCCTGGCGCGAGGGCAGTGCGATGCCGTCGCTCACGGTGTCACGCAATGCCAGCGCGGATCTCACCGTCGTCGTGGCAGAACCGCTGCCTGCGTGGGGCCAGCAGATCGCCAGCCACGCGCGCAACCGCACGATCGGCTTTGTGCTGTTCGTGAGCGTACTGGTGACGTTTGTGCTGGTGGCGTGGTCTTTGGTGCGCGAGCGGCAGCATCACCGCGTGACGCGTCATCTGAACCAGCGGTTGCAGCGTACCAACAGCACACTCGCCAACGAGGCGCATTTCGACCATCTGACGGGCGTGCTGACACGCCGTCGCTTCCTGGCGCTGTTCGACACAGTGCTCGCGCGCGCCCACAACCGCGCAGAACCGCTTGTGCTGGTGCTCGCTGATCTGGATCACTTCAAACGCATCAACGACACATGGGGCCACGCCGTGGGCGACATGGCGCTGCAGCGCTTTGCCTCGCTGGCCACTGGGGTGCTGCGCAGCAGTGATCTGGTCGGGCGCCTGGGCGGCGAGGAATTTGCCGTGGTGATGGGCCGCACCACGCTGCAGGCCGCCACTGAGGTGGCTGAACGCCTGCGTGTGGCGGTGGCCGAAACGGATGAAACCTTCCCGACCGGGCTGTCGATGACTGTCAGCATGGGCATGACGGTCTGCCGGCCGGGCGATACCGCGTTAGAGATGCTCAAGCGCGCAGACCTTGCGCTGTACAGTGCCAAGGAAAGCGGCCGCAATCGGCATGTGGCAGGTTAATGCGGCATAACGCAACATTGCAGACGTCTGCCTGTGCCCGATCGACGCGCTAGATCGTGTGCGTCGATCGTGCTTTTCGATATCGAGCGGGGCGACGCTCAAGGCGGATGCGGTAGCGAAGTCGCTGCCGCAGTATGGGATTGCGGCGGGGAACGAGCCCGACCGCGCGAAGCACGGCCGCGCCGAGCCCGTCGTGCAATCAGCGGGCAGCGCCTTAGCGTGCTACCCGGCCTGCGCGCCGGCGGCGCAGTTCAAGCTGCGTGCGTGTGCCTGACAGCGGCACGCGACGAAAGCGCTCACGGCGCTGTTCTTCGTCGAAGAACGCCAGCGACGGCTTGACCAGGTCGCTGCGCGAGACGATGCCCACCAGCGTGCGCGATTGCGAATCGACCACCACCGGCAGTCGCTCCAGCCCATGCACCGCCAGGCGCGTGGCGACAATGCGGCAGGTCTCGCCGGGCAGTGCCATCACCGGGGCGTTTGCACCGAACAGTTCGGCAACGGTGATAGCGCCACGCTTCTGGCCTGCTACCAGCGCATCACGATCGAGCATGCCGATCAGCGTGCCGCTTTGCACCACCGGAAACGCGCGGTGCGCCTGCTTGGCGCCGAAGCGGTTGGCGAGCGTGTCAGCCAGCGTGGCCTGTGCGTCAATGGTTTGCACCGTGCGCGTCATGACCTCATCCACAGCGTGGCGCTCAAGCGGGTCGACAGCGTATTCGCGGTAGATGTGGAAGCCGCGGCGCGCGATCTTCTCGGTCATGATCGAGCGCGGCATCGTCAGCACGACAAAGCCATAGGACACTGCCACCGCCAGCAGGATCGGCAGCAGCGCGTTCACATCGTGCGTGAGCCCAAAGGCGAAGATGATGGCGGTGAGCGGGGCGCCCAGCACGCCGGCCAGCATGGCAGCCATGCACACCAGCGGCCACAGGCCCGGATCACCACCGGGCAGCACGGGCCCGATCAGCACACCCAGGCCAGCGCCCATCATCAGCAGCGGGGCGAGCACCCCGCCCGACGTGCCCGAGCCCAGCGCGATCACCCAGATGATCGCCTTGACCACCAGCAGCGCGAGCGCTACCTGGATAGCCAGATGGTTGTGCAGCAAATCGCCGATGACGTCGTAGCCTACGCCCAGCGCACGCGGCTCGAAATAGCCGCCAATGCCAACAACCAGACCGCCGATGGCCGGCCACCACATCCAGTGGATCGGCAGGCGGCCGAACAGGTCTTCGGTCTTGTACAGCGCCATCGACAGCGAGCGCGCCAGCGCGCCGCACAGCAGCCCGGCGACCACGCAAGAACCCAGCGCAGGCAGCGTCGCCGGCGCGGTTTCCAGTGGGAACAGGGGGCCGGCGTCCAGCACCAGCACGCGCAGAAAACCCGCCACCGCGCACGCCACCGCCACCGGCAGCATGCTGCGCGGGCGCCATTCGAACAGCAGCAGTTCCACCGCCAGCAGCAACGCGGCCACCGGCGTGCCGAACACGGCCGTCATGCCGGCTGTGGCACCGGCCACCAGCAGCGTCTTGCGCTCGGCCGCCGTCAGCTTGAAGAACTGCGCGAACAGCGAGCCGATCGCGCCGCCGGTCATGATGATCGGGCCTTCCGCACCAAACGGGCCGCCGCTGCCGATCACGATGCCCGACGACAGCGGCTTGAGCACGGCCACCTTGGGCGACATCTTGCTCTTGCCGAACAGGATGGCTTCGATGGCCTCGGGAATGCCGTGGCCGCGGATCTTCTCCGAGCCGAAGCGCGCCATCAGCCCGACGATCAACCCGCCGATGAGCGGTACCGCAATCACCCAGACGCCGAGCGTGTTGGTGGCCGGGGAGCGGTCCGCCAGCGACAGGGTCTGGAAGAAAAACAGGTTGGTGAAGAAGCGGATCAGTTGGAGCAGCACCACTGCCGCGAGCGTGGCAAACGCGGCAATGACGACCGCCAGCGCAGTGGTGCGGAACAACGTGGTGTCGGTCGCAAAGTCGCGCCGATGTTCAAGGGTTTGCATGACGTTACTGCTGGACGGGTTGTTCTAGGTGGGGAATCTTGAAAGCGCGGCTGAAGGCCGACAGCTCACTCTGGTGCAGCCCGGCCAGCAGTGCGACGAGGTGGTCGCCCTTTCTGGAGAGATGGACTTCCACTTGGCGCGCGTCGGTATCGCTCTGGCGGCGTTCGACCAGACCCGCTTCTTCGCAGCGCGTGATGAGCGCTGCCGTGCCGTGCGGCGCGGCCTGCAGGCGCTCGGCCAACTCACCCACGGTGGCCCATTCGCGCCCGGCATAGCCTTTGACGTGCAGCAGCAACTGATACTGCAGCGGCGTGATGCCCTTCGAGTGGATCAGGTCTTCAGAGGCGCGCAGGAAGCGACGCAGGTGGTAACGGAAATCGGAGAGGCTCTCGAAATCCTGCTTGGACAAAGGTCGTGCGGGGGTAGACATGGCGAAATCAAACGGTTCGGCGCGGAATATATCACGTCATGACATATTTTGAAATGCCGCGCCGTAGCGGGATTGCCAACCTGGAGTGCATTCTGATCGATATGGATTGTTGATTGACAATCAAGACTGTTTCGTCGGCAGACGGGTTTTTCTGCAAAGGTAAGGCAAGCACACTGCGCTGCACGAAAGGTTTGCGGAACCCGAGGCAGACGTCCTGCCCGCTTTCCACACCCCGCACTGGAGCCCGCCCCATGACCCCCACAACCGTTTCCACCGAGCCGCCACGCGGCACCACACTCGGCACCACACGCAGCAGTGCCACGCTGCCGCTGCTCGCACTTGCCGCAGGCGCCTTTGGCATCGGCACCACCGAGTTTTCGCCAATGGGCCTGTTGCCCGTGATCGCCGAGGGCGTGCATGTGTCGATTCCGCAGGCCGGCATGTTGATCAGCGCTTACGCCATCGGCGTGATGGTCGGCGCACCGGTGATGACGCTGCTGCTCGCGCGCTGGCCGCGCCGCAAGGCGCTGATTGCGCTGATGAGCATCTTCACCATTGGCAACCTCCTGTCGGCGATCGCACCGGATTACACGACGCTGCTGCTCGCGCGGCTTGTCACCAGCCTCAACCATGGCGCGTTCTTCGGGCTCGGTTCAGTGGTGGCCGCCAGCCTTGTGCCGCGCGAGAGGCAGGCAAGTGCGGTGGCAACGATGTTCCTGGGGCTGACGATCGCCAACGTGGGCGGCGTGCCCGCCGCAACGTGGCTTGGGCAGATGATCGGCTGGCGGATGTCATTTGCCGCCACGGCAAGCCTGGGCGTGATCGCCATCGCGGGCCTGTTCGCCGCGTTGCCAAAAGGCGAGGCCGGCAAGATGCCCAACCTGCGTGCTGAACTGGCCGTGCTGATGCGCCCCGTTGTGTTGGGTGCGCTCGCTACCACGGTGCTTGGCGCTGGCGCCATGTTCACGCTCTACACATACGTGGCACCGACGCTTGCGCAGCTCACCGGCGCCAGCCCCGCGTTCGTGACCGCCATGCTGGTGCTGATTGGCGTCGGGTTTTCGATCGGCAACATCGCGGGTGGCCGCCTGGCGGATCGCTCGCTCGACGGCAGCCTGATCGGCTTCCTGCTGGTGTTGATCGTGACGATGCTCGCGTTCCCGATGCTCGCCAAAACGCATGCGGGTGCGGCGGCCGCGTTGCTGGTGTGGGGCCTCGCCACCTTCGCTGTCGTGCCGCCGCTGCAGATGCGCGTGATGCGCGCTGCGGCCGAGGCGCCGGGGCTGGCATCGTCGATCAACGTGGGTGCGTTCAATCTCGGTAACGCGCTGGGCGCAGCAGCAGGCGGGGCCGCTATCTCTGCGGGCTTTGGCTACGCAGCGGTGCCGATCGTCGGTGCAGTGATTGCTGCGGCGGGCCTTGCGCTGGTGGGCCTGCACGTCTTGCAGCGCCGGACCCGCCTGGCCATGAACCCCTGATTCGATTCCATCCATTCCATCCTTGAGTTGTTTTCATGGAGCGCAAAATGAACAAGATTCCCGCTTTCGGCCTTGGTACGTTTCGTCTGAAGGGCCAGGTTGTCATCGATTCGATTCGCAACGGCCTGGATCTCGGCTATCGCGCCATCGACACCGCGCAGATCTATGGCAATGAAGCTGATGTGGGCGAGGCGACTGCCGACTCGGGCGTCCGCCGCGAAGACCTGTTCCTGACCACCAAAATCTGGGTCGACAACTACGCGAAGGACAAGCTTGTGCCGAGTCTCGAAGACAGCCTTGTCAAGCTGCGCACAGGCTACGTCGATCTCACGCTGATCCACTGGCCCGCGCCCAACAGCGGCGTGCCGCTGGAGACATTCATGACCGCGCTGGCCGATGCCAAGGCCCAGGGCCTGACGCGGCAGATCGGCATCTCGAACTTCAATATCGCGCTGACACGGCAAGCCATTGCGGCGGTAGGCAAAGAGGCGATCGCTACCAACCAGATCGAGCTGAGCCCGTATTTGCAGAACCGCAAGCTGGTGGAATTTCTGCAGCGCGAAGGCATTCACGTCACGTCGTATATGACGCTGGCGTACGGCAAGGTGCTGGGCGATCCGGTGATCGGCGCGATTGCGCAGCGGCATCAGGCGACGCCCGCGCAGGTCGTGCTGGCCTGGGCGATGCAGCTAGGCTATTCGGTGATCCCGTCGTCGACAAAGCGGGAAAATCTTGCCAGCAATCTGCGCGCGCAAACGCTGCATCTGACAGACGACGATATGGCGCAGATTGCCGCGCTTGAGCGAAACGGCCGCGAGGTTTCGCCAGATGGGCTTGCCGCGCAGTGGGACTGAGCGTCGCACTGTCGATGCAATAGAGAAGGTAAATCCACCCAAAAAAAAGCCGCTCGGGAGAGCGGCTTCAGCAGCAATAAGGCACAGGGCCCACTGCGGTGTCAGTCGTCCAGTTGTGACAGGTCGCGCACGGCGCCTTTGTCTGCTGACATGACCAGCTTGGCGTACGCCTTGAGCGCGGCCGACACCTTGCGCGGACGCGCCTTCATGGGCTTCCAGCCGAGGGCGTTCTGCTCTTCGCGGCGGCGCGCGAGTTCTTCATCCGACACCAGCACGTTGATCGTGCGGTTGGGGATGTCGATGCGGATCTTGTCGCCATTGCGCACCAAGCCAATCGCGCCGCCCGCTGCCGCTTCCGGCGAGCAGTGGCCGATCGACAGGCCCGATGTGCCGCCAGAGAAGCGGCCGTCCGTCAGCAGCGCGCAAGCCTTGCCCAGCCCCTTGGACTTGATGTAGCTCGTCGGGTAGAGCATTTCCTGCATGCCGGGGCCACCCTTCGGGCCTTCGTAGCGCACGACCACCACGTCGCCGGCCTTGACCTTGTCGGCAAGGATGTTTTCGACCGCTTCGTCCTGCGATTCGGTGACGTGGGCCGTGCCTTCGAACACGAGGATGCTTTCGTCAACACCAGCCGTCTTCACCACGCAGCCGTCAAGCGCGATATTGCCGCGCAGCACCGCCAGGCCGCCTTCCTTTGAGAAGGCATGCTCGTTCGAGCGGATGCAGCCCCCGGCGCGGTCCAGGTCCAGGCTCGGCCAGCGCGTGTTCTGGCTGAATGCCACCTGCGTGGGGATGCCAGCCGGACCGGCGCGGTAGAACGTCTGCACGGCTTCATCCGAGGTGCGGACGATGTCCCATTGGTCCAGCGCATCCTTCAGCGTGGGCGCGTGCACGGTCGGCGCGTCGGTGTGCAACTTCCCGGCGCGATCCAGCTCGCCCAGGATGGCCATGATGCCGCCGGCGCGGTGCACGTCTTCGATGTGGTACTTGTTCGTGTTGGGCGCGACCTTGCACAGTTGCGGCACGACACGCGAGAGGCGGTCGATGTCGCTCATCGTGAAGTCGATCCCGGCTTCCTGCGCAATCGCCAGCAGGTGGAGAATCGTGTTGGTCGAGCCACCCATGGCGATGTCGAGCGTCATCGCGTTTTCGAACGCCTTGAAGCCGACCGAGCGCGGCAGCACGCGCTCGTCTTCCTGCTCGTAGTACTGGCGGGCCAGCTCAACGATGCGTTGGCCGGCGCGCTTGAAGAGCTGCTCGCGGTCTGCGTGCGTGGCAACCACCGTGCCGTTGCCCGGCAGCGAGAGGCCCAGTGCTTCGGTCAGGCAGTTCATCGAGTTGGCCGTGAACATGCCCGAGCACGAACCGCAGGTCGGGCAGGCCGAGCGCTCAACTTCGGCCACTTCCTCGTCGGAATACTTGCTATCGGCCGCGATCACCATCGCGTCGATCAGGTCGAGCTTCTTGATCTCGATCGCCTTGGTGACCGGGTTGGCCAGGCGCGTCTTGCCGGCTTCCATCGGGCCACCCGAGACAAAGATCACCGGAATGTTCAGGCGCATCGCGGCCATCAGCATGCCCGGGGTGATCTTGTCGCAGTTGGAGATGCACACCATGGCATCGGCGCAGTGCGCGTTGACCATGTATTCCACCGAATCGGCAATGATGTCGCGGCTCGGCAGCGAATACAGCATGCCGTCGTGGCCCATTGCGATGCCGTCATCCACGGCGATGGTGTTGAATTCCTTGGCTACACCGCCCGCGGCTTCGATCTCACGCGCGACGAGCTGGCCCAGATCCTTCAGGTGCACGTGGCCGGGCACGAACTGGGTGAACGAGTTGACCACCGCGATGATCGGCTTCTGGAAGTCTTCATCTTTCATGCCGGTGGCGCGCCACAGCGAGCGCGCACCTGCCATGTTGCGGCCGGCGGTGGAGGTCTTGGAACGGTATGTGGGCATTGTGGGAGTGCTGAAGAAGGTTCGAAACTGTACGGGCCACGCGGATAAAGGCCCTCGCGCGCCCGTGCGACCAACCTCTTGAGCCGTGCCCGGGGCAGAACGCACATTATCCCACGCCGCGTGAGGCGCGTTGCCCAGCACGCTGGGATTGCCGAGCGCCCAATGAAAAAGCCGCTTCCGAATGAACAGAAGCGGCTTGGAATTTGGTGCCCGAGGCCGGAATCGAACCGGCACGCCTTGCGGCGGGGGATTTTGAGTCCCCTGCGTCTACCAATTTCACCACTCGGGCAGGTGCAATGAGCCAGCAATTATGCCAGAAGTCAGGCGTGCCTAACAAGGCGGGTCAGGTGAACCTAATTTGCCGTGCGCTCGTTCTGCAGCTCCAGCACGCGCAGCAGCGACGCCGTATCGTCATATCCCCAGCCGTTGGCAACCAGCGTATTGAGCTGCGCGGCCACCAGTTCCATCGCCGGCATCTGCAGGCCGAGTTCCTGGGCGATTTCACGCACAAGGCCGAAATCCTTGTCGTGCAGGCGCGCTTCGATACCGGCGGCAAAGTTGCGCTCGGCCATCTTCGGCCCTTCCAGGTCGAGCATGCGGCTGCCGGCAAAACCAGGGCCGATGGCGGCCAGCACACGCGAGGGGTCGGTGCCCTGAGCGCGTGCAAACAGCATGGCCTCGGCAATACCCTGAATGTTGATGACCTGCACGACCTGGTTGCACGCCTTGGCCACCTGGCCCGCACCATGGCCGCCGACATGCGTGATGGTGGTGCCCAGCAGTTGCAGAAGCGGGCGCACGCGCTCAAGCACGTCGGCCTTGCCGCCCACCATGATCGACAGCGTGGCCTTCTGCGCGCCCATGGTGCCGCCGGAGACGGGCGCATCCAGAAACTCCAGGCCCGCCGTTTCCAGCTCGGCCGCAATACGGCGCGTAGCCATGGCGGAGATCGTGCTGTGGTCAATGCACACTGCACCGCGGGGAGCACCGTGGACAACGCCATCCGGCCCCAGCAGCACGCCTTCCACATCGGCGGTGGAGGTGACGTTGGTGAAGATGACCTCGGCGTCGCGCGCGGCTTCGGCGGGTGTGTTGACGGGCTCGGCGCCGATGGCGCGGGCGTTGTCGGCCGCTTCAGGGCGGCGTACATAGGCGCGCACGGTGTGGCCGGCTGCAATCAGATGCTGGACCATGGGCGTGCCCATGTTGCCGAGGCCGATGAAGGCGATGCGTGTCATGGCAAATCTCTGCGTGTTGAATTAGCGCGGGCCAGCGTAAGCGAAGTGCCCGTTTTTAATGATGCCCATCACGCGGGAGCGCTGGTCGAAGCCCTGGTGATCCTGGGCATTCAGATTCAGCACGCCGTTGGGCACGGTCAGGTTCTGGGTGGTTTCCAGCGCGTCGCGCAGGGCAACGCGGAAGGCGAGGGTGCCGGGCTTGGCGCCAGTCTTCAGTGCGCGCGCTGTCGCGTTGTCGAGCAGTTGCCAGGCACCCCAGGCATCTCCGGCGAATTGCGTAACAGTGTTGGGGCCGTACTTGGCTTCATAGCGGTCGGCAAATTCCACGGCGACCTTGCGCACGGGGTGGCTGGCCGGCAGTTCGCGCGCCACGACCACCGGGCCGGTCGGGAAGAGGGTGCCTTCGACATCCTTGCCGCCCACCTTCAGGAATTCCGTACTGGCGATGCCGTGCGTCTGATAGATGTGGCCCTTGTAGCCACGTTCGACCAGCGTGCGCTCGGGCAGCGCGGCGGGCGTGCCGGCGCCGGCAATCAGGATGGCATCGGGTTTGGCGGCCATCAGCTTGAGCGCCTGGCCGGTCACGCTCGTGTCCGTGCGAGCGAAGCGCTCGCTGGCAACCACCTTCAGCTTGCGCACTTCGGCCAGCTTGGAGAACTCACGCCACCAGCTCTCGCCATACGCATCGGTAAAGCCGATAAAGCCCACCGTGCGCACGCCGCTGTCCGCCATGTGCTGTGTGACCAGCGTCGCCATCTGCGAATCGTTTTGCGGCATCTTGAAGGCCCAGCGGCGCTTGGCGTCCTGCGGCTCGACAATGGAGGCGGATGCGGCCAGCGTCACCATCGGCGTCTGCCCCTCGGCCACGGCATCAAGTGAAGCCAGCGCCGTCGGCACAATCGTCGGGCCGACGATCACATCCACCTTGTCTTCAGCGATCAGCTTGCGCACATTGCGCACCGCCATCGACGGGTCGGACGCATCGTCCAGGATGATGACCTGCGCGCGCTGGCCACCCATGGTTGCCGGCCACATCTGCACCGTGTTCTTGCTTGGGATACCGATGGCGGCGGCGGGGCCGGTGGTCGACAAGACAACGCCCACGCGAATATCGGCTTGGGCGGGCAGGGCTGTTATGGCAATTGCGGCCGCGCTGGCAAAGAGCGCAAGGCCACACAGCAGGCGACGTCGGGTCGTCATGGAATCTCCGGAAATGCGGGATGGTGTCTGAACTTGGGACTCAGAGTTCGTAGGCTTCGTGCTCGCCCGACATCAGTTGCTCCACCAGCTTGCGCGTGAGCGCTGGCGCAAACAGTTCGATGAAGGTGTAGACAAAGCCGCGCAAGTACGCGCCTTGCTTGACGCCCAGGTGCGTGACGTTGGTGCCGAACAGATGCCCGGCCGGGATCGCACGCAGATTGCGATCACGCTCTGGGTCAAAGGCCATGCCGGCGACAATGCCCACGCCCAGGCCCACTTCCACATAGGTCTTGATGACGTCGGCGTCGATGGCTTCGAGCACGACATCGGGCTTCATCTGGCGCAACTCGAATGCGTGGTCGATCTTGGGCCGGCCGGCAAAGTGCTGGTCGTACGTGATGATCGGGTAACCCTTCAGGTCTTCCAGTGTCAGGTGCTGGCGTGCGAGCAGCGGGTGCTCAGGCGGCGTCACCACCACATGCTGCCACTGGTAGCCCGGGATCGAGATCAGATCCTTCACATGCGACATACCCTCGGTGGCGATGGCGATGTCGGCCTGATCGTGCAGCACCATCTCGGCAATCTGCGCGGGCGTGCCCTGCTGAATGGACAGGCGCACCTTGGGGTACTTGCGCGTGAATTCCGCGATCGCCTTGGGCAAGGCGTAGCGCGCCTGCGTGTGCGTGGTGGCGATGGTGAAGTTGCCCTGGTCCTGTGCTGCGTAGTCTTTGCCGACGCGTTTGAGCGTTTCGACCTCTTCCAGCACCCGCTCGACCGAGGCGAGGATGCGCCGGCCCGGCTCCGTGAGGCCCCGGATGCGCTTGCCGTGCCGCGTGAAGATATCGACACCCAGTTCCTCTTCCAACTCGATGATGGCCTTGGAGACACCTGGTTGTGATGTATAAAGCGCTTTTGCGGCCTCGGTCAGGTTGAATTTCTGCCGCACGGCTTCGCGCACGAAGCGAAATTGATGGAGGTTCATGGCTGCGCGGGGTAGTGCAAGGTCAAGGAAATGCGAGCGATAAGAAGGCTACTTATAACCGACGCCATATAAACAAACAATTTTTTATTGGTTTGGGATATGAGGCCATTTCATTACGATGCTCGAACTTCGTGATAACACGCCCTCACTGTCCCTGCGCTATGACGCTCGCCTATACGGTTTCCGGTTTGCTGGTCGGCCTGTTGGTCGGCCTGACGGGCGTTGGCGGCGGTTCGCTGATGACTCCGCTGCTGACGCTGATGTTCGGCTTTTCGCCGGCTACCGCCGTGGGCACGGACTTGGCGTTTGCCTCGCTGACCAAGGGCGTCGGCACGATCGCACACCGCAGCCACGGCCATGTTCGCTGGGACATCGTCAAGCGCCTCTGCCTGGGCAGTCTGCCCGCCGCGCTGGTGACGGTGATCATGCTGAAGAACGCCGGCAACCTCGATGCCGAATGGATGCACCTCATCCGCCTGACGATTGGCGTGTCGGTCATCCTGACGGTGATCTCGTTGCTGTTCCGCCAGCGCGTGCTGGGCTGGCTGGCGTCCAACCCGCGCTATCGCCTGCAGGGCACGGGTTTGGCCGTGGCAACCGTCATCGTTGGCGCGGTGCTGGGTGTGCTGGTGACGGTGTCGTCCATTGGCGCCGGTGCGGTGGGCGCGACGCTCATCCTGATCCTGTATCCCGAATTGAAGAGCGCCGAAGTGGCCGGCACCGATATCGCCTATGCCGTGCCGCTGACCGCCGTGGCGGGCCTCGGGCACATGTACCTGGGCACGATCGACTGGAACCTGCTGCTCTCGCTGCTGCTGGGCTCCATCCCGGGCATCTGGCTCGGTGCGCGTCTTTCCAAGAATCTGCCGGAACGTCTGGTGCGCGGCGCGCTTGCCGCCACGCTGACGATCACGGCCATCAAGCTGGTGTCGTGATGCGTGCGCCCGTGTGTGATGCGATGCCGGCCCCGCTTGATTGTTGCTGCTGCCGTTGAGTTGACGACAGCACCATAACGAAACGCTTTCTCCCAATTGAATCGCACGCCGGCCTGACCGGATTGGACTGAACAGTCATGTACCAATACGACGCTTACGATCACCGCCTCGTCGCCGACCGCGTCGCGCAGTTCCGCGACCAGGTGCGCCGCCGCATTTCGGGCGAGCTGACCGAAGAAGAGTTCCTGCCGCTGCGCCTGCAGAATGGTCTGTACTACCAGCGCCACGCCTACATGCTGCGCGTGGCGATTCCGTATGGCCACCTGCGCGCCAATCAACTGCGCATGCTCAGCCACATTGCCGCCGAGCACGACCGCGGCTATGGCCACTTCAGCACGCGCCAGAACATCCAGTACAACTGGATCGAGCTGGAGCAGGTGCCGGATATCCTGGCCAAGCTGGCTTCGGTGGAAATGCATGCCATTCAGACCTCGGGCAACTGCATCCGCAACATCACGACCGACCAGTTTGCCGGCGTGGCGCCAGATGAGGTGATCGATGCGCGCCCGCTGGCGGAAATCCTGCGCCAATGGTCGACGTTCATCCCCGAGTTCGCGTTCCTGCCGCGCAAGTTCAAGATCGCCGTCTCGGCCTCGCGCCAGGACCGCGCCGTGACGCAACTGCACGACATCGGCGTGTACGCCTATGAAAAAGACGGCCAGACGCTGCTGCGCATTCTGGCCGGCGGCGGCATGGGCCGCACCCCGATCCTGGGCGCCATCATCAAAGAAGACCTGCCGTGGCAGCACATGCTGTCGTACATCGAGGCCGCCGTTCGCGTGTACAACCGCTATGGCCGCCGCGACAACAAGTACAAGGCGCGTATCAAGATTCTCGTGAAGGCCATCGGCGCGGAAGAATTCGCCCGCCAGGTGGAAGAAGAGTGGCAACACATCAAGGACGGCCCGTCGACCATCCCGCAGGCCGAGTTCGATCGCGTGGCCCAGTACTTCGCGCCGCCCGCGTATGAAAAGCTGGCCGATACGGATGCCGCCTATGAGAAGGCGCTGCTGGAGAACAAGGCGTTCGCGCGTTGGGTCAGCCGCAACGTGCATGCGCACCGCGTGCCGGGTTACGCCGCGGTCACGCTGTCGCTCAAGCCGGGCGTGGCACTGCCCCCGGGCGATGCGACGGCCGAACAGATGGCGCTGGTGGCCGACTGGTCCGAGCGCTTCGGCTTTGGCGAGCTGCGCGTGGCGCACGAGCAGAACCTGATTCTGCCGGACGTGAAGAAGCGTGATCTGTTCGCGCTGTGGCAACTCGCCAAAGAGCACGGCATGGCCACCGCCAACATCGGCCTGCTGACCGACATCATCGCCTGCCCGGGCGGTGATTTCTGCTCGCTGGCCAACGCCAAGTCGATCCCGATCGCGCAGGCCATTCAGGCGCGCTTCGACAACCTGGACTACGTGTACGACCTGGGCGAGCTGTCACTCAACATTTCGGGCTGCATCAACTCGTGCGGCCACCATCACGTCGGCAACATCGGCATCCTGGGTGTCGATAAGGCGGATGAAGAGTGGTATCAGGTGTCGCTGGGCGGCGCGCAGGGCAACGAATCGGCGCTGGGCAAGGTGATCGGCCCATCGTTCAAGGCCGAAGAAATGCCCGACGTGATCGAGCGCATCATCGACACCTTCGTCGCCCAACGCGTGGAAGGCGAGGTGTTCATCGATACCTACCACCGCATCGGCATGGCCCCGTTCAAGGAACGCGTCTACGCCCATAGCGACAAGCAGGCTGCCTGATAACGAGGGAACGAACATGAGCAAGATCATCAAGCTGCAAAACGGTGCCCCGCAAATCGTGGCCGATGAATGGACCGTACTGCGCGCACCGGAAGGTGGCGAGCTGACGCCAGCCGATGTGGAGGCCGCCACGCACGCCATCGTGCCATTGGTCTTCTGGCAAGCCAATCGCGATGCGCTGCTCGGCCGTGCTCGCGCTGGCACGCTGGCCGTGTGGCTGGCCCCGGATGACGAGCCGTTCGCACTGCAAGCCGATTTGCCGAATCTCTCATTGGTGGCGGTGGACTTTCCGGTCTTCCGCGATGGCAGGGGCTACAGCACGGCCTTCCTGCTGCGCCAGCGCCTGGGCTTCACGCGCGAGCTGCGTGCCATCGGCGACGTGCTGCGCGACCAGCTCGACTTCATGCGCCGCTGCGGTTTCGATGCCTACGCCGTGCGCGCCGACAAGAACATCGACGATGCGCTGAACGGCTTTGGCGAGATCAGCGTGCGCTACCAGGGCGCCATCGACGAACCGCGCCCGTTGTTCCGCCGCGAGCGCGCCGTGCAGGAGGCCGCGTGAGCGATCTGCAAGACGCTGCCGTGTCGGAAGTGCCGGTGTCCATGATCGGGCGCCCGGTGCTGTGGACACGCCCGGCCTACACCGGCACCGCCGAAGCACTGGCCGCCAAGGAAGCCGCGCTGTTCGAGCGCCTGGCCGCGATTGCCGCCAAGCATGGCGTGGCGAAGTTCGCCACCAGCCTGGCTGCCGAAGACATGGTCGTGACCGACGCCATCCTGCGCAGCCCCGAAGCCGTGCGCGCGCATCTGCCGATCTTCACGCTGCAGACCGGCCGCCTGCACGCTGAAACGCTGGCGATGCTCGATCGCATCCGCGCACACTACGGCTACGCGATCGAGCAATACGCGCCGGACGCACGGGCAGTGGAAGCCTATGTGCGCGACCACGGCCTGAACGCGTTCTACGACAGCATCGAGCTGCGCAAGGCGTGCTGCAACATCCGCAAGGTGGTGCCGCTGAACCGCGCGCTGAAAGACGCCGACGCGTGGCTCACGGGCCAGCGCCGCGAACAGGCCGTCACCCGTGCCGACCTGCCGTTTGCCGAAGATGACGACGCGCGCGGCATTGCCAAGTACAACCCGCTGTTCGACTGGTCCGAGCCCGAAGTCTGGGCCTACCTCGAACAGCACAACGTGCCCACCAACGCGCTGCACGACAAGGGCTACCCCAGCATCGGCTGCGAGCCCTGCACGCGCGCGGTGCGCGCCGGCGAAGACGTGCGCGCCGGCCGCTGGTGGTGGGAATCGCGCGACAGCAAGGAATGCGGCCTGCATGCGGCGAATGCGGTGGCAAGCGCGGTGACAAATTCGGCGACGAACGTGTCGCAAAAGAGCTAAGGAAAGGAAGATGGGAGTGATGAGCGAGATCCCCGGCACGGCACTGACGCCCGTGCAGAACGAGCACCTCGACTGGCTGGAAGCCGAGTCGATCTACATCATCCGCGAGGTGGTGGCCGAGTGCCGCAACCCGGCGCTGCTGTTTTCCGGCGGCAAGGATTCGATCGTCATGCTGCACCTGGCGCTCAAGGCGTTCCGCCTGGGCGATCGCAAGATCGAACTGCCGTTCCCGCTGGTGCACATCGACACGGGCCACAACTACCCGGAAGTGATCACTTTCCGCGACCAGCAAGTTGCTGCGCTGGGTGCGCGCCTGGTGGTCGGTCATGTGGAAGACTCCATCAAGCGCGGCACGGTGCGCCTGCGTAAAGAGACCGATTCGCGCAACGCCGCGCAGGCCGTCACGCTGCTGGAAACCATCGAATCGCACGGCTTTGACGCCTTGGTGGGCGGTGCCCGTCGCGACGAAGAGAAGGCCCGCGCGAAGGAGCGCATCTTCTCGTTCCGCGACGAGTTCGGCCAGTGGGATCCGAAGGCCCAGCGCCCGGAACTCTGGAGCCTGTACAACGCCCGCATGTCGCAGGGCGAGCAGATGCGCGTGTTCCCGATCTCCAACTGGACGGAGCTGGACGTGTGGCAGTACATCGCCCGCGAAAACCTCGCGCTGCCGCCGATCTACTACGCGCACGAGCGTGAAGTTGTGCGCAAGAACGGCCTGCTGGTGCCGGTCACGCCGATCACGCCCAAGGCCGATGGCGACGTGAGCGAAGTCCTGTCGGTGCGCTTCCGCACCGTGGGCGACATCAGTTGCACGTGCCCGGTGGCGAGCACCGCCGCCACGCCGGCCGAGATCATCGCCGAGACGGCCATCACCGAAATCACCGAACGCGGCGCCACGCGCATGGACGACCAGACGAGCGAAGCCTCGATGGAAAAGCGCAAGAAGGAAGGGTATTTCTGATCATGACGAATCAAGCATCGCACCAAGGGCTGCTGCGCTTCATCACCGCCGGTTCTGTCGACGACGGCAAGAGCACGCTAATCGGCCGCCTGCTGTATGACAGCAAGGCCGTGTTGACCGACCAGCTCCAAGCGCTTACGCGCGCCAAGAACAAGCGCACCGCTGGCGAGCAGATCGACTTCTCGTTGCTGACTGACGGCCTGGAAGCCGAGCGCGAACAAGGCATCACGATTGATGTGGCGTATCGCTATTTCTCGACCGCGCGCCGCAAGTTCATCATTGCCGACACGCCGGGCCACGAGCAGTACACGCGCAACATGGTGACGGGCGCTTCGACCGCGCACGCCGCCATCATCCTGATTGACGTCACACGCGTGACGACCGTCGACGGCAAGGCCGAACTGCTGGCCCAGACCAAACGCCACTCGGCCATCGTCAAGCTGCTGGAGCTGCAGCACGTGATCGTGGCCGTCAACAAGATGGACCTGGTCGACTACAGCGAAGCGCGCTTCAACGAAATTCGCACCGCCTACGACGCACTGGCTGCGCAACTGGGCCTGCGTGACGTGCGCTACGTGCCGGTGTCCGCCCTGCGCGGCGACAACATCGTGCACGTATCCGAAACCATGCCGTGGTATCAGGGCGAGCCGCTGCTGGCGCTGCTCGAAGACCTGAAGGTGGAAGACACGGCCCCGGCGGGCGATGACGCGCTGCGTTTCCCGGTGCAGCTCGTGGCGCGCCAGGATGGCTCGCAGGCCGATGACTTCCGCGGCTACATGGGCCGCGTGGAAGCCGGCACCGTGCGCGTCGGCCAGGCCGTGCGCGTGCTGCCCGCCAACCGCGAAACCACCGTGGCCGAAGTGCTGACGCCCAACGGCGCCGCCGATTCCGCCGGCCCCGGCGAGACCGTCACCGTGCGTCTGGCCGACGACGTGGACATCTCGCGCGGCGACACCATCGTCGCCGTATCGACTGAAGCGACTGCCGCCGCCAACGCCGCCAAAAAGCTGCATGCAGACCTGTGCTGGTTCGATGAACACGCGCTGAACCCGGCGCGCAAGTACGTGCTCAAGCACACCACCGCCACCGTGTTCGCACGCGTGGCGGAAGTCGAGCGCGTGCTGGATGTGCACACGCTGTCGCACGAGACCGGCCGCAAGCAGATCGCGCTGAACGACATCGGTACGGTCCACATCAGCCTGCAAAAGCCGATTGTGTGCGATGCCTATGGCGATAATCCGGCCACGGGCGCGTTCATCCTGGTGGACGAATCGACGCACCATACGGTGGCTGCTGGCATGATCCGTGCATTTTCCTAAAGTGAAAGGGGCGCGGTAAGGCGGCGCCCTGCAAAGGAAAAGGCGAAGGAAAAGGCAAAGGAAGCTGCAAATGGAAGCGAAGACCCCCAAAACACTCGGTCACGTGAGCCTGATTGGTGCGGGCCCTGGCGCCGCCGATCTCATCACGGTGCGCGGTGCACGATTGTTGGGCGAAGCCGAGGTTGTGCTGCACGACGCACTGGTCTCGCCCGAGGTCTTCCAATACTGCCCGCAGGCGGTGCTGATCGCCGTTGGCAAGCGCTGCGGCAAGCGCTCGACCGCGCAGCGCTTTATTAACCGCCAGCTCGTTGATCTGGCCACCAAGTACCAGCGCGTCGTGCGCCTCAAGGGCGGCGACCCGATGCTGTTCGGTCGCGCTGATGAGGAACTGCAGGCGCTGGAGCATGCCGGTATCGACTACGAAGTCGTGCCGGGCATTACGGCAGCGCTCGCGGCCGCATCGGCGATTCGTCAGCCGTTGACCAAGCGCGGCGTCGCCCGCAGCGTTGCCTTCGTCACGCAAGCCAAGGCTGCCGACCCGGACACGCCGCAGCCCGAAGGCGTAACGCCCGGGCCCGCAGCGCAAGCCGATTCGCTCGTCTACTACATGGGCCGTGATCAGGCGGCATCCATTGCGGCTGACCTGATCGCCCGTGGTCGTGCACCGTCGACGCCCGCCTGGGTAGTTGAAGCCGCCACCACGCCCGAGCAGCGCTCGGCGTGCTTCACGTTGCAGCAGATGGCCGATGGTGCCGCTGGGGAGTGGATCAACCCCGAGCACCCGAGCCTGCTGATGATTGGCGACGCGTTTGCCGTGCGGGCCACTGCGGCAGTGCCCGAACGCGCGCTGGGCGCGCATCCCTACAGCCTGGCCGCCTGAGCCGCACTCAAGGCGCCAGCGCTTTCTCACCTCCCCTGTTCAGCAATCCAAACCGCCCGGTGCAGCGACAACGCTGCCGGGCATGAGATGCTTTGGTGTGTTCCATTCTCCGGGGAGAGATCTGTGCCATGCCGCACATCATCATCGAGTACACCGCCAATGTCGAAGCCGATGCGCGCATTCCTGAGCTGATGCGTGTGCTCAACGATGTGCTGATCGGCCACGCAGATGTGTTTCCCATTGGTGGCATCCGCACGCGTGCCCAGCGCCTCGACCAGTACCGCATGGCCGATGGCGTGGAAGACGACGCCTTCATCCACGTGGCCTTGCGCATCAGGGCGGGCCGGTGCAAGACCGTGACCGGGCCGATCTGCGCAGAACTGTTTGCCGCAATGCGCGCGCACCTGGCCGACGTGTTTGCCGGCCGTTACCTGGGGTTGACGCTGGAACTGGTGGAGTTCGACACGCACGGCTTTCACGTCGAGAACAACGTGCATACACGCTTCGCGCGCGTGGCGGAACCGCAGTAAGGAGACCTCTGGCTCAGCCGAGTTGGCGAGCGCAGTAACCCGCAATGGCGTCGAGTACGGCGTCGTCTTCACCAACGGCGTCAGCGCAGCGGATGGAGAGGGTGGGATGGGCCTGCGCGCATTGCGTGACCAGCGCAGGCAGATCGCGCCGCAAGTGGCCGCCCTGGCCGAAGAACACCGGCACGATGGTGACGCTCTGCGTGCCGTTTGCGGCCAGGTCGTCGATGGTGCCGGGCAGGTCAGGCGTCATCAATTCGAGAAAGGCGAGGCGCGTGTCGACGTCGGGCTGTTGCGCGGCCAAACGCTCGCGCAGGCGGTCGAACGGCTCACGCCAGCGGGCATCGCGCGCGCCGTGTGCAAACAGGATGAGCGCGCGCGCGGCCATCAGTGACGCTCCACCCAGCGCAGCGACACGAGCGCAAGTGCGAGGTACAGGGCGCCGGGCACGATCGCCGTGAAGATCGCTGGCCAGGTGTTCAGCAGGCCAACGTGCGAGAACAGGTTGTTCACCAACTGGAACGACAGCCCCAGCATGATGCCGCCGAACACCTTCAGGCCGACCGCACCCGCACGCGCATGCAGATAAGCAAAGGGCAGCGCCAGCGCCATCATTACCAGCACGGTGAACGGATAGACGACTTTCTTCCACAGCGCGATTTCGTAGCGCTGCGTTTCTTGCTTGTTGTCGCGCAGATGGCGGATGTACTGGAACAGATCCAGCGTGGCCATGCGGTCGGGTGTGACCATCAGCACCGACAGAATCTGCGGCGTGAGTTCGGAGCGCATCTCTTGCTGCGGCAGTCTGGTCTGCTCGCCGCGGAAGTCGGGCGCCAGCGCATCGGGCGCGCCGGCCACGGCTTGCACGGTGTTCTGCGGTGTCACAGTGCCGGGCTTGTGGGGGAGTTCAATGAAGCGCGTCTCCGTCACGCCGTTCAGTTGCCAGTTCTGGTGGCCCTGATAGCGCGCCTGTTCTGCCACGCGGATGGAGTTCAGGCGGTAGTCCGAATCGAATTCGTAGATGCGCAGGCCCTTGATGGACTGATCGGGCTGCAGCGCGCCCACGTTGACGAAGCGCGTGACTTCGCCGCCCGTGCCGTCCGGCTTGGCGGAGCCGCGATCCTTAACCCATACGCCCGAGCGGAAGCCCGCGGACACCGTTGCGCCCAACGCCTCCAGCCGAACCTTTTGTGCGTACTCCTCCGCCTTCGGCCCGATGAATTCACCAAAGATGTATGTGACAAGCGCCAGCGGCAGCGCGATCTTGAACAGCGACATCAGCGCGCGCCGCGTATCGAGCCCCGCCACGCGAAAGATCGTGAATTCCGACTGGCTCGCCATCTGTGAGAACACATAGATGGCGCTGATGAGCGCCGCCACCGGAATCACTTCATACACGCGCGTTGGCGCCTGCAGCATCACGTGGAAGAATGCGACGAGCGTGGTGTAGCGCCCCACCACCGAGCCCAATTCGCCCAGCATGTCAAAGAAGATGAACAGCGCCAGCACCGCAAACAGGATGAAGACGAACACGCCGTAAATCTGGCGCGCGAAGTACTTCTCGTAGACCGGCATCTTCATCATGCGCCCGCCTTCTTGGGTGCAAATCCGAGCAGGGCGGAAATCCCCTTCAAGCCGGCCGCGCTGTAATGGCGGAAGCGGAACAGCAGCACCGCGCAGATGAAGGCGGCAAGGTGGATCGGCCACCAGCCCATGAATACGTTCATCTTGCCTTGCGAGACCCACGCCTGTGACAGGTTCAGCAGGTTCGAATACGTCAGGTAGATCAGCACCGCGAAGATCATCGGCGTGTAGCGGCCCAGGCGCGGGTTGACGTAGGCCAGCGGAATGGCAATCAGCACGAAGTTCAGCGCCAGCAGCGGCAAGCCGATGCGCCAGACCAGCTCGCCCAGATTCTCGGGCGTCGGGTTGGCGAGCAGGTCTTTGGTGGAGCGGCTCTTGGTGGGCAGGTTGGCATCAGCCTGCGGTGGTTTGTTGGCGACCTTCACGCCGTACTTGTCGAATTCGACGATACGGTAGTCGAGCTTGCCGGGTGTGCCTTCATAGCGGCGGCCCTTGTCGAGCACGACGAAGCGGTCGCCGTCGGGCATGGTCTTGAACTCGCCGGTCTTGGCTATCGCCACGCCGATCTTGTCCTGCTCGGCATTGGCGACGAACAGGTTGCGGGCATGTTTCATGCCGTTATCGACGCCTTCAATGAAGAGCACGTAGTTGCCGTGCGCGGGCTCGATAAAGCGGCCGGCGGAGATCATCGACAGCACGTCGCGCTGCTCGAACCGGTCACGGAACAGCGCACTCTGCTGGTTGGCCCACGGCCAGCCAAACAGCGCCAGCAGCGCCACCAGCACGATGAGCGGCAGCGAGAAGCGCAGCACTGGGCGGATGAAATCCGTCAGGCTGATGCCCGCGGTGAACCACACCACCATCTCGGAATCCTTGTACCAGCGCGTGAGCACCAGCAGCACCGAGATAAAGAGCGTGGCGCACAGCAGAATCGCCAGATAACCCAGCGTGGCCAGGCCAATGAGGAGCAGGACGTCGTTCGGGTTGGCCTCACCGTTGGCGGCCATGCCTAGAATGCGGATCACCAGGGTGGTCAGCATGAACGTCAGCAGCACGAGGAAGACGGCGCCGGCGGTAAAGGACAGCTCGCGTCGCAGGGCTTGTTCGAAAATCATGCGGATGCGGGATGGAGGGCGAGGTCGGGATCAACGTTGTTGCGATGTGGATTCCATCGGGGCCCCGCGCAAAATGGCGGATAATGAAGGCTTTCGTTGACTCGCCTCAAAGAGAGAAGCGCGATGGAATTTAGCACAAAAGCCCTGGACTGGGCCAAAGCGGGCGCCCTGGCGGCCAAGAGCGATTGCCTCGTGATTGGTCTGTTCGAGTCGCAGACCCTGGCAGGCGCCGCCAAGGCGCTGGACGTGGCCACCAAGGGCCTGGTGGCCCGCCTCGTCAAGCTGGGCGACTTTGAAGGCAAGCGTGGCACGTCGTTGCTGCTGCATGAGGTGGCCGGCGTGGGCGCTGCCCGCGTGCTGCTGGTCGGCCTGGGCAAGGAAGCCGATTTCACCGACCGCGCCTATGCGGAAGCCGTGCGCACCGCGCTGCGCACGCTGGCCGGCACCAAGGCCGCCAACGTGACGTGGACGCTCACCGAGCACACCGCCCGTGACAAGGACACTGCCTGGGCCGTGCTGACCGCCGTCACGCTCATCCGCGAGGCCAGCTACCGCTTCATCGAGCGCCATCCAGAGCTCAAGAGCAAGCGCGACAAGAACAGCACCGGTTTGCGCAAGCTCGTGCTGGCCGTGCCGGCAGCGGACGCCAAGGCCGCCAGCGTTGCCGCCACGCGTGGCAACGCCATCGCCAACGGCATGGACCTCACGCGCGATCTGGGCAACCTGCCGTCGAACATTTGCACGCCGACGTATCTGGCCACCACCGCGCGCCAGATTGCCAAGGATTTCAAGCTCAAGGTCGAAGTGCTTGGCCGCAAGCAGATCGAAGCCCTGAAGATGGGCGCCTTCCTCGCCGTGACCAAGGGTAGCGTCGAGCCGCCAGCATTTATCGTGCTGCGCTACGAAGGCGGCCCGGCCAAGCAGGCACCGGTGGTGCTGGTTGGCAAGGGCATCACGTTTGATACGGGTGGCATCTCGCTCAAGCCGGGCGAGGGCATGGACGAGATGAAGTACGACATGTGCGGCGCCGCTTCGGTGCTGGGCACGCTGCGTGCTGTGGCCGAGATGGGCCTCAAGCAGAACGTCATCGCCGTGGTGCCGACCTGCGAAAACATGCCCAGCGGCGTTGCCACCAAACCGGGCGACGTGGTTACCAGCATGTCGGGCCAGACCATCGAGATCCTGAATACCGACGCCGAAGGCCGTCTGATCCTGTGCGATGCGCTCACCTACGTGGAGCGCTTCAAGCCGGCCGTGGTGATCGACGTGGCAACGCTCACCGGTGCCTGCATCATCGCGCTCGGCCACATCAACACCGGCATGTACGCCCGCAGCGATGCGCTGGCGGGTGCGCTGGTGGCGGCGGGCAAGCAATCGCTCGACACCGCCTGGCGCATGCCGCTGGACGAGGAGTACCAGGAACAGCTCAAGTCCAACTTTGCCGACATGGGTAACATTGGCGGCCGCCCGGCTGGAAGCGTGACGGCGGCCTGCTTCCTGGCGCGCTTTACCGAGAAGTACGACTGGGCCCACCTCGACATCGCCGGTACCGCCTGGAAGAGCGGCGCAGCCAAGGGCGCCACGGGCCGCCCGGTGCCGCTGCTGACGCGTTTCCTGATGGACCGCGGTTGATCAATCAGAGGCAAGGCAGCGCATGACCCGCGTCGATTTCCACAGCAACGTGCCCGGCAAGCTGGCGTATGCCTGCCGGCTCGTGCGCAAGGCTTACATGGGCAGCGACGGGGGCCACAAGGTGATCGTGGTGGGTGATCAAGCTGCGCTGCAAGCGTTTGATACGCAGTTGTGGACCTTCAGCCAGCTCGATTTCCTGCCGCACTGCGGCCTGCGTCATCCGCTCGCTGACCAGACGCCGATCCTGCTGGCCGATGTGTCTGAGCCGCTGGATGACGCTCCGCATCACGACATCCTGGTCAACCTCTCGCTTGAGCCGCCGCCGCTGTTCGCGCGTTTTTCCCGGTTGATCGAGATCGTTGGCGATGACGATGCCGATCGCGCTGCAGCGCGTGATCGCTTCCGCTTCTACCGCGACCGCGGTTATCCGATCCAACACCACGACGTGGGGCGCGCATGAGCGACGGACGCTATCCTGGATCCCACGCAGACAACAACATCCCCGTCCTGACGGAGATCGTTGAGCTGGAGGATGCTGCTCCCGTTGCCACGCCAGCCGCGACGCCGCCCGCGCCTGACGCCCCCCAGGTCCATGTTCCACCGGCCTTGCGAGAGCAGGGCCTGGCGCCCACGTCGGCCATGCCGCCCGCCGGCACCGACGCCGCGCGCGTGATGGGCGAGGTGATGTGGCGTTTTCAATCCGAATGGCCAGCGTTGATCGAGTCGCAATGCCGTGCCGCGATGGAGTCGCGTCTGTCGCTGTTGAGCGAACAACTGGCGGCGGACCTCACGCGCGCGCTGGAAGCACGCCTGATGGATTGGCTCGGCGCGGCGCTGGACGATGCGCTTGTTGCGCAACAAAGGCCGCCGCCGCGTTGATCGCACAGAGAAAACCCGCCATCCGGCGGGTTTTTTGTTGGTGGCGGCCGCAGTCAGTCCGTCACAGCACCCTTGCTGGCTGGCGCCGCCAGCTTCGCAAATTTTGCCAGCACGCCTCGCGTATAGCGGGGTGCGGGTTGCCTCCAGACGGCGCGGCGGCGGGCAAGTTCATCATCCGGCACGTTCAGTTGCAGCAGGCGCTGGTGCGCGTCGATGGTGATCGAGTCGCCTTCGTGCACCAGCCCAATCGTGCCGCCCACATACGCTTCGGGCGCCACGTGCCCGACCACCATGCCCCACGTGCCGCCCGAGAAGCGCCCATCCGTGATGAAACCGACCGACTCGCCCAACCCCTTGCCGATGATGGCCGACGTGGGTGCCAACATTTCCGGCATGCCGGGGCCGCCCTTGGGCCCGAGATAACGCAGCACGAGAATGTCACCGGCCTTGATCTGGTCGCTCAGGATGGCGTTCATCGCGCTTTGCTCATCGTCGAACACGCGCGCCGGGCCGGTGATGACCGGGTTCTTCAGGCCGGTGATCTTCGCCACCGCGCCTTCTTCAGCCAGATTGCCCTTCAGGATGGCGAGGTGGCCTTCCTTGTACAGCGCCCGGTCGATCGGCAGGATCACGTTCTGATCCGTACGCGGTTGGTCGGGCACGTTGGCGAGTTCCTCGGCGAGTGTCTTGCCGGTGATGGTGATGCAGTCCCCGTGCAGCAGGCCGGCGTTGAGCAGCAGCTTCATCACCTGCGGGATACCGCCAGCCTCGTGCAGATCGGTCGCTACGTACTGGCCTGACGGCTTGAGGTTGCAGATGACGGGCACGCGCTGGCGCACGCGCTCGAAATCATCGATGGTCCACTCCACGTCGGCTGCGTGGGCGATGGCCAGGTAATGCAGTACGGCATTGGTCGAGCCGCCGGTGGCCATGATGACGGCCACCGCGTTCTCGATCGACTTGCGCGTGATGATGTCGCGCGGCTTCAGGTCGCGGCGCACGGCCTCAACCAATACGCGGGCCGATTCTGCGGCGCTGTTGACCTTCTCCTGGTCCGGGTTCGCCATCGTCGACGAGTACAGCAATGACATGCCCAGCGCCTCGAATGACGAGCTCATCGTGTTGGCCGTGTACATGCCGCCGCACGAACCGCTCGACGGGCAGGCGTTCTTCTCGATGCCCTCGAAGTCTTCATCGCTCATGCGGCCGGCGGTGAATTCGCCCACGGCCTCGAATGACGACACGATGGTCAGATCCTTGCCTTTCCAGTGGCCGGGCTTGATGGTGCCGCCGTACACGTAGATGCCCGGCACGTTGGTGCGCGCTAACGCGATCATGCCGCCCGGCATGTTCTTGTCGCAGCCGCCGATGACCACCACGCCGTCCATCCACTGGCCGTTGACGCAGGTCTCGATGCAATCGGCAATCACCTCGCGCGAGATCAGCGAATACTTCATGCCCTCGGTACCCATCGACATGCCGTCGGAGATGGTGGGTGTGCCGAAGGTCTGCGGGTTGGCTTTGGCGTCTTTCACCGCAGCCACGGCGGCATCGGTCAGCTTCTGCAGCCCCGAGTTGCACGGCGTGATGGTTGAATGGCCGTTCGCCACGCCGATCATCGGGTTGTTGAAGTCGTCTTTCGTGTAGCCCAGCGCGTAATACATCGAGCGGTTGGGCGAGCGCGCCACGCCCTGGGTGATGTGCTGGGAACGCTTGTTGTCTGGCATGGGAGTCTCCGTGGGGCGGGAATGTCGCGGGAATGTCGTTATAGGAAACAGCGTGGCGCCCAGCATGCGCTTGGACAGAATACGCGTCAAATATATTATTGAGTGATTATTGAGTCGAAAAAACTATCAATCCAAATGATGGACTTGCGCCAGCTCCGCTATTTCGTGACCGTCGCCGAAGAACTCCATTTCGGCCGTGCCGCCGAGCGTCTGTCGATGACGCAGCCCCCCTTGTCGCAGCAGATTCGCACGTTGGAAGAGGAATTGGGCGTGACGCTATTCCACCGCACGCAGCGTTCGGTGGCGCTCACGCCGGTGGGCGCACGCTGGCTGGTCGAGGTGCGGCGCCTGTTGGCCGATGCGGCTGCGTTGCCGGCGCTCGCACAGCGGCTGGCGCGCGGGGAGGTGGGGTCGCTCTCGCTGTCCTTCGTCAGCACCGCCGATTACGGCATCCTGCCCGCCGTGCTGCGGCACTTCCGGGATGCGCGGCCTGACGTGCAGCTCCAGTTGCGCGAAGCCACCAGCGATGTGCAGATCGAGGCGCTCCTCGCTGGCGAGGTGGACGTCGGCGTGGTGATTGCGCATCACGTGGGCTCGGTGCCGGGCGAGCTGGAATACCGACCACTGGTGCATGAGCGCCTGGTGCTGGCCGTGCCTGCGTCGCGCGTCGAACAATGGGGCGTTGCACCGGGCCAGCCGATTGCGCTGGCCGATGCTGCGGCCGAGTCGCTCATCATCTTCCCGCGGCGGTCCGCGCCCGCGCTGTATGACATCATTACCGGCTATCATGCCGCGCACGGCAGACCCCGTGAGCCAGGGGTGGCCGGGCGTATCGGCCAGGAAGCCATCCAGATGCAGACCATCGTCAGCCTTGTCTCCGCCGAGATGGGTGTCGCGCTGGTGCCCGCATCGTTATGCAACCTGCAGCGGACAGGCGTGGTCTATCTCGAACTCGCTGCGCCGAGCCCGCTCATTGAGACCGGGCTGGTGTGGCGGCGCGATGCGGCTTCGCCGGTTCTGCCATGGTTCATAACCAGCGCCGAAGCCGTCGCCAGGCAGCACCAAGACAACCAAAACTGAAACCCCAGGATTCATGCTCATCCATCCGCAATTCGACCCCGTCGCCCTGCATCTGGGGCCGCTCGCCATCCGCTGGTACGGCCTGATGTATCTGGCTGCGTTCATCATGTTCCTGTGGTTCGGCCGCCTGCGCACGCGCCAGCCGCACATCGCCGCCGAGGGCTGGAGCGGCCGCGATCTCGACGACATGCTGTTCTATGGCGTGCTGGGCGTGATCCTGGGCGGACGCCTGGGTTACGTGCTGTTCTACAAGCCCGACTGGTATTTCGCTCACCCGCTCGACATCTTCAAGGTGTGGGAGGGCGGCATGGCTTTCCATGGCGGTTTCCTCGGCGTGGTCGTGGCGATGATGTTGTATGCGCGCATGCGCGGCCGCTCGTGGATGCAGGTGACGGATTTCATTGCGCCGATGGTGCCGTGCGGGCTGGCCGCGGGGCGCCTGGGCAACTTCATCAACGGCGAACTGTGGGGCCGCGTGTCGTCACCCGATCTGCCGTGGGCAATGATGTTCCCGCAGGCACAGGGTGAGGATCGTGAGTGGCTGCTCTCGCACGCGCAGCAGGCAGTCACCAGCGGCTTGCAAGCCGTGTTCGACCAGTACCACATGCTGCCGCGCCACCCGTCGCAGATCTATCAGTTTCTCGGCGAGGGCGTGTTGTTCTTCATTCTGCTGTGGTTGTACGCGCGCAAGCCGCGCCCGATGGGCGCTGTCTCGGGCGCCTTCCTGCTCGGCTATGGCGTATTCCGCTTCGCGGCAGAGTTTGCGCGCGAGCCGGACAACTTCCTCGGTCTGCTGGCGGCGAACCTGTCGATGGGGCAGTGGCTGTCGTTGCCGATGATCGTGATCGGCATTGCGATGTTGGTCTGGGCTTACCGGCGTGCGGGCAGCAACGGTAACGATGCAAAGGCCCGGGCGCACGCCTGACGCCGCATCCGCGCAAAGAAAAAGCCACCGGCTTCGGTGGCTTTTTCATGGCGGCGTGATCGCCCGCTTGCGCGCTTACTTCAGCATTTGCACAGCACCGGAGACGGTCACCGTCACCTGCGCCTTGCCGCCCTCGATGGGCACCGGCGCCGAATCGTACGAAGCCGGAGCGGCCGCCATGCGCATCATCGGACGCGGGCCCGGGTTGTTGCTGCCCTCGCTCACATGCACGTCGCGGATGGTGTAGCTCGTGTAGCCAAACAGCTTGGTGGTCGCCTGTGCCTTGTCGCGGAACGCATTCACGGCCTGATCGATCAGCTTGGCTTCAGCCGCGGTACGTGCCTCACGCGAGAGCGTGAAGTTCACGTTCTGCACCTGCATCTGGTTGGCGAGCTGGCCGGCCAGCTTGGAGGCTGCCGCAAAGTCCTTCGACGTGATGCGCACTTCCGCGCGGCCGCGCCAGACGCTGATCTTGCCGTTGCGGTCGGTGTTCGGATAGATGTTGAAACCGCCCGTTTCCGCCTGCACGCCAGACGTACGCTTGGCCTGATTGATCACCTCATCAGCCTTGCGCGACAGTGCTGTGGAGATCGCGCCCGGGTCCGCGCCTTCCTGTTCGGCGCTCAGGGTGAGCGTGACGGTGTCGGTCGGCACTTCGGCTACGGCCTGTGCATCCAGCGACAGCACGCCCGAATGATTTGTCTCAGGTGCAGCTTGTGCGAACGCAGTCGTCATCATTGCAGTTCCCAAAACGGTTGCGGCCAGGACAGATTTCATTGTGTTCTCCCAAAAAGCAATGTGATGCGTCTGACTGATCGCCGCGCGCATCGTTCATCACGTTTGCAACAATTGGCGCCTTGATGCCCGCCATTCACTCAGGGTTGTGCATCAACTTGGTGGTGATGTAGCGCCACTGCGCAGGCGTGACCGGCGTGATCGACAGGCGGTTACCGCGTTGCAGCACCGTCATGTCAGCGAGTTGTTCGTGCGCCCGCAGCGTCGGCAGATCGATCAGCGCGCACTTGCTGACAAACTTCACGTCGACGAGCATCCAGCGCGGCGCTTCCGGTTTTGACGCGGGGTCGTGATAGTGGCTCTTGGCGTCGAACTGCGTGGGGTCCGGGTAGCTGGTCGAGCAGACTTGCGCCAACCCGGCAATGCCCGGTTGCGGGCAAGACGAGTGATAGAACAGCACGCCATCGCCGATACGCATGCGGTCGCGCATGAAGTTGCGCGCCTGATAGTTGCGTACGCCAGTCCAGGGCAGGGTGCCCTCGGTGTGTAGCGTGTCAATGCTGGCCTCGTCGGGCTCGGATTTCATCAACCAGTATTGGGCGGCCATCGTGTGGGGCGCGGGTAGCGCACGGAAGTGACGGTGTGCGCAGCATAGCAACACCGTCGTGGCCTTGCCATTGGCGATACGGCAACCGAACGCGCAACGCGCGTGCGCAAAGAAAAAGGCGGTAGCGCACATGTGCACTACCGCCTTTTGTCGGGTCCCCACCTTGGCCGCTAGACCCGCATCCTGAACCCAAGTGAGGTTCAGAGTGGCAGCGGAAGCCGCATTTCGGGTACATCACCGGCACAGGGAGCCCGCGACTTTCGTCGCACGCTATGCACTGGAAGACGCGCTCGCCCACACGGCATATCCCGCACCAAGCAATGCTTATCGGTTCAAGGAATTAATGGCCATGGCGAACCAGGCAGGGAAACTGTCAGACGCATCATCACGCTGTTTTCTAGCGCATGGCGATGCGTCTGAGAGATTCATCGCGGGCAACCGTTTTTCGCTACTCTGTAGCCGCTAAAGCCTTATGTTGTAAGGGTTTGCGGGAGATGACGGAAGCCATTGGGAGACACTATACACCCGTTCGCATCCGAACCCAAGCCCGGATGCGATCCGGTTACAAACACGTTTTGTATTGAGTCAAATGACTTCGCCGTACTGGCGCAGCGCTTCGTCGGTGCGGGCGTTGAGGTCGGCCAATTTGGCGCGAATCGTGTCGATCGGCAGGGCGGAATCGGACGCGGCCTGGCGCTGCATCGAGAGCAGATCCGACGCGATGCTGATCGCGGCCATCACGGCGACACGCTCGATGCCCTTGGTGTTCGAGCCGTTCTTGATGCGCGTCATCTGGTTGTCGACCATGGCGGCAGCTTCACGCAGGGCGGCTTCATTGTCGACCGAGACCGCAAACTTGTACGGCTGCCCGGCGATGTTCACTTCAATTTGCTTGCTGCTCATGCTTAGGTCTCCGAATGCGGGGCGGGGGCGGCCGTTGTGTCATGGGCGCCGGCGGCCTGGCCTAGGAGGTCAAGCTGGCGGGCGTCGGTGGCCGTGGGCAGCTTGTCGAGAATCGACTGGATGCGCAGTTGCGCTTCTTCGATCTTGGCATTGAGCACGCTGCGATCGGCGACCATCGCGTCGCGCTCGGTCTTGGATGCCTCGGCTTCCGCCTGAAGCCGCTCGACTTCGGCGCGCAGGCGCTGGTTCTCGGCGGCTAGCGCATCGGCGTGACGCAGCACGCGCGCGATTTTGCCGGCAAGTTGTTCGAGTTCGTTCAGCATTGGGTGTCAATCAGAATCGAGTGGGGGGATTTTAGCCGATCATGCGCGCAGCGCCTGTCCTCCATACGGATGCGCAACAGGAGGCGACGCAGGGGGCACAACGGGCGGGTGGTTTTTTTACCGCATGGAAGGCGGGTTTGGTGTGCCTTTTCCGTTAAACTTCGCGGCGTCCTGGTGCTCGCAGCACCATCTGCAGTTAAACGGGAAGCAGGGAGCGCCCACCCCAAGTGACGCGCCAACCTGCGCTGCCCCCGCAACGGTAAGCGAAAGTCGCGTGTGCCTGCCATCTCACGAAGAAGATGGGCGCCGCGCGGTCTGTCCATGCGCCACTGTTCCTTCGGGAATGGGAAGGCGGGCAGGCCGCTTCGCCAGCCCGGATACCGGCCAGGACGGTGGATCTCAGAGCCGATGTGCAACCCTGGAGGGAACCGCATCGAGATCCTGCTGCCAGCGACCCGCGGGGGAACGGGTCCGGCTGACGCTTCTTGTCTTTTCAACATGAGCTTGACAAAAAAACGGCCACTCCGGATGCCCCGGACGGCCATGCGCGCGCTTGCCAGTGCGCTGACGGGGGTCATGGCGGGTGCAGTTGCGCCGGCCTGGGCACAAAGCAATACGCAGACGGCCAGCACGGCGGTGGGCGAACTGAATCCGACGGTGGTGACGGCCTCGCGCAGCGAGCAGCCCCTGTCGGATGCGTTGCCGCACACCACGGTCATCAGCCGCGCCGACATCGAGCGCTCGCAGGCGCCGGATGCGGTGACGCTGCTGCGCCGCGAGGCCGGCATCGAAATCGCACAAAATGGCGGCCCCGGCACGAGTTCCAGTCTTTTCATGCGTGGCGCCAGTTCTAGCCAGACGCTGGTTCTGATTGATGGTGTGCGGGTGAGTTCCGCTACGCTGGGCACCACGCAGATCGATCAACTGATGGCCGACCAGATCGACCATATCGAGGTCGTGCGCGGCAACGTGTCAGCGCTGTATGGTTCCGATGCGATTGGTGGCGTGGTGCAGATTTTCACGCGCAGCGGCCAGGGGCATGCCCCGTTGGCCAATGCAGAGATTGGGTACGGCGCACGCAACACCAAGCGCGCGCAGGCGGGTATCAGTGGCTCGCTGGGTGAGCGCGGCGATACGTCGTTCGCGGTGTCGGTGTCGGAGTTCAAGACCGACGGCTTCTCTGCAATCAATCCGCAGCAGGCCAAGAATGCCAACCCGAACGACAACCCCTACACGAACAAGAGCGTGTCGGCGCAGTTGTCGCATCGCTTTTCCGCGGATTGGCAGGCAGGGCTGACGTACTTCCAGACCTGGGGTGATGTCAGTTACGACAGCGGCTTTGGCAGCCCGACCGATATCAACATCGCGCATAACCAGGTGCGGTCGATGTCGGCGTACGTGGACGGCAAGGTGACGCAGGACTGGAAGACGCGCGTGACGCTCTCGCAAGGTGACGATAAAAACCTGAACTTCCTGAACGGCGCGCAGAACGGTCGTTTCAACACGCGCAACCAGCAGGCGAGCTGGCAGAACAATTGGGCGTTCATGCCTGACCAATTGCTGAAGGTGGGCCTGGAGCATTCGCAAATCACCATCGACAGCGATGCCTACGATGCGCCCACGCGTAGGATCGATTCCGGCTACATCGGCTACGAAGGCAAGTTCGGCCCGCATCAGTTGCAGTTGAACCTGCGTCGTGACCGCTACTCGGATTTCGGTGGCGCCAACAGCTACTACGCCGGTTACGGCTTCGCGTTCAACCCGCAATGGAAAGCCGTGGCGAGCGTGAGCAACGCGTTCCGTGCGCCGAGCTTCAACGAGCTGTACTACCCGTTCTTCGGCAGCCCCACCCTGCAGCCTGAGAAAGCCCGCTCGGTGGAAGGCGGCGTGGAATACAGCAGCACGATCGGCCTGGTGCGCGTGACGGCGTTCGAGACCGATTACAGCAACCTGATTACTGCGGTGTGTGACGCGTCGTTCAACTGCGCGGCCGCCAACGTCAATCGTGCGCGTGTGAATGGTGTGGAGACGTCGTATCGGGGTTCGATCTATGGCGTGGACCTGCGTGCCAGCTTTACCATGCAGAACCCGCAGGACTTGTCGGCCAACCAACTGCTGTCACGCCGCGCGCGGCACTTCGGCAGTGTGTCGGCGTACAAGACTTTCGGGCCGTTCTCGGCGGGTGTGGAGTGGAATGCAGCGGGCGACCGCCAGGATTCGACCAAAACGCTCGGCGGCTATGGCTTGCTGAACCTGGTCGGCCGCTACCAGATCACGCCGGATTGGGCACTGTCGGCGCGCGTGGAGAACGTGACGAACAAGAACTATCAGTTGATCTATCCGTACAACACGGCATCGCGTGGGGTGTTCTTCACGCTGTCGTGGCAACAGCACGAGCCGAAGAAGCAATGACACCTGCACTGCCCGCACGCGGTTTTGCCTGGCGACTGTGGTCGCTGCTGGCGCTCGCGTGCGCGGTGGTGCTGGTGGCGTCATTGATGCTGGGCAGCGTGAAGCTATCGCCCGCCGAAGTCTGGCGGGCGTTGATTGGCGGTGGCGATGGTCTGGCTGCAGGCATCGTCACCGAGTTGCGCCTGCCGCGTGCGGGTGCTGCATTTGCAGCCGGTGGCCTGCTGGCCTTTGCCGGGGCGCTCATGCAGATGCTGCTGCGCAATCCGCTGGCCGATCCATATGTGCTGGGCGTGTCTGGCGGCGGGGCGGTGGCGGCGCTCACGGCAATGCTGTTGTCGCTGCCGTGGTGGGGCGTGCAGGCGAGTGCTGGAGCGGGGGCCTTGCTGTCGATGGCCCTGGTGGCGGCGCTTGCGCGTCAGCACCTGTGGCGCGGCGAGCCGGGCGAGGCCAATGCGCGCCTGCTGCTCGGCGGCGTGGTGATGGCCTCCGGTTGGGTGGGCTTGATTACTTTGATTCTGACCGTCGCGCCCGAGAACAAACTGCGCGGCATGATCTTCTGGATGGTCGGCGACCTGGGTGGCGCTGATCGTTACGCGGGTGCGTTGATGGCGCTTGTCGCAGCGATGGCCGTGGTGCTGCCGCATGCGCGCGACTTGAACGTACTGCTGACCGGCGAGACGCGCGCGCGTGCGCTGGGTGTGCCGGTGGCGCGCGTGCGTGCGCTGATCTACGTGGTGGCTTCCCTCTGCACGGCGGTGGCGGTGACGATTGCGGGCTCGGTCGCCTTTGTCGGGCTGCTGGTGCCGCACATGGTGCGTCTGGCATGGACGCGCGACGTGCGCATCCACCTGCCCGCCACCGCAATGGCCGGCGGCGGGCTGCTGATGCTGGCAGATCTGATCGCCCGCACGGTGATCGCCCCGACGCAACTGCCGGTGGGTGTGATCACCACGATGCTGGGCGTGCCGACGTTCCTGTACCTGCTGATGCGTGGTGCGCGATGAGCTGGTTACGTGGTGTGCGTCGGGGTCCCCCTTCGGATGCATATGCACACCCGGACGCAGCACCTGAACTCGCGCTGCGCGACCTGCGAGTGGCCGTCGATGGGCGCGTGTTGATCGAGCGTCTATCGATGACGGCCACGGCTGGCCAGCTCTGGTGCGTGGTCGGCCCGAACGGCGCGGGCAAGTCGACGTGGCTTGCGGTGCTGGCGGGCCTGCGTGCGGCGGACGGCGGCAGCGTCACGCTCGATGGTGTGCCGCTTGCTGACTGGCCCGCGCTGGCGCTGGCACGCCGCCGCGCGTTTCTGCCGCAGACGTTGCACGATACGTTCCCGATCAGCGTGCGCGCCGCGGTGATGACGGGCCGCCATCCGCATCTCGCGCGCTGGGAGTGGGAGGGCGAAGCCGATGCACACGCTGTTGATGCGGCGATGTCTGCGCTGCAATTGCAATCGCTGGCACAACGCGATGTACGCACGCTCTCCGGCGGCGAGCGCCAGCGCGTGGCGATTGCTGCCGTGGTGGCGCAGGAGGCGCGTGTGCTGCTGCTCGACGAACCGGTCGCACATCTCGATTTGCATCAGCAGATTGCCGTGCTGCGCTTGTTGCGCGAAGGCTGCCGAAAGCATGACTGGCTTGTCGTGCTGACCGTGCATGATTTGAACCTTGCGCGCCGCTTCGCCACGCACGCGCTGCTGATGGATGGCCAAGGGCATACGAACGCTGGCGCTGCCGCCGATGTGCTCACCCCAAAACACTGCGCCCGCGTGCTGCGCACCCCGATTGCCGAGGTGGCCGACGGCCGCCACACGGCCTTGATTCCTGAAGACCCCGATGATGATTTCTGAAGACAAAAACGACGGCCTGAACGAGCGCCACCGCTCGCGCATGCAGCGCAAGAAAGCCGTGGTGGACGCCAAGATCGCCGCTGCTACCGATGTGCGCGGCGTGCTGCTGGTCAACACCGGCAACGGCAAGGGCAAATCCAGCTCCGGCTTTGGCATGGTGATTCGCGCCATGGGGCACGACATGCAGGTCGGCGTGGTGCAGTTCATCAAGGGTGCAATCCCGACCGGTGAGGAGCGTTTTCTGCGGCGCTTTCCCGAGCAGTGCGCGTTTTACGTGATGGGCGAGGGCTACACGTGGGAGACGCAGGACCGCACGCGCGACATTGAAAAAGCCCAGGCGGCATGGGCCTGCGCACGTGAGCTGCTGAACGACCCTTCCATCGGCCTGGTGCTGCTGGACGAACTGAACATCGCGCTCAAATACAACTACCTTGATGTGCAGACCGTGCTGGCTGATTTGCGTGCGCGGCCGCCCGCGCAGCACGTCGTCATTACCGGACGCGGTGCGCCGCCCGAGTTGATCGAGGCTGCGGATACCGTGACCGACATGGCGCTCGTCAAGCATGCGTTTGCCCAAGGCATTCAGGCACAGCCGGGAGTCGAACTGTAATGAGCCAAGCACTGCATATTCCGCCGTTTGATGATGCGCGGCGCACGCGCCTGAAGGCTGCTGTGGACAGCAAAACCAAGCCGCTCGGCGCATTGGGCCGGCTTGAATCCCTGGCCGTGCAGATCGGTCTGATCCAGAACACCGACACGCCGCAACTGACGCGCCCGGCGATGGTCGTGTTTGCCGCAGACCACGGCATCGCCCACGCAGGTGTGAGCGCCTATCCGCAGGCGGTGACTGCGCAGATGGTGCTCAACTTCATCGCGGGCGGCGCGGCCGTCAACGTGTTCTGCCGCCAGCATGAGTTTGCGCTGGAAGTGGTGAATGCCGGCGTGGCCGCTCCGCTGTGGCCGGCTGACACACCGGGCCTGGTCGATGCGCCCATCGGCCCTGGCACGCGCAACTTTGCTGACCAGCGTGTCCACCAAGCTGCCATGACCGCCGACGAGTGTGAGCGCGCTATGGCGCTCGGTGCACAGCGCGTGGCACACCACGCGGCGCTGGGTACCAATGTGATCGCGCTGGGCGAGATGGGCATCGCCAACACGGCGTCTGCCGCGTGTCTGATGGCGCGGCTCGCCGGCTTGCCAGTCGCGCAATGCGTCGGTCGCGGCACGGGTCTTGACGATGAGGGCCTGGCCCACAAGCGTGCCGTGTTGGAAGCGGCAATGGCCCGACATGCCGACGTGCATGATCCGCTCGATGTGCTCGCGTGCTTTGGCGGTTTCGAGGTCGCAGCCATGACTGGCGCAGTACTTGAGGCAGCGCAGCGTCGCATGGTCATCCTTGTCGATGGGTTTATCGCCACGGCTGCCGTGCTGGTGGCGGCCCGCATGGCGCCTGATGTGCTGCACTATTGCGTGTTCGGGCACGTGTCGGACGAACGCGGGCATCGTGCGTTGCTCGAGATGCTCGATGCGCGGCCGCTGTTGTCGCTGTCGTTGCGTCTGGGTGAGGGCAGCGGGGCGGTGCTGGCGTATCCGCTGGTCGTGTCGGCCGTGGCCTTCCTGCGCGAGATGGCCACCTTTGCCAGCGCAGGTGTGAGCGAGCGCTCCGCGCCATGAACATCCTGCGCGAGCACTGGCAGGCGCTGTGGACGGCGATCGGGTATTTCACCCGCATCCCTGTGCCGGCGTCGGTCGGGTTCTCGCAAGCAGGGCTGAATCGCGCGGCGCGCTACTTTCCGCTGATTGGCTGGTTGGTGGGCGCAGTGGCAGCCGCGGTGTACTGGCTCGTGTTGCGTACGGTGCCTGCGCCAGGTGTGGCAGTGGCCGTGTCGATGGTGGCCACGTTGCTGCTGACTGGCGCCTTTCACGAAGACGGCTTGGCCGATTGCGCCGACGGCTTTGGCGGCGGCTACACGCCAGAAGACCGGTTGCGCATCATGCACGACTCGCGCATCGGCGCGTTTGGGGCGATTGCCGTGTGCATGGCGTTGCTGCTCAAGTGGCAACTGCTGAGCGCGTTGGCGCCGCATGGTTTCGCCCTTCTTGTTGCGATGGTGGCCGCCCACGCTGCCAGCCGTGCGGCCGCTGTCAGTTACCTGCTCACACACGACTACGTGCGCGCCGAAGGCAAGGCCAAGCCCGTGGCGCAGCGCATGCGATGGGGCGATGCGTTGTGGACCGGCGTGTTCGGTGTCGTACCGCTGCTGTGGTTCGGGCCGATGTGTGCGGCGCTCGTCGTTGTCGGGTTGATTGTTGCGCGCTGGCTGCTGGGCCGCTACTTCGTGCGCCGCATCGGCGGCATCACGGGCGATTGCCTGGGGATGGCGCAGCAGATTTTCGAGTTGCTGGTTCTGTGGGGGCTGCTGGCATGGATGTCATCCTGATCCGCCACGCGCGGCCTGCCATGACTGCTGGTCTTTGCTACGGCCGTACGGATCTGGCGCTGGCGTCTCCGATGGACCCTGACCCTTCGGCCGTCGTCGAAAAACTCGTCGCTCACAAACCGCATCGCCTGTTGGCGAGCCCGTTGCAACGCAGCCGCCTGACGGCCGAAGCCATGGCGCAAGCGGCGCAATTGCCCGCCATCGAAATCGATGCGCAATTGATGGAACTCGATTTCGGCGCCTGGGAAGGCTGCCAGTGGGATGACATCCCGCGTGCGGAAATCGATTGCTGGGCGCGTGATCTGGTGCATGGCAATCCGCATGGCGGGGAGTCGGCGGCGGATTTGCTGGCACGCGTGACGACCTGGGCCAATGCAACGACTGCGATGCCCGTGCCATGTGTGTGGGCCGTGACGCATGCCGGCTGCATGCGCGCGCTGGCGGCGCATTGGTTGCAACGGCCGTTGGCCGAGACGCTGCAATGGCCGCTGCAATGGGGGGCGGCCAGTGGTTTTCGTGTGCAGCCCGGCGCGTTGCCGGTGTTGCTGTTCTGGAACCGCTAGCCGACGGTGCGTGTTAGCGGCCAGCCTGCGAACCCAGGCGCCGCGAGCGCGCCTGCTCCAGGTCTTCGCATAGCAGTGTTGCGGCTTGCACCAGGCGCGGGCCGAAGCGGTTGATCAGGTCACCATTGATGCTGAACAGGTTGCCGCGCTGCACGGCCAGCAATTGCGGCCAGCGCTTCCACCCGTCGAGCGTATCGATGGGGCGGCTGCCTTGCGTCGCGCCCATGCTGGCGGTCAGCAACACTTCAGGGTTGGCCGCGATCACGGCTTCGGGCGAGACGGTCGGCACCAGCAAGGGCTCGCTGGCAAACACATTGCGGCCACCGCACAGCGCCAGCATGTCCGTGAAGATGTGCTGGCCGTTGAGCGTCATCAGCGGTTGTTCCCATACCTGATAGAACACCGAAACCGGCGGCCGGCTGGCGTAGCGCTGGCGCAGCGTATCGGTGCGTTGGCCGAACGCCTGGGCCGCCTCATGCGCACTGGCGCGGGTGTCGAGCAGCGTGCCCAGCGCTTCGATCGAGCGCGGGATATCGCCCATGCGATGCGGCTCGGAAAAGAACAGCGGAATGCCCAGCGCATGCAGCCGGTCGATTTGCTTTTGCGCGTTGCCGTGGCGCCAGACCACCACCAGATCAGGCTTGAGCGCGGCAATGCGTTCCAGATCCAGCGAGCGGTTGTCGCCCACCTGCGCAATGTCGCGGGCGGGCGGTGGGTAGTCGCTATAGGCCACGGTGCCGACGATGCGCCCGCCGCCACCTGCCGCGAACAACAATTCAGTCGCATGCGGCGCGAGGCTGACGATGCGTTGCGCAGGGCGTTGCAGCGTGACGGTGGCGCCGGTGTCGTCGGTGACAGAGATGGCGGCAAGCGCCGGAGCGGTGGCGATCGCTAGCGCAAGTGTGGTGAGACCGAACACACACAGGCAACGGACAAGACGCGGGAGGCGGGCGGGCATTGGGGCGCAATCAGACGGGGGGCGATAGCGATGCTAGCGCATCGGCAAGACGTTGCCATCCGGTCTCATTTGGAGGAAGGCCGAAGCGCAAGCCGCAGACAGGTGTCTCAAACAGCCGGGTCCAGACGCCGAGGCGCGCCAGGCTTGCGTGCAGCGCATGAGCATGTGGCGTGGGCGCCCAGGCAAACAGCGGTGTGGCGATATTCAACAAGCCGTGGCGATCAAGCAACGCACAGAGCCGCACGCCTGCCTGTTGCAGTTGCGCGCGCGTGGAGGTTTGCCACGCGGTATCCGCCAGCGCGGCGCGCACCACGGCGCGGGCTGGGCCGTTGACGGTCCAGTGCCCCAGTGCCTCGCGCAGTGAGGCCAGCAGATCAGGCGCGGCCAGCGTGAAGCCGATGCGTGCGCCAGCCAACCCATAGAACTTGCCGGTGGAGCGCAGTACCACCAGCCCCGGCGTTCCCGCCAGCGGGGCCAGCGTCGGGCCTTCATCGAACGCTTCGATGAAGGCTTCGTCCACGATCAACGTGCCGCCGCGCGCATGCAGACGCGTGTGCCAGTCGCGCAGTGTTTCCACGCGCAGCAGGCGCGCTGTCGGGTTGTTCGGGTTGACGACGACCATGTGCCGCACGTCGTCAGGCAGATCACCGAGAAACACCGCTTCGGGCAGCAGCGCGACGTCGTGACCGGCGCGTGCAAAAGCGGGCGCATATTCGCTGTAGCCGACGTGCGCGATGCCAACTCGCCCGCGTGGCAGCAGGGTTGGCAGTGTGCGGATCGCCGCCTGCGTGCCCGCAACCGCCAGCACGGCACGCGCATCGCTCACGCCGTAATGCGCGGCTGCCTGGGCTTCGAGGCCATCGTCTTCGGGCAGGCGCAGCCAGGCGTCGGGCGGGATTGGCGGGACGGGATAGCCGTGTGGGTTGATGCCCGTAGACAAGTCCAGCCAGCCGCCGGCAGGCTCACTGTAACGGGCGCGTGCGGCTGCAAGGTTGCCGCCATGGACGATGCCGCTGATAGCACTCACGATACGCCCCCTGCCACGGCAGCAATCAGCGCCAGCATGCCGAGCCACAGCCACAGCGTGCGCGACACCAGCGTCAGCGCACGCGTGATATCGGCGGCGGTGGCGGGTTCACCGATGCCCAGCGGCGGGCGGGCCTCCTCCACGCCTGCGTAGCATGCGGCGCCGCCCAGCCGCACGCGCAGGCTGCCCGCACCTGCGGCCATCACCGGGCCCGCGTTCGGGCTCGACCAGTGCGGCGCCTGCGCACGCCAGCAGCGCAGCGCATCTGCGGTGTGGCCTAGCAGCGCATAGCTCATCGCCGTGAGCCGGGCGGGCATCCAGTTGAGCACGTCGTCGATGCGCGCGGCCGCCCAACCAAAGCCGTTAAAGCGCGCATTGCGATAGCCCCACATTGCATCGAGCGTGTTGGCCAGCCGATACAGCACCACACCCGGCGCACCGGCCACCACCAGCCAGAACAGCGGCGCGAAGATGGCATCGCTGCCGTTCTCCAGCGCAGACTCCACGGCGGCGCGGGCGATGGGTTCGTCGGTCGCTTCAGACAAGTCACGCGAGACGATGCGTGAGGCGAGTGCGCGTGCGCGGGGCAGATCCGCATCGCACAGCGCAAGCGCAATCGGCGCGATGTGGTCATGCAGGCTGCGCGCGCCGATGGCGAAATAGAGCGCGATGGCATTGAGCGCAACCCCCAGCCATGGCGATGCATGACGCACCATGATGACGAGCCATTCTGCCAACAGCACGAACGGCAGCACCGTGATCAGCCACGCGATGAGACCAACGATGCGCGACCAGGCCAACGCTGCAGGCGCGTAGTTCATGCAGCGCTCAATGGCTGTGGCGATGCGCCCGAAGCCGACCAGCGGATGCCAGCGCGGCACCTCGCCAAACAGCCGATCGAGCAGCACGCCCGCGAGCGTGGCGAGCGCGACGAGGGGCCATCCGAGATCCCATACGCTACCCACGCTACCCACGCCACCCAC
This sequence comes from Ralstonia sp. SET104, assembly GCF_003851545.1. Taxonomy (GTDB): domain Bacteria; phylum Pseudomonadota; class Gammaproteobacteria; order Burkholderiales; family Burkholderiaceae; genus Ralstonia. The sequence continues at coordinate 195,021 of NZ_BHVX01000004.1, read as the reverse complement.
CGGAAAGCTCACGTTGCTGCACCGAGTGCCGGCCCTTTCACCACCATCGGAATGCCAGCTACCAGCAGATGCACGTTGTCGGCCAGTGCGGCCAGGCGTTGGTTCAGCCGGCCCAGCTCATCCACATAGAAGCGCGTGACGGCGCCCATCGGCACCACGCCCAGGCCGATCTCGTTGCTCACGAGAATGACCTCGCCGGGCAGCAGCGGCAGGGCAGTGAGCAGCGCGTCCATCTCGGCTGTCCAGGCGTCAGGCGGCGTGATGAGGCCAGTCTCGGGGTATTCGTGATGCTCGGAGAAGAGCAGGTTGTTGAGCCACAGCGTCATGCAATCGACCAGCACACAACCGCCGTGTTGCGTGTGCGTGTAGAGCGCTTCGGCCAGGTGCACGGGCGCTTCAACCAAGCCCCAATCGGCTGGGCGGCGCGCGCGGTGCAGGGCCACGCGCAGTTGCATCTCTTCATCGCCCTCATTGGCGGTGGCGACGTACGTGACTGGCCCCGCGCATTGCAGGGCGAGCTGTTCAGCGTGATGGCTCTTGCCCGAGCGGGCACCACCGAGGACGAGTGTGAGGCGGCGTGACATCCCTGCATTCTAGCGAGGCGGCAGGAGGGCGGGTGCGATAATCCGCGCATGTCAAAGCCACCGATTTCTGTGCCGCTGTCCGAGTATCGCGGCACGCTGATGATCCAGGGCACCACGTCTGATGCCGGCAAGAGCACGCTGGTCGCAGGACTGTGCCGCGTTGCGTCTCGCGCGGGTGCGCGCGTGGCGCCGTTCAAGCCGCAGAACATGGCGCTCAACAGCGCTGTCACCGCTGACGGCGGCGAGATCGGCCGCGCGCAGGCATTGCAGGCACTGGCCGCAGGCGTGGCGCCCACCGTCGACATGAACCCCGTGCTGCTCAAGCCCAACAGCGATACCGGTGCGCAGATCATCATCCACGGCCTGCCACGCTGCGACCTCGACGCCCGCGCGTATCACGACTACAAGCCCACTGCCATGGCTGCCGTGCTCGAATCGCACACGCGCCTGCGTGCGCAATACGACCTCGTGCTGGTGGAAGGCGCAGGCAGCCCGGCTGAGATCAACCTGCGCGACCGCGACATCGCCAACATGGGCTTTGCCGAAGCGGTCGATTGCCCGGTCGTGCTCGTCGCGGACATCGATCGTGGTGGCGTATTCGCGCACCTTGTCGGTACGCTCGCCTGCCTGTCGGAGAGCGAACGTGCGCGCGTGACCGGCTTCGTCATCAACCGGTTTCGTGGCGACATTTCACTGCTCACGCCGGGGCTTGACTGGCTGACCGCACAGACGGGCAAGCCGGTGTTTGGCGTGCTGCCCTACCTGCACGGCCTGCACCTTGACGCGGAAGATGCAGTGCAGACGGCGCAGCATGCGGCTTCAGACGATGCGCTACGCGTAGTGATTCCGGTGCTGCCGCGCGTGTCCAACCACACCGATTTCGATGCACTGCGTGCGCACCCGCAAGTGGACGTGCGCCTGATTGGTCCGGGGCAGCCGATTCCGCCGGCCGACCTCATCATCCTGCCAGGCAGCAAGAGCGTGCAGGCCGACCTTGCCTGGTTGCGGGCCAATGGCTGGGAAGCGGCCATCGCGCGGCATCTGCGGTATGGCGGCAAGCTGATCGGTATCTGCGGCGGTCTGCAGATGCTCGGTCGGCGTTTGCACGATCCGCAAGGGCTGGAGGGCGCGCCCGGCAGCGTCGAGGGCCTTGGCTATCTTGATTTCGAGACCACGCTGGAGACCGCCAAGCAATTGCGTCAGGTGCGCGGCGCGCTGGCAGCGGGCGGCGCAACCATGACCGGTTACGAAATCCACATGGGCGTGACAGCGGGGCCGGCGCTCACACGGCCCGCCGTGCAACTCGACGATGGCCGCGCAGATGGCGCGATCTCCGCCGATGGGCAAATCCTCGCCACCTACCTGCACGGTTTGTTCGATGCGCCCCACGCTTGCCGCGCGCTGCTCGCCTGGGCCGGCGTGCGCGATGCGCAGGCGCAGGACTACGCCGCATTGCGTGAGGCATCGCTCGAACGCCTTGCCGACACGTGCGAGGCGCATCTGGACCTCGCCGCGCTCTTCGGAGCGCCGCCACGTGCGGGCTGAGCCATAATTGCGGATGGGCAGATTCGATGAGTGATTGAATCAGCACACGACTCAGCGAGCGCGCGATGTGGACAAGGAGGCATGCATGCCGGTGGCCGTTGTAGCGAATCCGAAGGGCGGGGTGGGCAAAAGCACCTTGGCGACCAATCTGGCCGGCTACTTTGCCGCGCAGGATCACGCCGTAATGCTGGGCGACACCGACCGCCAGCAGTCCTCACGCGAGTGGCTGGCGCTGCGCCCCGAGACCGCCAAGCCCATCCGCACTTGGGAAATCAGCGCCGACCACATCGCCAAGCCGCCCAAGGGCACCACGCATGTGGTGCTCGACACCCCGGCCGGCCTGCATGGCTGGCGCCTGAGCGATCTGGTCAAGATGTCCGGCTATGTGATCGTGCCGCTGCAGCCCTCGATGTTTGACATCCTCGCTACGCAGGCCTTCCTGCGCAAACTGGCCGACGAAAAGCCGGTGCGCCATGGCGAAGTCAAGTTGGGCGTGGTCGGCATGCGCGTGGACATGCGCACGCGCGCCGCTGAACAGCTTCAGCGCTTCGTGCAGGGGCTGGAGGTTCCCATCCTCGGTTATCTGCGGGATACCCAGAACTACGTGCAACTGGCCGCGCACGGCCTGACGCTCTGGGACGTGGCGCCCTCGCGCGTCGCCAAAGACGTGGAGCAGTGGAGCGGCATCCTTTCATGGTTGGACCAGACGGGCCACGCTGCTTCCGCCGGCCCGCATACAAGCGACGCCCTGGCCGATTGACCGCTCTGCCCCCATTGACACATTGATACGTTGGCGCGCAGGCCAGGCCTCGGGCGTCATCGCCCGATTGACGTGTCGGCGATAAGGAGATGGCGTGCCATCCAACCAGTTACCCGGTGAGGCGCGAACACCCAGCACGGAGCGGTCCAGACTCCGCGAGCTATGGACAGGAATCAGAACGGCCTGCGCGGGTGCTGTTCAACCGTCCGGTAGCGGCCGGAACACACCGGATCTGGATGACAGCCAACCGCACGCTTCACGCGTTGCCATTCCGCCGGGTTTGCCGCCAACGGCAAGAAAGATCGGATATCACGGCACCAGCCTTTCCGGTTATCAACGAATCCTGGCGCGAGGTATTGAGCCGTCCGGTGCGCTGCGTACCGGCATGGCCGTTGCCAGCAGGCCGCCGGTTTTCTACATCACTGACAGGTGGGACACCGCCTTGTCTTACGCGAGCGGTCCGGAGCAGATTTTGATGGGCGCTACTTTGGGGTGATCTCCAGCGAGCAGGTGCGCTCAACCGTGGTGCCGCTTCTGACCTGGTGACTTGACGATTGGCAGTGCCGCGCGGATTGCCCGGCCTGCCGGCCTTGTCAGATCTCGAGGTTGTCGATCAGGCGCGTCTTGCCGAGCTTGGCCGCAGTCAGCACGACCAGTGGTTCACCTGCGGCGACGTTCTCGGGCGTCGGCTTTTGCAGATCGGTACGGCGGCGCACGGCCACATAGTCGGGTTGCCAGCCGCGGCCACGCAGATACTCCATCGCCTTGTTGGTCACCTCTTCATGCGAGGCCTGGCCCTGCAACACGGTTTCCAGCACGTCCTGGCGCACCTGATGCAGCGTGCGGTACAGCTCGGGCGCTTCGGCGCGCTCTTCGTTGGTCAGGTAGACGTTGCGTGACGATAGCGCCAGGCCGTCATCCGCGCGCACCGTTTCGGCCGGGATGATGTCTACCGGCAGCGCAAACTGATGGGCCATGCGGCGCACGATCATCAACTGCTGGTAGTCCTTCTTGCCGAACACGGCCACGCGCGGCTGCACGCAGCAGAACAGCTTCATTACCACCGTGCACACGCCCTTGAAGAAGCCGGGGCGGAACTCGCCTTCCAGCGTGTCGCCCAGGTCGTGTGGCGGGTCGACGCGGTATTCCTGCGGCTCGGGGTACATGTCGCGCTCGGTGGGGGCGAACAGCACGTACACACCTTCCTTCTGCAGCTTTTCAATGTCGTCCTGCAGCGTGCGCGGGTATTTGTCGAAGTCTTCGTTCGGACCAAATTGCAGGCGGTTCACGAAGATGGAGGCCACCACCGGATCGCCGTGCTGGCGCGCCAGGCGCATCAGGCTCAGGTGGCCCTCATGCAGGTTGCCCATGGTCGGCACGAAGGCGACGCGGTTCTGGCCGCGCAATTGGTCGCGCAGTTCCTGGATCGACGAGATGACTTTCATAGTTGTTGTGTGACCTGGCTGACCTGACGCTGGGTCAGGTCGGGGAGTAGGCGAGGCGCACGTAAATGGGCGCGTACGGTTCAGCCTGCGTGATTTCGAGCAGCGATTCGCGCGAAAGCTCCAGCATGGCGACAAAGTTGACCACCACGATGGGTGCGCCCTTGCCGGACTGGATCGCTTCTTCAAACAGCTCGGTGAACTCCATAAACCGCGCGTGCTGCAGACGGCGCAGGATCTGGCTCATGTGCTCGCGCACAGACAGCTCTTCGCGCGAGATCTTGTGATGCTGCGTGAGCTTTGCCCGGCGCAGCACATCGGCCCACGCGATGCGCAGGTCGTCGGAATTGACGTCGGGGTAGCGCGGCGCGAGGCTTTGCTCGATGTAGACCTGGGCGCGCAGGAAGTCGCGGCCCAGCTGCGGTACGGTGTCGAGCTTCTGGGCGGCCAGCTTCATCTGCTCGTATTCGAGCAGGCGGCGCACCAGTTCGGCGCGCGGGTCTTCGGGTTCAACGCCTTCGTCGGTTTTCTTGACCGGCAGCAGCATGCGCGACTTGATCTCGATCAGCATGGCGGCCATCAGCAGGTATTCGGCGGCCAGCTCAAGGTTGGTCGCGCGGATCTGCTCGATGTACGCCAGGTACTGTCGCGTGACCTGCGCCAGCGGAATGTCCAGCACGTTGAAGTTCTGGCGGCGGATCAGATACAGCAGCAAGTCCAGCGGCCCTTCAAACGCCTCAAGGAAGATCTCGAGCGCATCGGGCGGGATGTAGAGATCCTGCGGGAGCTTGAACAGCGGCTCGCCGTAGAGCCGCGCAAATGCGAGGCCGTCGACCTGCACGGGCGTGGAATCCTGATCGGGCGCCACGCTGGGCAGCTCGACGGGCAGTGGCAGCTTGTCCTGCGCGGATGTGGTCATGCGGCGGCGAGCCTGACGGGTTTGCGGCCCGTCGGCCGATCAGTCCAGCGAGTAGACGTAAGGCTTTTGCGCCACGCGGGCTGACTTGGCGCGTGCACGCTCTTCCAGGTCAATCGGGTCCTTGTCCCACAGCAGGGAGCGACCTTGGCGCTGCTGCGCTTCCAGGTCGGGCTTCTGGGTCTTGAGTTCTTCCAGAAACTGGGTGATCTCGGACTTGTACAGGGCCATGGCGGTATGTGATGTTGTGTGATCTTGCCCGCCCGAAAAGCGCCCGGACGGAAAACCGGCGCATTTTACCGTATTGGCCGTGGTATAGCCCGCGGGCACGGCACGTGCGAAACCCCTCTGGCCGATCCGGAAGGCAGCATTCGTTGCATTTGCCTGGGCACCCGCCGGGGTCGGTATGGTCAAATACGCCTTTCCTTTGACGCAGCCGGCCCGTGGGGCGGCGCCACGTTTGCCACGATGACCGGCTCCAATCGACCATCGCGACCGTCACGACCACCACGCTTTCGTTTCCCTGGTTTGCCCGCCGTCGTGCTGTGGGCTGGCGTTGCCATGTCCCTCGCCTGCGCGCCGGCGCATGCCGAGTACGACGTCAAGATCGACGCGCCGAAGTCTATCCGTGACCTGCTTGAGCGCCACCTGGATCTGCCGCGCTACAAAGATCGCAAAGACATCACTGACGATCAGCTCCAGTACATGGTCGAGACCATTGGCGATCAGGTCACCAAGCTGACGGCCACCGAAGGCTATTTCGTACCCAAAGCGACCGCGAAGCTGGAGGGCCCGCCGGAGCACCGTGTGGTCAACGTGAAGGTGGAGCCTGGCCCGCGTACCACCATCGACGTCGTAGCGCTCGACTTTACCGGCGCGATCACGCAGGACGCCAAGCGCATTGATGAACTGAAGAAATCATGGGGGCTGCAGCATGGCATGGCCTTCCGCCAGGCCGGGTGGGACAAGGCCAAGGACGACGGTTTGGCTGCGCTGCAAAGCAAACGTTATTACGCGGCCAAGCAGACATCGTCGCAGGCGCGGGTCGATCCGGACGAAAGCAAGGCGGACCTGGCGGTGAGCTATGACAGCGGCCCCGCTTACACGCTCGGGCCGTTGAATGTACAGGGTCTGTCGCGCTACCCGCACAGCATCATCGACCACGTGAACCCGTTGCGCGTGGGCGAGGATTACTCGGCCGATCGTTTGCAATCGTTGCAGGCCGCCATTCAGGGGCAGCCGTATTTCTCCAATGCCATCGTTGACTTGGGCGATGACCCGAAGAATCCGGTCAACGCGCCAGTGCGTGTGCGCGTGCGGGAGTACCCGCCCAACCGCATCACCAGTGGTGTGGGTTACGGCACAGATACCGGCGCCTCGGTGGAAGGGCGCTATCAGTATCTGAATCTGTTCAGCAAGGCATGGGTGGTCGACACGCAAGCCCGTATCGAACAGCGTCGCCAATACTTGTTTGCGGGCGTGACCGTGCCGCCCGACGACAAGCAATACGTGAACAGCGTCTACACCAGCATGGACCGCACCGATACCTCGGGCACCGAGACGCGCAGCTATCGTTCCGGCTTCAAGCAGACACGCGTGCGTGGTATCTACGAGACCTCGTTTACCGTTGATTTCTACTACGACGACTTGCGCCCCGAAGGCGCCGAGCGCCAGTTGAGCAAGGCACTCGTGCCCGGCTTTGCCTGGACGCGCCGCGATGTGGACGACCCGCTGTTCCCGCGCCGCGGCAACATCATCACGACGCAGATCGGCGCTGCGGTGAAGGGCGTGCTGACGGACCAATCGTTTGTGCGTTCGTACAGCCGTATCCGCCAGTTCGTGCCGGTTGGGCAGCGCGATATTTTTGTCGCGCGGGGGGAGCTGGGTGCGGTCATCACCTCCGGTTCGGGCGATGGCGTGCCGGCCACGCTGCGCTTTCGCACGGGCGGCACGCAGTCAGTGCGCGGCTACGATTTCCAGAGCATCGGTAACGACGTCAACGGCAGCACGCTGCCGACCAAGTTCCTCGTGACAGGCGGGTTGGAGTATCAACGCTGGTTCCTGCCGCAATGGGGCGCCGCCGTGTTCTGGGATACCGGCACCGCCACCGACAACTGGTCGGAGCGCCGCTGGTTCAACGGCGTGGGCATCGGCGTGCGCTGGAAGAGCCCGGTTGGGCCGATCCAGCTTGATATGGCCTATGGCATCCAACAGAAGCAGTTCCGGCCGAGCGTGTCGCTGGGCATCGCGTTCTGAAGGCCAGTATGAGCAGTAAGCAGAGGCTCCGCGTGGCGCAGACGCGCGCGGCCGCGAATGCCGCCAGCCGCCGACACTGCGGGGGCAAACTGACCGATTGCCGTCTGGAGGCGGCGACATGACCGATTCGCAAACGCCTGACGACAACCCGCCCGACGCACCGCGCCCCGAGCGCCCCAAGCGCCCCGAGCGAGGCTGGGGCCGCCGCACGCTGCGCTGGTTCGGTGGCTTCATCGCCCTTGTGCTGGTGATCGTGCTGGCGCTGGCCGGCTGGCTGGTCTGGGCGATTCATTCGCAGTCGGGCACGGCGCAGTTGTGGTCGCTCGCCACCCGCTTTGGCCACGCCTATGTGTCCGGCAAGCTGGAGGGCGGCACGGTGCGCAAGGGCCTGTCGTTGCGTGATCTGCACGTGCGCGCGGGCAGCACGGAAGTGCGTATCGACCACGTGGAAGGCCGCTGGGCCGTCACGCGTGGCCCGTGGCATGTGCACTTCGCCTATCTGCGTGTGGGCAATGTCGAGGTGATCCTGCATCCGACACCGCCCTCACCGCGGAGCGGCCCGCCCGATTCGCTCGTGTTGCCGCTGGCGCTGGATGTGGACCGCCTTGCCGTCGATCGTCTTGCCGTCCGGCAGGGCACGTCGACCACCGAACTGAAGTCGATTGCCGGCAGCCTGCACACAGACGGCGTGCATCACAACGTGCTGCTCGACGGCATGCAAACGCCGGCTGGCAAGCTGGCCGCCACCTTGCGCATGACTGGCACGCGGCCGTATCCGCTTACCGGCGCTGCGACGCTCGCCACGCAATTCGAGGCGAATGGGCAGAAGCAGGATGCATCGGTGTCCGCGCAGCTGTCGGGTTCGCTTGAGACGCTGCATATCGACGCGACCGGCACCGGCGCCAAGCTGACCGCACAGGCGCTGATTGACGCCACGCCGTTCGGCGCGTTGCCGCTATCGCGCGCCGTGATATCGGCGGAGCACGTGAATCCGCGTGCGTTTGCGCCGGGTGCGCCAGAAGCGTCGCTGTCGATCCACGCCGATTTGCGTCCCGACGAGAAGGGCAAGATGTTGACGGTATCCGGCCCCATCCAGATCGACAATGCGCAGGCCGGTACGCTCGACAAGCAGAAGCTGCCGCTGCAATCGCTGCGCGCGCAGGTGCGGCTGAACGAAGACGAACAGCAGCTCACCGGCCTGGATGTGCGGCTGCTGGGCGGCGCGCAATTAACGGGCGGTGCCGATGTGCAAAAAGGCCACGGCACGTTACGCGTCGATGTGCGCCAGCTTGACTTGCAGGCGCTGCACGCCTCGCTGGAGAAGACGAAACTCGCTGGCCCCATCACCGTCGACTTTGCGGGCGGCACGCAGCATGTGGCGCTGGATCTGGCGGGTGGCGATATGCGTGCGCAAGCAAAGGCGGTGCTCGATGCGGCGCTGGTAGCGGTCGAGAACGCACAGGTATCGCTTGGCCGTTCGCGGCTGACGCTGGCGGGCACGCTCAAGCATGACGATGCGCAGTCGTTCGCCTTCAAGGGCAACCTGGCGGAGTTCGATCCGTCGCGGCTGGCGAAGGTGGCCAAGGGCCGCATCAATGCGGAGTTTGATGCGCGCGGCACGCTGGGTGAGCCGATCGACGCGGCCATCAAGTTTGCCGTGCGCGACAGTGACTACGCCGGCTTGCCGATGACCGGCGACGGCAACGTCCATTTGCGCGGCGAACGCCTGCTGCCCAGCGATGCGAAACTCGACATGGCAGGCAACAAGGCCAGCCTGCGCGGCAGCTTTGGGGGGGCAGGCGACCGCATGCATGTTGAAGTCGACGCGCCGCAGCTTGCGCGTTTGCAGCTTGGCGTGAGCGGCGCGCTGACCTTGTCGGGCGATGTGTCCGGCACGATCAAGCGGCCACAGGTCGATGCCACGTTCCGCGCCAACCAGCTCGCCTATCAAGGCAACAAGATCGATACCGCCCACGGCCGTGCGCAGATCCGCGACGGGATCGACGGGCCATTGCTGTTCGAGCTGACTGCGCAGCGCGTGACGGGCCCGAGCCTGTCGTTGCGCGAGGTGCACGCCACGCTGGACGGCACGCGCCGCGCCCATCGCTTCCGCGCGGATGCTGACGGTAACGTGCGCAACCAGCCGTTCAGGTTCGCGCTGGCGGGGGATGGCGCGCTGACGCCGGCCAAGGACGGCGACGGATGGGATGGCACGATCTCCGCGCTGTCGGCGCAGGGCGCACCCAACCTGCAGCTCACGGCGCCGGTGCGCCTGTCGGTAGCGCCGGGCCGCCTCCTGATGGGCCGCGCAGACCTGACGCTGGATCAGACGCCCATCCATATCGAGCGCATTGAATCCACACAGGGCCACGTGCGCAGCGCCGGGCACGTCGACGGTTTGCAGACCGCTCGGGTGCTGGAGCTTGTACGCACCTGGACGGGCCAGGCACCGCCGGTACGCACGGATCTCGTCGTCGACGGCCAATGGGATCTGGACCTCGGCAGCACAGCTACCGGCACTGCGCGCATCGCCCGCCGCAGCGGCGATCTGTCGATCAACGCCGGCCGCGGTTTCACGCCGCTGGGCCTGACCGAAGCGACTGTGGAAGTGCGCGGCGAAGGCATGCGCCTGGGGCTGCGCGGCAACGTGCAATCCACGCGCGTCGGCAATCTCTACCTCGATGCCGGTGTCGGGCTCGTGCGTGATCCGGGGCCGGGCGCATTGGCACTGATGGCACCTGCCTCGCCTCTGTCCGGCGGCTTGACGATCAGCCTGCCGCACCTCAAGGGCATTGGCGACTTGCTTGGCCCTGACATCGCAACGGACGGCCAGTTGGCGGCCAGCCTGACGTTTGCCGGAACGGTGGGCGCGCCCAAGGTGAGCGGCTTCCTGACGGGGCAGGACATTGACGTGGCGCTATATGACCAGGGCATCCGCCTGACCAAGGGCGTGGTGCGCGTGGCGCTCGACCAGAACGTGGTCGACCTGCAGGAGGTGATGTTCCACGGCGGCGACGGCACCGTGCGGGCACAGGGCCGCGTGCAGCTTGGCGAGGCCAACCCGAATCTGGCCGGCTCCATCGTGGCCGACAAGCTGCAGCTCTTCGCCGATCCGGACCGCACGCTGGTGCTCTCCGGCCAGGCGCGCATCGCCAACGACAACGACCGCGTGGCCATCACCGGCAAGTTCAAAGTTGACCGCGGCTTGTTCGATCTGCCGAAAGACGGCGCACCGGCGTTGGGCGACGATGTGGTCATCGTGCGCCGCGCCGATGCCGCTCGCAACCAGGCCGAGCGTGGCGTCAAACGCGAAGAAAAGCCCGCTGGCCGCTTCAGCCCGGTGGTCGATGTCGATGTTGATTTTGGCGACAACTTCCGCTTCAAGGGCGCGGGCGCAGACCTCTCGCTCGGCGGCCAGATGCACGTGCACAGCGAACCGCTGGTGCCTCTGCGTGGCACCGGCACGATCTACGTGCGCCAGGGCAGCACGTACGAGGCGTTCGGCCGCAAGCTGGCCATCGAGCAGGGCGTGCTGAACTTTGTCGGGCCGATCAACAATCCGTCATTCAACATCACCGCCATGCGGCGCAACCAGGAAGTCGAGGCCGGCGTGCAGGTGACGGGCACCGTGCGCCAGCCGCGCGTAAAGCTCGTCTCCGAGCCGAATGTGCCCGACGAAGACAAACTCTCGTGGCTGATGTTCGGCTACAGCGCATCGAACGCGGGCCTGGGCCAGCAGCAGGCGATGTCCGGCGCGGCGCTTGGCCTGTTGGGCAACGTGGCCGGCAAGAACGTGGCGCGGCGCATTGGGCTCGACGAGTTTTCCATCGGGCCGTCCACCGCCGGGCTGACTGATCCGCAGGTGGTGAGCCTGGGCAAGGCGATTTCGGAGCGCATCACGGTCGGGTACGAACAGAGCCTGTCGACGGCCGATTCCATCGTCAAACTGACGTGGCAGTTCTCACGGCGGTGGTCCGTGGTGGCGCGCGGCGGCACGATCAACGGCGCGTCGGTGCTGTTCAACAAGCGGTGGTAATCGGGTAATCCGGCTGCCAGAATGCGAGGAATACACGTTTGAACGGGAGGGTCCATGCCGCATCGTCAACTGGCACAAGTGGGGGTCACCATGGGAATTCTGGCGTCATTGCTGGGGCTGTTCGGTTGCGATCAGCAGAAGGTTGACCAAGCCGTCGATCGCGTGGGTGACGCCGCCAAACGGGCGTGGCAGTCGGCCAAGCCCGACAACCTGTTGTTCAAGGACATCGTGCCCGGACAATCCACCGAAGCCGATGTGAAGGCCACCGCAGGTCAGCCAGAGATGATCTGGGAGAACGAGGGCGGCACGCGGCAACTGGAGTATCCGCGCGGGCCGGAAGGGACTTCAACCTGGATGGTGACGATCGGCCCCGACGGGCACGTGCAGAAGATCGATCAGGTACTGACGGCAGAGAACTTTGGACGCGTGCGGGTTGGGCAGAGCAAGGACGACGTCCGCCGGATGCTCGGCAAGCCGGGGAAGGTTGAGGCGTTTCGGTTGAAGCAGGAAGAGGTTTGGGGTTACCGGTGGATGGAAAGCCCGACTGAGAAGGCGTTCTTCAATGTGCACTTTGGGCCGGATGGGAAGGTGACCACGACCTCGCGTAGCGACAATCGCCTGAACGGAGCGTAAGGCTGATTGTTGTGTGTGTGGGCGCCCGCCGGGGGATGTGCTTATGGTGCATCCCCTTGTTTCATCCCCGGCAGGAGATGAAACCGGGGATGAACCAACAGCGCCCATCACAGGTCGGTGCGCAACTTCCAAAGCTCCGGAAACAACACCACATCCAGCATCTTGCGCAGATAGCCCACGCCTTCGGTGCCGCCGGTACCACGCTTGAAGCCGATCACGCGTTCCACCGTCGTCACATGCCGGAAGCGCCATTGCCGGAACGCGTCTTCCAGGTCGACGAACTTCTCAGCGAGTTCGTATAGCTCCCAGTGGTGTGTCGGGTCGCGGTAGACCTCCAGCCACGCGGCTTCCACCGAGGCGTTGTAGGTGACCGGGCGCGACCAGTCGCGCTCCACGCAATCGGCGTCAAACGCAAAACCGTGGCGCGCCATGTAGCGCACCGCTTCGTCGTACAGCGACGGCGTTTCCAGCGCGGCCTTCACCTGCGCGTAATGCTCCGGACGATGCGCGTGCGGCTTGAGCATCGCCGCGTTCTTGTTGCCCAGGATGAACTCGATCTCGCGGTACTGATACGACTGAAAGCCCGACGATTGCCCAAGGTGCGGGCGCATGGCCGAGTACTCGGGCGGTGTCATCGTGGCTAGCACGTTCCACGCCTGTACAAGCTGATCCATGATGCGCGACACGCGCGCCAGCATTTTGAACGCGGGCGGCAGGTTGTCGTTGCGCACGCAGTCACGCGCGGCGCGCAGCTCGTGCAGCATCAGCTTCATCCACAACTCCGTGGTCTGGTGCTGCACGATGAAGAGCATCTCGTTGTGGTCCGGCGAGCGCGGATGCTGCGCGTTCAGAATCTGGTCGAGCGCGAGATAGTCGCCATAGCTCATCGATTTCGAGAAATCGAGCTGCGCGTTGTGCCAGTTCTCGCCATCGTTGCCGGGTGCAGCGTGCATGGGGCAGCCCGATGCTGCAGGTTTGATCGGGTCAATGGGGTTCGACATCTCAGGTCACCAGCGTACGTTCGTTGAATTGGGCCGATTGCCATGTGCCGCTTTCCAGCACGTCGCGCAGCGCCTCCACGGCGTCCCACACATCGGCAAAGCTCGTGTATAGCGGCGTGAAGCCGAAGCGCATGATGCGCGGCTCACGGTAGTCCCCGATTACGCCGCGCGCGATCAGTGCCTGCACCACGGCATAGCCGTTCGGGTGTTCGTAGCTGACGTGGCTGCCGCGCACTGCGTGCTCACGCGGCGTGATGAGCGTGAGCGGAAAGTCTGCGCAGCGCGTTTCCACCAGCGTGATGAAGAGGTCGGTCAGCGCGAGGGATTTGGTGCGCAGCTCCGCCATCGATGTCTGTGCAAACAGGTCGAGCCCGCATTCGACCATCGCCATGGAGGTGATCGGCTGTGTGCCGCACAGGAAGCGGCCGATGCCGGCATCGGTGTCGTAGCGTGGCTCCATGGCGAACGGACGCGCATGGCCCCACCAGCCCGACAGCGGCTGCCAGAAACGCTCGCGCAGCGCAGGCGCCACCCACACGAAGGCGGGCGAGCCTGGGCCGCCATTCAGATACTTGTACGTGCAGCCGATGGCGTAATCCGCGCCGCCGGCGTGCAAGTCAACGGGCACGGCGCCCGCCGAGTGCGCCAGATCCCAGACCGTCAGCGCACCGTGCTTGTGCGCGAGTGCCGAGACGGCCGCCATGTCATACATGTGCCCGCTCTTGTAGTTCACGTGTGTGAGCATGGTCACGACAACGTCGTCGCCCAGCGCGCCTTCCAGCTCGTCTGGCGAATCGATCAGGCGCAGCCTGTAGCCGTCGCGCAGCAAGTCGGCCAGCCCTTCGGCGATGTACAGGTCGGTCGGAAAATTGTGCGTTTCCGAGACGATGATTTTGCGATTCGGCGCGTCTTCACGCTGCACGCGAATCGCGGCCGCCAGCACCTTGAAGAGGTTGATCGACGTCGTATCGGTGACGACCACTTCGTCTTCGCGTGCGCCAATCAGTGGGGCGAGCTTGTTGCCCAGGCGGCGCGGCAGCTCAAACCAGCCGGCCTGGTTCCAACTGCGGATCAGGCCGTCGCCCCATTCGTTGGCGACGACTTCCTGCGCGCGGGCGAGCGCAGCTTTCGGGCGTGCGCCGAGCGAGTTGCCATCCAGGTAGATCACGCCGTCGGGCAGCGCAAAGGCATCGCGCAGCGGGGCGATCGGGTCGGCTGCGTCGCGTTCGAGGCAGGCGTTGCGGGTGATGGTCATGTGAATGCGGGGGCGAAAAAAGCGGTTGGTGTTTTGTCGTTGTGTGGATCAGGGCAGGCTGCGCAGCACGGCGCGCACCGGGCTCGCATCAAGCGTGGCGAACTTGAGCGGCAGGGCGATCAGTTCGTAGTCGCCGGCGGGCACGTCGTCGAGCACCAGCCCTTCGAGGATGGCGAGACCGTGTTTGCCGACGGCGTGATGCGCGTCCATGGTCTTGGAGGTCTGCGGGTCGAGCGAGGCGGTATCGACGCCGATCAGGCGCACGCCCTGCGCGGCCAGCAGTTCGATGGTTTCGGGCGCGATCGCGGCGAAGTGGTCGTCCCACTTGGTCTGCGGCATTTGCGCGTAAGTGCGCAGCAGTACGCGCGGCGGTGTGTCGGTCAATGCCTCACGTACGTGTTCGGGTTCGACGCGCGCCACGCCCACGCAGTGGATGACGCGGCACGGGCCAAGGTAAGCATCGAGCGGTACCTCGCCAATCGCCGCACCGTCCGCACGGTAGTGCAGCGGCGCATCGGCATGCGCGCCCGTGTGCGGCGACAGCGTGATGCGCCCGACGTTGACTGGACAGTCACCTTCGAGCTTCCACGCAATTTCCTGCGAAAACGGCGTGTCGCCGGGCCAGATGGGCGTGGCGGCGGAAAGGGCGGGGCTGATGTCCCACAAAGTGCGTTCCAAGGCGGCTCCGAGGCAAAAACGCGTGTGAAAAAGTGTGAATCGGTGCCGGAATGATAGGGAAATCCACGCGCAATGGGTTTGCATATTCGTGCGCAAAATTTCAATGAAGTCGCATAAAATTCAACACATTAAAGAAATGGCGCAAAGAACGACGATAAATGCAACTCGACACCACCGATCTGCGCATTCTCAAGGTCTTGCAGGAAGACGGCCGCATCAGCAACCAGGACTTGGCCGAGCGCGTGGCGCTGTCGCCGTCGGCGTGCCTGCGGCGCGTGCGGATGCTGGAAGAGGGCGGCGCCATCACCGGGTACCGGGCGCAATTGGGCAGGGTGGCGCTGGGGCTGGAGCTGGAGGCCATCGTGCAGGTGTCGATGCGGCAAGACGTGACGGGCTGGCACGAGACCTTCATGGCCGCCGTGCAGAGCTGGCCCGAGATCGTGGCCGCTTACATCATCACGGGAGACTGCAATTACATCCTGCGCGTGCAGGCGCCCAACCTGCAGCACTACTCTGAGTTCATCATTGAGCGTCTGTACAAGACGCCGGGCGTGATGGACATCCGCTCAAACATCGTCCTGCGCACCATCAAGGACCGCGATGGCGGCCTGGCATTGCTCATGGAAGCACGCGGCGTCCGCCCGCTGGAAGGCAGCGCGACGGGCAAGCGAGGCAAAGCAAGCTAGCGCCGCACTTTCTGACGAGGATCAATCCCCTGCGGGTGGCATGCGCGGATAGTGGCCTTGTGTTGTCGACCGGAGCGGGCCATGGCCAAGAAATTTCCGCTGCATCCTGTGCACCCCGAGCGCATCTGCTGGGGCTGCGACAAGTATTGCTCTACCGATGCATTGGGCTGTGGCAACGGCTCGGGCCGCACCCAGCACCCTGCCGAGTTGCTTGGCGATGACTGGTATGAATTCGGGGACTGGGGTATCGAGGCGGAAGCGCCGCAGAAGGCGGCCACGTCCGCATGATGTGGCGGGCTACGTGCCGATGTGCGTGAGCGAAGAGAACGCGCCGCGATGGAACACCAGCGGTGCACCGTCGGGATCGATCACGCCGCAGCGTTCGACTTCGCCCACGAAGATAACGTGGTCGCCTTCGTCGTAGCGGCTGCGGTTATGGCACTCGAACCACGCCAATGATTGCGCGAGAATCGGCAAGCCAGTCGGGCTCAGGCGGTAGTCAATGTTGGCAAAACGATCGCCCTTGAGCGTGGCGAAGCGCTTGCACAGGTCCAACTGCTCAGCCGCGAGGATATTGATCACGTAGTGCGAGCCAGCATGGAACAGCGGGAATGAATTCGCCTGCATGCCCAGGCTCCACAGCACCAGCGGCGGGTCCAGCGACACCGAATTGAACGAGCTGGCCGTCACCCCGACGAACGCTGGTGTGCCCGGCGCGCCTTCCGAGCGCGTGGTGACCACCGTCACACCAGTGGCAAACTGGGACAGGGCATGCCTGAAATGCGCGGCATCGAAATCAGGCGGGGTGGCGCTACCATGCGCCGACGGCTTGCGCGCGGAAGGCTCCCTGTCGCGCGTGTGCCTGGGAATGGCTCCGTGATGGTCCATGCAAACTACCAAAAGTGATGCCCCAATTGTAACGGACGGTGGATTGTCCGGTTTGGGCGTAGGGCTTTGCGTGCTTCGGCAGACTCGTGTCAGGATTTGCGTGCTCTGCCGACCAATGGCAACCCGATCCACTTTGCAGGAGACCCGGAATGACTGAACAACGCGCCCTCGAGACCGCCATCCTGGGCGGAGGCTGTTTCTGGTGCCTGGAAGCCGTGTTCCAGCAGGTGCAGGGTGTGCGCAGCGTGGTGTCCGGCTATGCCGGCGGCCATGTCGATCACCCCAGCTACCGCGCCGTCTGTAATGGCAACACCGGTCACGTTGAAGTGGTGGCAGTGCAGTTCGACCCCGCGGTGATCCCGTATCGCGAGATTCTCGACATCTTCTTCGCCATTCATGATCCGACCACGCCGGATCGGCAGGGCAACGATGTCGGGCCGCAGTATCGCTCCGCCATTTTTGCGCAAACACCCGAGCAACTGGCGACGGCGCGCACAGCCATTGCTGAACTTGGCGCCAGCGACATCTTCGAAGCGCCCATCGTGACGGAACTGGTGGACGCCGCTGACGGCAAGGTGACCTTCTGGCGTGCAGAAGACGAGCACCAGAATTACTTCCGTGACCACCCGGCGCAGGGTTACTGCGCGTTCGTCATCTCGCCCAAGGTGGCGAAGTTCCGCAAGCAGTTCGCGCACCGCCTGCAGGGCTGAGCGGGAAGGGCTGGGGCTATGCCGCGTCCGCCGGCAGGCGCGCAGCAATGGCCTCAGCCAGCTTGATGCACGATAGCGGGGACGACCCTTCCGCCTTGTTGCTCACCAGAATCGTTACCTTGCGCCCGGCCGCCAGTGCAGCCACCGCCATGTCGGCCAGCGTCTCGCGCGAGAACGGATCTTCATCGACGAGCTTATTGAACGGCTTGTACGCTGCTTCGGCCTGCGCGTAGCGGTAGCGGCTGTTCAGGTTCCAGCGCACCACCAGCGGGCCGCCCGCACCTTCATCCAGCAGGGCAACCGCAGCGGCCTGCCGATCCGCCGCCGGCATCCGCTCATGCAGGCCCACGCAATAGCGCACGCCAACTGCACGCAGCATCTTGATGAAGCGTGGCGTGAGCAAGGTGGCGTCGCGCAACTCCACTGTGTAGCTGGCATCCGGATTGCGCTGCGGATCGAGCGGCGGCAGCGCGGTCAGAAACGCTTCGAGCCGCTCCACAAAACCGGCCGCATCTTCGGCCAGCGCGCCGAGCGGTGAAAGTTGGAACACCAGCGGCCCGCACCGCATGCCAAGCCCGCGTGTGGCCGGCTCGACAAAATCCCGCACCGCAAATTCCGCGTTCAGGAAGGCGGGATTGGCCATACGGCCGCGGCCGTCCGATTCGCGAATCCAGGCGTCGCACACGGCAGACGTTGCCTTGACAGCAAAGCGGAAATCTTCCGGCACGCTGGCCGCGTAGGCCACGTAGTCCGCCAGCGGAATCGGTGAATAGAAACCGCGATCGATGCTGACCGTGCGCAGCAGCGGGTGCCTGGCGTACGCGGCCAAGCCCTTGCGCGCGAGCATTGAGTCGGAATACTCACCCGCATAGACCAGCCCATCCCACCCCGGATACGACCATGACGACGTGCCAATGCGTAACCCATGCAGCCCACGCAGCAGGCGCTGCGCGAGCGCCGCCACCTCGGGTGTCACCGTGGCTGGCATCACGCCCTGGCGGGCGGAAGAGCGCTTGGGGCTGGATGCGGTTTTGGCTGAAGGGCGGACTAACCCTGTCGCCGCACTGTCGCTCGATGCTGGCGGCGCGCCAAACAGATCGTCGATGGGGGCAGGGTCGGATGAACTGGCGGCCAAACGGTTATGCGTAGATATAGCGGCGCGACCACGGGATCGAGGTCGCCGATTTGCCGGCTTTTTGCAGCACGGTCTGGAAAATCGAGATCTCGTCAGCGTCGAAGGCGTGCGCACAACCGGCCAGGTAGACGCGCCAGATGCGGTACTTCTTCTCGCCCACCATCGCGCGGATGGTGTCTCTGTTGGTCTCGAAGCGCTCGGCCCAGTGCTCAAGCGTGCGCGCATAGTGGCGGCGCAGGCTTTCAACGTCAAGCGCTTCCAGGCCGCCGTCCTGCGCAGCGGAAAGCGCCAGAGAGATATGCGGCAGTTCCCCTTGCGGGAAAACGTAGCGATCAATGAAATCGCCGCCACCCATGGACGCCTCGCCACCCTCAGGGTCGGTGGAGGTGATGCCGTGGTTCATGGCGATACCGCCATCGGCCAGCAGATCGTGCATGCGGCGGAAATAGCCCGGCAGGTTCTTGCGCCCAACGTGCTCGAACATGCCAACGCTGGTGATGCGGTCGAACTGGCCGGTAAGGTCTCGGTAATCCTGAATGCGGATTTCGATCTGATCTTGCAAGCCTGCGGCGCGTACGCGCTCGGTGGCGAGGTCGTACTGGTTTTGCGACAGCGTCACGCCCAGACAGCGCGCACCGTATTCCTGCGCCGCACGCAGCACCAGCGCGCCCCAGCCGCAGCCGATGTCGAGCAGCGTTTGCCCCGGTTGAAGGCGGATCTTGGTGAGGATGTGGTCGATCTTCTTGAGCTGCGCCTGATCGATCGTTTCGTCGCCGTTCTCGAAGTAAGCGCACGAGTAGATCATGTTCTGGTCCAGCCACAGCTTGTAGAAATCGTTGGAGACGTCGTAGTGGTACTGGATTGATTCCTTGTCGCCTTCCTTCGTATGGGCGAAGTGGCGCACCACGCGGGCCAGCGCATTGCCGCTGGTGGTGGCGGCCGAAGTGGCCAGGCCGTAGGCAACGTTGATGATGTCGGCCAGCTTGCCGTCCAGGTCGATCTTTTCCTGGACATACGCCTCGCCGAGATTGTTGAGCGTGGGCGCGAGCAGCAGGGGCAAGGCGCTGGCTTCGCGCACGGTAAGCGTGACACGCGGTTGCTCGAAACGGCCCAGTTCGTACTGGTCGCCGTTCCATAGGCGCAGGCGGATCGGGAGGTTGGAGGACTCACGGATGTCCTTGATCCACTGCTCGAGCTTGCGGTCAATCGCCTGATGGAAAAGCATGTCGACGCCTCCCTGATGTGCAGATGTTCGGGGTGGCCATCGGATTGCGGCCCGAACGCATCACATTAGCTTACGACAAACTTTCCCATTGTGCTGTGCGGGTCTTACGGGCGCGCGCTGGCCGCAATCCACGGCCAGCAAGCGCCGTGCCAGCATGACGCGATGCACAATAACTATGGCGTAATCCGTATTGCGCATCCGCCCCTCCGCCCTTCGGCCTATGGGGCGAGGCGAACGATCGTCCAGTTGCCGTCGGCCTGTTTGCGGTACTCCAACCGATCATGCAGGCGCGATGGGCGGCCTTGCCAGAACTCGAGCCGCTCGGGCAGCAGGCGATAGCCCCCCCAGTGCGGCGGCCGCGGCGGGGCGTCGCCAAAGCGCTGGCTGTATTCGGCTTCGCGGGCTTCCAGTGTGGCGCGGTCGGCCACCTCGCTGCTTTGCTCCGAGGCCCAGGCGCCCAGGCGCGAACCCAGCGGGCGCGAGTGGTAGTAGGCGTCGCTCTCGGCATCGCTTACCTTTTCGACGATGCCCTGAATGCGCACCTGGCGCTCCAGCCCGATCCAATGGAACAGCAGCGCAGCGCGGGGATTGGCGGCGAGTTCCTCGCCCTTGTGGCTGGCGTAGTTTGTGAAGAAGGTGAAGCCGCGTTCGTCCAGGTTCTTGAGCAGCACGATGCGGGCCGAGGGTTGGCCCAGCGGGTCTACAGTGGCAAGCGTCATGGCGTTGACTTCGGCCACCTCGGCTTTCAGGGCCTCGTCGAACCAGCGGCGGAACTGGCGCAGGGGGTTGGCATCGACATCGACGATGTCGAGCGAGGCGCGGGCGTAATCGGTGCGGATATCGGCAATGGAAGTCATATGCGTGGCGGATGCGTGGTAGGCGACATGCGGCGAACCGGCTGAGTATAGACAAACACCGCCTGCCGCCCTTTGCTTGCACGCAAGGGCTGGCACGGTTTGCGCTTGGGGCAGCGGTGCTGGCGATCTGTTCCGCGCCGCCTATATTGGCTAGTCAGGGCGTCAGGCTGGCGGCGCCTGCCATCTCTCCCCACAAAAATTTCAACAGGATGTCGAAATGGCCCCCCGTTCCCATTCTCCTGACTCCCCTGCCGGCCTGACGCGCCGCCAGTGGCTGCAGGGCACGCTGGCGTTGGCTGCGGCCGGGCTGGCGGGCTCGCAGGTGTTGCGCGCGGTGGCGCAGGCGCCCGGTGAATCGCTGGATGCGTTCATGGCGTTGTCACAGGCGCTGACGGCGCGGCCGGCGTTGGATCGTGCCGTTGGCACGCGGTTGCTGGCCGCGCTGGGCAAATCCGGTGCGGACTTTGCCGCGCAGTTGCGGCCCCTGGCGCAGGCACTGGCAGCGGGCTCACTCTCAGATGCACAGCAGAAGACCGCGCTGCAGATTCTGGAAGCGTGGTACCTGGGTGTGGTTGACGGCAACGTTGTCACGTACGAGCAGGCGCTGATGTACAGCGTGGTGTCCGACACGCTGGTCATCCGCACGTATTGCCCCAACCAGCCCGGCTTCTGGGCCGAGCCCCCTGTCGAGAGGCAAGCCTGATGGCCGATACTCAACAAGCCGATATCGTTGTGGTGGGCTCTGGCGTGGCGGGGGCGCTGGTGGCGTACGAGCTGGCGCGTGCGGGCAAGTCGGTGCTGATGCTCGAAGCCGGGCCGCGCCTGCCGCGCTGGGAGATCGTCGAGCGCTTCCGAAATCAGGCCGACAAGATGGATTTCATGGCGCCGTATCCGTCAACGCCGTGGGCACCGCATCCGGAATATGGCCCGCCCAACAACTACCTCGTGCTCAAGGGCGAGCATCAGTTCAACTCGCAGTACATCCGCGCAGTGGGTGGCACAACGTGGCACTGGGCAGCGTCCGCCTGGCGCTTCATACCGAACGATTTCAAGCTGCGCAGCGTGTACGGCATCGCGCGGGATTGGCCGCTCCAGTATCAGGATCTGGAGCGCTACTACGGCCTGGCAGAAGAGGCGCTTGGCGTGTGGGGGCCCAACGACGAGGAGCTTGGCTCCCCGCGCAGTCAGCCGTATCCGATGGCGCCACTGCCGCTGTCCTTCAGCGAACGCACGATCAAGGAAGCGCTCAACGCGCACGACGCGAGCTTTCGTGTGGTGACCGAACCGGTGGCGCGCAACAGCCGCCCATACGATGGCCGCCCGACCTGCTGCGGCAACAACAACTGCATGCCGATCTGCCCAATCGGTGCGATGTATAACGGCATCTTCCATGTGGAGAAAGCCGAGCAGGCCGGCGCGCGGCTGATCGAAAACGCCGTGGTCTTCAAGCTCGAAGTCGGGCCCAACAAGCGCATTGTGGCCGCGCGCTATAAGGACGCCAAAGGCGCCGAGCACCGCGTGGAAGGCAAGTGGTTTGTGCTGGCGGCCAACGGTATCGAAACGCCCAAGCTGATGCTGATGTCGACCAGCCAGGACTATCCCAAGGGCGTGGGCAACAGCTCCGACATGGTCGGCCGCAACCTGATGGACCACCCCGGCACCGGCGTGAGCTTCTATGCCGACCGCAAGTTGTGGCCGGGGCGTGGGCCGCAGGAAATGACCTCGCTGATCGGCTTTCGCGATGGGCCATTCCGGGCCACGCAGTCGGGCAAGAAGCTGCACCTGTCGAACATGTCGCGCATCGAGCAGGAGACGCAGCGCATCTTCAAGGAAGGCAAGCTCATCAAGCCCGCCGAACTGGATGCACGCATTCGTGATCAGGCCGCGCGCTATGTGCAGTTCGACAGCTTTCACGAGATTCTGCCGCTGCCCGAGAACCGCATCGTGCCGAGCGCGACGGAGGTTGATGCCATCGGCATCCCGCGTCCGGAGATCACGTATCACATCGACGACTACGTCAAACGCAGCGCGGTGCACACACGCCAGGTTTACGCCACGGCAGCCCAGGTGATGGGCGGCACCAATGTTGAATTCCACGACGACTTCGCGCCCAACAACCACATCACCGGCGCGACCATCATGGGGGCTGACCCGAAGGATTCCGTGGTCGACAAGGACTGCCGCACGTTTGATCATCCGAACCTGTTCATCAGCAGCAGCTCCACCATGCCGACAGTGGGCACCGTTAACGTGACGCTGACCATCGCGGCACTTGCCCTGCGCATTGCAGATCAACTGAAGAAGGAGGCGTGACATGCGAACGATCGCTTCGTTCTCTTTGCTGTTGCTCTCGGGCTTGGTGGCAAACGCATGGGCCAAGGACACGCCGGCCGATGCCGCGCAGATCAAGCGCGGCGAATATCTCGCCATTGCCGCCGATTGCGCGGCCTGCCACACGGCGCCGGGCGGCAAGCCATTCGCGGGCGGCTTGCCGATGCAGATCCCGATGCTGGGCACGATCTACAGCAGCAACATCACACCCGATGAAAAGACCGGCATCGGCAAATGGAGCTATGAGGATTTCGAACGCGCCGTGCGCAAGGGCGTGGATGACGACGGCGACAATCTGTATCCGGCCATGCCGTATCCGTCGTACGCGAAGATCAACGATGCGGACATGCGTGACCTCTATGCATACTTCCGCAACGGCATCACGGCCGTGCAAAACGATCCACCACCGAGCACGATCCGCTGGCCGCTGAGCATGCGCTGGCCGCTCAAGCTGTGGAACCTCCTGTTCCTCAAGAGCGAGCCGTACGTCCCTCAGGGCGACAAATCGCCGAGGTGGAATCGCGGCGCGTATCTCACGCAGGGCCTCGCGCACTGCGGCACATGCCACACGCCGCGCGGCTTCGCCATGCAAGAGAAGGCGATGGATGAGCGCGGCAGTGGCTACCTGTCGGGTTCCACGCTGGCGGGCTGGACGGCGTTCAACATCACCTCGGACCCAACCAGCGGCATCGGCGCCTGGAAGCCCGAACAACTCGTGCAGTACCTGCGCACCGGCAGCCTGCCCGGCGTGGCGCAAGCCGCGGGGCCGATGGGCGAGGCCGTGCAACACAGCTTCTCGCGCATGACGATACGGGACGTTCAATCCATCGCTGAATACCTGCGCACCGTGCCGGCCGTGAGCAACAACCTTGAGCGCGCGCGGCAGGACTGGGGCAAGCCCGCCACCGATGTGACCGCGCTGCGCGGCAAGCCCATCGAAACCACCATCGACGCCGCGCGCCTGTACCTCGGCAACTGCGCCACGTGCCACCAGGCTGACGGACGCGGCACGCCCGATGGCTACTATCCGCCGCTGTTGCACAACTCCGCAGTTGGCACGCGGGATACGACCAACCTTGTGCAGGTGATTCTGTTCGGTATCGAGCGCAAGGCGGGCGACAAGCACATCGGCATGCCGGCGTTTGGGCGTCAGCTGTCCGACGAACAGCTCGCAGCACTCACCAACTACGTCACGCGGCAGTTTGGTGATCCGGCCACCCCGCCGATGACTGCGGACGCCATCGCAAAGCGGCGTTCAGCAAAGTAGCGACGATGGTGCCGGCGGCAGATCAGCCGCCGGTCGTCAGCGGGTCGCGCGCT
Organism: Ralstonia sp. SET104; assembly: GCF_003851545.1. Taxonomy (GTDB): domain Bacteria; phylum Pseudomonadota; class Gammaproteobacteria; order Burkholderiales; family Burkholderiaceae; genus Ralstonia. The sequence continues at coordinate 170,763 of NZ_BHVX01000004.1, read as the reverse complement.
GCAGGCGCTGCGGGGCGGGCAGGCGCTGCGGCCTTGCCCGAGTCGGACTGCGTCGATTTCAAATCGCCTTCCGGCGTACGCCCCGGCGTTTTGCTGTGATACGTCTTGCCCGGCGGCGGCGCGGTCGGGCGTTGGCGTACATCGGCGAGCAGCTTGCCGCAGGCGCTTTCCGGCGCAGGCTTGAGTTCCAGCACCGGCAACACTGCTGCCACCGGCGCCGTCAGTGCCAGCGCTACCGCACCGCCTGCACGCAGCGCCACCACCGCCGGGTTGACCGACACGTCCGGATGCTTGTAGGTGCCCTTTACGTACAGTGGTGTGCGCAGTGAGAACACACGCAGCCCCTTCGAGTCCGGATGGATGGTGAAGTCCAGCGCTTCCTGCTTGAAGCTGGTCGCGCCGGTCACGTCGATGACGGCATCCTGTGTATCCACCACGAACGTGCGTGCCTGCGCCAGACCATTGCTCACGGCAAAGTCGCCGGCCGCGCAGTTGATGGTGACCTGCTTGTCGCCGAAGAGCTTGGTGAGGATCACGTTGCCCACGTTCAGCCCCATGGCTTCGAGAATGAATTTGCTGATGGTGCCTTGCTCCACCAGGATCTTCAGCTCTCCGTTGGACGCGCCGAGCAGCGCCGCCACCGAGTTGCCGGTGGCCGACAGGCGTGCGTCCCCGTTGATCTCGCCCACGCTGGCGCGCACGGATTCGATCTTCGGGAACAGTTGCTTGATCTTGAAGTGCCGCGCAGCCAGTGCGGCGCGCGCCTGCATGGGCGAAGCATGGCCGTCGAGCTGGATGTTGGACGCCAGCGTGCCGCCCGCAATGCCGAAGTTGAGCGGATCGAGTGTGAGCACCGCATCCTGCAGCTTGACGTGCGTGACGAGGTGATTGATCGGCAAGTCGGCGGTGTGGACGATGCGCTCGCCCGTGAACTTCACGTCGGCATCGATGGCGTTCCAGCGGTCCGTGCGGAAAGGCTCGACCGGCAGCACCTTGTCGGCGGGTTGGCGCACGGTCTTGTTGTCGCCCGGCTCTGCGCTTGGGTCAGCGCGTTTTGCCTTGCTGGCGTTGGAGTCGGCACCGATGATTGGCGCCAGATCAGCAAACAGCAATTGATGCGAGACCAGTTCACCCGTCAATTGCGGACGCGGCTCGCGCATCGCAAAGGCGAGCGTGCCGCCCAAATCCGAACCGCCTACGCGGCCCGTAAATTTTTCATAGCGCCACGTCGATCCTTGTTTGCGCAGTTCACCGATCAGCCGACCACGCGTGTCAAACGGCGGTGTATCGGGCAGCACCACGCCCGTCAGCGGATACAACTGCGCCATGCTTGCGCCCGACAGGTGCAGGCGCAAATCCAGCGCCGTCAGGCTGGCCGGGTTGGTGAGCGTACCTGCCAGATCAATGCGCGTCTTGCCGACCGTGACGTCGGCCTGCAGCGGGTAGGGCCGTTGTGCATCCTGCAGGCGCAGCACGCCGCCGGCCTTGCCGCTGCCCCTGATGGCAGCGTTGTTGTAGGTGCCCTTGACCGTCCAGGCGATGCCGTAAGGCTGCTGCGGATCGGGCGCCACCGGCGTCTGTGCCGCGGTGCCTGATGCCGTCGCGCCTGATGCCGCCGCACCAGATGCGGTCGGCACCTTGGCAGGCTGGTCCGTGCTTTTGATGGCCGTGCCGTTGGCGGCCGTGTACAGCGCCTGGTTGTCGACCGTGTCGATGGTGGCGGCCAGGTGGATGCGCTTGATGTCATCGTCCAGCGCCAGCGAGCCCTTGCTGAACGCAATTTCGCGCAGGTCCAGTTTCCAGTCCGATGGCTTCTTGTTGTCGCCCTCGCTGCCCGCCAGGTTGAACGTCCAGTTGTTGCGGTTCTGCTTGTCGCGCTCCAGCGCAATGGCAGGCGTGTCCAATGTCACGCTCGGGATGACGATGCGATGCGCCAGCAGCGGCAGCGCCTCCAGCACAAACGTAAGCTGATGGATGGTTGCTACGTTCGGTTGCTTGGCCCAATCCGGATTGCCCACGGTGATGTCGTTGGCAATCAATCGCGGCCATGGCACATACGCACGCCAGCCAGATTCGCCTTCGGGCTTCTTCCACGTGAGCATCAGGTCGCCATTGATGGCGAAGGGGCGGCCGATGGCTTGCGAGACGCGGTCGTTCAGATAGGGCTTGGCGCGGTTCCAGTCGAACGTCAGCACAAAGATGACCGCCGCTGCCACGATGACGACGGGTGTGATGACCAGTCCGAGGGCGAGTTTGCCGGATGTACGCATCGTCTTTTTGTTGGTATTGGCACAAAAATGCGACCGCGCGCGTTGATATATAGTTCGGCGCAATCCCGATTCAATTGTGTCATGAGCCACGTAGCAATCAGCGCGCCCGCGCATCCGCCCATCCTCGATGATGAATACGCACGCCGGTTTGGCGGCGTTGCCCGGCTATATGGCCCGCAGGCGCTTGAGCGCTTTGCGGCGGCGCACGTGTGCGTGATCGGCATCGGCGGCGTGGGCTCGTGGGCAGCCGAAGCGGTGGCGCGCTGTGGTGTCGGCAAGTTCACGCTGATCGACCTCGATCACATCGCCGTATCCAACACCAACCGCCAGATTCACGCGCTGGGCGACGCTTATGGCATGGCCAAGGTGGACGCCATGGCCGAGCGTATCCTGCAGATCAATCCGCGTGCCGAGATCAGCCGCATTGATGATTTCGTGACCATCGAAAACGTCGAGGCATTGCTCGGTCACGCGTTCGACTACGTGATCGACGCCATTGACGCGGTGAAGGTAAAAACGGCCATCGTCGCGTTCTGCAAGCGCACCGGCAAACGCATGGTGACGTGCGGCGCCGCAGGCGGGCAACTCGACCCGACGCGCATTCGCGTAACAGACCTCTCCCGCACGATTCAAGACCCGCTGCTGGCCAAGGTGCGTGGCAATCTGCGGCGCCAGCACGGCTTCTCGAAAAACCCGAAGTCGCGTTTCGGCATTGATGCCGTGTTCTCGGACGAGCCTTTGCGCTATCCCGAACCGGAGCAGCAGGCGTGTGCGGTCGAGTTACCAGTCGAGTCGAGCCACGCCGGTATCGACGACCTTGCGGCGACTGGCGACATCGCTGTGGTCAACGCACCGCCCGCGCCGCAGCCCACGCAGGGGCCGCAGGGCCTTGCATGCGCGGGCTTTGGTTCGTCCGTGTGCGTGACGGCGGTGTTCGGGATGGTGGCAGCGTCAACGGCGCTGCGGGCGATCGCTGGCGTCTGACGCTGAGCGACGCGTCAACGCGGGATGACCTGATCCAGCTTCTCGCGGATGGCGTCGGCATACACCCCTGACCATCCATCGCGGGGCTGGCTATCGGCAAAGACCACAAAGCCCGGCATGACCGACACGCCGTATCGATCGGCGGTGCCCTGGCTCTCGTCGAAATCCATGGTGACGAACGTGGCACGTCCGGCGTAGTTCGATTCCATCTGTTCCAGGCTGGCCACGGCGGATTGGCTCGGGTGACTCCACTGCGCTGCAAAGCACACGACCACCGGCTTGCGTTGCGAGGCGTCGATCACATCGGATTGAAACGAGGCATCGTTGACGGTCTTCATGGGCGCTCCCGGGCTGGAGTGGACGCCCGCACAACGAGGGCCAGCGGGCAGGGCCACTCTGACTCTAGGCAGCAGAGCGCCGGTCGACAAGCCGTGTTCAGTCGACGTGCTCGATGTTGCTCATCGGGTTGCCCATCTGCGCCAGATACGTCGTCATCATGCGGTCCATCACGTCGACATGCTGCGCAAACCAGGCGGGCAGTTCCGCCACCAGCCGGCGGCCCAGTTCCATCTCGCCGGCGGCGGCGCGCTTGCGCACCTCGCGGCACAGCGCCAGTACGTTGTCGTGCTCGCCGCGGTGGCAGTGGCGTGGGGGAAAGTCCGCCGCGTCCATCCACCCGTTTTCTTCGGCGAAATGGTGCTCGGTGTGCTCGATGAAGGCGTCGAGCGTGGCGATGAACTCCGCGTCCGAGGCATCGGCAACGGCGTTGAGCAGCGCGCAGAACTCGGCGTGGTTGGCGTCGGTGGCGGCGTCTCCGAGTTGGAGCGTTTCAGACCATTCGATCACGGGCATGGCGGCGCAGAGTAGGGTGGACGAAGCCGTCAGCTTACGCGACGGCCTTTGTGCCAGGGTTTGACGCTGGGCAAACCGGCTATTCGGCGTCTGCCTCGGGCTGCTGTTGCAGCACCTCCATTGCCCGCGCGTACAGCGCCACCGACGACGCATAGCCGCGCCCGATCTGGTACAGCGTGCCGCCCTGTTCGGCCAGCAGGCTGGGAAAACCGTTGATGCCCCAGCGGCGCGACAGGCGGAAGTCTTCGCGGGTTTCGTCGCGCAGCGCGTCCGTATCGAACACGCCATCGAAGTGTTCCGCCTCAACGCCGCTGGCGATGGCCACTTCGCGCAGCACGCCGGTCTGTGTGGTGTCGCGGCCTTCGGCATAGAAGGCGTGCTGGATGGCGTGGAAGAGGGTGAGCACGCGCTCGTCATCTTCGGCCCAGTGCTCGCGTGCCATGACGACGGCGCGGCAGGCAGGTTCGGTGTCGTAGACGAAGCCGTCCCGGCGCATGGCTACCGTGGGCGATTGGTCGAATGGCATGCCGCTGCGCTCGGCCACGGCATGCCAGTGGTGAAGGATTTCGTCGCGCTTGTCTGCGGCCATGGGCTCACGCTGGCCGGGGCGCAACCCACCGGTGATGAGCGTGACGGGCACCGGTGCACCAAGCATGTCGGCCAGGCGCTTGCGCAAGTCGGCAAGCTGCGGGCCGAAGCCGTAGCACCAGGAACACATCGGATCGGCTACGTAGATCAGTCGCATGATGGCTCCTTCAATTCAGTTTGGATGCCAGTTGGCGGCGCCAGTGCGACACCGCCTGCGGTGCGTCGTGCATCATGTCAAACACCGAGACCATCGTCTTGCGGGCAATGTCATCGCGGAATGCACGGTCGCGTTCAACGATGGCGAGCAATTGTTCCAATGCCGCTTCATATGCCTGCCCGGCAATGTACTGCTGCGCCAGGTCGAGCCGCGCTTGCAGATTGCCCGGTTCCGCTTCCACGAGCGTGCGCAGGGCGCCGGCATCTGGCAGCGTGTCGGCCCGTTCGGTTGCCTTCAGGCGCGTCTCCAGTGGGGCATAGCGCGCGTGTTGCGACGCCTTGGGCGAGAGCAGTGCGAACGCGTCCTGCGCGGCATGCGTGTCGCCCCCGTCCAGCAGCAGGTTCACCAGTTCAAAACGCGCGGCATCGAAACCAGGGTCGAAGGCCAGCGCGTTCTGGAACGCCTCGCGCGCGTGAGCCGGTTCACCCGCCTGGCTTGCGGCCAGTCCTTCGCGGTAGGCAACTTCCGCGGGTTGCGGAATCACGCGGTCAAGGAACGCGCGCAGTTGCGCTTCGGGCAAAACGCCGACGAACTGGTCAACCGGTTTGCCATCCACAAACGCCACCACATACGGGATGCTGCGCACGTGGAACTGGGCGGAAAGCTCGGGGTTTTCATCCGAATTGATCTTGGCGAGCTTCCATTTGCCGGCGTACTCGGCTTCGAGCTTTTCCAGCATCGGGCCCAATGTGCGGCATGGGCCGCACCACGGCGCCCAAAAATCGACCAGCACCGGGATCTGGCGAGAGGTTTCGATCACTTCTTGCGCGAAATTCTGCGAGGTGATGTCACTCATCGTCGGGATTCTCCTGAGGGGCAATGGCGCCGGCACATGCCCGGCGAAGGGTATTGTGCATTTTACTTGGGGTGGGCTGGGCCGTTTTCAGGGGGGGTTGTCCACCCGCTGAGCGGCGCAATAACGTATGTCAGGGCAACGGTTGAAAATAGAACGATCGTTCGGATACCATCCGGTAAAAACAACATACAAATTCACGGAGACATGGCATGACACGACCGCACTTCCAGTTCTGGCCCCGACGTTTGCCGTACAACATCAGCTCGCCGCAAACGAGCCTTTGGTACAACCTGGAAGTGTCTGCGCGACGCTATCCGGACAAAGACGCGATCATCTTTTACGGTCGCCACACCACCTTCCGTGAGTTGCACGACGATGCGCTGGCCGTGGCCGGCTGGCTGCAGCAGGTGGCGGGCGTGCAGAAGGGCGATCGCGTGCTGCTGTACATGCAGAACTGCCCGCAGTTCATGGCTGCGTACTACGGCATCTTGCGCGCTGATGCGGTGGTCGTGCCGGTCAACCCGATGAACCGGCCCGAAGAATTCAAGCACTACATCACCGATTCGGGCGCAGCCACGGTCATCTGCAGCGCAGACCTGGCCGTCAACGTGACGACCTCCAACGCAGAACTGGCGCCAGCCCAGCGCACGAAGCATCTGCTGGTGACCTCCTACGCTGACGCACTGCCTGCCACGTACGAATACCCTGAAGACGCACCGCCCGCATGGATCGCCGCACAACATCCGGCACAACCGGGCGCCGTTGACTGGAACGGCGTGCTGGCACAGCGCCTCGTGCCGGGCCCGCACACCGCCGGGCCGGATGATCTGGCCGTGATGCCGTACACGTCTGGCACCACGGGTTTCCCGAAGGGTTGCATGCACCCGCACCGTACCGTCATGCACAACGTGGTGGGCGGCTCGATGTGGTCGAGTTCGACCAAAGAGGGCGTGAGCCTGTCGATCATTCCGCTGTTCCACGTGACCGGCATGCAGTACGGCATGAACGCGCCGATCTACATGGGCTCCACCGTCGTGATGCTGCCGCGCTGGGACCGCGAGGTGGCGGGGCGGCTGATCTCGCGCTACAAGATCACGCACTGGACGAACATCCCGACCATGGTGATCGACTTTCTGGCGAGCCCGCAGTTGGCGGAGTTTGACCTGTCGAGCCTGGCCTACATCGGCGGTGGCGGCGCGGCGATGCCGCAGGCCGTGGCCGAGCGCTTGCTGAAGGATTTCAACCTGGCCTACCAGGAAGGCTATGGCCTGTCGGAAACCATCGCGCCCACGCACAGCAATCCGGCTGACCGGGCCAAGCAGCAGTGCTTGGGTATTCCCGTGTTCAACACCGACGCGCGCATCGTCGATCCGCAGACCCTTCAGGAACTGCCGATTGGCGAGGTGGGCGAGATCATCGTCAGCGGCCCGCAGGTTTTTCTGGGCTACTGGGGCAAGCCGCAGGCCAGCGCGGAAGTCTTCATCGAGTTCGAGGGCAAGACGTTCTTTCGCACGGGCGATCTGGGCCGGATGGACGAAGACGGTTACTTCTTCCTCACCGACCGCCTGAAACGCATGATCAACGCGTCGGGCTTCAAGGTGTGGCCTGCCGAGGTGGAGAGCCTGCTGTACAAGCACCCCGATGTGCAGGAGGCCTGCATCATCGGCACGCGTGACGCATATCGCGGCGAGTCGGTCAAGGCGGTGGTGGTGCTCAAGGCCCACGCCAAGGGCAAGGCCACCGAAGACGACATCATCAACTGGGCGCGCGACAACATGGCCGCCTACAAGTACCCGCGCGTGGTGGAGTTCGTGGATGCGCTGCCCAAGTCCGGCACGGGCAAGGTGATGTGGCGCACGCTGCAGGAACAGGAAAACGCCAGAAACGTGGCGGCCGAGAAACCGGCGGTTGCCTAAAAAGAGCGTCGAGACCGTCGAGACCGTCAAGAGTAAGGGGCCCGCGCGGCCCCTTTTTCAATGCCCGCGTGCCTTGAAGAGCAACGCGCCAATGCCATGAAAACCACGCTGACGCGCATGCCGCATCGGCGTGACGCCCCCGCGATCTGCCAGGTTCGGATCGGCCCCGCCGTCGAGCAGCAACTGTACGGTCTTCTCGTATTTGTCGCTGCCGTCGCCCAGGGCTACGGCTTCGATCAGCGCGGTGAGGCCCAGGTTGTTGGTGGCGTCTGGCGGCACGCCCGCCTTGACGAGTTCGTTCACCACTTCCACGTAGCCACGGCGTGCGGCCGGGATGAGCGCGGTGTCGCCGTCAGCGTTGGTGGCGCGCAGGTTGGCACCGTGCGACAGCGCAAGGCGTACCGTTTCCGCATCGCCCTGGATGGCAGCGAGCAGGAAGGCGCTGTTCTGCGTGTTGTCCTGCAGGTTGACATCGGCACCGGCCTGGATAAGCAAGCGGGCCGCCGCGCCCATGTGTGCCATGACGGCGGCGATGAGCGCCGTGCGGCCGTCGGCGTCGCGCGCCTTGAGGCTGGCGCCCTCGGCCAGCAACGACTGGATGGCCATTGTGTTGCCGGTCTGCGCGGCAGCGATCAGGTCGCGGTCACGCGTGGCGGGCGCGCTGTGGCGCACGGAGCGGGCGTCGGGCGTGTGGGCCGCGCCGGGTGCCACCTTGGCGCTGGCGTTGGCCGCGACACGCAGGATCGGCAGATGCTGCTCCTGCCACGCGTTGGCCATGTCGCCCACGGCCAGTGCCATCCCCAGCATGACGCCGATGAACTGGTTGAGCGCAGGACGCGGAGCGATAAGCATGGCGGACGGGTTCAGGCGCTGAGATAGGGGTCAGGCAGCGGTGCGGTGTCCGTTGCGTCTGTTGTCGCGGACGGTGCGTTTGCCGCGTCGGTGGCTTGCAGGCGTGACCACAGGCGGTCCAGATATGGATCGTGCAGCCCATTGCTGGCCAGGCCGATCAGCGTGCGCTGCAGGTATTCGCGGGCCGGGCCGTACAGCCCGACCGCTTCGCGCAGGCAGCCGACCACGCGTTCGTCTGGCAGGCGGCCGGCGTAGGCTTCGTGCGTGCGGTTCATGACGAAGGCCAGCGCCAGGACGCGTTGGCCGTTGATCTCGGTGGGCAACCAGCGGGGGAGGTAGGCGCCGGTCAGCATCTCACGGCGCCAGAGGACGCGGAATTCGCGCTCGGCATGGTCGCGCGGCACGCGAAAGGCCACGCCCCGGCAACTGCCGCCACGGTCCAGGCCGAGCACCAGCCCCGGGTTGTCCCAGGTACCGCGGTTGATACGGGAATAGAGGTAGAAGCCGCGATGGTATCCGTGCACCGTGGCGCGGGCGGCCTCGGTGTGGAAAATCATCGGGTTCCAGATGAGGGAGCCGTAACCGAACACCCAGGCGTCCTGGCAAGCGCCGGGCGCAGCCGACAACCGCGCGAGCGTCGATGCAAGCGACGCTTCCAGCGCAGTCTCGGTCAGCAACGACGACGCGACGGGCGAATCACCCAGGGCGGCGCGCAACCGGTTCTGTTCGAGATCCTCTCGGGTGACGGCCATGTCGCAAGCATAGAGCAATCGTTACGAGTGGTCACGCGGGTGGGCCGCCGATGCCTCGGAAACAGTGTGTTGCGTGGTGGGGGGAACGTCTGACTATGGCGCGGCCGCAACGGTAGAGGGTATTGGGCCGGAAACTGGAGGCGGGGGAACGGAATTGAACCGTCTTATACGGCTTTGCAAGCCGCAGCATTGACCACTCTGCCACCCCGCCGGGGGAGGCGGCTGCGATGCGCCGTGTGAGGCATCGCAAGCCGGGTGCGGATTCTAGCGCAGGATCAGACTTCCAGCAGATCGACCTCAAAAAGCAACGTTGCGTTCGGGGGGATCACGCCACCAGCGCCGCGTGCGCCGTAGCCCAGGGCAGCCGGAATGATCAGCTTGCGCGTGCCGCCGACCTTCATGCCTTGCACACCTTCGTCCCAGCCCTTGATGACGTGGCCTGCGCCTAGCGGGAAGGCGAACGGGTCGTTGCGGTCCTTGCTGGAGTCAAACTTGGCGCCGGCCTGGCCGTTTTCGTACAGCCAGCCGGTGTAGTGCACGGAGACATACTTGCCGGCCGTGGCTTCAGCGCCGTCGCCGACGACGACGTCTTCGTATTGCAGGCCGCTTGCGGTGGTTTCGATGGTCATGTTGAGCCTCGTGGGGTGGCGTGGGTTAGAGAGGGTTCAGGGTTCAGGCAGCGTCTGCAGCCTTGAGCGTTTCGAGCCGGACGTGGACGTTGTCCGCGTCATTGGCGATCCAGATGTCGCCGTCCTGGATGGTGACCTGCAGACGCATGGTGCGTTCCACCATGGCGGCGAGCGCCGCGACGGTGTCCGCCGCGACTTCGTACACCGACACGTTGGTAAAGCGCGTGACCTTGGTTTCAGTCTGCTGCCACCACACGCGGCTGGCGTTGCCGCTATAGGTATACACGGCGACTTGTTCAGCGCGATTGCTGGCCTTGCGGATGCGGGTGTCGTCGGGGTTGCCGAGGTCGATCCACAGTTCGATGGCGTCGGTCAGATCGCGTTGCCAGAGTTCGGGCTCGTCGGGTTCGGACAGGCCGCGCGTGAAGGCGAGCGTTTCGCTGGCGTGGCGGGCGAAGGCGAGCACACGCACCATCATGCGTTCGTCGTTCTCGCTCGGATGGCGGGCGACGGTCAGCGCGTGGTTGGCGTAGTAGTGGCGATCCATGTCGGCGATCTGCAGATCGACCTTGTAGATCGTGGATTTCAGGGCCATGCGGGTGATCGGTGGATGGGCCGTTTTTGGCAAAGCGCGCATTGTCGCACGGGCTGATGAAGCTGACGGTATTGGCTGGGCGCATTCCCAACGGCGGCTGTTTGCGGTATACGAGCGGTGTGTGCGCTAGTCGGCGCATGCTTTTCGTATCCAAATCAGGACAATCAGAACGATGCGTTGGATATTCGGAATCGTGGGCCTGTTGCTGGGCGGCCTGTCGGGGGGCGTCGTCGGGGCGTTCTTTGGGGCGTTGATCGGCCTGGGGCTGGCGTCGCTGATCCTGTACATGGACAAGCGGGCCAGCGCGCAGTGGGCCAATCCGCCGGAGGTGCCGGATGCGTCGCAGGCTCATGCGCCCGCACAGGCGGCCGCGGCGCACGCGCCCGCCACGCTGCAGGAGCGCGTGGCGCGGCTCGAGCATGAGGTGTCGCTCTTGCGCCGGCAGATCGCTGAAATCAAAGGTGGAACGCTTACCGCGCCCGCCGACGTGGAGGCCGTTGCTGTTGAGCCGCCTCCGGCCACGGCCGAAGCGCTGTCGCCGGTGGATGTGCCTGCCGTGCCCGCGCCGAGGCCGCAGGTGGCGGTTCCGCAGCCGCTTCCTCAGCTTGCGCGCCAGCCTGCGCCGGTCCTGGCGCCGCACGAGCCTGACTGGGTGGAGCGCGCTGTGGGCGCCGTCCGCGACTGGCTGTTGGGCGGCAACAGCGTGGTGCGCGTCGGCATCCTGATCCTGTTCTTCGGCGTGGCGTTCCTGCTCAAGTACGCGGCGGACAACAGCCTTCTGCCGGTGGAGTTCCGCCTGGCGGGTGTGGCCGTCGGGGCCATCGTGTTGCTCGGCATTGGCTGGCGCCTGCGTGACAAGCGCCCAGGCTACGCGCTGGTAATGCAGGGCGGTGGGGTCGGCGTGCTGTATCTGACGGTATTTGCCGCCACGCGCATGGTGCCGCTGCTCACGCCGGGCATGGCGTTTGCGCTGCTGGTGCTGATTTGCGCGTTGGCCGCCGGGCTGGCCGTCAAGCAGAACGCACCAGCGCTGGCGTTTACGGGCAGTGCGGGTGGTTTCCTGGCGCCGATCCTGATCTCGACGGGGCAGGGCAGCCACGTGGCGCTGTTCAGCTATTACGCACTGCTCAACGCGGGCATCTTCGCCATTGCGTGGTTCCGTGCATGGCGTGCGCTGAATCTGCTGGGCTTTGTCTTTACGTTCGGCATTGCCACGGCCTGGGGCGTGCTGCGCTATCAGCCGACATGGCTGGCGAGCACCGAGCCGTTTCTGATTCTCTTCTTCCTGATGTACGTGGGCATTGCGCTGCTGACTGCACTGCGCCGCCATGTCAGCCTCAAGCACTATGTGGACGGCACACTGGTGTTCGGCACGCCGCTGGTGGCGATGGGGTTGCAGGCGGGGCTCGTGCATCACGTTCCGTTTGCAATGGCGTGGAGCGCCACCGCGCTGGCCGCGTTTTATCTGGCGATTGCGGGCTGGCTGGCACCCAGGCGCGCGGCTCTCGGCCTGCTGTACGAGGCGATGTTTGCACTGGGCGTGATCTTCATCACGCTGGCAATTCCGCTGGCCTTCGACGGGCGCACCACCAGTGCGGTGTGGGCGCTCGAGGGCGCTGCTGTGGTGTGGCTAGGCGTGCGCCAGCAGCGTCGGCTGGCGTTGGCGGCGGGCTTGTTGCTGCAACTGGCAGCGGGTGGTGCCTTTGCCCTAGACGCGGTGTTCGATTGGGCGCCGCAGAGTGGCTGGGCTGTGCTCAACAGCCGCTACATCGGCGGGTTGCTGATTGCGCTGGCGGGTGTGTTCAGCGGCTGGCGCCTGCATGGCAAGGCAGAGGTACGTGCTTGGCTGAAGGCTGCGCCGGTGCTCGGCATTGTTGCATCGGCGTGGGGCTTGCTGTGGTGGCTTGGCAGCGGCAGCAACGAGATCGACCGCTGGGCTTGGCGCTTCGCCAGCAAGACAGTCGATCGGCCGGACATTCCGCTGTACGCCGCGTTTGCTGTGCTGACGGCGTGGGCTGCGCACGGCCTGCGCCGCAAGCTCGACTGGACGCAGGCCGAGTGGCCCGCGCTGGCGTTGTCGCCGGTGCTCGCGCTGATTTCGTTGGCCGCGATCGAACACTGGGTGCCGTCGCCGCTGGCCGGCTGGGGCGGGTTGGTGTGGATTGGCGCCGTGGTGCTGGCCTTTGTGCTGCTGCGCCGCCAGGAACACGACGTGAAAGACGCCATCCTGGCACCGCTGCATACCGTGTTGTTCTGGCTGATCTGCGGCGTGCTGGCCACCGAAGGCTACTGGCGCCTGGACGCCTACGTGCCCGAGGGTACATGGAGTTTTGCCGCCTGGGCTTACGCGTATGGCGCACTGCTCGCCCTGCTGGCGGGCGCGGGCTGGCGCATCCGCTGGCCGATTGCCCGCTTCGAGCGCGCTTACCTGCTGTGGGGTGCCGCACCGCTGGCCGCACTACTGTGGTTGTGGAGCCTCGTCAGCGCCGCGAGCGACGGCAATGCCGCGCCGCTGTTCTACCTGCCGATCCTCAACCCGCTGGACGTGGCGCAACTGTTGGTCTTCCTCGCCATCGCACTGTGGATGCGGCGGTTGGCATTACAGAAGCTTGTGCTCGAGCCAATGGTCATTGGCTATGCAGTCGGCGCGACGCTGTTTATCTGGGCCAATGCGGTGCTGCTGCGTACGCTGCACCATTGGGCGCATGTGCCCTACACGCTGAATGACCTGGGCGACTCGATGCTGGTGCAGGCGTCACTATCGATGTTCTGGACGGTGCTGGCGCTGGCGGTGATGGTGTTTGCCACGCGGCGCGCCAGCCGCGTGCTGTGGTTCACGGGCGGCGCGCTGCTGGGCGTGACAGTGGTCAAGCTGTTCCTGTTCGACTTGTCGCGCGTGACGGGTGTCGAGCGCATTGTTTCGTTTATCGCGATTGGCGTGCTGCTGCTGTTGATCGGTTATTTGTCGCCGCTGCCGCCCAAGCCCAAGGCTGAGATCGAACCCAAGGAGGTTCTGTGAAGAAGGTTGTTCTTGCGATGGCAGCGGCGTCGCTGTTGTCCGCGCCGGCCTGGGCCGAGCGCTTTGCATTGACGGGCACGCCCGGCGCTGCCTACTACGCCGTCCCGCTCAATGAAGACGTCTATGCCCATGCGCGCGAGGCCAGCCTGGCCGACCTGCGCATTCTGAACGGTGACGGTGAACCCGTGCCGTTCACCATCGATATCCCGCGCGACCCGGCACCCCAGGCACGCACGCTGCAAGACGTGCACTGGTTCGCCACGCCCGTCGATGATCAGAAGCCGGGTGCCGCCGGTGTCGTGCTCGGTGCCGATGGTGTGCTGCGTGCAACGGGCACTCAGCTATCGCAGGCGCCTGTCCGCGCATGGGTGGTGGACCTGAGCCAATTGCCGAACAGGAAAACGTCGACCGTGACGGCGCTGGTGGTGGCGTTGCCCGCTGCAGAATTTCAGAGCGGCGTGAGTGTGCAAGCCAGTGATGATCTGCAGCACTGGAGCCCGGTCGCCCAGGCTACGCTGTTCCGCCTGTCGAACCAGGGCAGCACGCTGGTGCAGGACCGCATCGAGTTCACCGGGCTGCGTGCGAAATACCTGCGCTTGATGTGGCAGGGCAAGCCGCCCGCACCCGACGCAGTGCGGGCCGAGCTGGCCGCCGGCGCGCCTGTTGCACTGGCTGACAGCGCGATCCAATGGCGCAACGGTCTGACGCCAGTTCAGACACCGGCCCCCGGCGATTACCAGTTCGATACCGGCGGCGTGTTCCCGGTTGAACGGGTGAAGATCCATCTGCCGCAAGCCAACACCGTCGCACAGGCGACGCTGTATACGCGTGCCGATGCGCAAGCGCCCTGGCGGCCGGTGACGTCTGCACGCCTGTTCCGGTTAGCAGAAGCTGGCGGAAAGGGCGAGCAGGAGAACGCTCCCATTACCGTGCTCGCCACGGGCGAGCGCTACTGGCGTGTGCAGGTTGATACGCGCAGCGGTGGCCTGGGCGCGGGTGCGCCGCAATTGGCGATCGGCTGGCGTCCGGCCACGGTCACGTATGCAGCGCGCGGCAACGTGCCGTTCACGCTGGCGGTGGCGGAGGCGGCGCACGGCAATCCGGTTGCTCGCGCGGATTTGCTGGCCGGCGCATCGCCTGCAATCGCGCAGGCACAGCTTGGCGCGATGAGTGATTCACCTGCCGATGCGCTCAAGTCGGAGCCGCCTGGCGGGCGCAAACGCCAATGGGTGTTGTGGGGCGCGCTCGTGGCCGCCGTGGCGGTGCTGGGCGGGATGGCGTGGCGGTTGTTCCGTGCACCGGCCGTGCCGCCGGATGCGTCAACGTAGAATCCGCATCGCTCAAGGAAAACGGCGCCACATGGGCGCCGTTTTTCATGGAAGCATGGTTGCTCAGTGTGCGAAGGCGGGCTGCACGAACAGCGCAACGCACAGGGCAAAGCCTGCAAACCACATCAGCGAACGCAACGGCGCCCAGTTGGCCAGATAGCACACGGTGTACAGCACGCGCACCACGATGAACGCGATGGCCAGCAGGTTGATGCGGTCGATCACGCCGCCGCCCAGAATGGCCACCAGCACGGCCACGGCAAAGAACGGAAACGCTTCAAAGTGGTTCTGCTGCGCCGCGGCGGCACGGCTCGTGACGCCGGTTTGCTGCGCGAGCCAGGCGCGCGGGTTGCGGTTGTCGTACCGTGGGCCTTTGGCCTTGGCGATGCCGACGCATAGGATCGGCAACACCGCTGCCACCAGAACGCACCAGAGGGCGATCGGCATGGTCAGTCTCCTGAGGGTGGATGGGTTTGAAGGTGCCGCACCGTAGCACAGGCGGCGTTTTCAAACACCTGAAGTGCTAGTCGACACCCTGTACGGCAATGCGCACATCTCCGAGCATGACCACCTGGCCTGCGCGAATCTTGGCTGTCTTGCGCAGCTCCGTCTGGCCATCCACGGTAACGGCGCCATCGGCGACAACTGCTTTGCCGGCGCCACCGCTGTCAACCACACCGGTGAGCTTGAGCAGCTTGTGCAGCTCGATGTATTCAGTGGTCAGGGCGAAATCGATGTTGGGCATAGAGAGGTTACTGAGGCGTGGCTTCCACGCTGATGTCGAGGTCGACGCGGTCGCCCACATCGGGCAGGAAGCGCGTCATGCCGAAGGCGCTGCGGGCAATGGCGAGGTGGAAGTCTCCGCCGCAGACGTGGCGTGTGCTGCCGGGCAGCTTCTCGTCGCCGCAACTGAAGCGGCGCACCTCCAGCCGCACGGGCTGCGTCACGCCGTGCAGCGTCAGCTTGGCTTGCACGGCAACAAGCTTGCCGCCTTCCACGACAAAGCGGTCACTGCGTAGCCGGATGAACGGAAACTGCATGGCATCGAGAAACTGCTCGGACTTCAACACGCCATCCAGCACCTGCAGGCGCGTGTTGATGGATGCAGCATCGACGGTGAAATCGAGGCCGCCTTGGTTGGTGGCTTCATCGAAATTGATGGCGCCGTCGATCTTGTCGAAGCGGCCGCGCATGGTGGTGCGATCGAAATGCGACGCGGCAAAGTAGACGGACGTGTGCTCCAGGTCTGGCGCAAATGGCGCGGCCACGGCGGGCGCAGCGGCAGTCGTGAGCACTGCCGCCAGCAACGGAATCCATGCACGCATGATGCCTCCTTGCTTAGAGGCCCACGCATGCATGGGCCTGTGCTTATTTACCCCAGCTGTCCTTCAGGCCGACCACGCGGTTGAACACGGGCTTGCCCGGTTGCGAGTCGATGCGGTCAGCCACGAAATAGCCGTGGCGCTCGAACTGGAAGCGGTCTTCCGGGCGGGCCGTTGCCAGCGTCGGCTCCAGGTAGGCCGTGACGATCTTCTTGGAATCGGGGTTGAGCGCGTCCAGGAAGTTCTTGTCGCCCGAATCCGGCTGTGGGTCGCTGAACAGGCGGTCATACAGACGCACTTCGGCTTCCAGCGCATGTGCAGCGCTCACCCAATGGATGTTGCCCTTCACCTTCACGCTATCAGCACCCGGCGTGCCACTCTTGGTGTCCGCAATGATGTTGGCGTGCACGGCGGTGATGTTGCCGCCGGCATCCTTGTCGCAGCCAGTGCATTCGATAACGTAGCCGTAGCGCAGACGCACCTTGTTGCCCGGGAACAGGCGGAAGTAGCCCTTGGGTGGCGTCTCGGTAAAGTCTTCGCGCTCGATCCACAGCTCGCGGGTGAGCGGAAATTCGCGGCGGCCGAGTTCGGGCTGCTTCGGGTGGACGGGGGCCGAGCACGGCTCGTTGAAATCGGCCGGCACGTTGTCCAGCACGAGCTTGACCGGGTCCAGCACGCCCACGGAGCGCGGCGCACGCGCATCGAGGTCGTCGCGTACGGCGCCTTCCAGGATGCTCATGTCGATCCAGCTATCGGCCTTGGACACGCCTACGCGTTCACAGAAGAGCTGGATCGATTCCGGCGTGTAGCCGCGGCGGCGCACGCCCACGAGTGTCGGCATGCGCGGGTCGTCCCAGCCGTCGACGCGCTTTTCGTTCACCAACTGCAGCAGTTTGCGCTTGCTCGTAATGGCGTAGGTCAGGTGCAGGCGTGCGAATTCGTACTGATGCGGCAGCGCGGAGGCTACACCCCCGGGCAGCACGCCGGCGTCGCGCAGGTGGTCGAGCACCCAGTCGTACAACGGGCGGTTGTTCTCGAACTCCAGCGTGCACAGCGAATGCGTGATGTTCTCCAGCGCATCCGAAATGCAATGCGTGAAGTCGTACATCGGGTAGATGCACCATGCGTCGCCGGTGCGGTGGTGATGTGCGTGGCGAATGCGGTACAGCACCGGATCGCGCATCACGATGTTGGGCGCGGCCATGTCGATCTTGGCGCGCAGCACGTGTTGGCCATCCTTGTACTTGCCCGCGCGCATGTCGCGGAACAGCGCAAGGTTCTCTTCCACCGAGCGCTCGCGATACGGCGACGGCGTGCCCGGCCGGGTAAAGTCGCCACGGTTGCCCGCAATCTGCTCCGCGCTTTGGCTGTCGACATAGGCCACGCCGCGCTGGATCAGCACTTCGGCAAAGCCGTAGAGCTGCTCGAAGTAATCGCTGGCGTAGTAGAGGTGCTCGCCGCCTGCATCGCTCCACGAGTAGCCGAGCCAGTGCACGGCGTCGATGATGGAATCGACGTATTCGGTGTCTTCCTTGACGGGGTTGGTGTCGTCAAAGCGCAGGTGGCAGCGGCCGTTGTAGTTCTTGGCCATGCCGAAGTTCACCCAGATACTCTTGGCGTGGCCGATGTGCAGGTAGCCGTTGGGCTCCGGCGGGAAGCGGGTGACCACCGGCGGAATCGGCTGGCCGGCGGCGTCTTTGCGATTGGCGTACGTGCCTTGCGCAAGGTCGCCGTCAATGATCTGGCGCAGGAAGTTGGACGTGGGGGCGGCGGCAGTGCCCGCGGCAGTGGCGTTGTCTTGGCTCATGGGAGGGCGTGATTCGGCAATCCCGTGATTTTACCGTGCCGGACGTCTTCTGCCCGCGTATGGCTGTGTCAGGGCGACTTCCGTTGTGCCAGACCGTCCAAAGCCTGTGCGCGCTGCGCCTCATTGGTGGCGGTGAAGGTCTGCTGGCGCAATTGTGCAATCTGCGTGGTGCGATCGGCTTCGGACAGGCCGGTAAAGGCGTTGATGCGATCCCGCTCGCGGGCGTAGGCATCGTAGCGGTTGCGCCAGTCGGCTTCTTCGCGATTACCCTGGATCAGGCGGTCGGCGACGATGCCGCTCACGCCTTGTGCGGCCAGTTGTTGGCGCATCTGGGCGTCGGTCAGGCCTTGCTTGGTCCATCTGTCCATGGCGTTGGCGATGCGGATGGGCGCGGCGGCGTCGCGGCGCGCTTGCTGTATGGGTGGCGGCAGGTTCGCCTCGATGGCAGCGAGCTTCGCAGCACGTTGCTCGGGCGTGAGCGAGGTGTCGGCCATCACGGCCAGGCGTTCAAGCTCCGCGGCGTTCATCGCATCTTCATCGCCATACCAGGCCTGGGCGACGCTGGTGCCGAGATACTGTTGGCGCAGCGCGGCACGGCTGGCGAGTCGCTGACGCAACGTGGCGAGCATCTCGGGGCGCTGCTGCAGCTGGTCAATGCCTGGTTTGTTGCGGTCCGCATCGCCCTGCGCCGCCAGCGCCTTGCGGTAAGCGAGATAGCGTTGCAGTAACGACTGGGCTTGCGCCAGCGCGGGCGATACCAGCTTCGCGCGCAGATGCGCTTCAGCCATCGCTACGCGCTGCGCTTCGGGCAGCGATGCGGGCACATCGAGGAAGTAGTCGAACACGAGGCGGTTGGCGGCTTCAACGATGAGGTAGCCGTGCGTATCGACGTGCAGGCCGTCAGGTGCCTGCGTGTCGGCCAATTCAGGCGGAGGCGCTGCCGCAACCGCGATTGCAGGCGCGCGCCCCACGTTGCCGATGAACGCACCCTTGGCCGCCTGCGGCGGCTGCACTGCGGGCGTTCGGGCCGCATCCGACGTGTGCCACCAATAGACCCCGCCCGCGACCGATACCGCGACCAGCACGGCGACCAGCACGGCGACGACAAACGTTATGGGCTGGATCGACGGCGATTGGGGCTTCATGGTGGCGAATGCGTACGGGTGGTTACAGACCGGCCGTCTTCAGCCGGTTGGCTTGCGTGCGGATCACCGCAACCGGGTCGGCAGCGCCCCAGCCGATCAGGCCAAGCAACTGGTTGACTTCATCGAGGTGGTTCCACGCGTAGTCGGTCGACAGCACCTGCCCGAACTTCGCGCTGCATACGGAGACGAGCCCATCGTTCGTTCCCGAACCGCGCGCCTGCATGACGCCGCCGCTGAAGATCAGTACCGGATCAAACACGTCGAGGAAGTTGGTGGCGGTGGAGCGGCCCGTCCACGAATACAGGTTCTGCACGTTGCCGTTGCGCACATCGGTGGCGCTGCCGGTATTGCAGCCGCTGGCGAGGCCCGCGCTCGGGAAGGTCTGATTGAAATCGGCCGCGCCCGAGGTGGACAGGATATGCAGTGCCGCAAAGCCATCCTGCGGGTTGCTGTTGCCGTTGAACCAGCCGAGCACCGAGCCGAACACGTCAGCGCCCAGGCTCACCAGGGCCTGGAATGGCGCCGGTGTGCTTTCAACAAAGTCCGCAAACTCCGAGCCCTTGTGCGGCGTGCCGATGGTGGTGACGGAGGCCACCAGGTCTGGCGCCACGGCCGCGGCATAGCGCGAGGTCAGGCCGCCTTGGCTGTGGCCGATGAGATTGACCTTGGCGGCGCCCGTGGTGGCCAGCACGGTGCGGATCTGGCTGACGAGCTGTTCGCCGCGCACGGTTTCATCGTTGAAGGCGGATACGTCGGCCACATAGACGTTGGCGCCGTTGGCCCGCAGGTCTTCCGGGATCTGATACCAGTAATCGACCACGCCGAGGAACTTGCTGGTGCCCGACAGGCCATGCACCAGCACGATCGGATACTTGGTGGCGGCATAGGTGCTGTCGGCCTGGGCCGGCGAGACAGCACCCAGGGTGAGGGCTGACGTGGCCAACAGGGCCGCTGCAGCGCGCGTGCCGAAGAAGCTGCGTACTGACTTGTACACAGCGTGGAGCAGGGAAGTCTGTGACATTCGGTTGTCTCCTGGACATTGGATGGAAAATCGACCTCTGCGGGCCGATCGCCCTCCGTTATCCGAAGTGCGCTATCCGACGTCAACCGAAGTGGAAGTTTGGCTCTAATGGTGCGCTGCCGTATGCGCAAACAAAAACCGGAGGGCGAGCCTCCGGTTCTGTAGGGTGCGATGCAGCAACGCGCTTATTCTTCTTGAAACGCTTCTTCGCGCTTTCTGTGGATGGCCGGCAGCGCCACCAGCACGACCAGAATGCCGGCTGCAATCAGCAACCCCAGCGACAGCGGCCGCGTGACAAAGGTAGCGAAATCCCCACGCGAGAGCAGCAGCGCGCGGCGGAAGTTCTCTTCCATCATTGGGCCGAGCACGAAGCCCAGCAGCATCGGTGCCGGCTCGCAGCGCAGCTTGACGAACATGTAGCCGATCAGCCCGAAGAGCGCGGTCTGGAAGATATCGAACGTGGTGTTCGACACCGAATACACGCCGATGCAGCAGAACACCAGAATGGCTGGATACAGGAAGCGATACGGCACCTTCAGCAGGCGTACCCACACGCCGATCATCGGCAGGTTCAGCACGATCAGCATCAGGTTGCCGATCCACATGGATGCGATCAGGCCCCAGAACAGCGCGGGGTTGCTGGTCATCACCTGCGGGCCGGGCTGGATGTTGTGGATGGTCATCGCGCCCACCATCAGCGCCATCACCGCATTGGGCGGAATGCCCAGCGTGAGCAGCGGGATGAATGACGTCTGCGCTGCGGCGTTGTTGGCGGATTCCGGCCCGGCCACGCCCTCGATGGCGCCCTTGCCGAATTCGCTCGAATACTTCGAGGTCTTCTTCTCCAGCGAATACGACGCGAACGACGCCAGCGTCGCGCCGCCGCCCGGCAGGATGCCCAGCACTGAACCGAGTGCCGTGCCGCGCAGCACGGCCGGGATCATGCGCTTGAAGTCTTCGCGGCTGGGCCAGAGGTTGCGCACATGCTCGACAAAGGTCTCGCGGTGCTCCTTTTGCTCCAGGTTGGCGATGATCTCGGCAAAACCGAACACGCCCATCGCCACCGAGACGAAGTTCAGCCCATCGGCCAGCTCCGGCACGTCAAATGAATAGCGCGCAGTGCCCGAGTTCACATCCGTGCCGACCAGGCCGAGCAACAGGCCCAGCACGATCATCGCAATGGCCTTGACGAGCGAGCCCGAGGCGAGCACCACCGCGCCGATCAGGCCGAGCACCATCAGCGAGAAATATTCCGCCGGCCCGAAGTTGAACGCGAATTCCGACAGCGGCGTGGCAAATGCGGCCAGCACCAGCGTGGCCACGCAGCCTGCGAAAAACGAGCCCAGACCGGCGGTGGCCAGCGCCACGCCCGCGCGCCCGCGCCGTGCCATCTGATAACCGTCAATGGTTGTTACCACCGACGACGATTCGCCCGGCAGGTTGACGAGGATGGCCGTGGTGGAGCCGCCGTACTGCGCGCCGTAGTAGATGCCTGCCAGCATGATGAGCGCAGCCACGGGCGGCAACGCATACGTGGCCGGCAGCAGCATCGCAATGGTGGCGATGGGGCCGAGGCCCGGCAGCACGCCGATGAGCGTGCCGAGCACGCAACCGATGAACGCGTAGATCAGGTTCTGGATAGACAGCGCAGTGGAGAAACCGAGCGCGAGATTGGCAAAGAGGTCCATGTCGAGCGCTCCTCAATTGCCGATGAAAGCAGGCCATACCGGGAACTGCAGCTTGAGCCCGTAGACGAAGGCCGCCAGGCTCATCACCACCATCACGATGGCTGTGCCGACAGCACCTTTGAGCGTGAATTCGTGGCTCGCCATGCTGGAGACCAGCACGAGCACCACCAGTGAGAGCACCAGCCCCAGTGGCTGCAGCAGCAGCCCAAACAGCACCACTGAGCCGAGAATCCACAGCAGCGTCTTGACGTCCCAGCGCGGGATGCGATCGGCCACGCCCCTGCGCGACAGCGATTGCACGATCACCACCACACCCAGGAGCACCAGCACGATACCCAGCCAGAATGGGAAGTAGCCCGGGCCCATGCTGCTGGCCGTGCCCATGCGGTAGCTGCGCGCCAGAATGGCAAACGCCGCGCCCGCGACGATAAACATGACGCCCGACGCAAAGTCCTGGTGACTGCGGATGACGGGACGACTTTGTGGATCGTTTTGCAAGGCGGGTCTCCTCGTGTCGGCGTGCGGCGCCAGGTTGGGGTGGGCTGCCCTGTGCGCTGTAAGGCGGCCAAGTTTGCACGCTAAGCAGACCCGCTTTCAAGCACCTTGCAGAAGGATTGATCGGTCGTCTCGCGGCCCCGCGCGGTGCGTGCGCAAACGGTTCAGGGTTTGTCCCTAGCGCTGCCGCGAAGACGTTTGGAGCCGCGCAACGTTATCGCGCAGCCCTGTGCAGTTACATGCCGATGCCGCGTGCCATCAGCACCGCCGCCAGCGGAATGAAGATGATCAGGTGCGACTCGATCATGACCCAGCGGCGCGTCTGGGCAATCTCCGACGGCGTGGGCACGAAGTCGGGCAGCGTCTTGCCTTGCTTGTTCCAGCGCAGGATGGTGATGGTCGGCTTGATCGACAGCAGCCCGACCAGGATGAACAGGCCGACCTTGATGTGGAACACTGGGTTGTGCACGTAGAACGCGTAGCCCTTGGCGCCGTAGAACACGCGCAGCAGCCCGGTCACCAGTACCGCCAGCGCAGCAAAGCCGAACACCGCGTCATAACGGCCCAGGCGCTTGCGGATTTCAGGCGTCATGTCGGGCCGCAGCACCACGGCTTCGGCGCTCAGGAAAACGATCAGCGTGAAGATTGAGATGTAATGCAGGTAAGCCAGCAACGCATCAAGCCACATGTTGACCTCGTGAGGGTGGGGGAATGGTTTGGTCCGGTTGGGCGTGTGTCAGATCACGCCTCGTGCACGCAGCGCTTCGATCTGGTCGACGCCCAGGTCGAGCACGTCGCGCAACACGGCCTCGGTGTGTTCGCCCAGCAGCGGCGGGTGGCTTGCGGCCTTGGGCGGCGTGGCGCTCATCTTGACCGGGCTGCCGACCAGCTTGACGGTGCCTGCGCTCGGGTGGGGCAGGTCGACGCGCAGGCCGCGCGCCTGCACCTGCGCGTTGTCAAACACCTCATCAAGCGAGTTGATCGGGCCACACGGCACGCCTGCGGCTTCGAGCTTGTCGATCCATCCGCCTTTGCTGAAGCGCTTGACCATCTCGGCCAGGATCGGCACCAGCACATCGCGGTTGGCCACGCGCTGCGGGTTGGTGGCAAAGCGCGGGTCGTCGGCCAGTTCGGGCATGCCGCCGGCGTCGACAAAGCGACGGAATTGGCCGTCATTGCCGACCGCGACGATGATCCAGCCGTTGGCCGCCTGGAACGTCTGGTACGGCACGATGTTCGGATGCGCGTTGCCCCAGCGCTTGGGCGCCTGGCCGCTGGCCAGATAGTTGGTGTTCATGTTGGCCAGCATGGCGACCTGTACGTCGAGCAGCGCCATGTCGATGTACTGGCCCTCGCCGGTGCGATCCCGGTGTGCCAGCGCGGCCAGCACGGCCACGGTGGCATACATGCCGGTCATCAGGTCGGAGATGGCCACGCCGGCCTTCTGCGGGCCGCCGCCGGGCAGGTCGTCACGTTCCCCGGTCAGGCTCATGAAGCCGCCCATGCCCTGCACGATGAAGTCGTAGCCCGCGCGTGCCGCGTAGGGGCCGGTCTGGCCGAAGCCGGTAATGGAGCAGTAGATCAGGTCTGGCTTGACGGCCTTGAGTGATTCGTAATCGAGCCCGTACTTCTTGAGTTGGCCGACCTTGTAGTTCTCCAGCACCACATCGGCATGTGCGGCGAGCTTGCGGACAATGTCTTGCCCTTCGGGCGTGCTGATATCGACGGTGATCGAGCGCTTGTTGCGGTTGGCAGCCAGGTAGTAGGCGGCTTCTGCGGTGTCCTGGCCGGCTTCGTCCTTCAGCCATGGCGGGCCCCAGGTGCGGGTGTCGTCGCCAGCGCCGGGGCGCTCCACCTTGATGACGTCGGCGCCGAAATCGGCAAGGTTCTGCGCGCACCAAGGGCCGGCAAGCACGCGGGTCAGGTCAAGAACACGGAGATGGCTGAGAGCGCCCATGGATTGACGAATCGACACGATTGGAACGGGTGCACTCTACACCACGCCCCGGGGTCCCTCTAACCCGATGCGACCAAGCGGGGAAAATGCGGCGCGAATAGGGTGCGAACCCCGTATAATCAACGGTTTGCACTAATCTGAGACGCTCAGGAGCGGGATGCTCCCGGGCGCCATGCTGACTCCGGCACCCCGCGACATGAAAGCCTCCGATATCCGCCAAAAATTCCTGACGTTCTTCGAGACGAAGGGCCACACCGTGGTGCGCTCTTCGCCGCTGGTGCCGGGCAACGACCCGACGCTGCTGTTCACCAACTCCGGCATGGTGCAGTTCAAGGACGTCTTTCTCGGTACCGACAAGCGCCCGTACGTGCGCGCCGCATCCGTGCAGCGCTGCCTGCGCGCCGGCGGCAAGCACAACGATCTGGAAAACGTCGGCTACACCGCCCGCCACCACACCTTCTTCGAAATGCTTGGCAACTGGTCGTTCGGCGACTACTTCAAGCGCGACGCACTCGTGTGGGCGTGGGAACTGCTGACGCAGGAATACAAGCTGCCGGCTGAAAAACTGTGGGCCACCGTCTATCACAACGACGACGAAGCCTACGACATCTGGACCAAGGTCATCGGTCTGCCGCCCGAGCGCGTCGTGCGCATTGGCGACAACAAGGGCGCACCGTACGCCTCCGACAACTTCTGGCAGATGGCGGACACCGGCCCGTGCGGCCCGTGCTCGGAAATCTTCTACGACCACGGCCCGGATATCTGGGGCGGCCCCCCGGGAAGCCCGGAAGCCGACGGCGACCGCTACATCGAGATCTGGAACAACGTGTTCATGCAGTTCGACCGCCAGCTCGATCCGGCCACCGGCGAATACACGCTGACGCCGCTGCCCGCACCGTGCGTGGACACCGGCATGGGCATGGAACGCCTGGCCGCCATCCTGCAGCACGTGCACAGCAACTACGAGATCGACCTGTTCCAGGCGCTCATCGCTGCCGCCTCGCGCGAGACCAACACCAAGGATCTGTCGAACAACTCGCTGCGCGTGATTGCCGACCACATCCGCGCATGCTCGTTCCTGATCGTTGACGGTGTGATCCCGGGCAACGAAGGCCGCGGCTACGTGCTGCGCCGGATCATCCGCCGCGCCATCCGCCACGGCTACAAGCTGGGCTGCCGTGCCGCGTTCTTCCACAAGCTGGTGGACGACCTCGTTGTGCAGATGGGCGAAGCCTATCCGGAACTGCGTGACGCGCGCGACCGCGTGGTGGATGTGCTGCGCACGGAAGAAGCGCGCTTCTTCGAGACCATCGAGCACGGCATGTCGATCCTCGACGCGGCACTGGGCGAGCTGAAGACGCGTGGTCAGGATGGGAAAGAGCGGATGTTCGACGGCGAACTCGCCTTCAAGCTGCACGACACCTACGGCTTCCCGCTGGACCTGACGCAAGACGTCTGCCGCGAGAACGATGTGATCGTCGACGAAGCCGCCTTTGACGCCGCCATGAACCGCCAGCGCGAGCAGGCACGCGCGGCCGGCAAGTTCAAGCTGGCCGCCGGCACGCTCGACTACACCGGCGACAAGACCACCTTCCACGGCTACGACCAGCTCGTGCGCGACACCGCGCGTGTGACGGCGCTGTTTGTCGACGGTGCGTCGGTCACGGAAATGCACCCCGGCCAGACCGGTGTGGTGGTGTTGGACCACACCCCGTTCTATGCCGAATCCGGCGGTCAGGTGGGCGATCAGGGCACGCTCAAGGCCGCCACCGTCCGGTTTGACGTGGCCGATACGCTGAAGGTGCAGCCGGAAGTGTTCGGCCACCACGGCGAGCTGCGCACCGGCGTGCTGAAGGTTGGGGATGCCGTGGCTGCGGAAGTGGACGCCGCGCGTCGTGCGCGCACCATGCGCAACCACTCGGCCACTCACCTGATGCACAAGGCCTTGCGCGAAGTGCTGGGCGCCCACGTGCAGCAGAAGGGCTCGCTGGTGGATGCGGAGAAGACCCGCTTTGACTTTTCGCACAATGCGCCGATGACGCCGCTGCAGATTCGTGAGGTGGAAGCGCGCGTCAACGCCGAGATTTTCGCTAACGCCCCGACCGCCGCCCAGATCATGGGCTTTGACGATGCGGTCAAGAACGGCGCGATGGCGCTCTTTGGCGAGAAGTACGGCGACGAGGTGCGCGTGCTGTCGATCGGCACGTCAAAGGAGTTGTGCGGCGGCACCCACGTGGCGCGCACCGGTGACATCGGCTTGTTCAAGATCGTGGGCGAATCGGGCGTGGCCGCGGGCATCCGCCGCGTGGAAGCCATCACCGGCGACAACGTGCTGCATTACCTGCAAACACTGGATAACCGCGTCAATGAAGCGGCTGCTGCCCTGCGCGCGCAGCCGGGTGAACTGACGCAGCGCATCGTGCAGGTGCAGGATCAGGTCAAGACGCTGGAGAAGGAGCTGGAGCGCCTGAAGTCCAAGCTGGTCGCAGCCCAAGGGGACGAACTGGTCAGCCAGGCCGTGGATGTGGCCGGCATCAAAGTGCTGGCCGCCAAGCTGGACGGCGCCGATGCCAAGACGCTGCGCGAGACGATGGACAAGCTCAAGGACAAGCTGCAGACCGCCGCCATCGTGTTGGGCAGCGTGAGCGACGGCAAGGTCGCGCTGATTGCCGGTGTGACGGCGGATGCGACTGCCAAGGTCAAGGCCGGTGAGCTGGTCAACTTTGTCGCCCAGCAGGTCGGCGGCAAGGGCGGCGGCCGCCCCGACATGGCACAGGCCGGCGGTACCGAGCCGGACAATCTGCCGCAAGCGCTGGCCGGTGTGGCAGCGTGGGTGCAGCAGAAGGTGTGATGTAGCGCCTTCCTTGGCTGACGCGATGCGCTGAACGGCGCGCGTTCCCGGCAACGGGGCGCGCGCCGTTTTGTTTTGCGGTGGGATTCCGTGCGCAATGCACCGATGTACGACTTGTATAAGCGTGAAAAACAAGCGCGTGCGTGGGGCAACGCTGGAGACAGGCTGCGCCATCGCCTATACCGGGGAGGCGTGACCGATTGCGTGGAGATTGTGTGGCCGCTGGCAGGCAATTTGCATCGGTGACGCGCGCTGTTCCCCGCAGCGCAGGTTGTTCCATCCCCATCCCCCAATCCGAGGAGAACCATGAGCGTCCTATCGAACGAGGTCGACGCTGTGCCGCCGGAGCTTTTGGCTGCGCGGCGCAGCAAACGATTGCTACGGGCGGTCGCGGCCGGTGTGCTGCTGGCCACGGGCATCGGCGCGTCGACGCAGCCCGTTGCGCAACTTGCGCCGGAATCGCACGCGCGCAAGGTCAAGGTGCTGATCATCAGCATGTTCGCGCCCGAGGCACAGCCGTGGATCGACAAGCTGGGCCTCACGCAGAACGTGCCCGTGCCGGGCCTGTCGATCGACTACCCGAACGTGCACTGCAACGCCAGCGACGTCTGCCAGCTCACCACCGGCATGGGCAAGGCGAATGCTGCGTCGTCGGTGTCGGCGCTGATCTACAGCGGCCAGTTCGACTTGCAGCGCACGTACTTCCTGGTGGCGGGCATTGCCGGGATTGATCCATCGCAGGGCACGCTGGGCAGCGCCGCATGGGCCCGCTTCCTGGTCGACAGCGATATCGCTTGGGAAATCGACGCGCGCGAGGTGCCCGCCAACTGGCCCAGCGGCTTCATCGGCGTCAACACGCAAGGCCCAGGGCAGAAGCCGCCGCTGGACTACAAGACCGAAGTCTTCCGCGTGAACGAGGCATTGCTGCAGAAGGCGCTGGCGCTCTCCAGGGGCGCGGTGCTGGACGACAACGCCACCGCGCGCGCCTACCGCGCCAACTATCCGAGCGCACCGGCCAACCAGCCGCCGGCTGTCGTGCAATGCGATACCGCCGCCGGCAACACGTACTGGCACGGTGCCAAGCTGGGCGAGCGCGAAGCGGCGTGGGTCAAGCTGCTGACCGACGGGCAGGGCACCTACTGCACCACGCAGCAGGAAGACAACGCCACGTTCGAAGCGCTTACACGCGGGTCCAAGGCGGGCCTGCTTGATCTGCAACGCGTGGCGGTGCTGCGCACCGCGTCGAACTTCGATCGGCCGTATCCGGGGCAGACGCCATACGACTCGCTGGTCAACAGCCACTCGGGCGGGTTCGTGCCCTCGCTCAACAACCTTGTGCTGGCGGGCGGCCCGCTGGTCAATGAGATCGTCACGCGCTGGAGCGTGTGGAAACACGGAGTGCCCTCGCCATGATCGATTCCAAGACCAAAGTTAAGACACACGCTCCCATGCGATCCATTGCCACGCTGTTCGCCGTGTGCGCGGCGGCACTTACCCTGAACAGCTGCGCGTTTGATGGCGTCAAGGTCATCGTCATTAACATGTTTCAGGGCGAAGCGCAGCCATTCATCGACCGCTATGACCTGAAGGAGAAGGTCTACATCTCCGGTCTGTCGCCCGACGCGCCCAACATGCTGTGCAACTACGACGGCATTTGCCAGGTCACCACGGGCATGGGCTACGCGAATGCGGCGGCGACGATTTCTGCGTTGCTCTATCGCAGCAAGCTGGACCTGACGCACACCTACTTTGTGATTGCCGGCATTGCGGGTATCGATCCGGGGCAGGGCACGGTGGGCTCGGCGGCGTGGGCGCGCTATGCGGTGGATTACGGCATCTCGCACGAGATCGACGCGCGCGAAATGCCCAACGGCTGGCCCTACGGCTACTTTGGTATCGGCACCAGGGGCCCGGGCGAGAAACCGCCGATGGACTACCGCACCGAGGTATTCCAGTTGAACGAGGCGTTGCTGCAGCGCGCATTCACGCTGTCGAAATCGGCCACGCTGGAAGACAGCCCGGAGGCCATCGCCTTCCGCAAGAATTATGCGATTGCGCCGGCCAACCAGCCGCCATCGGTCATCCAGTGCGATGTCGTTTCCGCCGATACATGGTGGGCCGGCCGCAACCTGGGCCAGCGCGCGCGTGACTGGGTGAAGACGATGACTGACAACAAGGGCACCTACTGCACCACCGCGCAGGAGGACAACGCCACGCTGGAAGTGCTCACGCGCGGCGCCCGTGCAGGCAAGGTCGATTTCGGCCGTGTAGCGCTGCTGCGCTCGGGGTCCGACTTTGACCGCCCGTACGACGGCCAGACGGCCGCCGATGGCCTCATCAACTACGCGCAGCAAGGCGGCTTCGTACCGGCCACGCACAACCTCGTCAACGCGGCAAAGCCGTTGCTGGACGATATCGTGACCCGCTGGCCGCAATGGAAGCAGGGGGTGCCCGCAAACTGATCGTTGTGTGCAAGGCTGCTTACGTTACATTCCAACGTTTTCAATGACAATCATTTTCAGTTGATGGGCTGCGACAGGCACCTTGCCTGATCGCTGGCCATCGCTTCCGCCGGGCGAGCCAGCGGGTTTTCACGTGCCAGCCAATGGGTCGACGCGCCGCATCTGTTTTTGTGGCGCATTTTTTTTATCCTTCAGCGCATTTCTGGGCGCGTCCGGTTTCGCCAATCCTGATTGATTCCTTGCCTGCAATGACCAACCATCGCGCGCTCGCGCGCCGCGCCTGTTCAAGCTCGGCATGAAGATCGACCTGTGATGATGTTTTCTGGAGTGCAACGCATGCAATCGCTGCTTCGTTTCTGTGCCATCGCGTTGGTGGCACTGGTATTCACACAACCCGCAACGGCTGCCGGCAAATGCGTGCTGATGGTCGTATGCGTGGAGGGCAAGAACCTGCCGATCGACAAGCAGATCGACAAGCAGATCGCCGCAGGCCGCAAGCTGTTCGACGCGGCCATCGATTGGGCCGCCGCCGGCATAGGATCAAACAACGGATGCACCATCAACCATCAATAGAGAACCAACCCGGCCTCTAATTCTTCTTCAACGCCCCCAAGACATCCATCGGCAACGGAAACACAATCGTTGAAGCCCTGTCACCGGCAATTTGCGTAAGCGTCTGCAGATAGCGCAACTGAATTGCCTCAGGCTGCTGCGCCAGCATGCGCGCCGCCTCCAGCAGTTTCTCCGAGGCCTGCAGTTCCCCCTCCGCATGAATGACCTTGGCCCGCCGTTCGCGCTCGGCCTCGGCTTGGCGCGCAATGGCACGGACCATCGATTCATTCAAGTCGACGTGCTTGATCTCCACATTTGCAATCTTGATCCCCCACGGGTCAGTCTGAATATCGAGCACCTTCTGGATGTCGAGATTGAGCTTCTCGCGCTCGGCCAGCATTTCATCCAATTCGTGCTTGCCAAGAATCGCCCGCAGCGTAGTCTGCGCAAGCTGGCTCGTCGCCTCCAGAAAATTGGCGACCTGGATGATGGCCCGCTCGGGGTCGACCACGCGGAAGTACACCACCGCGTTGACCTTGACTGACACGTTGTCGTGCGAGATCACGTCTTGCGGCGGCACATCCATCACCACGGTGCGCAAGTCCACACGCACCATCTGCTGCACGGCCGGAATGATGAGCACCAGCCCTGGCCCCTTTACTCGCCAGAAGCGGCCGAGCATGAACACCACGCCGCGCTCGTACTCACGCAGCACCCGGAACGATGAGATAACGAGCAGCACGGCCAGAAAGATCAGGCCGCCTGCGCTGAAGAAGCCGTAAATCATGTTTCTTCTCCTTAGGATGACACCGGCACCACGCTCAACTTGAGACCATGCCGCGCCGTCACACGCACGCGATCGCCGCGTGCTATCGGGCCATCGCAATGCACGCGCCAGCGTTCGCCATGCACTTGTGCCCAGCCCGCCGCGGGATCGTTGGGGTCGGTCGGGTCCAGTTCCAGCAACTCGCCTGTCATGCCGATGATCGTGTCGCCGCCAGTCACCTTGGGCCGTCGCCGCGCACGCACCGCCATGCTGGAGAGCAACAGGATCACAGCCAGACTCATCAACGCCATTGATACGATCAGCGGCAGCGGTACGCCAAAGCCCGGCGTTTGCGTATCGATCAACATCACCGCGCCGAGCACGAACGCGACGATGCCGCCCACGCCCAGCGCACCGAACGTCGGCAAAAACGCCTCGGCCACCATGCAGCCGAGGCCCAGCGCAATCAACGCCAGCCCCGCGTAGTTGATCGGCAGCATCTGCAGCCCGTAGAGCGCCACCACAATGCACACCGCGCCCAGGATGCCGGGCACGACCATCCCCGGCGTCGAGAACTCGAAGATCAACGCATACACCCCCACCGTCAGCAGCAACAGCGCGAGGCTCGGGTCGGTGATGACGCCGAGGAAGTGGTTGCGCCAGTCGGGCTCCAGCACGACGGCCTGCGCGCCTGCGGTGTGCAGCGTAACCAGGCTCGCAGATGCGCCGGTGGTGCGTATGGCACGGCCATCCACTTGTTTGAGCAGATCAGGAATATCGTTGGCGAGGAGGTCAATCACGTGCTGGTTGGCCGCTTCGGGCGCGTCCAGACTCACGGCTTCGCGCACGGCGCGTTCGCCCCAGTCGGCATTGCGGCCGCGCAGTTGCGCCAGGCCGCGGATGTACGCGGCGGCGTCGTGCATCTGCTTGCGGGCCAGGGTGTCTTCGTTGCTTGAGGGTGCGGCGGGCGCGCTGGCCGGCTTGGCGGCATCACCCGGGCTTGGCGCATGGCCGCCGATGCCGATCGACACGGGCGATGCAGCGCCCAGATTGGTGGCCGGTGCCATCGCCGCGATATGGCATGCATAGAGGATGTAGGTGCCCGCACTGGCCGCGCGCGCACCACCCGGCGCCACGTAGCCCGCCACCGGCACCGGGGAAGCAAGGATTGCCTGGATGATCTGCCGCATTGACGCATCCAGCCCGCCGGGCGTATCCATCTGCAGCACGACAAGTTGCGCGCCTTGTTCGCGCGCCTGCTGCAAACCGTGGACGACGTAGGCGGCAGTCGCAGGGCCGATGGCGCCGTTCACCGGAAGCACGATCACCGGCGCGGCTGCCATGGCAACGCTGCACCATGCGGCGGCGATGCCTGCCGCCAGCCAGCCCACACCTTGCCGCATCCACCCTGACCACATTGACGGTCGCATAGGCGCCTCCGTCGTGATTGCCGCGCTCGATACGTTAGACCGCCGGCACGGTCGATCTACTCATTCGAGCGCATTCGAGCTTATTCAAGCTTATTCAAATTTAGGCAGCCATGGCTTCGCCGGCGGGCGTGCTTGCTTCGGCATGCGGCTCGCGCAGCACCTGCAGCAGCGCTTGCAGGGCCGGCCCCGCCATGTCGCGATGCCACGCGAGCACCGTGTCGACGCGGCCCGGCTTGCCGAGTTCGTGAACACTGATCTCTGGCGCGTTCGTGTATAGCTCCAGCACCGAGCGCGGCACCAGTGCCACGCCAATGCCGGCCGCCGCACACGCGATGATGGCGTGATACGAGCCCAGTTCCAGCACGCGCGACGGCACCACGCCGTCTGCGGCAAACCAATCCTCAATCAACTGCCGATAGGCGCAGCCGGGCTCGAAACCGAGCAGCGCGGGGCTGTGCACATCGCCCGCGCGGCGGATGGGCGGATGCGCCCGGTGGGCGATCAGCACCAGTTCTTCGGCAAAGGCGGACAACGTGGTCATTGCCGCGCGGGCATTGGTCAGGCTGGCGGTCTCGGCGATGAAGGCGCAATCCACCTCGAAGTTCGACAACGCCCGGATCGACTGGCGTGTCGTCATCGTCACCAGTTCGAGTTGCACACGCGGCCAGCGCTGGTGCAGCGTGGCCAGCAGCGTCGGCAGCCGGCTTGCGGCAGTGCTTTCCATCGAGGCGATGCGCAGGCGCCCGTGCGGCTCGGCCGGCTGCACGGCCTGACGCGCTTCGGTGGCAAGGCGCAGGATGTCGTCGGCGTAGGTCAGCAAAGTCTGGCCGGCCGGTGTGAGCACCATGCGTTTGTTCTCGCGCACGAACAGTTGCACGCCCAGCGACGCTTCGAGCTGACGGATGCGCGTCGTCACGTTCGACTGCACCCGGTTGAGTTGCTGGGCCGCCCGGGTGACGCCGCCTTCTCGCACAACCGTCCGGAAAATCTCGAGCGAGGCCAGATCCATGATGTATCTCAAATGCTAATGGGTTCGTTCAATATAATTCATTTTTCAGGATGAGCAGCCTTGCGTACGATGAACTGCCGATTTCTTCATCCCCGCTTCCTGCAATGGTTCCCATGGACCACACCCTGTCGTCTTCCTCTGCCTTATCTGCCGTGCAGCACAAGCGCGCCGCCGCGTGGCGTGTAGCGATTGCGGGTATGGTGGCCCTTTCGGTGGCCATGGGCATCGGCCGCTTCGCCTTTACACCGATTCTGCCGATGATGCTGCACGACGGTAGCCTGACGCTTGCGCAGGGCAGTTGGCTAGCCACGGGCAACTACCTTGGCTATTTCGTCGGCGCGCTGGCCTGCATGGCGGTGCGCGGCGACGCGGCGCGGCTCATCCGCACTGGCCTGATCGCGACTGTGTTGCTCACGGCCGGGATGGGCGTGCTGCAGGGCCAGCCGGCATGGCTGGTGCTGCGCTTCGCGGCCGGCATGGCCAGCGCACTGGTGTTCGTCTTCACCGCTGGCTGGTGTCTGCACAAGCTGACTGAGCTAGGGCATGCGGCGCTGGGCGGCATCATCTTCTGCGGGCCGGGGCTCGGAATTGTCATTCCGGGTTTGGCGGCCAGCGGCATGGTCGCGCTGGGTTGGCATGCAACGTCGGCGTGGATTGCGTTTGGCGTGCTGTCAGCGCTGCTCTCGGCGGCGGTGTGGTCCACGATTGAACCAGAAGCACGTTCACATGCCGCGTCTGCACCGGCTGCGTCTGGCACGACGCCCGGCCTGGATCTGCCCACCACCGCCGTCACGCTCGCCTACGGCCTGGCCGGTTTTGGCTACATCATCACCGCCACGTTCCTCCCGGTGATTGCGCGCAAGGTGCTGCCGGCCGGCTCCGTCTGGCCTGACTTGTTCTGGCCGATGTTCGGCGCCGGCGTGGCACTGGGCGCCTTCCTTTCCACGCGGATCAGCCTGGCGCGCGACAACCGTGTGTTGTTGGCCACCGCATACGCCATGCAGGCCGTTGCCGTGACAGTCAGCATCGTTTGGCCGACGGTGCCGGGGCTGGCATTGTCGAGCACACTGCTTGGCCTGCCGTTCACGGCCATCACACTGTTCGCCATGCGCGAGGCGCGTCGCCTGTGGCCGCACGCTGCGCCGCGCCTGATGGGCTTGATGACGGCGGTGTATGGCATCGGCCAGATCGTTGGGCCGCCGCTGGCCAATCGGCTGTTTGCCGCCACAGGCGGCTTCAATGCCTCACTGGCGGTGGCGGCAGTGTCGCTCATGGTGGGCGTGACCACGTTCGCCGCCGTCAAACGCGCCGCGCCTGTACGCGCATGATGGACTGCATGTAGCGCAGGTCGACGCGCGATCTGCGCGCACGTTCTAGAATGCCTCCTCCATTGGAGGAGCCCCATGTCTTTTGCCCTGCGCCCCGGCGCCGTCGTGCCCGGGGGCGAGATCAGCGAGGCCGAGCGCGCCGTGCGTATCGACCTGGCAGCCGCCTATCGCCTGGCCGCGCTCAACGGCTGGGATGACCTGATCTACACCCACCTTTCGGCCACCGTGCCGGGCGAGCCCGACCACTTCCTCATCAACGCGTTTGGTTTGTCGTTTGATGAGATCACCGCGTCCAACCTGGTCAAGATCAACCGCGCCGGCCAGCTCGTGGGCGATTGGCCTGATGCGGCCACGCGCCCGTTGGTCAACGTGACGGGGTTTGCGCTGCATGCCGCCGTGCACGCTGCGCGGCCCGATGCGCATTGCGTGATCCACCTGCACAACACGGCGGGCATTGCTGTGTCTGCGCAGAAGCACGGGCTGCTGCCTCTGTCGCAGCACGCGCTGCGCTTTCACAAGCGCATTGCGTATCACGATTACGAAGGGTTGGCCTTTACACCTGAAGAGGGCGCGCGCCTGACCACATCCCTGGGGCCGTCGTTTGCCATGCTGCTGCGCAACCACGGCACGCTCACCATTGGGCGCACCGTGGCGGAAGCCCACGTGCTGATGGCCACGCTAATCAAGGCGTGCGAAATCCAGATCCAAGCGCTGACGGGCATAACCGGCGACGGGGTCGTCGCGCCCGCACCGCAAGTGGCCGACCGCGCTGCAGAGCAACTGGAAGACGGCGGCGCCATTGAAGGCGTGATGGAGTGGCCAGCCCTGCTGCGCAAACTGGATAAAATTGACGCTTCATATCGCGACTAATGCGCGAACACCTGACACCGGAGACACCATGCCGACTTTCCATATTGAAATGTTTGAAGGCCGCACCGTTGAACAGAAAAAGAAGTTGGTCGAAGAGGTGACGCGCGTCACCTGCGAGACCCTGGGCTGTGCGCCGGGCTCGGTCGACATCATCATTGCCGACATCAAGCGCGAGAACTGGGCCACCGGCGGCGTGCTCTGGTCTGAACAGAAGTAAGCCCTTCTTCCATCTCTGTGCAGGTCCGCCATGCAGCCGATGCAACACTTCGCCTCTGACAACTACGCGGGCTTCTGCCCCGAATCGCTGAAGTACTTCCTGGAAGCCAACGGCAGCGGCCACGAGCCCGCTTACGGCGATGACTCCTGGACGCAGCGCGTGTGCGACCGAATCCGCGATCTGTTCGAGACCGACTGCGAAGTCTTCTTCGTCTTCAACGGTACGGCGGCCAATTCGCTGGCACTGTCAGCGCTGTGCCAGTCGTATCACTCCGTGATCTGCCACGAGCTGGCGCATATCGAGACGGACGAGTGTGGCGGCCCCGAGTTTTTCTCCAACGGCTCCAAGTTGCTGACCGCCAAGGGTGAAAACGGCAAGCTCACGCCCGATGCGATGGAGGCTCTGGTTACGCGCCGCTCCGATATCCACTACCCGAAGCCCAAAGTCGTTTCGCTCACGCAATCGACGGAAGTGGGTACGGTCTACACCGTGGAAGAAGTGCGCGCCATTGCGGCCATCGCTAAGCGCCGCCAATTGCGCGTGCACATGGACGGCGCGCGCTTTGCCAACGCGGTGGCGTCGCTCGGCGTGCATCCGTCGGAAATCACCTGGCGCGCGGGCGTGGACGTGCTGTGTTTTGGTGGCACGAAGAATGGCCTGCCGGTGGGCGAGGCGGTTGTCTTCTTCGACCGTCGCCTTGCCGAGGATTTTGCGTATCGCGTCAAGCAGGCCGGGCAACTGGCCTCGAAGATGCGCTTCATCTCTGCACCGTGGCTGGGCCTGCTGGAGAACGACGTTTGGCTGCGCAACGCGCGCCACGGCAACGCGATGGCGCAGTTGCTGCATTCGCGCATCGTCGACGTGCCGGGCGTGCGCATCATGTTCTCGACCGAATCGAACGCTGTGTTCGCCGAGCTGCCGCTGCCTGCCATCGAAGCGCTGCACGCACGCGGCTGGAAGTTCTACACATTCATCGGCGCGGGCGGTTGCCGCCTGATGTGCTCGTGGGATGTGCAGCCCGAAACGGTGGAAGCCTTCGCTGCCGACATTCGCCTCGCTTGCGAACAAGCCGTCTGATTCATCCCCAACCCGCTCATCTCACTGCCATGAGTTTCGACTACCGCTTCTGCCCGCAATGCGCCACGCCGCTCGTCGAGCAGCACACCGCCGGCCGCTTGCGTATCGCATGCCCCGCGCCGGACTGCGGCTTCGTTCACTGGAACAATCCGCTGCCGGTGCTGGCGGCGTTGGTCGAATATCGCGGACAGATGTTCCTGGCGCGCAATGCGTTGTGGCCGGAGGGCATGTTCGCGCTCGTCACCGGCTTCATGGAGCGCGATGAGACACCCGAAGAGGGCATCGCGCGCGAACTGAAGGAAGAGACGAACCTCGACGCGCAGTCGATCTCGTTGATTGGCGTGTACGAGTTCATCCGCAAGAACGAGCTGATCATCGCGTACCACGTTGTCGCCGATGGCGAGATCGCGTTGTCGGAAGAACTGGTCGAATACCGCCTGAAGCCGTTCGAGAAGGTGCGTCCGTGGACTGCTGGCACCGGTTATGCGGTGGCGGATTTTTTGACCGCGCGCGGTCTGCCTGTCAGCTATATCGACATCCGCACCGGCGAGCCCGCAGAGCCGCCGCCGAGACAATGGCAGCCCACGCGGCTCGTTACAATGGCGGAATGACTTACGCGAGCCGCCGTTAGACCCACCGCACGCTGCTCGCTCGCAAACCAGAGGAAGACATGGAGTTCCAGAAGGAAATCGACGCACGCGGCCTGAACTGCCCGCTGCCCATCCTGCGTACAAAGAAGGCGCTTGCCGACATGCAAAGCGGCGACGTGCTCAAGATTCTCGCTACCGACCCGGGCGCCACGCGCGACTTCCAGGCGTTTGCCAAGCAGACCGGCAATGAGCTGCTGGAGCACAGCGAGCACGACAAGGTCTTTACGTTCTACATGCGCCGCCGCTAGATTTGCAGCGCGCAAAAACACTGCGGGGCGATCCGGGCAGCTTGCCGGATCGCCCCGCGGTCGTTTAGAGCGATGTTGGCGCCTTACTTGCGCGCCTCCATCGCCATGCGCAGCGCCAAGCTCGTCAGCACTGTCCCCATCAGATAACGCTGGACCGACAGCCAACTCGGCTTGCGTGAGAGAAACGCGGCGATGCTACCGGCTGTGGCGGCAATCATCGAGTTGACTGTCACGCTTACGCAGATCTGCGTAATACCCAGGCACACCGACTGCACCAGCACGCTCCCGTGCGCCGGCTCAATGAACTGCGGCAGCAGCGAGAGATAGAGCACCGCCACCTTCGGATTGAGCATGCTGGTCAGCAGGCCCATCGTGTAGAGCTTGCGCGGGCTGTCAACCGGCAGCTCGCGCACCTGGAACGGCGCGCGGCCACCCGGTCGCACAGCCTGCCAAGCGAGATACAGCAGATAAATCGCCCCGCCAAAGCGCAGTGCATCGTAGGCAAACGGCACCGCCATCAGCAGTGCCGTAATGCCAAATGCCGCACACAGCATGTAGAAAACGAAGCCCGTAGCGATGCCCGCAAGCGATACCAGCCCCGCATTGCGCCCCTGGCAGATCGAACGCGAGATCAAATAGATCATGTTCGGGCCGGGCGTCAGCACCATGCCGAGCGCGACCAGGGCAAAGGTGAGCAGGTTGGTCAGCGTAGGCATGGCGGGCTCGGGGGCTGGCAAGAGAAAGAAGAGTTTGCAGGCTAGCACCCGTCCTGCCGACGCCGACAGGTACAGAAAATCATAAATTTCGCTGATTCTGTATTGGTCCTGCGATGGCGGGGGCACCTGTTGCGGTGTTCCGATTCAGCCGCGAGGACGTGACCACCGGCAACCGCGCAATCGCCCCCACGTCCGCGCCAGCCAGAGCGCAAGCGACAAGTGCCGGCACCTTGTGCAACCGAGCGGCCTCGTCCTCAACGTGAACATCGGCAGATAACGCGTACCTCGGTTGAGCAATCAAAAACCCGTGCCAGAGAAAGCGCCGCGGATTTTTTGTTTTGTTCTGCCGTACCGGCGGACGACCGCGGAGGCAGAAACAAAAAGAGGTCGATTTGCGAATCGGCCCAACGAGCCCTGCAATTAGAGGCAGCGAGGGTCGATATGAACGTGTGCGTCACGCTGCATGCAGCCCTGAGGGCGAGGCGCGGCGTGACGACGATAGGAAAGAGCGCCGGTGCTGGCGCGTGACGCATTAGAAACGAGGACGCAGTACCCCGGATGTACCCCCAAGTACCTCCGGATTGCGTTGGGCGATATAGACTGCGGCGGAAACAAAAAACCCCGCAGACCTTTAATCTACGGGGCTTCCTGGACTTTCTTGTACTGCTTTGGATCAAAAACTGGTGGTGGAGCGGAACCCTGCGCCAAACCTATGCAACTCAGCGCGTTACAACCGCTTTGAACTTCTGCGGAAAGGCGCGAAATCCAGTCCCCAACGGGCCTTATCGTATCAACTTCGACCCGCTGTCGGCATCAATCCTGCACTTCAAAGCTGGGGCAGTTCGATTCCATTTGCGGAATCAGATCCGCGTCCGCAACTTCGCCAGAGGATATTGGCTATTCCAATCTCGCCATTTTTGTGCGAATTGTGTTTCAACAGCCGGCTCCGTTTTTTTATTAATTGGTATTTTCCTTCGCTGTATCCAAGGACGGGTAATCATCGTAGCCCTCGGCACCGCCGGCGTAGAACGATTCCTCGCGCGCCGGATTAAATCCCGCGTTCAGACGCAGACGCTCGGGAAGGTCGGGATTAGCGATGAAAAGCTTGCCGAAGGCAATAAAATCAGCTTGTTCACTCTCAATTGCGTCAATCGCGCTGTCACGCTCATAGCCGCCATTGGCCATGTAGGCGCCATTGAAGATGTGCCGGAGCTTTTGATAGTCGAAGCCGTCCGTGCGGTCTTCAACCACGTGAAGGTAGCCCAGGCCATATTGGTTCAGTTGCTCGACCACCGTTTCAAAGGTGGATTGCGGACTGGAGTCGGCAATATCGTTGAACGGATTTGTCGGCGAGATGCGAACTCCGACTTGACCGGGCTCCCAGACGGACAGGATCGCCTCTGTCACTTCGCGCAAAAGACGCGCGCGGTTTTCCACCGAGCCACCATAGGCGTCGTCACGCTTGTTGGTGCCGTCACGGAGGAACTGATCAATCAAGTAGCCGTTCGCGGCGTGAATTTCGACGCCGTCGAAGCCCGCCTCTTTCGCATTGGCGGCAGCGCGGCGAAAGTCTTCAATCAACGCAGGAATTTCGTTCGTGGCGAGTGCGCGTGGCGTCACGAATGGCTGCATCCCTTGGTCAGTGTAAATCTCGCCAGCAGGCTTGATCGCAGAAGGCGCCACCGGGAGATCGGCTATTTCCAACGTCAGGGGATGCGAGATACGCCCGACATGCCACAGTTGAAGAAAAATCTTCCCGCCGCGCTCATGGACTGCATTCGTCACCAGGCGCCACCCGTCAATTTGCGGATCACTGTGAATTCCAGGCGTCTTTGGATAACCTTGACCTTGCGGACTGATCTGGGTTGCTTCCGAGATAATCAAGCCAGCAGAGGCGCGTTGCGCATAATAACGGACGTTAAGTTCATGCGGTACGTTGCCGTTTGCGGCACGACTGCGCGTTAACGGCGCCATCACGATACGGTTTTGAAGTGGCACGGAACCAAGAACGGCCGGCGCAAAGAGTTTTGATGGGTTTTGTGTTGGTTTCATATTGATCAAGGTGACGAATGAATCGGGATTCGTTGCGTTGGCCAAGAAAAGAGTCTCTTGAGGCGGAAACGCGATACGACGGTCTTCCAGAGGTCGAAGCAGGCTGAAGCCCCGCTTCGCTCAGTGATCTATGCTGAGGATTCGGTGCGCAATTGCCAGCAAGTCCTTCTCGACGATGTCAGGCTGGTCGCCAACGGGCAAGGGCGCGTTCCCTGGTCGGGTTAGGAGTGCGGCCTTCCACCCGGCTGCCATCGCCCCTAGCGTGTCCCAGGTATGGGCCGCAACCAATCGCAACGAGCCCGCGTCGGTGCCCAGCGCCGAGGCCACGCTGCTGTAAGTCTCTGGGGCAGGTTTAAAGCGCTTGACTGCATCAACCGAGAATTGCTTCTCAAAATAGTGGGAAAGCCCTGCCTTCTGAAGAACTGCCTGGCCAGCCTCGGATGCTGAGTTCGTCAAGGTCACCAGACGGAATCCTGAACTCTTGAGGATTTCCAAAGCGGGCGCGGCATCTTTGTGGGCAGGTAGCCTGCCCATATGGTCCTTGAAGTCATCGAGATCGTTTGCCGTCAGCGAAACGTTTTTTATCTCCGCAATCATCTTAAGTACGGCCACCGCGAGTTGACCAAAAGGCGAGTAACTGCCGCTCAAAGTAAGTGCCTGAGAGTAAAGAATCAGTTCTGCAAACCACTGTCGCGTGACACGCGCATCGCCAAAGGCGCGTTCGAAAAACGGGTTCAGTGTTTCGATATCCAGCAGCGTTTCATTCACATCAAAGACGATCACGCGCTCGTGCTTTCTCGATTGATTCATTGTTGAATCCAATGGCGAAAATCAACGATAGATCGGCCGCGCGGCTGTTTTGGAGCCAATCTTTACCGTGCAGGCGACTGATCAATTTTTGAAAAATATTTGTGGAAATTTCGGTAAAAAATAGAGAAAATTACTCCATTAATCCAGCTAATATGTTTTCAATAACGGGATTGAGTTCATCGGCTGAACATCCCCCTTTTGCAAGAACGCGCAGACCCGAAATGGCGGTAACGAGAATGACGGCATACTGATGGGGGTTCACGCCGGATTTAAACTGCCCAGCTTCCTGGCCCGCGCGAATCAGGTTTGCGAATGCGTCCATCATCCCGTTGAAACCAGCTTTGACGTGTTGACAAACTTCGCCATCACGCGCTCCGAATTCGGCGGCCGTGTTCACCAGTAAACAGCCTCGTCCCGCGTTATTGCCGGAGACCACCTCCAGCAATATCTCGCGCAGCAGCCCCCCTGCATTCTCGCTACCAGCGCGCGCGACGAGCTTCGAACGCTGACTGTTGGCGTAATGGTCAACCGATTCGAGGAAAAGATCTCGTTTCGAGCCAAACGTGTTGTACAGCGAAGACTTTGCAACGCCCATTGCTTCGGCAATTTCCATGGCAGACAAGGGGTCATAGCCGAACCGCCAGAACGCGTCGACTGCCCGAGCAATAACTTCCGTGCGATCAAATTCCAGATGTCGAGCCATGAGCAGCGTACCTTGCAATAAATTCTGGACCGATTGTACCAGAATGTTGCTATCATGCCCGTTTAGACGGTGCGGGAATCAGGCACTTCGCCTTCCTTGAGAGTGCGCTGTTCATCTCAGGGAAGACCAAATGTTCGGAATGATTTTTCAGCTACCCCGAAACAAATCCCGCGCCAGCGACAGCGCGACGTTATCAAGGTCACATCATGAGCGATGCAAGCGAATACATTCCGCCCAAGGTCTGGATCTGGGATCAGGAAAGCGGCGGCCAGTTTGCCAGCATCAACCGGCCTGTTGCTGGTGCCACGCACGACAAGGACTTGCCAGTGGGACGCCACCCGCTACAGCTGTATTCGCTGGCCACGCCCAACGGGGTCAAGGTGACGGTCATGCTGGAAGAGCTGCTGGCCCTGGGGCACGGTGGCGCTGAATACGACGCTTGGCTCATTCGGATCAATGATGGCGACCAGTTCGGCAGTGGATTTGTGGGAGTCAACCCTAATTCCAAGATCCCGGCCTTGATGGATCACAGCGGTGAAACACCGGTACGGATATTTGAGTCCGGCGCTATCCTGCAGTACCTGGCCGAGAAGTTTGGTGCTTTCTTGCCCGCCAGTGGCGCGGCGCGGGCTGAATGCTTGTCGTGGCTTTTTTGGCAGATGGGCAGCGCACCCTTTCTGGGTGGTGGCTTTGGCCACTTTTATGCCTACGCGCCCGCAAAGTTCGAGTACCCGATTAACCGCTACGCCATGGAAGTCAAGCGCCAGCTTGATGTGTTGGACCGCCAACTGGCCGAGCACCGTTTCCTGACCGGCGACACCTACACCATCGCCGACATGGCGGTGTGGCCTTGGTACGGTGTCCTGGTCAAGGGCCAGCTTTACGAAGCTGGCGAGTTCCTCAGCGTGCACGAGTACAAGCATGTCCTGCGCTGGTCGAACGAAATTGCACTGCGTCCGGCCGTCCAGCGCGGGCGCAAGGTCAACCGCGCCTGGGGTGAGCCATCCAGCCAGTTGCTCGAACGCCACGACGCCAGCGATTTCGATACTCGCACCCAAGACAAGGTGACCACTTCCGCCGACGGCAGGCCGTAATTGCGCGTGGCGACAGCGCCACCGACCGTGCTCTGTCCGCACTGCCTGCTGAAAAAGCC
The DNA here is from genome assembly GCF_003851545.1 of Ralstonia sp. SET104. Classification (GTDB taxonomy): domain Bacteria; phylum Pseudomonadota; class Gammaproteobacteria; order Burkholderiales; family Burkholderiaceae; genus Ralstonia. The sequence goes on along the minus strand of NZ_BHVX01000004.1, from coordinate 127,636 downwards.
GCGTTGCACAAGGGCAATGCCACCATCTGAATTCTCGCTAAGTTCGCTACTCACCATTTTCCACCCCGTTTTTAGAGGCTCGTCATGATCAAATTCTATTACCACCCATCCCCTAACCCGGCCAAGGTGGCCCTCTTCCTGGAAGAAGCAGGCCTGCCTTATGAATTGGTGCCAGTAGACACCCGCAAGGGCGAGCAGCACGAGCCCGCCTACACCGCCATCAACCCGAATGCCAAGACGCCGGCCTTGGTGGACGGCGAGGTTGTGGTGTTCGACAGCAATGCCATCCTGCTGTACCTAGCCGAGAAAACCGGCAAATTTCTGCCGGAGAACAAACCCGAGCATCGTGCGCAGATGCTGTCGTGGCTGATGTTCGTGGCCACGGGGATCGGCCCATATTCAGGCCAAGCTGTGCACTTTAAGCACTTCGCGCCAGAACCGAAGGCCTATGCAGTGAACCGTTACGACTTCGAAGCGCAGCGCCACTGGCGCCTGATCGACGCACAACTCGCCAAGCATTCCTACATGGTGGGTGACCGCTACAGTCTCGTCGACATGGCGGTGTGGGGCTGGGCCCGCGCCGTGCCTTTTATCCTTGGCGCCGAAGCGTGGGGCAGCCTCCCCAATGTGAAGCGTCTGCTTGATGAAATCAACGCACGGCCCGCCGCCCAGCGCGCCGAAGCCCTAAAGGCGCAGCACGCTTTCAAAACCGAGATGGATGACGAGGCCCGCCGCGTGCTGTTTCCGCAAAACGTGCGTCTGGGCGCTGCGTCCTGATCGGTTACACACAAAAGCTGCCAACGGGGAACGATTGGCATCCGTCGAAAACGGTTGTGATTTTCGCGGACCATGTGAGCGGCGTTGACGTGCGACACCGAGGCGCAAGTCGAGCTTAGGTGTTGGGATCGTGTTCTTGTTCAGTCCGTCACCCAAAGCTGGTCGTTGTCCTGGGACGCCGCCCCAGAAGTCGTCAAACAGTGCTAGCTTGGCCTCGCAAGCCGTCGGGTAAGTCTTCGCGCCGAACCTGTCGGCAAACTTGTAGCCAAAGCGCCCCGTCTTCGTTGGGTACACCACCAGGTTGCGACCATCGACATTCAGGAAGCTGTTGCCTTTGGCCGAGACTCGCCGCTTGCAGTGAAGCCAACGCGCGCGACGAGATGCGCGATTCTAAGACGCGCCTCGCGGCGTTTGGGACCGACGTAGTCGTAGGTCATCTTCTTCTCCGCACACACGCAGCCACCCAGCAGTTCAACACCACCACCTCGATGGGACGGTTGATGTTGAGCATCCTGCTGTCCTTCGCCCAGTTCGAGCGCGAGGTCACCGGCGAGCGCATCCGCGAGAAGATCGCCGCCCGGCTACGACGTCGAGAACCGGCGGCTGGTGCCAAACGACCGGAGGCCAAGCTCATCCGTCACATCTTCCAGCGTTTCGTCGAACTCGGTTCCCGGACGCTGTTCAAGTTGCTGAAGCTGGACGGCGTGACCTCCAAGGCGTGGACCACGCAGGACGGTAAGACCTGCGACGGCAAGCCGATCGACAAGGGGCTAATATCGTCCGCGCGTAACTTGTTGATCTGTAATGGAGTCGCTGGCGGGCTTTGCAGACTTCGGGCGCTTGGCGTGGAGCCAGGCCGGAGAGAAGAATGACCTGGAGAGAGCGGAATGTGCCGAACTGGCGCGATCAGGCAAGAAAAAACCCCAACCGGGAGGGGTTGGGGTTTCGATATTGGTGGAGCCGGCGGGAATCGAACCCGCGTCCGCAAGCCCTCCACAGAGCGTTCTACATACTTAGTTCAGTCGTTTGATTTAACCGTAACGACGCGGACGAACACGCTGCGCGACGGCGATCCACTGGATTTAGCACCCGGATCCGTGGCGATCTCCGGGAGCGGTCCGATATTGATGACCTCGCGTGGCCTTGCGGCCTCTAGCCTATCGGCAAGCTAGTACGAGGGAAGTTACCGGTTATTAAGCGGCAAGAGCGAACGACGAATCGTTCGCAGCTTCGTTTTTGCTAAAGGTAGCAATTATTGCGTTCCCATTGATTAACGAGGTGACGGGTCCTCGGTATGCCCGCTACTGCTTTGCAACCCACGTCGAAACCAGGTCGGCCCCAGTAGAAGAGTCTCAATTATCCCACAGATGGGCTATTTCAGCGCGAAATCAACCCTTGTGGTCTTGCCCTTGTCCTTGATGCCTTCTGCGTTGAGCTTGGGGGCCACCACGAAGAGACGCCCCGGTTCCACGCGTTCGGCCAGCGCCACATGCACGGCGTTGGCGCGGCGCTGGGCCAGTTCGCGCAGATCGGCTTCCGTCACCTGTATGTTGGTCTCCATCAGCTTGCGCATCTCTTCAGGCGGCAGCGATTTTGTCAGGCCGATCACGTTGCGCGGCTTCGGGAACTTGGCGGCCTTGTAGGCGCGTTCAAGGTACTTATTCTCCTCTTCCGGCTTGACGGTGGTGTCGGCTTCAGCAGCGTCGCCGGCGTCCTTCAGTTTTTGCTCGCGGATCTGGCGGTTCACGGCTTCACGGCGCAGGCCGTCGCGGTCGAATTCCGGATCGACGCGACCGACGATGTCGACCTTCAGCCCCGGGCGGTCCTTGAGCGCGGTGGCCAGCTTGTCCATCTTGGCGATCGATGCCTGGCTGATGGTCGACGTGCCGGGGTCGAATTCGATGTAGCCGAGTTCCTCGCCGCCGCTGCCGCCAAAGGCGCTGGCCAGCAGCGAGAACGGTGCCGTCACCGCGCGCGCAATCAGGTTGACGAACGCGCGCAGGATCACGCCGCCGATGCTGAACTGGGGGTCGCTCAGCGAACCCGACACCGGCACGCGCACGTCGATTTCTCCGCGCGAATTCTTGAGCAGCGACACCGCCAGTCGCACAGGCAGGTTGGTCGCATCCTTGCTCTCCACGCGATCGCCAAAAGTGAGCTGGTCGATGAAGATGTGGTTGTCGGCCGTCAGCTTGCCGCCGTCGAGCAGGTAGTGCAGGTCCATCGTCAGCTTGCCCTTGATGATCGGGTAGCCGGCGTACTTGGCGGAGTAGGGCGTCAGGTTGGTCAGCTCAACCCCGTCGGCTTTGGCCGTCAGATCCACGAAGGCCGTGGGCGCGAGCGGGTTGATTTTGCCGTGGATGTCTATCGGTGCGGTGCCGTCGACACTGCCGCGTAGCGTGACGTCGGCGGGCGTCTGATTGGCGGCCGTGCTAATGGTGCCGACCGTGCCGCCAATGGCAGTCAGGTTGGCGGTGTAGTTCGGTTTGACGAAGTTGTCGGTAAAGCGGATGTTGCCGTCCTGCAGCGTGATGGCGTCGACACGCAAGTCTGCGCCGCCGGCCTTGGGCGTAGGCGCTGTAGCCGTCACAGCCGATGCCGGGGCTGCAACCGGAGCCGAAGCCGCCACCGGCGCCGACGCGCCCGATGCAGGTTCGCTCTGCGTGAGCGAGCGGCGCTCCTCATCCGACTGCACGCGGATGTCCTGCAGGTTCAGGCGCCCGTTCGGGTTGATGATGACCCGCGCATAGAACGACGACAGTGCGACCGCGCCCACGCGCACGTGCGGCGTGCTGCCATCGTAATTCGCCTGGATGCGGTTGAGTGAGAGCGAGCGCCAGCGCAGGAAGTCGTCCGAACTCACGCGGTCTTGCAGGCGCACATTGCCCAGCGTTGCGTTGCCTTGGTAGTTGACCGTCAGCGCCTTGCCCTGCTTGAGCACGAGGCGCCCATCCATCGACAGCAGCGCGCTCGTAATCGCCGCATTCAGCGATTTGTCCAGGTACGGATCCAGGCCCGCCAGTGAAAGGTTTTGCGAATTCACGCGCAGGTCGGCCTTCAGCGGCTGCGGCACAACTTCGCCGCGCACATCGAGTTTGCCCTTGGCACCCAGCCCCGCGCCGATCTGCACGTTGACGGGCTTGCCGAGATCGTTCGATGCGTTCTGCACGACCACGTTCAGCGGCTCGACGCGCACCTTCACCGGGCGCGAGTTCGATTGGTCTTCAAAGCCGACAGCGCTGTTGTCGAGTTTCAGTGTCTGTACGGTCACGGCCCAGGCTTTTTCGGCCGGGGCGTTCGACTTTGTGCCGGATTTTGCGTTGGATTTGGCGGACGCCGCCGATTTGCCGGCCGCCGGTTGTGCCCCATCGAGCAGCGTCAGCGTGGTTGTGCCATCTTTCTTGCGCAGTGCGTCGATCTGCAAGCCGTCGGCACGGACTTCGTTCAGTGCGATGGTGCGTGCCGCCAGGTCGAAGGTCTTCACATCTGCGCGCAGCAGCTTGGCGCGCAGCGCCGTGTCCTTGCCCGTGGCAGGTGCCAGCGACAGGTCTGCCAGGCTGACCGTCAGCGGCTGCGCACGTACGTTGAACTTGTCCGGCCCGAAGTCGAGCGCGACCTTGCCCTCGGCCGACAGCGCACCATTCTGCAATTGCGGCGCGCCCGCCTGGCGCAGGTATGGGCCGATACCGGCCAGCTTCACGCCATCCAGCTTCAGTTCCAGTTCGCCAGTGTTCTTCTCCAGCGACGTGTTCCCCTTGACATTGAGCGTGCCGCCTTGCGCCAGCTTGGCACCAATGTCGAGCGTGGTCGGACCGCCCAGTGTGCGCACGCCAATGTCGCCGTGGAGGTCTTCCAGCGTCAGGTCAGCAGCAGGCTGTGTGGTCGCATCACGCCAGTGGACGGTGCTGTTGGCCAGTTGCAGCTTGGCGATGGCCACGTCCAGCGGCTTCGGTTTTGCTGCCGGGGCAGGTGCCGGCTCGGCGGGCTTCGCCTGTGCGGGCTTGCTGCCAAGCTGCGCGAAGTTGACCGCACCGTCTGCGCTGCGCGAGGCATCGACACGCACGCCGTCGAGCGTCAGCGTATCGAGGTGGAACACGTTATCGAGCGGACGCACGTCGCTGAGCGTTGCGCGCACCTGTTTGGCGACCACCAGCGGCGTCTTCCTGGCATCGGTCACTTCCAGGTTGTCGAGCCCGGCGGTGCCGTGCAAGCGCAGCACCGGCGCGCTGCTCTTGGGTTTCTGGAAATCGATCGTCAGGTCGGTCGTCAGCTTGCCCTGCGGCACCGCCACCGGCAGCGGCCCGGGCACATAACCGAGATAGCGGGGCAGATCGAGCCCGTCGATCTTGATGTTCAGGTTCGATTCCAGCGAATCGGCAAACGGCTTGGTCTTGCCAGCGAAGTGCAGCGGCGTGCCATCAATGCGCGCGGCCAGCAGCGGTTGTACAAAGATGTTCACGTCGGCCGGCAGGCTGGCCAGAAAAGGCACGCCGATCTGCAAGCCATCCACCTTGTGCTGTGCGCCGAGCGGCTGATCGACAAAGTCGATTGCGCCGTTGGTCAACTGCAGGTTGGCGAAGACAAAACGTGCGGGCTCATCCGACTTGGGCTTGGGCGGGTTCTCGGGCCGGCTCAGCTTGTCGACAATGTCGGAGAAGTTGAAGCGTTGCTCGGCAGTGCGCACGATACGCACATGCGGTGCGTCCACGCTGATGTCTTCAATGACGGGCGCGCGGCGGAAGATCGAACTCCACGACGCATTCACATGCAGATGGCCGACATCGACGAACGGCGCCTTGCCATCGCGCTCGGCAATGTGGAGTTGGTCCACATCAAGCCGCAGCGTGTACGGATTGATGCTGATTTTGCCGACCGAAACCGGCCGTTCCAGCAGCTTGCTAAGCTGCGTTTGCGCCAAGTGGCGCAGCAATGGCGGACCGCCGAACGCACCCAGCAGGCCGAACACCACGAGGAAGATGAGCACGCCGACCCCGATGCGCTTGGTGCGCCGGGAGGTGCCGACCTGTGCGGCGCGTTGCCAACCGGCCGAGCCGCGTACGCGATCCAGCCGCGCACGCCAGCTGGTGGGATTCGATTGCAGGTCAGGGCGCGAGTCGGGGGAGGTGCTCATGCTGGTGTCGGTCCGGCCACGGCGTGGCGTACTTCGTCAGTCAATCGACCGCCACGTCCCATGTGGGAGGCGGCGGCCCTGAAAAAAGGTGCGGGGCCCGGGCATTTACCCGGGCATCGGTGTCAAGCGCGTTGCGATTCGAGCAGCAGCGGAATCAACTCGGCTGCGCTGGCGATGAGCGCATCGGCGCGCCATTCCGTCGGCGACAGCCCATTACCACAATAGCCGTAACTGGCCGCAATGGTAGGCATGCCGGCAGCGCGGCCGGCCTCGATGTCGCGCAAGTCATCGCCCACGTAGACGATCTGCCGTGCCTCGACGCCGATCGATTCGGCCGCATGCAACAGCGGGGCAGGGTGGGGTTTGGCGTGCGGCGTGGTGTCACCGGCAACAACGCAGGCCGGCGGCACCGGAAACGGCAACTGTGCCACCAGGGGCACCGTTAGCCGGCCCGACTTGTTGGTGACGATCCCCCAAGGAATACCTGCACGGCCGAGTTCGGCCAGTACATCAGTCATGCCCGGAAACAACTGCGTACGCACGCAGATTTCCGCTTCATAGTTGGCGAGGAACGCCAGCCGCAGCGATTCGAATTCCGCATCCCCAGGCCCCACGCCAAAGGCCACACCAATCAGCCCGCGTGCGCCATGCGAGGCAACGGGGCGCAGCGCTTCATAGTCCACCGGCTTGAGGCCGCGGTCGGTGCGCACCTTGTTGGCTGCGGCGGCCAGATCGGGTGCCGTGTCCGCCAGCGTGCCGTCCAGGTCGAACAGTATCGCGCCCAGCGGATCGGGAAACCGGCTCCCCATCATGCTTCGGCCGGACGGCGTGTGGCCATCAGATAGTTGACGCTGGTGTCTTGCGTGAGGGCGTAGCGGCCCGTGATCGGGTTGTACTCCAGCCCACGCATCTGCTGCGCCTGGAGTCCCGCCCCGCGCACGAATGTACTCAGCTCCGACGGGCGAATGAACTTGGCATAATCATGCGTGCCGCGCGGCAGCATGTTCAATACGTACTCGGCCCCAATGACTGCCAGCAGATACGCCTTGGCATTGCGATGGATGGTCGAAAAGAACACGTGGCCGCCCGGCTTCACCAGCGTCGCGCAAGCGCGCACAACCGATTCAGGATCGGGCACATGTTCGAGCATCTCCATGCAAGTCACCACGTCAAAGCTGCCGGGTTCACGTGCGGCCAGCGCTTCTGCGGCGATCTCCTCGTAATCGACGGTAACGCCCGCTTCCAGGCCATGCAGATCAGCAACGCGCAATGCTTTGCGTGACAGATCGATGCCTTTGACGTTGGCCCCGGCACGCGCCATGCTCTCTGAAAGGATGCCGCCGCCGCAGCCGACATCGACAACGCGTTTGCCGGCCAACGGCGCGATCGACTGAATCCAGTCAAGGCGCAGTGGATTGATTTCATGCAGAGGTTTGAACTCGCTGTTAGGGTCCCACCAGCGGTGGGCGAGTTCGCTGAATTTTTCGAGTTCGCCGGGATCGGCGTTCGCGTGAGTGGTCGTCATGTTGCACTGCGCCTGGGTGTATCGGCTAGGTGAGGAAATGTACCAAAAAGCGTCGCCCTGACCAAATCACATGGTGTGCAAAAAGGTTTCACATTGAAACAAAGGTGAACAAACGCGCATGCGTTTCCTCCAACTGTCACCTTCGCTCAAGGAGAGGTCAATGAAATCCAAACAAATTCTGGCGGGACTGGGTGTTGCGGGCTTGACGGTGCTGACTGGCTGCGCAGCGCCGGGTTACGGCGGTGGCTATAACGGTGGGTATGCGCAACAGCCTGCCTATGGCCAGCAACCGGCTTATGGCGGCCAGCCACAGCAAACGGGCGCGTTGTATGGTCGAGTCGAATCGATCCAGCCGATGCAGGCCCCGGCGAACAGTCCAGGCATTCTGGGTACGATCATCGGCGGTGTTGCGGGCGGCATCCTCGGCCACCAGGTCGGCGGCGGTACGGGCAATACCGTGGCAACCATTGGCGGCGCGGCACTGGGCGCCTATGCGGGCAACCAGGTCGAGCAGCGTGCCGGCGCAGGCGGCCAAACCGTCTACCGCATCAGCGTGCGCTTGGATGATGGCCGCGTAGCGACCGTTACGCAGCGTAATCCGAACAATCTGCGCGTGGGTGATCGCGCGATGGTTGCGAACGATCAGGCGACGCCGTCTTACTAAGAGGCGACGATAGGCGAAAGAAAGGGGCGAATGCTCTGAATAAAAAAACGATGGCGCGCTGGCGTCATCGTTTTTTTTTGTTGCCCGGCAGCCAGCGAATCGACGGGCGACCCACTGACGCACAAACAAAAAAAGCCCAGCTTTCGCTGGGCTTTTTCCCGGTGTGAACCGAATTACTGAGCCTTGCGGGTGCCGACGACTTCGACGTCCACGCGGCGGTTCGGTTGCTGGCAGGCGATTTGTGCCTTGCGAGCGCCCTTGCACGACTTCGGATCAACCTTCAGCTGGCGCTTGCCCTTGCCTTCCGTGTAAACACGGTTGGCTTCGATGCCCTTGCTGACCAGGTAGCCCTTGACGGCTTCAGCACGACGAACCGACAGGCGGTCGTTGTACTTGTCCGAGCCGAACGAGTCGGTGTGGCCAACGGCGATCACGACTTCCAGGTTGATGCCCTTCAGCTTCGAGACCAGATCGTCCAGCTTGGCCTTGCCTTCCGGCTTCAGCACAGCCTTGTCGAAGTCGAACAGGGTGTCAGCAGCGAACGTAACCTTTTCGCTCGACACAACCGGAGCAGCCGGAGCAGCCGGAGCAGCCGTCGAAGCAGCTGCCGGAGCCAGAGCGCCGTCGCACTGAGCATTGGCGGTTGCCGGCGTCCAGAAGCCATTGCGCCAGCACAGTTCGTTCGTGCCGTTCTTCCAGACCCACTCGCTCGTGCCGTTACCCCAGTTGTCGTTGACGGCCTTCTTTTCGTAGGGCACCGACTGAGCGTAAGCGGACGCAGCCATGGCTACCGCAGCTGCAGCGAACGCGAGCTTGGCAAATTTTTTCATATTTCTCCTCTCAGGATGAGATCACCGCAGAAGACTGCGAGCAGATGGGACGAAAACAAGTCATACATTCTTCGGAGTATAACATTCTCGGTGTGGTGAAGGCTCCACTTCGAACAATGTCTGCCTCTTCGCTGGGGGATTGTGCCACAAGCACGCACTCCTAAAAAGCAAATATAAGCGATTCGAACGGGGCGCCACGGCCTTGTGGTGTGTACGCAACAAGGCAGGAAATGGCTCGCAAACCCTTATGGGGACTGGGTCGCCGGTTTTGCCCCCGCTCGCAGGGAACGTGCCCGGGGTTGATGATGCGTCGCTCGCGCGTATGAGGGGAGGGGGCTTGCGGCATGGTAAAATGTTCTGTTATTCGCGCAACCGCAGCGTCCTGTCGTGCGCATCACTGTGCTCACTACGGGACCTCCCACCGTTCGCCCAATGGATCAATTCGCCAAAGAGACACTCCCGGTATCGCTCGAAGAAGAAATGCGCAGTTCGTACCTCGCTTACGCGATGAGCGTGATCGTAGGCCGCGCCCTTCCAGATGTGCGGGATGGTCTCAAACCGGTGCATCGTCGTGCGCTGTACTCGATGCACGAGCTGAACAACGACTGGAATCGCCCTTATAAGAAGTCCGCCCGTATTGTCGGGGATGTGATCGGTAAATATCACCCCCACGGCGACACTGCTGTATACGACACCATCGTGCGGATGGCGCAGAACTTCTCGCTGCGCTACATGCTGGTCGATGGCCAAGGTAACTTCGGCTCGGTCGACGGCGACAACGCTGCGGCGATGCGTTACACCGAAATCCGCCTGTCGAAGATCGCCCACGAACTGCTGGCTGATCTTGATAAGGAAACGGTCAATTTCGAGCCGAACTACGACGGTTCTGAGACTGAGCCGTCCGTTTTGCCGGCACGCATTCCCAACCTGCTGATCAACGGTTCGTCCGGAATTGCAGTGGGTATGGCGACGAACATTCCTCCGCACAACTTGAATGAAGTCGTCGATGGCTGCCTGCACTTGCTGCGCAATCCGGAAGCGACGGTCGACGAGCTGATCGAACTGATTCCGGCGCCGGATTTCCCGACGGCTGGCATCATTTATGGCATCTCGGGTGTGCGCGAGGGCTACCGCACCGGTCGCGGCCGCGTGGTAATGCGCGCTAAAACGCACTTCGAGGATATCGATCGCGGCCAGCGCCAAGCGATCATCGTCGACGAGCTGCCCTATCAAGTTAACAAGCGCACGCTGCTTGAGCGTATTGCCGAGCTCGTGACGGAAAAGCGCGTCGAAGGCATTTCCGACATTCGCGACGAGTCGGACAAGTCCGGCATGCGCGTGGTGATCGAACTCAAACGCGGCGAGGTGCCGGAGGTTGTACTTAACAACCTCTATAAGAATACGCAGCTGCAGGACACGTTTGGCATGAACATGGTGGCGCTGGTTGATGGCCAGCCCCGCCTGCTGAATCTGCGCCAGATGCTGGAGTGCTTCCTGCTGCACCGCCGCGAGGTGGTGACGCGTCGCACGGTCTTTGATCTGCGCAAGGCGCGCGAGCGCGGCCATATCCTGGAAGGCTTGGCTGTTGCGCTTGCCAATATCGACGAGTTCATCGCGATCATTAAAGCCGCGCCGACTCCGCCGGTTGCCAAGGCCGAATTGATGAGCCGCAGCTGGGATTCGGGCCTGGTGCGTGACATGCTCGTCCGTGCAGAAAGCGAAACCTCCGGTGGCGGTGCAGCATATCGTCCGGAAGGTTTGCTGCCTGCATTCGGTATGCAGGATGATGGTCTCTATAAGCTGTCGGACACGCAAGCGCAGGAAATTCTGCAGATGCGCCTGCAACGCCTCACCGGGCTGGAGCAGGACAAGATTGTTCAGGAATACCGCGAGGTGATGGCGCAGATCGCCGACCTGCTGGATATCCTGGCGCGCCCTGAGCGCATTACCGCCATCATCGTCGAAGAACTTACTACTATCCGCGCTGAATTCGGCGATGAGCGTCGCTCGCAGATCGAGCACAATGCGACCGAGTTGGATACAGAAGACCTCATTACGCCGCAAGATCTGGTGGTGACACTGTCCCACAGCGGCTATATGAAGAGTCAGCCGATTTCTGAGTATCGTGCGCAGAAGCGGGGCGGCCGTGGCAAACAAGCTGCTGCAACGAAGGAAGACGATTGGATCGACACGCTATTTGTCGCCAACACGCACGATTACATCTTGTGCTTCTCGAACCGCGGGCGCCTGTACTGGCTGAAGGTGTGGGAGGTGCCGCAGGGCAGCCGCAACTCGCGCGGGCGACCGATCGTCAATATGTTCCCGCTGTCGCCGGGCGAGAAGATCAACGTGATCCTGCCGGTCAAGCAGTTTGACGAACAGCACTTCGTGTTCATGGCCACCTCGAAGGGCACGGTTAAGAAGACGGCGCTTACCGAGTTCTCCAACCCGCGTAAGGCGGGCATCATCGCCGTGGATCTGGATGAGGGCGATTTCCTGATCGGTGCCGATATTACCGATGGCAAGCATGACGTGATGTTGTTCTCGGATGCTGGCAAGGCTGTGCGTTTTGATGAGAATGACGTGCGCCCGATGGGCCGTCAGGCACGTGGTGTCCGTGGGATGAACCTCGAGGAAAGCCAGCAGGTCATCGCGATGCTGGTGGCGCCTGCCGAAACCGAGGGTGAAGGGGCCCAGGCAGGGGCGGGTAGCGTGCTGACCGCCACCGAAAATGGCTATGGCAAGCGCACGCCGATCTCTGAATACACCCGTCACGGCCGCGGCACGAAGGGCATGATTGCCATCCAGACCTCCGAGCGTAACGGCAAGGTGGTGGCTGCCGCGCTGGTGGCGCCGGAGGATGAAATCATGCTGATCACGACGGGCGGCGTGCTGATTCGCACGCGTGTGGATGAGATCCGTGAAATGGGTCGTGCCACGCAGGGTGTCACGCTCATCTCGGTGGGTGAGGGCAACAAATTGTCTGGGCTGCAACGTGTGATGGAGTCGGACGCTGAAGGTGCGGATGGTATTGATGGCGCTGATGCAGCGGATGCCGCGCCGGATGCCGATGCACAGCCGAATGACAGCAGCGAGACATAATTAGAAACATCTTTTGCTTGCCGCTAGGCGCAGTTCTGTCATGATGCCGGACCTGTGCGCGGCAAGGGCTTGGAACTTTTGCGTCACACGCCCGGCCTAAACGCAACGCTTATCTCAAGGGAGCAACAATGCACAAGAGTCTCAAACTCAAACATCTGATCGTGGTGGCTGGTTTCGCTCCGCTGTTCGCGTTCGCGCAGGCTGGCGACGCCGACAAGACGGCTGCCATCAAGGACTTGCTGACGACGATGAATGTCGACGCAGCCATCAAGGGTCAGGGCGAAGTGCTGGCCAACGGCGCTAAGCAGGAAGCTCCGCTGGTGCTGGAGCAGGCGCTGGTCGAGAACAAGACTCTGAACGACAAGCAAAAGCAGGCCGCTGTCGACAAGCTGAAGAAAAACGGCGCTGTGCAGCGTATGACCGACGGCGCGGGCAAGGATTTCGACACGGAAGCCTTCCGCAAGGACGCTCTGCAAGCCCACTACGATTCGCTGGGCAAGTATTACTCGGCTCAGGAAATCAAAGACCTGACCGCCTTCCTGAAGACGCCGAGCGGCCAGAAGTTCATGGCTAACCAAGGCAAGGCCATGCAGGAAGTGTGGGGCAACGTGATGCAGAAGTACGGCCCGCAAGTCGGCAAGAAGATGCGTGACATGGCTGACAAGGAAGTTGCCGCCGCTTCGAAGTAATTGACCGGCATAGGCGGGCGATCGGGGCGCAATCCCCGTCGCGCCGCCAGTTGGTAGATAATGGCTGTTTGGGTTTGCGCCCAGACAGCCATTTTTCTTTTGTCCTTCGCCCCATGAACCAAGCGGATCGAGCTCTTCAAGCCAGCCAGGCGCGCGTGTACAACTTTTCGGCAGGTCCGGCAGTATTGCCGGTCGAGGTGCTGGAGCAGGCGAAAGACGAGATGGTCTCCTGGCACGGCAGCGGCATGAGCGTGATGGAAATGAGCCATCGCGGCCGCGAGTTTGAAAGCATCCTGGCGGCGGCTTTTGGCGATCTGCGTCAGCTGTTGGCGGTGCCGGACAACTACGAAATCCTCTTCCTGCAAGGCGGCGCCATCGCCGAGAACGCCATCGTGCCGCTGAACCTGATGCGCCGGCTGTCGGCGGATGCCCCGAAGGCGGACTACGTCGTCACCGGCACGTGGTCGATCAAGTCGCAGCAGGAAGCGCGCAAGTACGGTGAGGTGAATATTGCTGCCACCAGCGAGGCCGAGCGTTTTCACAAGATTCCGGATGTATCGAGCTGGAAACTGTCGTCCGATGCCGCCTACGTGCACCTGTGCACGAACGAAACCATCGTCGGCGTGGAATACCAGGAAACGCCCGATGTTGGTCAGGCGCATGGGCGTGTGGTGGTGGCTGATGTGTCGAGCCACATCCTTTCGCGACCGATCGATTGGAACGGCTATCAAGTCCTGTACGGTGGCGCGCAAAAGAACATTGGCCCCGCCGGCCTGACGATTGCCATCGTGCGCAAGGATCTGTTGGGCCATGCACATCCGCTGTGCCCGTCGGCATTCAACTGGCGTCTGGTGGCCGAGAACGGCTCGATGTACAACACGCCGCCCACCTATGCGATCTATATCGCGGGCCTCGTGTTCCAGTGGATCAAACGCCAGGGCGGCGTGGAGGCATTGGAGACACGCAACATCATCAAGTCGAAGATGCTGTACGACTTTATCGACGCCAGCAGCTTCTATCGCAATGAAATTCACCCGACGTGCCGTTCGCGCATGAACGTGCCGTTCTTCCTCAACGACGAATCCCGCAACGAGGCGTTTCTCACGCAGGCGCGCGAGCGCGGGTTGGTGCAACTCAAGGGCCACAAGTCCGTGGGCGGCATGCGGGCGAGCATCTACAACGCGATGCCGCTGGAAGGCGTAGAGGCGCTGGTCGACTTCATGCGCGAATTTGAGCGGGCGTGCGCCTAAATCTGGCCCTCAATCACGGCAGAACATTGCGCGAAGTGCCCGCTTCGCGCGGCAATTTGCAATCCGTTGCCGAACCCGATTCCTACAATGACCAGTCAGTCAGACGATACGAAGCAAAACAAGGACACCGCACTAGCGGCGGAGCTTGCGCCGTTGCGCACGCAGATCGACGCGATCGACAATCAGTTGCTTGCGCTGCTCTCTGACCGCGCCCGGGTGGCGCAGGAAGTGGGCGAAGTAAAGAAGCGTTATTCGTCACCGGCATTCCGGCCAGACCGCGAACTGCAGGTCATCCGAAAAATGCAGTCGGGCAATCAAGGGCCGCTGCACGACGAGAGCATCGCCGCCATCTGGCGCGAGGTGATGTCTGCCTGCCGTGGCCTGGAGCAGGCGCTGCGCATCGGTTACCTGGGCCCGGCGGGCACGTTCTCGGAACAGGCGGTGATCGCGCATTTTGGTCACGAGATCCAGCCGCTGCCGTGCCCGAGCATTGATGAGGTGTTCCGTGCGGCGGAGTCCGGCACGGTCGATTGCGGTGTGGTGCCGGTCGAGAATTCGACGGAAGGCGTGGTGTCGCGCACGCTCGATCTGTTTTTGCAGACGTCGCTGAAGATCAGCGGCGAGATTGCGTTGCGGGTGCACCACAACCTGCTGCACAAAACAGGCGACATGTCGCAGGTGAAGGTGGTGCGTGCACATGCGCAGGCACTGGCGCAGTGCCAACGGTGGTTGAACACGAACTATCCGAACCTGCCGCGCGAAGCCGTATCGAGCAATGCCGAGGCCGCGCGTATGGCTGGCGAGGATGAAACCGTTGCCGCGCTGGCAAGCGTGCAGGCGGCCAACCGCTACGGCCTGCACGTGGTGCGCGCCAATGTGGAAGATGATCCGCACAACCGCACGCGCTTCGTCGTGATCGGCAACTACGAGACGGAGCCGAGCGGGCGCGATCAGACGTCGTTGATTCTGTCAGTGCCGAACGAGGCCGGCGCGGTCTACAAGTTGCTGGCGCCGTTGGCAGAGAACGGCGTGTCGATGTGCCGCTTCGAGTCGCGCCCGGCGCGCAGCGGCGCGTGGGAGTACTACTTCTACGTTGACGTGGAAGGCCATCAGCGTGACCCGCAGGTAGCGCGCGCGCTGGAAAAACTGCGTCACGACGCGGCGTATTTCAAGGTGCTGGGGTCCTATCCCTCGGCACATTGAGGGATTCAACGCGCTCTGCATGGGCGGAGCGTCGATAACGGAGGAGCACCCCATGTCTTTGCAGTTCGGCCCGGAGTATGTTCGCGCCATCGCCCCCTATGTGGCCGGCAAGCCGATTTCCGAAGTGGCACGCGAGTTTGATCTGGATGCCGCGCGCATCATCAAACTGGCGTCTAACGAAAACCCGCTGGGCATGCCGCAGTCGGCCAAGAACGCGATGGCCGCAGCCATCGATGAACTGGCGCGCTACCCGGATGCCAACGGTTTCAGTCTGAAGGCCGCGCTGCATGCCAAGTTTGGCGTGCCGCAAGCGTGGATCACGCTCGGCAACGGCAGCAATGACATTCTCGAGTTGGCAGCCCGTGCGCTGGTGTCGCCGGGGCAGGGCGTGATTTATGCGCAGCATTCGTTTGCCGTGTATGCGCTGGCAGCGCAGGAAGTCGGTGCGCGTGCCATTGAAGTGCCTGCGCGTGACTACGGCCACGACCTCGACGCGATGGCCGCTGCCATTACGCCGGACACACGCCTGATCTACATCGCCAATCCCAACAACCCGACCGGCACGTTCCTGTCGGCCGATGAGATTGCTGCGTTCCTGGCCAAGGTGCCGCCGACGGTTGTGGTGGTGTTGGATGAGGCGTACAACGAATTTCTCAAGCCTGAACAGCAGTACGACTCCACCGCCTGGGTGCGCCAGTATCCGAACCTGCTGGTGTCGCGCACGTTCTCCAAGGCGTACGGGCTGGCTGGACTGCGTGTCGGCTACGGCATTGCGCAGCCGCAGTTGACCGACCTGCTCAACCGCATTCGCCAGCCGTTCAACGTAAACAGCTTGGCCCAGGCGGCAGCCGTGGCGGCGCTCAATGATGCGCAATTCCTGCGTCAATCCGCCGAGCTGAACGCCGCTGGCTATGTGCAATTGACTGAAGCGTTTGATCGCCTTGGCCTGCAGTACGTCCCATCGTCGGGCAACTTCGTGCTGGTTCGCGTGGGCGACGACGACAGCGCCGGGGCGCGCGTGAACGTTGCGCTGCTCAAGCAAGGTGTGATCGTGCGTCCGGTCGGCAACTACGGCTTGCCACAATGGCTGCGCGTCAGCATTGGCTTGGCGGAAGAAAACGCCACCTTCATCGATGCGCTGGAAGTGGCGCTGGCGCAAGAAAAAGCCGCGGCGTAACTTCTGTCGCAACCGCCACAAGGCCCTGGTTTGGGCCTCGGGCGCTGTGCACATCGGGCTACAATGCCGCTTTGTTTTTTTCTGGCAGGGCGGTGTTGTGGCCTCTTCTTTTTCCAGTTCCCGATTGGTGGTTGTCGGCGTCGGCCTGATTGGCGGTTCGTTGGCGCTGGGGTTGCGTCGCGCGGGCGTGGTCGGGCATGTCGTGGGTGTTGGGCGGTCGGCCGCGTCGCTGGAGGCGGCGGTCCGGCTGGGCGTGATCGACGAAGCCCTGCCGATGGAAGAGGCTGTGCGCGGTGCCGACATGGTGGTGGTGTGCGCTCCCGTGGCGCAGACATTGCCGCTGCTGCTCGCGATGCAGCCACACCTTGGCCCGGACACGAT
Source organism: Ralstonia sp. SET104 (assembly GCF_003851545.1). Classification (GTDB taxonomy): domain Bacteria; phylum Pseudomonadota; class Gammaproteobacteria; order Burkholderiales; family Burkholderiaceae; genus Ralstonia. Next base: position 110,907 of record NZ_BHVX01000004.1, on the reverse strand, counting down.
CGTCACGGACGCCGGTAGTACCAAGTCTGACGTCATCATGGCCGCCAAGACGGCATTGGGCGACCAGGTCAGTCAGTTTGTACCGGCGCATCCGATTGCTGGCCGTGAGTTGAATGGCGTGCAAGCCGCGCTGGCTGATCTCTACGTCGGCAAAAAGACCGTGCTGTGTCCGCTGCAGGAAAACAGGCGCAGCGATGTCGCCCGCGTGCAGGCGATGTGGGAAGCGGTGGGTGCGTATTGCCACATCATGTCGGCCGTGCAGCACGATGCCGTGTTTGCTGCCGTCAGCCACCTGCCGCACGTGCTGTCGTACGCGCTGGTCGCGCAAATCATCAATGCTGAAGACGGTGCACTCAAGCTCGATTTTGCCGGCGGTGGCTTTCGTGATTTCACGCGCATCGCAGCGTCGTCGCCCGAGATGTGGCGGGACATCTGCTTGTCCAATCGCGAGGCGCTGCTGCGCGAATTGAATACCTACGAGGCGGTGATCGGCCGCCTGAAGACAATGATTGCCGAGCGCGATGGCGCCTCGCTTGAGCGTGTGTTCCGCCGCGCAAGTGAAGCACGCCTGGCGTGGCCGCAGCGCGTGGCGCCGACCACCCAACCCGAATAACGTTTGTTTTGAACTGACTGGATTCATGGAACATCTCGACGTCGGTCCGCTGAAGACGGCGCGCGGCACCATCAAGCTGCCGGGCTCAAAGAGCATCTCCAACCGCGTGCTGCTATTGGCTGCCCTCGCGCAGGGCGAAACCATCGTGCGCGACCTGCTCGACTCCGATGACACTCGCGTCATGCTGGATGCACTCGGCAAGCTCGGCGTCTCGGTAGAAGACCTGGGCGAGAACGCCTACCGCGTCACCGGCACCGGCGGCCGCTTCCCGGTCAAATCGGCTGATCTGTTCATGGGCAACGCAGGCACGGCCATTCGTCCGCTGACCGCGGCGCTTGCGCTGCAAGGCGGCGAGTACACCCTGCACGGCGTGCCACGCATGCACGAGCGCCCGATTGGCGACTTGGTCGACGGCCTGCGCCAAGTCGGCGCGCGTATCGACTACTCCGGCAACGCAGGCTATCCGCCGCTGGCGATCCACGCCGCGCCAGTCAAGATCGACGCGCCGATCCGCGTGCGCGGCGATGTTTCGAGCCAATTCCTGACGGCATTGCTGATGACCTTGCCGCTGGTGGAACCGGCTGGCAACGTCACAATTGAAGTCGTCGGAGAACTGATCTCCAAGCCCTACATCGAGATCACGCTGAACCTGATGGCGCGCTTTGGCGTGCAGGTTGCGCGCGACGGCTGGGCGTCATTCACGGTGCCGACAGGCATCACTTACAAGGCGCCGGGCGAGATCTTTGTGGAAGGCGATGCTTCGTCAGCATCGTACTTTCTGGCGGCCGGCGCGCTTGGTGGCGGGCCGGTGCGCGTGGAAGGCGTCGGTATGTCCAGCATCCAGGGCGACGTCCGCTTTGCCGATGCGCTCAATCGCATGGGCGCCAACGTCATGGCTGGCGGCAACTGGATTGAAGTGCGCGGCGTCGAGCGCGACGACGGCAAGCTGCACGCGGTCGAGTTGGATTGCAACCACATTCCCGACGCGGCAATGACGCTGGCCGTGGCGGCTCTGTTTGCCGACGGCACTACCACCCTCACCAACATTGCAAGCTGGCGCGTCAAGGAAACCGACCGCCTGAGCGCCATGGCCACCGAACTGCGCAAGCTCGGCGCCGAGGTCGAGGAGGGTGCTGACTACATTCGTGTGACGCCTCCGTCGCAGTGGACCCCGCCCGCCGGCGGAATTGATACCTACGATGACCACCGCATGGCGATGGCATTCTCGCTGGCCGCGTTCGGCCCGGTGCCGGTGCGCATCAACGACCCGCGGTGCGTCGCCAAGACGTTCCCGGAATACTTCACCGCGTTCGGTGGCCTTACCGCTTAAAGCGCAATTAACCGCCCGTACTTCCTTATGTCCGACGCTGCTGCCTCCATGCTGTATCCGGTCATCACTATCGACGGTCCGACTGCATCTGGAAAGGGCACTGTCGCCCATCAGGTCGCGGATTTGCTTGGCTTTCACCTGCTTGACAGCGGATCGTTGTATCGCCTGGTGGCGCTTGCCAGCATGCGCGAGAACGTCGATGAGCACGATGTCGACAATCTTGTACGCATCGCGAGCACGCTGGAGGTTCGCTTCAAGGCAGATCACATCTGGCTCAAGGGTGAAGATGTGAGCTTGGCATTACGTCACGAATCGGTTGGCAACCAAGCCTCGGCCATCGCCGTACATGGGGCGGTGCGTGAGGCGTTGCATGCCCGCCAGCGAGCGTTCCTGGAAGCACCCGGCCTCGTGGCCGACGGCCGCGATATGGGCACGGTGGTTTTCCCCGAGGCGGTGCTCAAGGTGTTCCTCACGGCAAGCGTGCAGGCACGCGCCGAGCGGCGCTATAAACAATTGATTGCAAAGGGTTTTTCTGCTACAGTGGAAAGTCTTTCGCAGGACTTGGAAGCGCGTGATTTGCGGGATTGCACCCGCAGCGTCGCGCCGCTGCGTCCGGCGCAGGATGCGCGACAACTTGATTCGTCCGACATGACGGTTGATGAAGTCGTCGCGCAGGTACTGGACTGGTACCGGCAGGTGCAGAGCGCCAACAAGGCGAACTGAGCCGGCTGATCTGGTCCGATCGGCGCCGGTGGTATGTTGCTGCCGGCGGTTTTTCAACTCGTAACCCCGCATGCGCGTGTCTTCGCCAATTGAGCGAAAGCTGTGCGAGGCATGTTCTGCGGATGCTTATTTTTATGTCCCAAACTAACGAATCTTTTGCCGCCCTGTTCGAAGAGTCGATCGCCCGTTCCAATATGAAGGCGGGTGAAGTGATCTCTGCGGAAGTTGTGCGTATCGACCACAACTTCGTCGTTGTGAACGCGGGCCTGAAGTCCGAAGCATTTGTTCCGGTCGAAGAATTCCTGAACGACCAGGGCGAGCTGGAAGTGCAAGTCGGCGACTACGTTTCGGTCGCGATCGACGCACTGGAAAACGGCTACGGCGACACCATCCTGTCGCGCGACAAGGCCAAGCGCCTGGCTTCGTGGCTGAACCTTGAGAAGGCACTGGAATCCGGCGAGATCATCTCCGGTACCGTGACCGGCAAGGTGAAGGGCGGCCTGACCGTCATGGTCAACGGTATTCGTGCATTCCTGCCGGGTTCGCTCGTCGACGTGCGTCCGATCAAGGACACCACGCCGTACGAAGGCAAGACCCTCGAATTCAAGGTCATCAAGCTGGACCGCAAGCGCAACAACGTTGTGCTGTCGCGCCGTGCCGTGGTTGAAGCCACGCTGGGCGAAGAGCGTCAGAAGCTGATGGAAACGCTCAAGGAAGGCGCGATCGTCAACGGTATCGTCAAGAACATCACCGACTACGGCGCGTTCGTGGATCTGGGTGGCATCGACGGTCTGCTGCACATCACCGACTTGGCATGGCGTCGTGTGCGTCACCCGAGCGAAGTGCTGTCGGTTGGCCAGGAAATCACCGCCAAGATCCTCAAGTTCGACCAAGAGAAGAACCGCGTCTCGCTGGGTGTCAAGCAACTGGGCGAAGATCCGTGGGTTGGCATCTCGCGCCGCTACCCGCAAGGCACCCGCCTGTTCGGCAAGGTGACCAACCTGACCGACTACGGCGCGTTCGTCGAGATCGAAGCCGGTATCGAAGGTCTGGTGCACGTGTCGGAAATGGACTGGACCAACAAGAACGTGGCCCCGTCCAAGGTTGTCCAGCTGGGCGACGAAGTGGAAGTCATGGTTCTGGATATCGACGAAGACAAGCGTCGTATCAGCCTGGGCATGAAGCAATGCAAGGCCAACCCGTGGGACGATTTCGCGCGCAACCAGAAGAAGGGCGACAAGCTGGCTGGCCAGATCAAGTCCATCACCGACTTCGGCGTGTTCATCGGTCTGCCGGGCGGCATCGACGGCCTGGTGCACCTGTCGGACCTGTCGTGGCAAGAAACCGGCGAAGAGGCCGTTCGCAAGTACAAGAAGGGCGACGAAGTGGAAGCCGTTGTGCTGGCCATCGACGTCGACAAGGAACGCATCTCGCTGGGTATCAAGCAACTGTCGGGTGACCCGTTCAACAACTTCATCTCGACCAACGACAAGGGTTCGATCGTGCAGGTCACGATCAAGGCCGTTGATCCGAAGGGCGCCGTGGTGCAGTTGGCTGACGACGTGGAAGGTTACCTGCGCGCCTCGGAAATCTCGAGTGACCGCGTGGAAGACGCCCGCAACGTGCTGAAGGAAGGCGAAACGATGACCGCGATGATCGTCAACATCGATCGCAAGTCGCGCAACATCAACGTCTCCATCAAGGCCAAGGACAGCGCCGACCAACAGGAAGCGATGCAGAAGTTCTCGGCGGATACCGGCGCGGCTGGTACCACGAACCTCGGCGCGCTGCTGAAGGCCAAGCTGAACGAAACCAATCAGTAAGCATCCACCGGGTCGACCCTAAAGAACGACGAGGACGCGCGCACGATGCCCATGACCAAGTCCGAACTCGTGGAAAAGCTGGCCGCCCGCTTTCCGCAGCTTTTGCTGCGGGATGCGGACATCGCGGTCAAGACGATTCTGGATGCGATGTCCGACGCCTTGGCGGACGGCCACCGCATCGAGATCCGCGGGTTCGGGAGTTTTGGTTTGAATCGTCGTCCGCCGCGCGTCGGCCGCAACCCCAAGTCCGGCGAGAAGGTGCTGGTGCCCGAGAAACGGGTGCCGCACTTCAAGGCCGGCAAGGAGTTGCGCGAGCGGGTCGACCGCAGCCTGGAGCGACAAGGTGAGCCTTCTTCGGAGGGCGAGCCTGCCGTGTCGCTCGCGGCTGTAAAGGCTGCTCGACAGATCGACAGCGCCCGTCAGGCTGCCGGTTTTCCGGTAGAGGCGGTGGTGCCGTTGGTTATGTCGCGCTGAGCCCAGGTAGCACTTGGCAGTTTCAGGAACGCCCCGCTTGCCGGGGCGTTTTTTATTCCGGCGGTGCTTGAGTGCCGGCAAGCCTGGCGTGGCTGGCCGCCATATGAATCCGCTACAATGCGGCACAACAAGGCAATCGTGCCGCCAATTGCGCCACATCCGGCTGCTGCACCGCCGCCCGTTTCCGAATCCGCATGAAATTTCTCGTTTGGGTCATCCGCATCCTGTTGTTTGTGCTGCTTTTTGTGCTGGCACTGCACAACACGGCGGAAGTCTCGCTCGTGCTGCCGTTTGGCGTGGTCTGGCATGCGCCGTTGATTCTGATTGCGCTGGCATTCTTCGTCACCGGCATCTTGCTGGCCATGCTGGCGATGGCACCGCGTGTGATGCGCCATCGCTTTACGGCAAGCCGTCTGCGTCGCCAGATCGGTCACATGAAGAAGACCGAAGAGGTGGCCGAGGTGCCGACGCCCGTTGTTGCCGATTCTCCATATCACGTTCCCGGCCCCAAGGTCTGACGCATGGATTTTGATCTCTGGTGGCTGTTGGCCATCCCCCTGGTGTTTGGCTTGGGTTGGGTGGCTGCTCGGTTGGACGCCCGTCAGTTGCGCACCGAGCAATCGTCGCTGCCGCGCTCGTACTTCAAGGGGCTGAATTTCCTGCTAAACGAGCAACCGGACAAGGCTATCGACGCCTTCATTGAAGTTGCGCGTCTGGACCCCGAGACCACCGAGCTGCACTTTGCGCTCGGCAGCCTGTTCCGCCGTCGGGGTGAGACCGAACGCGCCATCCGTGTCCACCAGAACTTGGTCAACCGCCCCGATCTGCCTGCCAACGAGCGTGATCACGCGCTGTTTGAACTTGGCCAGGATTTTCTGCGAGCAGGGCTGCTGGATCGTGCGGAAGAATCCCTGCGCATGCTGATGGAAGGCACGTTCGCCGAGCCGGCCAAGCGTGTGCTGCTGGAGCTGTATGAGGTCGAGAAGGAATGGCGCAAGGCCATTGAGGCGGCACGTGAGTTGCAGAAGCTGCAGGGCAAGGACTACGCCGTGCAGATTGCGCAATTCTGCTGCGAGGTCGCTCAAGAGGGGCTCCAGCGCAAGGATGTGCCGACCGCCATCGAATGGCTGGAACGTGCGCTGCAGGAGAACCCCAAGAACGTGCGCGCCACCATCCAGTTGGGCGATGTGGCGCAAGGCCAGGGGGATGTTGAGGCCGCCATCAAGCGTTGGCGTAGCATCGAACAGCAGAACACGGCATTCCTGCCGCTGGTGGCCGAACGGCTGATGAAGGCGTACACGCAGCTTGGCCGTGCCGCCGAGGGGCTCGCCTGGTTGCGCTCCAAGATGGACGCACGCTTAGGGCCCGAATTGCTCGATACGGTCTACAAATACGAGTTGGATGTGCACGGTATCGACGACGCTGTGGCGCTGATGCGCGATCAGATCCGTCGTCAGCCATCGTTGATGGCGTTGACGCGGCTGGTGGAGGCTGAAGCGTCGCGTGCGTCCGAGGCGGTTGGCCATGAGGTGCCGACGACGACTGATGTGGCCGAAAGCGCGCTGGCTGATCCGGTTGAGGCCGGCAGCAATGCTGATATCCAGCGCGCGCAGGATCTCGGCGCCATTCGCGATCTGCTGCAAAGTCGTACGCGCAACCTGGCACGCTACACCTGCCAGGAGTGCGGATTCCGCGCGCGTCTGTTCTATTGGCAATGCCCCGGCTGCAACCGCTGGGAAACGTATGCACCGCGCCGTACCGAGACGCTCGGCGGCAGCGGCGGCGCCAGCATGTAATTCAGTCTGGCGCGGTGTGTTTGTAGTGACCGCGCTGGCGCATTTTTAATCTTTGAAGTGTTCGTATGAAAATCACCATCATCGGTAGCGGTTATGTCGGTCTGGTCACCGGCGCGTGTCTGGCGGAGCTGGGCAACGATGTGTTCTGCCTCGACGTCGACCAGAAGAAAATCGACCTGCTCAACGCCGGCGGCGTGCCCATCTACGAACCGGGCTTGAAGGAGCTGATCGAGCGCAACCGTTCGGCTGGCCGTATCCAGTTTTCGACCGACGTGGCTGCCAGCGTGGCGCACGGCGACGTGCAGTTCATCGCTGTCGGTACGCCGCCCGATGAAGATGGCTCGGCCGACCTGAAGTACGTGCTGGCGGCCGCCCGCAACATCGCTCAGCACATGACCGGCTTCAAGGTGATCGTCGACAAATCGACGGTGCCCGTTGGCACCGGCGACAAGGTGCGCGCTGCTGTGGGAGAAGTGCTGGCCACGCGTGGCAAATCGGACATCGGCTTCTCCGTGGTATCGAACCCCGAATTCCTGAAGGAAGGCGCTGCGGTGGACGATTTCATGCGCCCGGACCGCATCGTGCTTGGCACATATGGCGATACCGATGGCCTGCGCGCCAAGGCGATCATGCGCACGCTCTACGCGCCGTTCAATCGCAACCATGAGCGCACGTTCTACATGGATGTGCGCTCCGCCGAGTTCACCAAGTACGCTGCCAACTCGATGCTCGCCACGCGCATCTCGTTCATGAACGAGATGGCCAATCTGGCCGACAAGGTGGGCGCCGACATCGAACTCGTGCGCCTTGGCATCGGCTCCGACCCGCGCATCGGCTACAGCTTCCTCTACGCCGGCACCGGTTACGGCGGCTCGTGCTTCCCGAAGGATGTGCAGGCGCTGGTGCGTACGGCGCAGGAATACGGTCAGACGCTGCATGTGCTGGAAGCCGTCGAGGCCGTCAACGACAAGCAGAAGGAAGTGCTGGTCAGCAAAATCGAAGACCGCATGGGCGCTGACCTGACCGGGCGCGCCTTCGCCATCTGGGGCCTGGCCTTCAAGCCGAATACCGACGACATGCGCGAGGCACCGAGCCGCATTCTGATTGCGGCGCTGCTTGCCCGTGGCGCACGCGTGCAGGTGTATGACCCGGTTGCAATGGAGGAAGCCCGCCATGCACTGGCACTTGATCTTTCTGCCGAACAACTGGAACGCGTGACGTTCTGCGCCGGTCAGATGGACGCGCTCAAGAATGCCGACGCGCTGGTCATCGTGACCGAGTGGAAGGCGTTCCGCAGCCCCGACTTCAACGCCGTGAAGGCCCTGTTGAAGACGCCGATGGTGTTCGACGGCCGCAACTTGTTCGAGCCGCAAGCCATGCGTGATGCCGGCTTTGAATACCAGGCCATCGGGCGCTCCACCCAATCGTAATCACCGCTGCCGGCGCCCCAGACCCATGACCACCCTCGCTTCCGAACAGATCCACACCGCCCGCATTCTCGTGGTCGGCGACATGATGCTCGACCGCTACTGGTTTGGAGACGTCGATCGGATTTCGCCCGAAGCGCCGGTGCCAGTCGTGCAGATCAAGCGCCAGGACGAGCGCTTGGGCGGTGCTGCCAACGTGGCACGCAACGTTGCTGCGCTTGGTGCGCACGCGGGCATGCTCGGCGTGATTGGCGACGACGAGCCCGGCCGCAGCATCGAAACGCTGCTTGGCGAGAGCCACGTTACTGGCCACTTGCATCGCGACCCGGCCGTCAACACGACGATCAAGCTGCGCGTGCTGGCACGCCAACAGCAATTGATTCGCGTCGATTTCGAGAACGCGCCCACACACGAGGTGCTGATGTCGGTGCTCGACCGTTTCGGTGCGCTGGTGTCGCAGCACGACGTGGTGGTGCTGTCGGACTATGGCAAGGGCGGTCTCACGCACGTCGGCAAGATGATCGAGGCGTCGCGTCACGCAGGTCGCCGTGTGCTGGTCGACCCGAAGGGCGACGACTATTCGCGCTATAAGGGCGCTACCATGATCACGCCCAATCGCGCCGAGATGCGCCAGGTGGTCGGCTCGTGGAAGTCGGAGCAGGACCTGACCATCCGCGCGCAGAATTTGCGCCGCGAACTGCAGCTCGAAGCGCTGCTGCTCACGCGTTCGGAGGAGGGCATGACGCTCTACACTGAGCACGAAGTGCTGCACGTGTCAGCTCAGGCGCGCGAGGTGTTCGATGTGTCGGGCGCCGGCGACACCGTCATTGCGACGCTGGCCACGCTGTTGGGCGCGGGCGCCAACATCAAGGAAGCCGTGCAATATGCGAACCGCGCGGGCGGCATCGTGGTCGGCAAGCTGGGCACGGCGGTTGTCACCCACGCAGAACTCTTCAACTGATCACTTGATCAACGGATCATGACCATCATCGTCACCGGCGCGGCTGGCTTTATCGGCGCCAACATCGTCAAAGGCCTGAACGCGCGCGGCGAGACCGACATCGTCGCCGTCGACAATCTCACGCGGGCCGACAAGTTTAAGAACATCGTCGACTGCCAGATCAGCGATTATCTGGATAAGACCGAATTTGTCGAACGCTTTGCGCGCGGCGATTTCGGCAAGGTCCGGGCGATCTTCCACGAAGGCGCGTGCTCCGACACCATGGAGACCGACGGCCGCTACATGATGGACAACAACTACCGCTATTCGCTGGCGGTGATGCGTGCGTGTCTGGACCAGGGCGTGCAGTTTCTTTATGCCTCGTCGGCGGCCACGTACGGCGCGTCTGAAACCTTCCGCGAGGAGCCCGAGTTCGAGCGGCCGCTCAACGTGTACGGCTACTCCAAGCTGCTGTTCGATCAGATCGTGCGCCGTGTCATGCCGACTGCGCTGTCGCAGATCGTCGGCTTCCGCTACTTCAACGTGTACGGCCCGCGCGAGCAGCACAAGGGCCGCATGGCGTCGGTGGCGTTCCACAACTTTAACCAGTTTCGCAGCGAAGGCACGGTCAAGCTGTTCGGGGAATACAACGGTTACCCGCAGGGCGGCCAGATGCGCGATTTTGTGTCGGTGGAAGACGTGGTGAAGGTCAACCTGTTCTTCTTCGACAATCCTGACAAATCGGGCATCTTCAACCTGGGTACAGGGCGCGCGCAGCCGTTCAACGATATCGCCACGACGGTGGTGAACACGTTGCGTGGCGCAGAAGAGAAGCCGGCGCTTTCCACCGAGGAGTTGGCGCAGGAAGGCCTGATCGAGTATGTGAAGTTTCCTGATGCGCTGCGCGGCAAGTATCAGTGCTTTACGCAGGCCGATCAGTCCCGACTGCGTGCGGCAGGCTACACGGCGCCCTTCCTGACGGTGCAGGAAGGTGTGGAACGCTACTGCCAGTGGCTTTTGAAGCAGCCAGCCTGAAACCGCGAATCAGACAGTGCGTGACTTTTTGTCGGCGCGCTGCAGTATCGCCAAGATGCTCTTTAAGATGTGTTGAAACCGCCACCCGATGTGGCGGTTTTTTATTCCCTATGCCAAGGAGGCGCACATGTTGAAGAAGCTTTTGTCCGTTTTACTGGTGTCGCTGTCGATGTTGTCGGCCGCGTGGGCGGCAGTGGATGTGAACACTGCGGATCACGCGGCGTTGGAGACATTGTCCGGTATCGGCCCAAAACGTTCTAAATCCATCATTGAAGAGCGAACCACGAGCGGCCCGTTCAAGGATGCCGCCGACTTCAAGGCGCGCGTCCCCGGCATTGGCGACAAGACTCTGTCCAAGCTGGAAAGCGAAGGGTTGACGTTCGGTGCGGCCGCACCGGCACCGGCGGCTGCCAAGAAGGCCGGCAAGGACGCAAAGAAGAAGTAAGCGCCCTGGTCAGCCACGGCAAGACGCCCCGCGCGAGCGGGCGTTTTGCCATGTGCGAGGAAGGGGTTTGGGCTGCATTACAATGGCCTGATTCCCGTCCCACACGCATCATGGCCTATCTCACCATCGAAGACACCATCGGCAATACGCCGCTGGTCCAGCTCCAGCGCATTCCCGGCGAAGGCAACGCGCGCCGCGGCAATGTCATTCTCGGCAAGCTTGAGGGCAACAACCCGGCTGGCTCGGTCAAGGATCGTCCCGCGCTGTCCATGATCAAGCACGCCGAGGCGCGTGGCCGCATCAAGCCAGGCGATACGCTCATTGAATCCACGTCGGGCAACACGGGTATTGCGCTGGCCATGGCCGCTGCCGTGCGTGGCTACAAGATGGTGCTGATCATGCCGGAAGACCTGTCGGTGGAGCGCCGCCAGAGCATGGCCGCCTACGGCGCAGAAATCATCCTCACCCCCGTCAAGGGTGGCATGGAATACGCGCGCGATCTGGCCGACGCGATGGAGAAGGAAGGCAAAGGCGTCATCCTTGACCAGTTTGCCAACCCGGACAACCCGCTCGCGCATTACGAGACCACCGGCCCCGAGCTGTGGCGCGACACCGAAGGCCGCATCACGCATTTCGTCTCGGCAATGGGCACCACCGGCACGATCACCGGCGTCTCGCGCTTCCTGAAAGAGAAGAACGCGGACATCCAGATCGTCGGAGCGCAGCCGGAAGAGGGCTCGCGCATTCCGGGCATCCGCAAGTGGCCCGAGGCGTACATGCCAAAGATCTACGATCCGAAATACATCGACCGTACCGAGCCCGTAAGCCAGTCTGACGCCGAACACATGGCACGTCGCATGGCGCGCGAAGAAGGCATCTTCTGCGGCATCTCTGCAGCAGGCGCATTGTGCGTGGCATTGCGCGTGGCGGAGGAAGCCGAGAACGCGACCATCGCGTTTGTGGTGTGCGACCGCGGTGATCGTTATTTGTCGACGGGCGTCTTCCCCGCCTGACATCAGGCTGCATCAGCATGAAAAAAGCGCAGCCGAGGCTGCGCTTTTTCGTTGCGTCGACGGCGGATCAACCCTGCATCGCTTGCCGCACGGCTTGGCCCAGCTCATACACGGCCGCCGCATAGAAGAAGCTGCGGTTGTAGCGCGTGAGCACGTAGAAGTTACGTAGGCCGACGCGGTATTCGGTCGGCTGGCCGGGCGTGGGCAGATCGATCATCAGCACTTCGGTTTCCTGCTCGCGCGAGGCATCAACGCCCGGCGCCAGCGCGAGGCCCGCACGCGTGAGTTTGGACAGCGTCATGCGCGGATATGGCTGGCCGTCTGCGGCGGCTGCGGCAATGCCCTGGCTGTCTGTGTCGCCAGCGATGTTCCACATTACCGGGCGGTTCGGCTCCCAGCCGTGCATCTGCAGAAAGCGCGCGACGCTGCCGATGGCATCCACCGCACTGTTGCGCAGATCAATGTGGCCGTCGTGGTCGTAGTCGATGGCGTATTCGCGGATGCTGGTTGGCATGAACTGCGGAATGCCGACCGCGCCAGCATATGAGCCCAGTACCGAGAACGCGTCCGTGCCGGTGTCGCGGCACCAGAGCAGGAAGTCCTTGAGCTGGTTGCGGAACATCGTGCTGCGGTCTTCGCGGTTGGGCGTGTCAGGGTAATCGAAGGCCAGTGTGGACAGCGCGTCCATCACGCGGAAGTTGCCCATGTCGCGGCCGTAGATGGTCTCCACGCCCAAGATGCCGACAATCACGTCGGCCGGCACGCCGAATTCTTTCTCGGCACGGCGCAGCGTATCGCCGTATTGCTGCCAGAACCGGACGCCGGCGTTGATGCGGATCGGCTCGATGAAGCGGCCGCGATAGGCCGTCCAGCTGCGGCGTGCGGGGGTGGCTGGCGGCAGGATCAGCCGTGCCACCGTGGCGGAATAGGCGGCGCCTGCAAACAGCGTGTCGAGCGACGCCCGATCAAAATTGTATTGGCCGACCAGCATGCCGATGAAAGCCTGCGTCTGCGGGTTGTTGCGGTAGCGGTCGGGGTCGATCTCTTCTTCATGCACCGCGACGCGGCGTTTGGGCGACTTGGCGGCCTTCTTGGCAGCAGCCAGCGAGAGCGCGGGAAAAGAGAGTGCGGAGAGCGCTGCGCCAGCCATCAGGGCGCGCAATACGGGACGACGGGAAGAAGGCGATTGGCTCATGGGCAGGCTTCAAACGGAATCGGGGCATTGTAGCGGATGCGTCTGTTGGATCGCGCTGGGCGCGCGGCGTTGTCGCATAGCCGTGCTAACGTAGCGGCTGGAGACACTGAAACACACCGGATCACAACAACATGGCGACCGGCCTCTACACGCATCCCGAATTCCTCCGGCACGAGATGGGGCCGCACCATCCCGAATGTCCTGACCGTTTGCGCGCGATCGAAGATCAGTTGATCGCCAGCCGCATCGAAAACCTGCTCGTGCCTTGCGAGGCGCCGCCTGCCACCGAGGCGCAACTGTGTCGCGTGCATCGCACTGAATATGTGCGTGAACTGGTGGCCAGCGTGCCGATTGCCGGCTACATGCCGATCGACCCCGACACCTCGATGAACCCGCACACCTACATGGCTGCAGTGCTGGCGGCAGGTGCTGCGGTGGATGCCACCGACAAGGTCATTGCCGGTGAGCTTGAAAATGCCTTCTGCAGTGTGCGCCCGCCTGGCCACCATGCCGAGCCCGGCCGCGCGATGGGCTTCTGCTTCTTCAACAATGTGGCTGTGGCTGCGCGCCACGCGCTGGAGCACCACGGCTTGCAGCGCGTGGCGATCGTCGATTTTGATGTACACCACGGCAACGGCACCGAGGCCGCGTTCATTGACGAGCCGCGCGTGATGATGTGCAGCATCTTTCAGCACCCGTTCTATCCGTATTCGGGCACCGAGGCGGTGGCAGCAAACATGGTCAACATTCCGCTGCCGGCATACACCAACGGCCTGACCGTGCGCGAGGTGGTGGAGACGATCTGGTTGCCGCGCCTGGAAGCGTTCCGACCGGAGATGTTGTTCATCTCCGCCGGTTTCGATGCCCACCGCGAGGATGATCTCGGACAAATGGGCCTGGTCGAAGCCGATTACACCTGGATCACGCAACAGCTCATGCAACTGGCGCGCACCTACGCCAAGGGTCGCATCGTGAGTTGCCTGGAGGGAGGCTACAACTTGAGTGCGCTGGGCCGCAGCGTGGTGGCGCATGTCAAGGCGCTTGCCGAGCTTTAAGCGCTTGACGATGACGAATCGTCGATGTCATTCGAAAAAGTAATAAAGACATCGTTAAAGAATCGTTCCTCGCATGTAGGGCCTGCCTTACACTAGCGCCCTACTCAAACAAAAAAGAGACGGCAACGGCCTCGGACCAGGGCGTTGCCGTTTTTGTATGTACGCATGATTGAACTCAAGGGGATATCGCAGCACTTTCGGGGAGCGGGCGGCCATGACGTCCACGCGCTGCGCAATGTCGATCTCACCATCAACCACGGCGAGATTTTCGGCATTATCGGCCGTAGCGGCGCGGGCAAAAGCACGCTGGTGCGCGTCATCAACCTGCTGAACAAGCCGACCTCCGGCACGGTTACCGTGGCGGGTCAGGAACTGACGGCGCTCAATGCTGATGGGCTGCGCCAGGCGCGCCGCAAGATCGGCATGATCTTCCAGCATTTCAACTTGCTGTCGTCGCGCACGGTGTATGGCAACGTAGCGTTGCCGCTTGAGTTGTCTGGCACGCCGCGCGAACGCATTCGTGAAATCGTGCTGCCGCTGCTAGACCTCGTTGGCCTGGCCGCGCACAAGGATCGCTATCCGGCGCAGATTTCCGGCGGCCAGAAACAACGTGTCGGCATCGCCCGCGCATTGGCGAGCCAGCCGGATGTGTTGCTCTCGGACGAAGCCACCTCCGCGCTGGACCCCGAGACGACGCGCTCGATTCTCGACCTGCTGCGCAAGATCAATCGTGAACTCGGTCTGACCATCGTGCTGATCACGCACCAGATGGAAGTTATCAAGCAGGTGTGCGACCGCGTGGCGGTGCTCGACGCCGGCCGCGTGGTCGAGCTTGGCCGCGTGATCGACGTATTCCTCAAGCCGCAGCACGACGTGACGCGTGCGCTGATCGGCGAGGTGATCTCGCAGGAACTGCCGCCTTCTGTGCTGGCGCGCGTGGAAAGCCGTCTTGTCGCACGCGAGCAGGGCGGGCGTGACCACCTGTTCCGCCTCGCCTTTACTGGCGCGGGCGTCGATCAGCCCGTGCTGGCTCAGGCGATCCGCAACTACGGGCTCGACTTCAACATCCTGCACGGCCATATTGACGAGATCCAGGGCCAAGCCTTCGGCTCGCTGGCGATTCTGGCTTCGGGCGAATCCGCCGACATCAATAACGCGATGAACTTCCTGCGCGAGCAAGGCGTGGTGGTCGAGGAGATCAACCATGTGGTCTGACGTGACCGATCTGTTCCTGCCGGCGTTCTGGGAAACGCTGGCCATGGTGGGCGTGTCTGGCGGCATCGGTGCGCTCTTTGGCGTGCCGCTGGGCGTGCTGCTCTATCTGACTGTGCCGGGCGGCGTGCTGTCGGCGCCGGTGTTCAACCGCGTGGCGGGCCTCGTCGTCAATGCCGTGCGTTCGGTGCCGTTCATCATTCTGCTGGTGGCGGTGATTCCATTCACGCGCCTGCTGGCTGGCTCGTCCATCGGGACCGCTGCGGCTATCGTGCCGCTGACAATTGCGGCGATTCCTTTTGTCGCACGTTTGGTGGAAACCGCATTGCGCGAAGTAGACCGCGGCCTGATCGAAGCGGCCCAATCGATGGGCGCGACTACCAGCCAGCTCGTCTACAAGGTGCTGCTGCCCGAAGCCATGCCCGGCATTCTCGCTGGGTTGACGATCACCTTTGTCAGCCTGGTCGGTTACTCGGCCATGGCCGGTACCATCGGCGGCGGCGGCCTGGGCGACCTGGGTATCCGCTACGGCTACCAGCGCTACGAATCGGACATCATGCTGGCGGTCGTCGTCATCCTGATCGTCTTTGTGCAGGCAGTGCAGTCCACGGGCGACTGGCTCGTGCGCCGTCTCAGCCATCGTTAAGCAACCCACAGACTCATCATGAGGGAAACACAATGAATCGTCGTCAACTGCTGCAATGGTCGGCCAGCCTGGGTGCCGCGCTGGCACTGGTCGCAGGGAGCGCGCTGGCGCAGGGCAAGCCGATCAAGGTGGGCGTGACTGCCGGCCCGCACGCCGAGATCATGGAAGAAGTGAAGAAGGTCGCCGAGAAGGACGGCCTGAAGCTCCAGATCGTCGAGTTCAACGACTACATCCAGCCGAACGCCGCGCTCGCCGCCGGTGACCTGGATGCCAACAGCTACCAGCACCAGCCGTACCTGGACGACCAGATCGCCACGCGCGGCTACAAGTTCGTGAGCGTCGGCCAGACCATCACGTTCCCGATGGGCATCTACTCGAAGAAGATCAAGTCACTGAAGGAACTGAAGGACGGCGCGCGCTTCGGCCTGCCGAACGATCCGACCAACGGCGGCCGTGCGCTTCTGCTGCTGCAGGCCCAGGGCGTGATCAAGCTCAAGCCAAACGCGGGTTTCAAGGCTTCGCCACGCGATGTGGCCGAGAACCCGAAGAAGCTGAAGTTCATCGAGCTGGATGCGGCCCAACTGCCGCGCTCGCTGGATGACCTGGACGCCGCGGCCGTCAATGGTAACTACGCCGAGAAAGCTGGCCTGGACCCGACCAAGGATGGCATCGCCATCGAAAGCCCGAAGGGCCCGTATGCCAACGTGCTGGCCGTGCGCGCTGCCGACAAGGATCAGCCGTGGGTCGCCAAGCTCGTGAAGGCATATCATTCGGACGCCGTGAAGTCGTTCGTCAAGACGAAGTACAAAGATGCCGTCATCGTGGCGTGGTAAACACTTTTACACACGGTTAGAGGGTTTTCCCCAACGAATTGCCGGACGTTCGACTGGTGTCCGGCAATTTTTCGCGGTTAAAATAGCACGACCGTTCGGAAATTTAACGCGGCCGACCGGCCCCCCTTATAATGGCCGGCGTTTTGCAAAATCGTCTTATCAATTAGTGGAGTGAGCGCATGAAAGTCCTGGTCGCAGTCAAGCGCGTGATCGATTACAACGTGAAGGCTCGCGTGAAGGCCGACGGCAGCGGTGTCGATCTGGCCAACGTCAAGATGAGCATGAACCCGTTCGACGAGATCGCCGTGGAAGAGGCGGTCCGCCTGAAGGAAGCGGGCGTGGCTACCGAAGTCATCGCCGTATCGTGCGGTGTGACGCAGTGCCAGGAGACCCTGCGCACCGCCATGGCCATCGGCGCCGACCGTGGCATCCTGGTTGAAACGAGCGAAGACCTGCAGCCGCTGGCCGTGGCCAAGCTGCTCAAGGCGCTGGTCGACAAGGAACAGCCGCAACTGATCATCCTGGGCAAGCAGGCGATTGACGACGACGCCAACCAGACCGGCCAGATGCTGGCTGCGCTGGCTGGTCTGCCGCAAGCGACCTTTGCCTCGAAGGTGCAGGTTGCCGATGGCCGCGCTTCGGTCACGCGTGAAGTGGATGGCGGTCTGGAAACCCTGTCGGTCAAGCTGCCGGCCGTGGTCACCACCGACCTGCGCCTGAACGAGCCGCGCTACGTGACGCTGCCGAACATCATGAAGGCCAAGAAGAAGCAGCTTGATACGGTCAAGCCGGAAGACCTGGGCGTGGACGTTGCACCGCGCCTGAAGACGCTGAAGGTGGTTGAGCCCGCCAAGCGCAGCGCCGGCGTGATGGTGCCCGATGTGGCCACGCTGGTGTCCAAGCTGAAGACAGAAGCCAAAGTTATCTGAGCGCGGGGAGAGAAAACATGACTGCACTCGTTATTGCTGAACACGACAACCAATCCATCAAGGCCGCGACGCTGAACACCGTGACGGCAGCCGCTCAATGCGGCGGCGACGTCCACGTGCTGGTGGCTGGCGCAGGTTGCGGCGCTGCCGCCCAGGCCGCCGCGCAGATCGCCGGCGTGACCAAGGTGCTGGTGGCCGACGCGCCCCAGTTTGCCGATGGCCTGGCCGAAAACGTCGCCGAGCAGGCCCTGGCCGTTGCCGCCAACTACAGCCACATCCTGGCGCCCGCCACTGCTTACGGCAAGAACATCCTGCCGCGCGTGGCCGCCAAGCTGGACGTGGCCCAACTGTCCGACATCACCAAGGTCGACAGCCCTGACACCTTCGAGCGCCCGATCTACGCCGGCAACGCGATTGCCACTGTGCAATCGGCCGACAAGGTGAAAGTGATCACCGTGCGCGGCACGGCATTCGACCCGGCTGCCGCCACCGGTGGCTCGGCCGCAACCGAAGCCCTGACCGCCGTGGCTGATGCCGGTATCTCGCAATTCGTCTCGCGCGAAGTAACCAAGAGCGACCGTCCGGAACTGACCGCCGCCAAGATCATCGTGTCGGGTGGCCGTGGCGTGGGCTCGGGCGAGAACTACACCAAGGTGCTGACGCCGCTGGCTGACAAGCTGGGCGCGGCACTCGGTGCCTCGCGCGCCGCCGTGGACGCCGGCTTCGTGCCGAACGACTACCAGGTTGGCCAGACCGGCAAGATCGTCGCGCCGCAGCTGTATATCGCCGTCGGCATCTCGGGCGCGATCCAGCATCTGGCCGGCATGAAGGATTCCAAGGTGATCGTCGCGATCAACAAGGATCCGGAAGCGCCGATCTTCCAAGTGGCTGACTACGGCCTGGTGGGCGATCTGAACGCTGTGGTGCCGGAGCTGGTAAGCGCGCTGGGCTGATCGAACCGCGCGGTGCGCCTGATGCAGGGCGCATCGTAACGTCCCACGCGAAGCCGTTTCCGACCCGTTTGGAAACGGCTTTTTCATGCGCGAGCGCCATCAGGAGAGCGCGCCCCGAACCCCGGTGGCGACTGTCCTGATCGCGCTTAACGAAGGATTGGAGAGAGACATGACCTATCAAGCCCCCGTCAAGGACATGCTGTTCGTGATGAACGAACTGGCCGGCTTGGACAGCGTTGCCAAACTGCCCGGCTTTGAGGATGCCACCGCCGACACCGCGCAAGCCGTGCTGGAAGAAAGCGCACGCTTTACCGGAGAAGTCGTTGCTCCGCTCAATGTGGAGGGCGACCGCAACCCGAGCAGTTGGAAGGACGGTGCTGTCACGGCCACTGCCGGATTCAAGGAAGCCTTTCAGCAATTCGGCCAAGGTGGCTGGCAGGGTGTGCAGCACCCGCTCGAGTACGGCGGCCAGGGCCTGCCCAAGCTGATTGCCACGGCATGCATCGAGATGCTGAACTCGGCCAACCTGTCGTTCGCGCTGTGCCCGCTGCTCACCGATGGTGCCATCGAAGCATTGCTCACAGCCGGCACGGAAGAGCAGAAGCAACTGTTCGTGCCCAAGCTCATCTCTGGCCAATGGACGGGCACGATGAACCTGACCGAGCCGCAGGCCGGCTCCGACCTCGCGCTTGTGCGCACGCGCGCCGAGCCGGTGGGTGACGGCACGTTCAAGATCTTCGGCACGAAAATCTTCATCACCTGGGGCGAGCACGACATGGCCGAGAACATCGTCCACCTCGTGCTGGCGCGTACGCCGGGTGCGCCGGAAGGCGTGAAGGGGATCTCGCTGTTCGTGGTGCCGAAGTTCCTTGTCAATGAAGACGGCTCGCTGGGCGCACGCAACGATGCCCATTGCGTGTCGATCGAGCACAAGCTCGGCATCAAGGCGAGCCCGACGGCCGTGCTGCAATTCGGCGACAACGGTGGCGCCATCGGCACGCTGGTCGGCGAAGAGAACCGCGGCCTGGAGTACATGTTCATCATGATGAACGCCGCGCGCTATGCGGTGGGCATGCAGGGCATCGGTGTGTCGGAGCGCGCGTATCAGAAGGCCGTGGCCTATGCGCGTGACCGTGTGCAGAGCCGCCCGGTGGATGGCTCGGCGGCCAAGGCCGTTGCGATCATTCATCACCCGGATGTCAAGCGCATGCTGCTGACCATGCGGGCCATGACCGAAGGCGCCCGCGCGCTGGCCTACGTGGCCGCCGCTGCATGCGATGCCGGCCATCACGCCGCGGATGACGCTGCGCGCAAGCAAAACGAAGCACTGTACGAATTCCTGGTGCCGGTCGTGAAGGGCTGGAGCACCGAGATGTCGATCGACGTGACGAGCCTGGGCGTGCAGGTGCACGGCGGCATGGGCTTCATCGAAGAGACGGGCGCCGCGCAGTACTACCGCGACGCGCGTATCCTGCCGATCTACGAAGGCACCACGGCCATCCAGGCCAACGACCTGATCGGCCGCAAGACGGTGCGCGATGGCGGTGCCGTGGCACTGGGCATCTGTGCGGAAATCGCCAAGGTGGAAGCCGCGCTCGCCGCCAAGGGTGGCGCGCATTGCGAGGCGATGCGTGCGCGTCTGGCTGCGGGCCGCGAGGCGATGGAGGCGGTGGTGCGTTTCGTGGTGGCGCAGACCAAGGCGCAGCCGAATGCCGTGTTCGCGGGCAGCGTGCCGTATCTGCGCTTGTGCGGCATCGTGCTGTCGGGCTGGCAGATGGCGCGTGCGCTGCTGGTGGCCATCGACCGCGAGAGCGAAGACCCGAACTTCTATGGCGCCAAGATCGCCACGGCGCGTGTGTTTGCCGAGGTGCTGCTCACGCAGGCGCCTGGTATTGCGCAGTCGGTCTTGACGGGCGGTGAGACCATCGGCGCAGTGCCGGAAGTGCAGTTCTAAGCCGCATTGGCGGGCATGAAAAAAGGGAGGCTTCGGCCTCCCTTTTTCGTTGATGCGGCAAACGGTCAAGCCAACGCAGGCTTGGTTGCGGGCATCGGGGCCCCGCCCAGATAGCGATGCACCGACAGATCATCCGCACGGATGGCCGGCGAGCGGCCCGACACCAGATCGGACAGCAGCTTGCCCGAGCCGCACGCCATGGTCCAACCCAGCGTGCCATGGCCGGTGTTGAGCCACAGACCGCGCACGGGCGTCTGGCCGACGATGGGTGTGCCGTCCGGCGTCATCGGACGCAGGCCGGTCCAGAACGAAGCGCGCGACACGTCGCCCGCACCCGGGAACAGATCGTTGACAACGAACTCCAGCGTCTTGCGCTTGCCTGGGTCCAGGCGCTTGTCGTAGCCAACGATCTGCGCCATGCCGCCAACGCGGATGCGGTCGTCAAAGCGCGTGACGGCCACCTTGTAGGTTTCGTCCAGGATGGTGGAGACGGGGCTCTTTTCCGCAGCCGTCATCGGCACGGTGATCGAGAAACCCTTGAGCGGATACACCGGCACGCTCACCAGATTCTTCAGGAACGGCGTGCTGAAGCTGCCCAGCGCCACGACCACAAGATCGGCGTCGATCGGTTGGCCATCGACCAGCGCGCCGCGCACGGCATCGTTCTTGAAGATCAGGCTGTTGACGGTGCTGTTGAAACGGAAGCGCACGCCAAGCTTCTCGGCCATCGCGGCCAGGCGCGTGGTGAAGAGTTGGCAGTCGCCCGTTTCGTCATTGGGCAGGCGCAAGCCACCGGCCAGCTTGTGGCGGGTCGAGGCCAGGCCTGGTTCACTGCGCACGAGGTCTTCGCGCGAAAGCAGTTCGTAGGGCACGCCGGCGCGCTCGAGCACGGCGATGTCGTTCGCGGCGCCGTCGAGTTGCTGTTGCGTGCGGAAGACTTGCAGCGTGCCTTGCTGGCGGCCTTCATAGGCGATGCCGGTGTCGGCGCGCAGGTCACGGATGCAGTCGCGGCTGTATTCGGCCAGGCGGACCATCCGCTCCTTGTTTTGCGCGTAGCTGGCGGCGTCGCAGTTGCGCAGCATCTGCCACATCCATTTGAGCTGGAAGAGCGTGCCGTCGGGGCGAATCGACAGTGGCGCGTGCTGCTGGAACATCCACTTGATGGCTTTGAGCGGCACGCCCGGTGCGGCCCATGGCGATGCGTAGCCCGGCGAGATTTGCCCAGCGTTGGCAAAGCTCGTTTCCAGCGCCGGACCGGCTTCACGGTCGACAACGGTGACTTCATGGCCGGCGCGGGCCAGGTAATAAGCGCTGGTGACGCCGATCACGCCACTGCCAAGAACAAGCACGCGCATGGTGATACTCCCCGGAGATGCATTTGCGATAGATGTCGCTATCGTATTCGTACCTATCCAGTCATTGTTTCTGTATATTTTCATAAAACAGGAACAATTTTTATTTTGCGGTGTTTTTAACCATGCGAACCCAACGCAAGCCCGTCCGGGCTCTCGACAAGCTCGATCGACGCATCCTCGACCTGCTGCAGAAGGACGGCCGACTCTCCATGAAGGAGTTGTCCGAGGCTGTCGGCCTGACCATCACGCCGTGCATCGAGCGCGTCAAGCGGCTGGAGCGCGAGGGCTTCATCCTGGGGTATTACGCGAGGCTGAACCCGGCCATGCTGGGCGCCTCGCTGCTGGTGTTTGTGGAGATCAGCCTGGGCAGCAAATCCGGCAACATGTTCGAGCAGTTCCGGCGCGAAGTGCTGCGCATCCCGGAGGTGCTGGAGTGCCACCTGGTCTCGGGCGATTTCGATTACCTCATCAAGGCGCGCATCCGCGAGATGGGCGAATACCGCCGCTTGCTCGGCGACATCCTGCTGCAGTTGCCGGGCGCTGTGCAGTCCAAGAGTTACATCGTGATGGAGGAGATCAAGGAGACGCTCGCCATCGACGTGACGGAAGAGGGCGGGTGACGTAGCGCTGTCATGGAGGCATCTTAGGCTGGTTAGTGATCTTCCCCACCGACACCGGAGCCCCATATGTCCGATCACCCGATCTTCAAGCCGACCCGCCGCACGCTCATCAAGGGTCTTGTCTGCGCCAGCGGCACTGCACTGCTTGGCTCGCGTATCGGCGACGTGCTAGCCCAGGGCGTTGCGCCAGCAGCAGTCACCGCCGAACGTCTGCGCCCGCAACTGCCGGGCGGCGTGATGAGTGGCGATGTGACGGCCGACAGCGCCATCGTCTGGAGCCGCACGGATCGCCCGGCACGCATGATCGTCGAGTATTCGACCGATGCCGCTTTCAAGAAAATCGTGCGCCGTGTTGGCCCAACGGCGGCTGAGAGCAGCGGTTTGACTGCGCGTGTTGACCTGACCGGTCTGCCCGCCGGCGCCGACCTGTTCTACCGCGTCCGCTTTCAGGATCTAGTGCACGAGAAAGCGTTCAGCGAGCCCGTTATCGGCCGCTTCCATACCGCGCCCGTGCACGCCAATCGCCCGATCTGCTTTGTGTTCTCTGGCGATGAAGCCGGCCAAGGCTGGGGCATCAACGAACGCTTCGGTGGCTATCGCCTGTATGAAGCAATGCGCCGCGAATCCCCCGACTTCTTTATCCACTCTGGCGACCAGATCTACGCAGATGGCCCGATCCAGGCCGAAGTGAAGCTGCCCGACGGCTCGATGTGGACCAACCTCGTCACCGAGGCCAAGTCGCACGTCGCGCAAACGCTTGATGACTACCGCGGCGCCTTCGCGTACAACCAGCTCGACAAGAACAAGCGCGCCTTTGCCGCTGAAGTGCCGTTCCTTGTGCAATGGGACGACCACGAGGTCCGCAACAACTGGTATCCCGGCCAACAGATCGGCCCCGAAGAGAAGCGCTATCAGGAGCGCAGTGCATCGGTGCTGGCCGCACGTGGGCGTCAGGCGATGTTCGAATACAACCCGTTCCGCTTCAACCCGATCGACCCCGAGCAGATCTACCGCGCGTTCCAGTACGGCCCGCTGCTCGACGTGTTCATGCTGGATGAGCGCAGCTATCGAGGCCGCAATTCGCCGAACCGTCAGACCAGGCTCGATGCCGATTCCGCTTTCCTCGGCCCGGCGCAGACGGCGTGGCTCAAGCAATCGCTCAAGCAATCGAAGGCGACGTGGAAGGTGATCGCCAGTGACATGCCGATTTCGCTGGTGGTGCCCGATCTGAATCCGGATGTGCCAAAGGGCACCTATGAGGCATGGGCCAATGCCGATGACGGCGCACCGTCCGGCCGCGAGTTGGAGCTGGCCGAGATCCTGCGCTTCATCAAGCAGGAGAACATTCAGAACGTGGTGTGGGTGACGGCCGATGTGCACTACGCGCAGGCCACTTACTACCATCCGTCGCGCGCCAAGTTCACGGAGTTCAAGCCGTTCTGGGAATTTGTCGGCGGGCCGATCAACGCGGGCACGTTCGGGCCGAATGAGGTTGATCAGACTTTCGGGCCGGACCTGCGTTACATCAGCATCCCGAAAGACAATCCGCAAAATCAATCGCCGGCTGCGCTACAGCAGTACTACGGCCGCGCCAAGATCGATCCGGCGACCCGCACGATGCACGTGTCGCTGCATGATCTCGACGGCAAATCGCTCTGGGAAGTGAAGCTCGACCCGGAAGCGTAGCCCGCGCCACACACAGCGGAGCGGGGCCGGATGCGATAGGATCAGCAAGCCCCCGCATCCGATCTTTTCCGCTGTGTCCGATATGTTCGATCGCCACGTCCCACGCAAGGGGCGCGGCGCCACTTCTAATCTGCAAGGCCGTTTCGAACGCGATGAACGCACGCGCGTTGACGACGGCTGGCAGCCGCTTGTCGCGCAGCTCGATCCGGACGGTACGCCGACGCGTATCGAGACCACGGTCTCCATCGAACGCGCGCGCTCGATCCTGAGCCACAACCAGTCGCCGGATATTCCGTTTGGCGTGTCGCTCAACCCGTATCGCGGGTGTGAGCATGGCTGTGTGTACTGCTTTGCGCGGCCGACGCATGCGTATCTGGAGTTGTCACCCGGGCTCGATTTCGAGACGAAGTTATTCGCGAAAACGAATGCTGCCGAGGTGCTGCGCGAGACGCTGGCCAAGCCCGGCTACCGCTGTGAGGCGATCGCACTTGGCGTGAACACTGACGCATATCAACCGATCGAGCGCGAGTTGCGCGTCACGCGCGAGGTGTTGCAAGTGCTGCACGATTGCGATCACCCGGTCGGTCTGATCACCAAGTCGACATTGATCGAACGCGACATCGATCTGCTCGCACCGATGGCGGCCAAGAACCTCGTCGTCGCAGCGGTGACCATCACGACGTTGGACTCGGATCTGGCGCGCAGGCTGGAGCCCCGCGCGGCCACACCGTCGCGCCGCCTGCGTACCATTCGCGCGTTGGCCGAGGCGGGCATTCCCGTGGGCGTGAGCGTCGCGCCGATGATCCCCTTCGTCACCGACGACCACATGGAGCAGATTCTGGAGGCCTCGCGCGAGGCGGGTGCCACTTACGCGAGCTATATCGTGCTGCGGCTGCCAAATGAGCTGAACGCAGTGTTCCAGGATTGGCTGAGCGCGCATTTTCCCGACCGTGCGCAACGCGTGATGAACCGCATCCGCGATCTGCACGGCGGCCAAGACTACAAGGCGGATTTCGCCACGCGCATGCGTGGCACAGGTATCTGGGCCGATCTGCTGCGGCAGCGCTTCTACAAGGCCGCCGACAAGCTCGGCTTCAATTACCACCGCTACAACGAGCTGGTGCTCGACACATCGCAGTTCAAACCGCCCGCGCGACCCGTCAAACCAAAGAAACCGGTCGACGAGCGTCAGGGCAGTCTGTTCTGATTACTGCGACAACGCCTTCGCTGCCTGCACCTGCGTTTCGAAGTATGTCTGGAAGGTGATGGCCAAACCCGCCATCAGCAGGCCGGTGCCGATCATCAATGTGAGGATGCTCAACAGCACGACAGGCCAGCCCGAGCGCGTGGGTGTGCCGTCGGTATTGAATTGTGCGTCCCATTTTTCGTCGGGGCGCAGGCCATACACCAGCGCCGACAGATAGCCCGCCAGCACTGAAGATCCGCCGATAATCGCGCAGACCCAGCCTGGGATGCTCGCGCGCTGCGTCGACCACAGCAGTGCCACCCCAACCGCGCCAAGCACCATAGCCAGCACTTGCGACCACGCCCAGAAGTCGCGTCCGCCTTTGAGGTAGAAACGATGCGCGCCCACACTCCCAAACAGGAAGGCGAGCAGTACGGTCAGCAGCTTGGATTTTTTTTGGAGAGCGGTCGTAGGCATGGCAGGGCGCGAACACACGGCAAGGCAACACAGCGCCGCGCATTCTACGCCCAACATCAACCGCCATGCAGCCAAATGGCGGCGCCAGGAACGCGTCCTAAAGACGCATCAGCAACCGGAGGAAGTGGCCGTCAATTCGGTCGCGGGGTGGGGCGCCTGTAACGTGCGTCCCTGCAATCCAGTACGGCCCGGGGTGTCCTCCAGCGAGCTTCAGGATGCGAAATGTGGCGCTGTATACGCCTCAGCCCCGACGCGAGCCGCGCCAGTTGCCTTGATCGCCGTTGCCGCGTTCTTGGCGCATGCGCTCTTGCTGTTGCCAGTCTCCCCGGCCGCCGCCGTCGCGAGGTTGTACGCGACCGTTCAGGCGATCGTCGGCGCGGGCGCGTGCTTCCATGCGCTCCATCTGCGCACGGATGCGGGCGGCCTGGTCGCTATGGGCATCCGCAAAAAATTGCGCCACCAGCGGGCGTTTCTGCGGCATGCTCTGCGCCGCTTGCGTCCATGCGGGCACGGCGGATTCAGCAAAGGCGACGGCGGCTTGATGCGCCGATGCGTTGGCAGCCACAGCGCCCGCAGAGGCGACGATCAGAACGCCTGCCGCCAAGGGGTGAAGCAATGCGCGGATCGGCATGGCTATCTCCTGTCGGGCAAGGATTCGAAAGCGCCACGCGCCGCGTTCTTCCGGGGTGTGCGAGAGAGGTCGGCAGCGCGTGTTCATGCCTGTCAATGTAAGGCTTCACTCAGCGTGCATCCACTGTGCGAACGTTACCCGTGTAACGAGATGTTTCGTGCACGCTTTGCCCGGGCGAGAGGCGACGCTCAGGGCATTTTTCGCTGTAGCGGATGCGATACACGACACGGTGCCCGCCAAGTCGCCGATACTTGCTGAGCCGCATTCTCGATGCCGTCGAGCCTGCACCATGCGCGAAACCGTCGACCCGCAGAGATTGCTATCACGCCATGCCATGCTCACAGGCTGTTGTCGCTCTGGCGTGGCGCATTCGGCACGCGGGGCGATCGGGTTGGTAGTTTTGCCACCGCTGAAATCGGCGCCCAAAGCAGCGCCCAAAGCAACGCCGCAGGGCCAATAGTAGGTTTTGCGCACCGCGAGCCATTGGTGACGGCGCTCGCCAAGCCTAAGTGTTTGTTTGGTCGGGAAAATTACGCTATACTTACGTGTTTCTCTGTACGCATACCCAGTTTTTCAAGGAAAAGATCCATGGTCGTGATCCGTCTGGCCCGCGGTGGCTCCAAAAAGCGCCCGTTCTTCAATATCGTTGCGACCGACTCGCGTAACCGCCGTGATGGCCGTTTCATCGAGCGCGTCGGTTTCTACAACCCGCTCGCCGGTGAAGGCGAAGAAGGTCTGCGCATCGTGCAAGACCGCCTGACCTACTGGGAAGGCGTGGGCGCACAACTGTCGCCGACGGTTGCTCGCCTGGTGAAGCAAGGCGCCAAGAAGGCTGCTGCCTGAGTTTCAGCATGCGTCGATCGACGGTGCCGTCCGAGCACTTCCTGCTATGACGCGCGCTGCATCGACACGGCCCGGTCCTGTGGCTGTTGCAACGCAGGCAATCTCGCAAAAGGTTGCGGAGCGTCTGCAAGCCATGCGCCCGGGCGAGGGCACCAACCCGACGCTCCCCGATGACCTCATCGAGGTGGGTTATGTCGGGGGTGCTTATGGTATTCGCGGCTGGATCAAGGTCCAGTTGCATGGCGACGCAGACGCGCTGCTGCACGCCCGGACCTGGTGGCTCAAACCCGCTACTGGCGCGCTGGCAACGTCGACGGACTGGCGGGTGTTTCCCGTTGGCACGTCGCGCGAGCACAGCGGCACGGTGGTGGCGGGTTCGCCTGCCGCGCCCGATCGCAATGTCGCCGAGGCACTGCGTGGCTATGCCGTGTGGGTTAGCCGGGCCGATTTTCCCGAGCCAGACGATGATGAGTTTTACTGGGTCGATCTGATCGGCGCCACGGTCGTCAACGAGCAGCAGGAAACGCTTGGTACGGTGGGAGGCTTGATCGACAACGGTGCGCATCAAATCTTGCGTATCGTCGGTGAGGGCGAGGTCGAGCGGCTCGTGCCGTTTGTTGAGGTTTACGTGAAGTCGGTGGATGTGGCAGGCAAGCGCATCGTCGTCGACTGGGGTCTGGATTACTGAACATGCGGCCGGAGAATTCGGCGATGCAGTTCGACGTCGTCTCGCTGTTTCCGGACATGTTCCGGGCGCTGACGGACTGGGGAATCACCAGCCGCGCAGCCAAGCAGCAGGTGTACACGTTGCGCACCTGGAACCCGCGCGATTTCACGACGGACAACTATCGTACCGTGGACGACCGGCCTTACGGCGGCGGCCCCGGCATGGTGATGTTGGCCAAGCCCCTGGAAGCCGCGCTTGACGCGATTCACGAGGCGCAAGCGCCGGCGGCCTCGCATGTGGTGTTGCTTTCGCCGCAGGGCAAGCCGCTCACGCACAAGCGGGTGATGGAGCTGGCGCAGTTGCCGGCGCTCACGTTGCTGTGCGGGCGCTACGAGGCGATCGACCAGCGTCTGGTCGATCGTCGCGTGGATGAGGAAATCAGCCTTGGCGATTTCGTCCTCTCCGGTGGTGAGATTGCAGCGATGGCGATCATCGACGCCGTAGTACGGCAACTGCCCGGTGTGCTGGGCGATGCGCAGTCAGCGGTGCAGGACAGCTTTGTCAATGGCTTGCTCGACTGCCCGCACTACACGCGGCCGGAAGAGTACGAAGGCGTGCGAGTGCCCGATGTGCTGCTGGGTGGTCACCATGCCGAGATCGAGAAGTGGCGCCGCCAGCAGGCGCTGTTGAATACAACGCGCAAGCGGCCCGATCTGATCGACGCAGCGCGCAAGCAAGGTTTGTTGTCCCGCAGCGATGAGGCTTTCCTCGCTGCCGCGGCGACGACGGCAAAGGGGCCGGATGCTTCCATACCGGAAGCCTCGGCCAAGTGAAGTTCCCATCCTCTACCGGGGCCGCGATCCATGGATCGGGCAAAACGCCGGCATGATGGTCAAGGAGAAAAAGATGAATCTCATCGAGCAAATCGAGCAGGAAGAAATCAAGCGCCTGACGGCCAACAAGACGATCCCCCCGTTCGCCCCTGGCGATACCGTGATCGTCAACGTGAACGTCGTTGAAGGCACTCGCAAGCGTGTGCAGGCGTATGAGGGCGTTGTGATTGCCAAGCGCAATCGTGGCCTGAATTCGTCGTTCATCGTTCGCAAGATCTCTTCGGGCGAAGGCGTGGAGCGTACGTTCCAGCTGTACTCGCCGCTGCTGGCCAGCATCGAAGTGAAGCGTCGCGGCGATGTGCGCCGTGCGAAGCTGTACTACCTGCGCCAACGCTCGGGCAAGTCGGCACGCATCAAGGAGAAGCTGACCTTCAAGCGCAAGGAAGCCGCTGCGGAGTAATCTGCGCGCGTTGCGAAAAGGCACCTTCGGGTGCCTTTTTTCTCTTTTGCGGCGGAAGATTGACCCCACGTGTCTTCCACTCACAACAATTCCAGTCTCCATCCGATGCGCCGTCCCGTGTTCGACCCTGAGCAGTTGCCGGTGGTGCCGACAGAGGCATCATTGCCGGCGCTCGGGGCCGTGCGGTTGACGGCCGGGTTCGTGCGCGAGCGGCTGCAGGCCCAGCCCGACTGGCAGCCGGAGCAGACGGATGAATCCCGCCTGATCGACGCCTCGCTCAAACTGCGGGAGGCCGCTGTGCTGGTGCCGCTGGTGCAGCGCGAGCCGGGCCTGACGGTGCTGCTGACCCAGCGCAATGCGTCGCTCAGTCAACATGCGGGTCAGGTCAGCTTTCCCGGCGGCGGGCGTGAAGAGTTTGATCGGGACATGGTCGATACGGCACTGCGCGAAACGATGGAAGAGGTGGGCATCAGCGCAAATCACATCGAAGTGATCGGCCGCCTGCCGGATTACATCACCGGCACGGGTTTCCATGTGAGCCCGGTCGTCGGATTGCTGACGCCCGATTTCACGCTGCAGCCGGACCCAAGCGAGGTGGCCGAAGTGTTTGAAGTGCCACTCGCCTTTTTGATGGACCCGGCCAACCACGAAATACGCGAGTTGCGTTGGGAAGACCGTGTGCGCCGGTTTTACGCGATGCCATATCGTCGTTCCGATCGAGAGGCCGGCGCCAGTCACCACTTTATCTGGGGTGCGACGGCGGGCATGCTGCGCAACCTGTATCACCTGCTGGCAGCGTAGCGCCGGCGCGAATATGGGCCCCATAGTGCGCTGTTGCGCGCACGCTGTGTGCTATCGTCTTGCACATCGCATTCATGGCGTGATTCACGCCTTCGCAACGCCCCTCCAATGACTTTTTTCTCCGTACTCTGCGCGCTGATTCTCGAACAGTTCCGTGCGCTCAGCCGGGACAACCCCATCTATGACGTCGTGCGCGCACTGGCCGCGCGGGCAGAAGAGTGGTTCGACACCGGAAATCGCCGCGATGCGGTGCTCGCCTGGTGCGTGGTTACGCTGCCGGCTGTAGTGGTCGTGGCGCTGGTGCACTATCTGCTGTCGTCGATCAGCTTCGGGCTGGCGTTCCTGTGGAACGTGCTGATGGTCTATCTGACGCTTGGTTTCCGCCAGTTCAGCCATTACTTCACCGACATCCATGAGGCGCTGCGCAGCGATGACGTTGTCACTGCGCGTCTGCTGCTGAACGAGTGGTCGGGGCAGGATACGACCGACATGCCGGTCAATGAGATCGTTCGCCATACGCTGGAATGCGCGATCGTGGCGGCGCATCGTCATGTGTTCGGTGTGTTCTTCTGGTTTCTGGTGCCGATCGGGCCAGCGGGTGTGGTGCTGTACCGCGGCGCCGAGTACTTGGCTCGCCACTGGAGCGACGTGTCGACGGAGCGCAGCCCCGCACTCGGCCTGTTTGCTCGGCAGGCGTTCTTCGTTATTGATTACGTCCCGGCGCGTCTGACTGCGGTCGGCTTTGCCATCGTCGGCAACTTTGAAGATGCGGTGTACGCGTGGCGCACCCGCGCCGCCAAGTGGAGCGACGAGGTGAACGGCATCCTGCTGGCAGCGGGCGGCGGTGCACTCGGCGTGCGCCTCGGTACTCCCATTGCGCAACGCGATTCTGCCGAGAGCATCGCCGACGAGGATGGCGCCTATCCGATGGAAGTGGGGCAGGAGCCGAACGTTCGCACGCTGCAATCGGCCGTGGGGCTGGTGTGGCGCGCGGTGGTGCTGTGGATGCTGCTGCTCGCGATGCTGTCGATCGCCGTGTGGCTGGGCTGATACGGCAGGACGCTGAATCGCCGGGCGAACAATCAGGCCGCATCCTCGCGGTCTTTGCCGCAGCGCCAGCATTGGGCGAACTGCGGTTCGTGACGCTCCGCGCAATGTGCGCAGCGCCAAGCCGGGCCGGTTGGCGGATGTTGCGCTTGATCGAGCAGCGCTTGCGCCTGGGCTTCCTGCGCCGGGTTTAGCAGCCAGACTTGCGCTGCGCAATCCTGCGGCGGAACGTCACCCGCCACGCTGCTCAGGTAGATGTTGCGCAGTTCGGTACGGATGCCGGCAGCAGACAGCACGTTCTGCCAGTGCGCCGCCATGCCGAGCGATGGACTGCTTACCAACAGTTTCATCTGTGCCTCCCTGAACGTATCGTCGGTCGCTACCAGGGCTTTTGCTGCTCAGATTCGTGCAGCAGCTGCGCGTAGAGCTGGTGCCGGCGCGGATCAATCTTGCCTTCGGCCATCGCACCCAGAATGCCACAGCCGGGTTCTTGCAGGTGCCGACAGTTATAAAAGCGGCATTCGGTCAGATGCGCGCGGAATTCGGGGAAGGCGCGTTCGAGCATGCCTTCGCTCAGGTGATGCAGGCCAAATTCCTGGAAGCCCGGCGAGTCGATCAGCACGCCACCCTGGCCCCATTCGGCGGGCAGGTGATAGAGCCGCGTGAATGTGGTCGTGTGCTTGCCGGAATCCAACTTCTCGGAGATCTCGCGCGTTTGTGCATCGACACCCGGAATCAGCAGATTCAGCAGCGACGATTTGCCCATGCCCGACTGCCCGATCAGGATCGACGCGCGTCCGGCCGCATGCGGCTCCAGCGCGGCGTGCGCGGCTTGCGGCGCGCCATGCACCGTCAGTTCCACGATTGCGTAGCCAAGCTCCCGATACAACGCCAGGCGCGAGCGCGCCGTCTCCAGCCGTGCAGTCAGGTCGATCTTGTTGAGCAGGATCAGCGGCGTGATGCCGAGCGATTCTGCGGCCACCAACGCGCGGCCGAGCAGGTCTTCCGAGAAGCTCGGTTCGGTGCCGAGCATGATGATGACCTGATCCAGGTTGGCGGCCAGTACCTTCGATTTGAACTGGTCGGAACGGTGGAGCAGGTTACGGCGTTCATCCACGCGCACGACGACGCCCTGGTCGACGGCGGTGGCCTCATAGACGACGTGATCGCCGACGGCGCATTCGCTGCGTTTGCCGCGCGGGAAGCACTGCAGGAAACCGCCGCCTTCGCGCTCTACCAGGTAGTGGCGGCCGTGCGCGGCGATGACGAGCCCGTGCTCGCCGGTGGCAGCGTGCTTATGGGCGCGGCTTGGTTTGCCGCGCGTCATGCTGCGCGGGCCTGCACCAGGCGCTCAACCCGCTGCGATGCGCTTGGGTGCGAATAGTAGAACGTTGAGTAGACCGGGTCCGGCGTGAGTGTCGAGGCGTTGTCCTGGAACAGCTTGACCAGCGCTGAGACGAGTTGCTGGGCGTCGGCGTGCTCGGCAGCAAAGGCATCCGCTTCGTACTCATCCTTGCGCGATGACAGGCTCGCCAGCGGCGAGACAAAAAACGTGAACACTGGCAGCGCCAGGAAGAACAGCATCAGCGCCAGTGCATGGTTGTCGGAGAACAGGTTGGGCGCAACGCCCAGCCCCAGGTAGAACCACGTGCGCGTCATCAGCCAGCCGAGCAGCGCCAGCGCACCCAGGCTCAACGCGAACGTCACGGCGATGCGCTTGGTGATGTGGTGGCGCTTGAAGTGACCGAGTTCATGCGCGAGCACGGCTTCCATCTCGGACGGGTTCAGGCGGGCGAGCAGCGTGTCAAAGAAGACGATGCGTTTGGTTGCGCCAAAGCCGCTGAAATACGCATTGCCGTGTGCGCTACGGCGGCTGCCGTCCATCACGAACAGGCCCTTGCTGGCAAAGCCGCAGCGCTTGAGCAGGCTTTCGATGCGCGAGCGCATTTCCTCATCCTGCAACGGCGTGAATTTGTTGTAGAGCGGCGCAATGACGTTCGGGTAGATGGCTTGCACGAACAGCATGAAGGCCATCCATACGATCCAGGTGTAAAGCCACCAGTACGTGCCCATCTTGTCCATCAGCCACAGTACCGCCAGCAGCAGCGGCAAGCCCAGCACGGCGCCGATAGCCAGGCCCTTGAGGTTGTCGGCCAACCACAGCTTGAGCGTCATGCGGTTGAAGCCGAAGCGCTCTTCGACGACAAACTGCGCGTACAGCGAGAACGGCAGCTCGATCACGCTGCTGATGACGATGACCGATGCTATGAGCGCCACGCCGTACGCATAGCCCGGCCCGAACACGCCCAGCCATGCCTGATTGATCCAGTTCAGCCCGCCCAGCAACGTCAGAGCGATCAGCAAGGCGGCCTGCACCGGCACTTCCAGCATCGCCAGACGGGTGCGGGCGATGGTGTAGTCCGCGGCCTTGTGATGCATGTCCAGCGTGATCGACTCGGCAAACTGCGCGGGTACGGCATTGCGGTGGCGTGCCACGTGACGGACTTGACGCGCAGCCAGCCACAGGCGTGTGGCGGACATCAATACAAGGGCGACCAGGAAGACGGCAGTAAAGGCGGGCATGTGGGGAAACACCTATCAGATATGCGAAAATTATAGCCTTCAGTCATTTTCTCAAGGCCCTCGCGTGAGTACCCCCGCTTCCCAGTCCACCTTCCAGTCCGCCGTATCCTCTTCGATCCCCAATCGCGTTGCCGCCAAGAGCGACAACAATCTGGTCTGGCTCGACATGGAGATGACTGGCCTGAGCCCCGAGAACGACCGCATCATCGAAGTGGCCGTGGTGGTGACCGATTCTGAGCTGAATGTGCTGGCGGAGGGCCCGGTGCTGGTGATCCATCAATCCGACGAACTGCTCGACGGCATGGATGCCTGGAACAAGGGCACGCACGGCCGCTCCGGACTGATCGACAAGGTCAAGGCGTCGACCACGACGGAAGCGGAAGCGGAAGCGGAACTGCTGGCTTTCCTCAAGAAATGGGTGCCCAAGAGCAAGTCGCCGATGTGCGGCAACTCCATCTGTCAGGACCGTCGTTTTATGGCGCGCTACATGCCCAAGCTCGAGGAGTACTTCCACTACCGCAACCTGGATGTCTCCACGCTCAAGGAGTTGTGCAAGCGCTGGCAGCCGGCCATTGCGAAGGGCTTTACCAAGCACCAGCGCCACACGGCATTCGCAGACATCATCGAGTCGATCGAGGAACTGCGTTACTACCGCGAGCACTTCATTCGCGACGTCCCTCAGACGCCGGACGCTGAAGCGCTGGCGTCTTCTGTGGCCCCCTAAGCGTTAAACCTGCAGCGTTTTTGCGCGCACAGCGTGCTTGGGCCGCCAGGCCTTGACCACGCTGTCGTGCGTCTCAATGTATGGGCCGCCGATCAGGTCGATGCAGTAGGGCACGGCCGCAAAAATACCGGGCACCGTGGCGCGGCCTTCTACATCCTTCAAGCCTTCCAGCGTTTCCTTGATGGCGCGCGGTTGACCGGGCAGGTTGATGATCAGCGTGGCGCGTGACGGCGTTTCACGGATCACCGCCACCTGACGCGACAGGATCGCCGTTGGAACGAAGTTCAGGCTGATCTGGCGCATCTGCTCGCCGAAACCCGGCATTTCCTTGGTCGCGACGGCCAGCGTCGCCTCGGGTGTCACATCACGGCGCGTCGGGCCGGTGCCGCCGGTGGTGAACACCAGATCGCAGCCAGCGTGGTCTACGAGGTCGATCAGCGTCTCGGTAATCACGGCCTGATCGTCCGGAATCAGCCGATCCACACCTTGCCACGGCGACGACAGCGTAACACCAAACCAGTCGCGCAGCGCCGGAATCCCTTCATCCTGATACGTGCCGGCCGAGGCGCGGTCCGAAATCGACACAAAGCCGACGATCAGTTCGTCGGGGTGGCGGCGGGGGATCGGTGCGGAGGCAGTCATGCTTCGTCGTCTTCGGCTTCGGGTTGATCGGCTTCGTCGTCACGGTCATTGCCATCCAGGGTCTGTTTGACCATCTGGAAAATCTCTCGCGACGACTTGGGCGGCTTCGCCAGTTGTGCTTCCTTGCGCGCATTGCGCACCAGCGTGCGCAGGGCCTGTACGTCCGTATCCGGGTGCGCTGCAATGAACTCGGTGATGGCGTCATCGCTGGCGATCAGGCGGTCGCGCCAGCGCTCGATGGCGTGCAGACGGGCGGTTTCAGCCCTGGAGGCGCCGACGAAAGTGGCCAGCACGCGGCGGATGGCCTCGACCTCTTCGTCGGTCAGGGCGCGCATCAGCTTGCCGATGTACTGCATCTGGCGGCGCTTGCCTTCGTGTGCGGTGGTGCGTTTGGCTTCGCGCAGGGCATCGACCAGCTTTTCAGGCAGCGGCACCTTGGCGAGTTTGTCCTTGGGCAGCGCTTCGAGGGCGGTGCCCAGGTCTTGCAGGGCGTTCACCTCGCGCTTGCGCTGCGATTTGCTCTTGGGCGTATCCGGATCGTCCTCGTCACCGATGTCGGTGCGCACGACGGGTTGCAGGTACGTGGGGTTGTGTCGGGATGCTCGGCTCATGGCGCGCATTGTATCTTGCTATGATGGGCGCTTCCGCCCGCTTTTGCCAAAATCGCGGCACTCGTTTCTCCCTTTATTGCCCATGTCTCAAACGCTCGATTCCAAGATCCGCAATGCAACCGGCGCCGTGTTTGCCTACCGCCGCGAACAGCTCGAAGAGATGGCCACCGATGTGCTGCGCATTGCACGCGAACTCGGTGCCAGCGATGCCGCAACGGAAATCTCCGAGGGCCAAGGCCTGTCGGTCACGGTGCGCAAGGGTGAAATCGAGACCATCGAGCAGAACCGCGACAAGATCGTCGGCGTGACGGTCATGCTGGGCAAGAAGCGCGGCAACGCCAGCACGTCGGATTTTTCGCCGGCCGCGCTGCGCTCCACGGTGGAAGCGGCCTATAACATCGCGCGCTTTACGGCTGACGACGATTGCGCCGGCCTGGCCGAAGAGGAACTGCTGGAGAAGCAGCCGCGCGACCTGCAGCTCTATCACCCGTGGATGATCGATGCCGAAGCTGCTGTCGAGATCGCCCGCGCCGCTGAAGCCGCTGCCTTTGCCGTGAGCCCGAAGATCCGCAACAGCGATGGCGCGAGCATCTCGGCGCAGCATTCGCACTTCGTGCTGGCCACGTCGCGCGGTTTCATGGCGGGCTATCCGTATTCGCGGCACTTTATTTCGGCAGCGCCGATTGCCGGGTCGGGTGCGCATATGCAGCGTGACGACTGGTATTCGTCCAAGCGCTCGCCCGACGATCTGGCCGCACCGGAAGCCATCGGCAAGTACGCGGCCGAACGCGCGCTGGCGCGTTTGTCCGCGCGTCGGCTGACGACGCGCAAGTGCCCGGTGTTGTTCGAGGCACCGCTGGCCGCGGGCCTGCTGGGTGCGTTTGTGCAGGCGGTGTCGGGCGGCGCGTTGTATCGCAAGTCGACGTTCCTGCTCGATACGCTGGGCAAGGAAGTCTTCGCGCCGCACGTGCAGATCAAGGAAGCCCCGCACGTGCCGGGCGGCATGGGCAGTGCGCCGTTCGATGAAGAAGGTGTGCGCACGCAGCGCCGCGATGTGGTCAAGAACGGCGTGGTGGAGGGCTACTTCCTGTCGACGTATTCCGCACGCAAGCTCGGCATGCAGACCACCGGCAACGCGGGCGGTTCGCACAATCTGACGTTGTTCTCCGACAAGACGCAGCCCGAGGACGACTTTGCCGGCATGCTGCGCCGTATGGGCACGGGTTTGCTGGTGACTGAGCTGATGGGCCAGGGTGTGAACTACGTGACGGGCGATTACTCGCGCGGTGCGTCGGGCTACTGGGTCGAGAATGGCGTGATCCAGTATCCGGTGGAGGAGATCACCATTGCCGGCAACCTGGGCGAGATGTTCCGCCAGATCGTCGCCATCGGCGCGGATGCGCTGGTGCGCGGCACGAAGGAAACCGGCTCGATCCTGATTGAACAGATGACGATTGCCGGCGAGTAAGCCGCTGCAGCCCAAACGAAAAACGCGCTCGAAGCTGAGCGCGTTTTTTTGTTACCTGCCGCCGGTTACTGCTCGTCTGAAGGCGGCCGTTCGTAAGTAACGAATGCGTAGTCGAAATCGTTGGGTGCTGCCGCGTGATGTGTCTCGCGTGCGACTTCGTGCCAGACCTTCGGGTCCGGCATGGGGAAGTGCGCATCGCCTTCGAAATCGGCGTCGATCTCGGTGATGATCAGGCGATCTGCGCTGGGCAACGCATCGGCATACAGTTGCGCGCCGCCGATCAGGAAGATCTGCTCGACACCCACACACAGGCGCTGCGCGTCCTCCATCGAATACGCGATCTCGCAACCGGGCAATTCGAGTTTGGCATTGCGGGTGACGACGATGTTGCGCCGACCCGGCAGCGGGCGGCCGATCGAGTCGTACGTCTTGCGGCCCATCACGATTGGCGCGCCCATGGTCGTGCGCTTGAAGTGTGCGAGGTCTTCGGGCAAGCGCCAGGGCAACGTGTTGTCGCGGCCGATCACGCCATTGCGCGCGCGGGCGACGATCAAGGTCAGAGTCGTCATACCGCCACCGGTGCTTTGATCGCAGCGTGGCTCTGGTAGCCGACGATCTCGAAGTCTTCGTATTGGTAATCGAAGATGCTCTCGGGCTTGCGCTTGATGTGCAGTTTTGGCAGCGGCAGCGGTTCGCGCGCGAGCTGCGTCTCCACCTGTTCGAAGTGGTTGTTGTAGAGGTGGCAGTCGCCGCCGGTCCAGACAAAATCACCCACGTCCAGGCCGGTCTGTTGCGCCACCATGTGCAAGAGCAGCGCGTAGCTGGCGATGTTGAACGGCACGCCGAGGAAGATGTCGGCGCTGCGCTGGTAGAGCTGGCATGACAGCTTGCCGTCGGCCACATAGAACTGGAAGAACGCGTGGCAGGGCGGCAGCTTCATGCGCGGGATGTCGGCCACGTTCCAGGCCGAGACAATCAACCGGCGCGAATCGGGGTTGCGTTTGATTTGCGCGATCAGCTCGGCGATCTGGTCGATGTGCTCGCCGTTGGGCGTCGGCCAAGAGCGCCATTGAGAACCGTAGACGGGGCCCAGTTCGCCATCGGCATCGGCCCATTCGTCCCAGATCGTCACGCCGTTGTCCTGCAGCCAGCGCACGTTGGTCGAGCCTTGGAGGAACCACAGCAGTTCATAAACGATGGACTTGATGTGGACCTTCTTGGTGGTCACCAGCGGAAAGCCGTCCTGCAGGTTGAAGCGCATCTGGTGCCCGAACACGGAACGCGTGCCGGTGCCGGTTCGGTCGGCTTTGTCGGTGCCATGTTCGTAGACATGGCGCATCAGGTCGAGATAGGGCTGCATGCGGGCGCGGGCAAAGAGGCAGAGCGATCAGAAATCGAATGAGCCGCATTGTAACGTGAGCGGCGCGGCGTCGACTGTACCGGCGGTGTCTGGAAACTGGCCCGGTCGAATGGGCGGCACGGTTGGGCTGGCAAAGCGCGGAATTGTCGATGTTGCCGGGCGGAGAAGCTCGGCAGAATGGGGCCTTCGCTTCGAATTGTCCGTTGGAGAAACGCCATGTCGCCCATTGCCGTCGCCTCACTCGACCGTGCCGCTGAGTTGCGCCATCTGCGCGCCGCCGCCGATGTCGTCCACGCGGTGATTTCGCCTACGCCGCAATATTGCTGGCCGTTGCTCTCGCAAGCCATGGGCGCGGCGGTATGGGTGAAGCATGAGAATCACACGGAAGTGGGCGCGTTCAAGGTGCGGGGCGGATTGACCTATCTGCACGCGCTGCGCAGTCGTGAGCCGGCGTTACGCGGCGTGATCGCGGCGACGCGTGGCAATCATGGCCAGTCGATCGCCTTGGCGGCGCGTCAGAACGGTATGACCGTGACCATCGTCGTGCCGCACGGCAATAGCGTCGAGAAGAACGCCGCCATGCGCGCGCTTGGCGCAGAGCTGATCGAAGCGGGCGATGATTTCCAGGCGAGCCGCGAGGTGGCTGATCAATTGGCTGCCGAACGCGGCCTGCACCTGGTGCCCTCGTATCACGAGGATCTAGTCGTCGGGGTGGCGAGCTACTGGCTGGAGTTCTTCGAGGCCGCACCGCTGGATGTGGTCTATGTGCCGATCGGCATGGGTTCGGGGATTTGCGCGGCGGTACGTGCGCGCAATGCGCTTGGGTTATCGACGCGCATTGTTGGAGTCGTTTCGGCGCATGCGCGATGTTATGAGCAGTCGTTCGCAGCCGGTGAAGCAGTGTCGTCGCCGGTGTCGACGCTGCTGGCTGACGGGCTGGCGTGCCGCACGCCGGACGCGAATGCGCTGGGGGTGATCCGCGCTGGAGTCGACGAGATCATTGCGGTGACGGACGATGAAGTGGCAGAGGCCATCCGCCTGTATTTCTCGACTACCCATAACGTGGCCGAAGGCGCCGCCGCCGCGGCCCTCGCGGGCGCGTGGCAGCAGCGAGGGCAGATTGCCGGCCGGCGCGTCGGCCTGCCACTGACCGGCGGCAACATTGATCGCGCCAAGCTGGCGCGTGTGCTCGCCGGTCAGCCCATCGTGGCTTAAGCGGGTTGTTGGCGGCGACGTTGCACCAGCCAACCGCCGCCCAGCACGATCAGGAACACCACCCCATACACCGCCCACTTAAGCGGCGGCTGCGCAGCAAAGAGCGGCTTGAGGACGGGTTCGGCCACGATCATGTGCGCTGCCGTATAAGCCAGCACCGCCGCACCGCCGTAGATGATGATCGGGAAACGTTCGATCAGGCGCAGCACCACGCCGCTGCCCCACACCACCACGGGCACGCTGATCAGCAAGCCCAGCACCACCAGCAGGAAGCTGCCGTGGGAAGCGCCGGCAATGGCGAGCACGTTGTCGATGCCCATCACCGCATCGGCGATGATGATGGTCTTCATTGCGCCCAGCAGCGTGGTGCTGCTGGCGCCGTGTTCGTCACCGTTCTGGCCGTCGTCAGCCAGGAGCTTCCACGCAATCCACACCAGCGCCAAACCGCCCACCAGCATCAGACCCGGAATCTTCAGCAGCCACACAACCGCCAGCGTCATCAGCGCACGTACGACGATGGCGCCGGCCGCACCCCACAGGATGGCTTTCTTCTGCAGCTCGGGCGGCAGATTGCGCGCGGCCAGCGCGATGAGGATGGCGTTATCGCCCGCAAGCACGAGGTCGATCACGATGATCGATGCCAGCGCGGCAGCAAACTGCATGGTGAAAATGTCAGACAACCATTCCATGGTGGCTCCAAGTCAAACAAATAAAAATCCGGTTGACCGAACTGCATGGAGTGCTGGGGCGAGACGCTTTGCAGACCATGAAATCCGGTTGCAAAGGTCTTGCTCGACACGAGCAGATTAGGAACCTGCTGGTGCCGGCACGACCGGAAGCGTGAGCTTCGTCATGACGATCGTGCCTGGGGCTGAAGAGCCCCCGAGCTACTCCCCTTTGAGGAAGGGCGAATTATATCGCAGCGAGCCGATGTTGCGCTGCAAAAACGCAACATCGGCATGGCGTGGCGGTGTGCGTGATTTTTTCAGCGGCGTGGGTGATTTTTACGATCGGCGCGATGCCGCGTTGTGATCGCCTCCGGCGAAAGAACGGTGGCGCTGTCACAAAGCGGCGTCTACGCTGCAATTTCACCTGTGCGCCACCGGCGCGCGGTGATGGCATAGGAGCGATGGCACATTTCTCGCTGTCGATGGCCCTCATGACCATGCAGCACCGTGCCGTTCCACCCACAACGGGAGACACCATGCAGGCCACTAAGCCGTCCGCCGATGCCTATGCCCACCGCGCGCTGGCCCGTCTGATCCAGCCCCAGCCCACGGTCGATGCCGTGGGCGCTGGCCTGACCTTCTACCAACTGTTTACGGAAGACGACGCTGCGCTGCGTGCTGAGGCAGAAGCCGGTTTGCTCGCCAAGGCGGCCAGCATCAGCCCGAAGTTCTTTTACGACCCGCTGGGTTCGCGCCTGTTCGAAGCGATTACCGATCTGCCCGAGTACTACCCGACGCGCACCGAAGCTGCCATCTTCAACCTGCACGCAGCGGAGATCGCATTGCGGGTTGGCCGCGGCGCGACGCTGATTGACCTCGGTGCTGGTAACTGTGAAAAGGCCGCGCGCCTGTTCCGTACGCTCGCGCCGTCGCGCTATGTGGCGATCGATATCTCGGCGGATTTTCTGCGCGATACGCTGCGGGGGCTTGCGCGCCAGCATCCGCGGTTGCCGATGGTCGGCATTGGCGCCGATCTGTGCGCGCCGCTGGTGTTGCCCGATGTGGTGGGCGATGGGCGCCGCGTGTGGTTCTACCCGGGTTCGAGCCTGGGCAACTTCACGCCGGAAGAAGCGGGGGCATTCCTCTCGCGCCTGCATGAAGCTTCTGCGCCGGGCGACAGCGTGCTGATGGGCATCGATCTCATCAAAGACCGGCATCGGCTCGAGGCTGCTTATGACGATCCGCTCGGTGTGACGGCTGCGTTCAACCTGAACGTACTGCGCAACCTGAATCGTCTCCTGGGGGCGGATTTCGACGTGCGCGATTGGCGCCATGTCGCGCAGTATCGCGAGCAGGCACATCGTATTGAGATGCACCTGGAAGCCCGGCGCGACGTGACGGTGCGTTGGGGCGAGCATGCGCGCGCCTTTGCCGCCGGCGAGCGCATGCATACTGAAAACTCCGTCAAATACGACTTGCCGCGCCTGCACGAGATGTTTGCCGGCGCCGGTTTTGAAGGCCTGCATGCCTGGACAGACGTTGACTGCAATTTTGCTGTCTGCCACGCCAGCGTCGGTCGCTAGTCGCGCCGCAAAGGGCTGGGGAGCCAGTGCGATAATGGGCCGATTCCCGCCCGAGGTTTGCCGCGATGGCTGAATTCTTCATGCTTCCCGATCCGACCTTTATCGGATCGCTTCCCGACTGGACCGACGGCCGCCGTCTTCCGCGCCTGGGGCTGGCGCACAGCCTTGTCGACGCGCGCAATCGCACGCTTGCGTTGCTGTCTGCATTTGGCGATACCCAGCGTGGCTGGCAGATTGAACGCGTGGAGCATCACGCGCCGCCGCTCTGGACGCTGGGCCAACTTGCCTGGTTTGCCGA
Organism: Ralstonia sp. SET104; assembly: GCF_003851545.1. GTDB lineage: Bacteria > Pseudomonadota > Gammaproteobacteria > Burkholderiales > Burkholderiaceae > Ralstonia. The sequence continues at coordinate 68,753 of NZ_BHVX01000004.1, read as the reverse complement.
ATTCTGGTGCCTGCGCGAGCCGCGTCGCAATGGCAGCGACACCATTAAAGACGGCGCCGGCACGGAATGGGACCTGGCGCTCTGGCAAGCCACGCTGCCCGCCGCGCTCGACGGCGCTGACAGCTTCTTTGATATGGATCGCATGCCGCCCGAGGCGTGCTGGGAACTGACGCTGCCCGGCATCGCGGCGATCAAGCAGTATGCGCATGACGTGCTCGACCGCGTGCTGCGCAAGCTCGCCACACTCGGCACCGATGACGATGCGGCGCTCGAACCATTCCGCTGGGCGGTCTTCCATGAAGATCTGCGCGCCGAACATCTGCATGGCTTGCTGCAGGTGCTCGGCTTGCAACCCGCTGGGCAACCGCCCTTGGCCGCCGTGGCTGTGCCTGCTGCGCAGACGCTGTCGATGCCGGGCGGTCGCTTCCAGATGGGCTGGCCCGACGCCGATGGTTTTGTCTTCGACAACGAATGTCCGCCGTATCGCACCTATGTGCCAGCCTATGAAATTGACGCGCAGCCGGTCACCAACGGCCAATACCTGGAGTTCATCGAAGATCGCGGCTATGACCATCCGCAGTGGTGGTCGCCGGCGGGCATGGAGTGGCTGATGATGCAGGAGCGCTCCGCGCCGTTGGGTTGGCAGCGTGATCCGGCTACGCGGACTTGGCAGGCGCTGCGCTACGGCCAGGCACGCACGATCAACCGCGATGAGCCTGTGCGCCACGTGAGCCTGTATGAAGCGCAGGCGTGGTGCCGCTGGGCTGGCCGGCGCTTGCCGACCGAAGACGAATGGGAGATGGCTGCGGTGCAGGGCCGCGCTGGTTTTCATTGGGGGCAGGTATGGGAGTGGACCTCCTCACCATTCGAGCCCTATCCGGATTTCGTGCCGGGCGTGCCGCGAGGTCGCGTGGCGAGCCTGTCTGCGACGCATTTCATGACGATGCAGGCCGTGCGCGGCGCAGCGGCGCATACGCCGCTGCGTGCGCGTCACCCGCGTTTCCGGGGTTTCGTGCTGCCGGAGCGCGACGATGTCTTCATCGGCTTCCGAACCTGCGCACTTTGATGTGCGCAACGCATTCCCTAACCCTCGCTTTGGCGAGGGTTTTTTTGTTGCTCTCGTTGGTGGGGCGACATCAACGCGCTACCGGTGACAGAAATAGCATTAAGCATCCCGCTGCTGTCGCCATCTAACTGATCTCAAAAGGCACGATCAACCACAAGACCGGTAAGTCGAGCTGCAACTGATCGAGTTTGCATAAAGAAAAACCCCACGCGGTCAGGCGTGGGGTTTGTCTATAAGCCAAGCGAGGCCATCCTGCGGGATGGCCTTTTTACTGATCAGCGGTCGAAGTCGCGCGAGCGGCCCTTGCTGCCGTAGCTATCGCGGTTACCGTCGCGATTGCCGTAGCTGCGACGCTGCGCGCCGTTGCCACCGTCGCCAAAGCGGCTACCACCATTGTTGTCGCCGAAACGACGCGGGGCGCCTTCACGATTACCGTAGCTTTCACGATTGCCATCGCGATTGCCGTAACCACCACCGTTGCCGCCGTTGCTATTGCCGTAGCCACGGTTGCCGTCTTGCGTGCCGTTCGTACGTGCGGGGCGCTGTTGTTGCCAGTCGCCGCGGTTTTGCTGGCCTTGGCCGTACGACTGACGCGGAGCGCGGTCGTCACGGTTCCACTCGCGTTGGCCACCTTGGTAGCCGCCGCCGTTGCCGTTGCTGTTGCGATCATCACGGCGCGGGGCAAAGCCGTCGCGGTCGCCGCCGAAGCTGCGTTGGAGACGGCCTTCACTGTTGCCGCCATTGCCGCCTTGGCGTGCGCCGTAGCCTTCACGCTGGCCGCGATAGCCGCCGCCATTGCCGCCGCCGTTTCCACGGTAGCCACCGCGGTCGCCGCCGGCACGCGGGCCACCGGTGCGCGGCTTGGGCGAGCGCTTCGGCTCCAGTCCTTCCACCACGGACGCGTCGATGCGGCGATCAACGAAGCGCTCGATACGGCGCCATTGGAACGTGTCGTTGTGGTTCACCAGGTTGATGGCGATACCGCTGCGGCCGGCACGGCCCGTGCGGCCGATACGGTGCACATAGTCTTCGGCTTGTTTGGGCAGGTCGAAGTTGACCACGTGCGTGATGTCCGGCACGTCGATGCCGCGGGCGGCCACGTCGGTGGCCACCAGCACGCGCAACTGGCCGCGGCGCAGTGCCGTCAGCGTGCGGTTACGCGCGCCCTGGTGCATGTCGCCGTGCAGGGCGCCGGCGGAGAAGCCGTGCTCGGTCAGGCGCTCGGCCAGCGAGTCGGCATCACGCTTGGTTGCCGTGAAGACGATGGCTTGCTTGAGCGATGCGTCGCGCAGCAGGTGGTCCAGCAGCTGCTGCTTGTGCGACATGTCATCCGTGAAGTGCAGACGCTCTTCGATGTTGCTCTGGTCAACCTTTGCTGCAGCGATCTCGATGCGCTGCGGATCGCGCATCATGCGCTCGGCCAATTGCTCGATACGGCGGTCCATGGTGGCCGAGAACATCAGCATCTGGCGCGTAGCCGGCGTGGCGCCGACGATGGCTTCGATGTCGTCAGCAAAGCCCATGTCGAGCATGCGGTCGGCTTCATCGAACACCAGCATATTCAGCGCCGACAGGTCGATGCGGCCCGAATCGATGTGGTCGAGCAGGCGGCCCGGCGTGGCGATGATGATGTCCGGCATGCGCGCCAGCATGTCGAGCTGCTTCGGGTAGGGCATGCCGCCCAGAATGCTTGCGCAGACGATGCGGCGCATGTGGCGGCCGTATTGGGAAGCGGCGGTCGTCACCTGCAGAGCGAGTTCGCGCGTGGGCGTGAGCACCAGCAGCGACGGCTTGGCGGGGGCCGGGCGGGGGCGGCGGCCCTTCATGCGTTGCGGCGGGCCGTCCATGCGCGGGCGCTGCGGCTCGGGCTGCTCGCTGATACGTTGGATGGCCGGCAGCATGAAGGCTGCGGTCTTGCCCGAACCGGTCTGGCTCGTGACCAGCAGGTCGCTGCCTGCCAAGGCAGCTGGAATGGCTTGCGCCTGCACCGGCGTCGGGATGGTGTAGTTCACTTCGCCCAGGGCGCGGACGATGCGATCGTCCAGGCCGAGTGCAGCAAAAGCGCTGGCGGCGGTGGCGACGTTGGCAATCAGGGCGTCGGAATTCGGAGTGTCGGATTCAGCGTGCGCAATCGCACCGCCGTCCAGTTGAGGCTGTGTCATGTCGAATAGGTAGTGAGGCTGCCGCGCCGCTGCTCTAATGGATGCAGACGACGGAAATGGGATACGGCGACCGGTTAATCACGGGCGTCGGCGCCAATCGGATAAGGCCGGTTCGACAGACGAGCTGCTGAACGGACAGGCGGGGGAGTGGGCCGGCCTCAAGCCGAACAAGTCGGCCAGGTGGGGCGGCGGTCCCTTCGGCGTGATGTGAATCCACGCGGGAGATCGGAGACGATGCCAAGCACTATGGCAATCGGCTGCGCATGCATGCAACGGGCGAGGATTCGGGCGGACACTGGTTTAGTACCAGCGCATCGACCAACCGCGGACCGAAAAATACGGCAGTAAGCAGCCAAGCCGCGAACTATAGCACGGATTTTTTGCAGTGCGGCAAAATATTTGCTGCCGCTTGCCGGATCGAAGGCGCGTCCTATACTCGAAGGACCGGCCATGCTCACGGCCGGGAAAGGGGCGGATGATGGAATTCCCGATGGCCTTCTCCAACCTGTATCTGTTGCTCGCCGTTTGCGTTGCGGGCGTGATCGGGCTGGCCTCTGCGCCACTGGTGATCCGAGGTGCGCGAGTAGGGATTCGCGTGTTGCTGACGATCATCGGGGTGTTGATTGGGCTGCTCGTGCTCGAGGCACTGCCGGTGTTGACCTAGATGGCCCGGGGCCATCCGCAGCCATAGGCCCGCCCGTATGTGGCGGGCCTCGTCGTTTTGTGCGGTGGGAAAAACAAAAGCCAGGCGCGTTGCCTGGCTTTGCCGTATCTGATGGTCCCGCCGACAGGAATCGAACCTGTATCTCACGCTTAGGAGGCGCGTGCACTATCCATTGTGCTACGGCGAGTGACCGACCCCGGGTGACGCAAACGGCGGCCCGAGCGAGCCGCGATTCTACGCAATTTGAGAGACCAAGACCAGCGAGCCACCGGGGGTGAGGGGCAGTATCCGTGGCGGCTACGCAGCGTAGGTGAAACGATGATGACGCTATGGGTTTTTGGGTTTGCGCCCACAGTTCAGGCGCTTTTGTGATGAAACAAACGCTAAATCGAACGAACGATCGGTCACAGAACCAGATTTAAGTATTACGAACTTTGCATGATCGTTCACGGAAGTTATGCTTCTCCACTCATCCCAAACCCCCCTAGGCGGCCAACATGCTGACATCCGAAGAACGGGACGATCCGTGGACGGTGGAGCCGTCGCTGGAAAGTCTGCTGCCCACGCATCGGCCCGGGACGATCGATCGGCCGATCTATTTCCGTCACACCGACACGCCTGACGGCCACGTCATCAAGCAGTTTCCGGATGGCTCGCGCCAACTCGTGCGTTTTATCGGTCTGGAAGAGCAGGTCGTCAAACACTTCCTTTAAATCCGGCTTTCCTGTTTCGCCAATCGCACGCATTCGCCGCACGCCGTGTTGTCGCGTGTGCTCGGTAAGCCGGTGGTGTGCCTGCGGCGTTAGTCGCGCACAAACAAAAACGCCGCCGTGCAAGATGGCGGCGCTGACGATGCGTGCAGCTTCGTTTAGTCGGCGACCTTGTCGCTCGGGTACTTGAACGAGTCGCGCAGCAGAAAATTCATCGGAATATCGAGCTTGGCGCTGTGGGGTGGAATCGGCTGCTGGAACCACTTCTTGTAGAGCTTTTCGGCGTCGTAGTCGAGGATGATGTTGGTCATCGCGCGATCGATCAGGCGCTTGAATTCGGTGTCGTCCTTGCTGAGCATGATCGCGTAGGGCTCGACCGTCAGCATGTCGCCGACGACGGCGTAGTCACTCGGGTTCTTGGTGTTGGCGCGGAAGCCGTAGAGCAGCACGTCGTCCATCGCAAAGGCGTCGGCCTTGCCGGCCTCGACCATCGCGAAGGATTCGGCGTGGTCTTTGGCTTCAAGGAACTTCATGTTCAGCACGCGCACGTCGTTCATCCTGCGCAGCTCCCCGACGCTGGTGGTGCCCTTGGTGGTGACGACAGTCTTGCCGCGCAGGTCGTCCCATTTGCGGATGCCAGATGAAGTCTTGACGATCATGCGGATGCCCGCGATGTAGTGCGGGATCGTGAAGGCCACTTTCTCGCGGCGTTCACGGTTGTTCGTGGTCGAGCCGCATTCCAGGTCGGCCTTGCCTTCAATGATGGCCGGCATCCGGGTGGAAGGCGTGACCATCACATACTGCACTTTCAGGTCGGGGCGCTTGAGATCGGTGCGCAGCTTGTCGACCACGCGCAGGCACAGGTCCATGGCGTAGCCAACGGGCTTTTTGTCGGCGTCGTAGAACGAGAAGGGCACGGAGCTTTCGCGGTAGGCGACGCGGACGGTGCCGGTATCGCGGATGCGGTCAAGCACCGGTGTGGACGAAGCCAGCGCGGCGCCTGGCGCAAAACTGGACAGCGAAGTGAAGAGCAGCGCCGCAACTGGCAGCGCGCGCGTGAAGAACGGCATGGTTGTATCCCCCGGGAAAGAATCGGCGGCCCACCTTATCGTTATGCCCGGCTCGTGGCCGGAGGGCCTGCCGCATGATACGGTGCGGCGCCGCAACCTGCAGGCCCGTGCTTTTTTGGTGTTGTAAGCAGGCTGCAAGACTGGATTTTGTCTTCTAAAGGACGGTCGACAGTGATCGCCTTGCGGTGGTGCGTTGTGCACACGCGGCGTGCGGTGCGGCACCGTCTCAGCCGTACGGCTGGTGCGGCGGACTCGCCCGCGGTGCATGCTTGACGCAGCATGCGTTGCTGCGGTGCGAAGCCGCACCGGGCTTGGCGTTAGGCGTTTTTCCCTACCGGGTTTGTCCCGACTGCCCGAGACGAACGAGGGGCGCTATGCTCCGGCCATGTCTTGTTCGCAAGGCATCGAGGAGAGACTCTTCTGGCCCGCCGAAAGCGGGCCGTTTTTCTTTGGCGCGTTCGTGTTCGCGCGCTGCTCAGTTCTGATTGGGCAGCACATTACCCGGCTGGGGCGATTGCCGCGGCCAGTTCGAAAACGCGAAAACCCACAGCGCCACCAGGTTCACCACTGGCACCAGCACGAGCAAGGTCCACCACGGTGAGAAGCCGGTCCGCAGCAAGATCTGCCGCACCGGAATGCCTGCCACGATCAAGATGATCAACAGCCCGAAAAGTCCGCGCATCGTTGTTCCCCCTTCAGTAAGGGTATGGTTGGCGTGGCCGGCGAAAGCGAGTCCGGCAGCACAAGCGTTATAGCACCCGCACACGCAAGCGCAATGGCGCCGGTGGGCAACACGCGGGCCGACTACAATACGCGCCTTCTGGCCGCACACGGCCCGCATTCTTTTTCTATCCGGCATGGCCCTGTTCTCCATTACCAATGCGCAACTGGCGTTCGGCCACGTAGCGCTGCTCGACCACACTGATTTCTCGCTGGAGGCCGGTGAGCGCGTTGGCCTGATTGGCCGCAATGGCACCGGCAAATCGTCGTTGCTGAAAATCGTGGCCGGCACCATCGCGCCCGATGACGGCCTGATCGCCCGCCAGAGCGGTGTTACCTCGGCTTATGTGCCGCAAGAGCCCGAATTCGATCCTGACCAGACCGTGGCCGAAGCCGTGGCGATGGGCGTGCCGCATGCCGCCGGTCTGCTGGCTGAATACGAAGCGCTGATCACGTCGATGGGCGATTCCCACGATGAAGAGGCACTGCACAAGCTGCACGCATTGCAATCCCAGCTGGAAGCCGCTGACGCCTGGCAACTGCGCACGCGCGTGGAAACGACCATCGCCCAGCTTGGCCTGCAGCCGGGCGCGCGTATCGGTTCGCTATCGGGTGGTTTGACCAAGCGCGTGGCGTTGGCCCAGGCGCTGGTGAGCGCGCCCGACATCCTGCTGCTGGACGAGCCCACCAACCACCTCGACTACGACTCGATCCGTTGGCTCGAAGACTTGTTGCGGGCCTTCCGAGGCAGCGTGCTGTTTATCACGCACGATCGCGCATTTCTTGATCGCGTGGCCACACGCATCATCGAACTGGATCGCGGCAAGCTGCGTTCGTACCCCGGCAACTTCACGGCTTATCAGACACGTAAGGCGCAAGAACTGGAAGCCGAAGCGCTCGAGAATGCGCGCTTCGACAAACTGCTCGCGCAGGAAGAAGTGTGGATTCGCAAGGGTGTGGAGGCGCGCCGCACTCGCAGCGTTGGCCGCGTCGCGCGGTTGGAGCAGATGCGCGTGGATCGCGAGGCGCGCCGTGACGTGCAGGGCAACGTCAAGCTGGAGGTGTCGCAGGGCGACCGCTCCGGCAAGATCGTTGCCGAGTTGACCGACGTCACCAAGCGGTACGGTGACAAGGTGGTCGTCGACGCCTTTACCGCCACGATCCTGCGTGGTGACAAGGTGGGCATTCTGGGCGCCAACGGCGTCGGCAAGACCACGCTGCTCAAGCTGATCCTGGGCGAATTGGCGCCCGATTCGGGCACGGTGCGTAACGGCACCAACCTGCAGGTCGCATATTTCGACCAGATGCGTGCGCAGTTGGATCTGAACCGCTCGCTGGCTGACACCATCAGCCCCGGCAGCGACTGGATCGAAGTCAACGGCCAGCGCAAGCACGTGATGAGCTATCTGGGCGACTTCCTGTTTGCGCCTGAGCGTGCGCGCTCGCCGGTAGCGTCGCTTTCGGGCGGTGAGCGCAACCGGCTGCTGCTGGCGCGTCTGTTTGCGCGGCCGGCCAACGTGCTGGTGCTGGATGAGCCAACCAATGATCTGGACATCGATACGCTTGAACTGCTGGAAGAATTGCTGCAGGAATACAGCGGCACGGTGTTCCTGGTCTCGCACGACCGCGCGTTTGTCGACAACGTCGTCACCTCGGTGATTGCGGCCGAGGGCGAGGGCCGCTGGCGTGAATACGTGGGCGGCTTCTCGGATTGGCAGACGCAGTCGGCACGCTCGGCGCAGATGGTGCAGGCCGCCAAGCCCGTCGCTGAAGAGAAAAAGCCCGAGGCGGCCAAGCCGCGCGAGCGCGCTACGGTCAAGCTCAGCTACAAGGAGCAGCGTGAACTGGATGCGTTGCCCGCAACCATCGAGGCGCTGGAGGCAGAGCAAAAGCAAGTTGGCGGCGAACTGGAAGACGGCACGATCTACGGCCGTGACCCTGAGCGCGCGCAAAAACTGGCTGAGCGCCACGAGGCGATCGAGCTGGAGTTGCTCGAAGCACTGGAGCGCTGGGAGGCCCTCGAAGGCAAGCGCGCCGGCACGGTGTGATGCCGCGTTAGCCCTCCAATATGTCAACGGGATGTCGACCGAATGTGAGTTTCAGGGCGCATCCGTGTGCTGACAATCCCTGCGCATTGTTGAGGGCAGCTTCCTTTACAATGCGCGCTGCATTCCGGCGCTCGGGGTAGACCCTGAGCCCGTCAGTTTTTTCGCCTTCCATGAGCAAAACCTCCCAATACAGCGAATCGTCGATCAAGGTCCTCAAGGGCCTGGAACCGGTCAAGCAACGGCCGGGCATGTACACGCGCACCGACAACCCCCTGCACATCGTGCAGGAAGTGATCGACAACGCCGCCGACGAGGCGTTGGGCGGCTACGGCAAGCTGATCGCCGTGACGCTGCACAAGGACGGCAGCGTGAGCGTGGAAGACGATGCGCGCGGCATTCCTGTCGGCATTCACCCGGAAGAGGGTGTGCCGGTGGTCGAGATCGTCTTCACGCGCCTGCACGCAGGCGGCAAGTTCGACAAGGGCCGCGGTGGCGCGTATGCATTCTCGGGCGGCCTGCACGGCGTGGGCGTATCGGTCACGAACGCGCTGTCGACGCGGCTGGAAGTGGCGGTCTGGCGTGACGGCAATGTGTCCACGCTCACGTTCTCCGGTGGCGACGTCGTTGAAAAGCTGAGCACCCGCAAAGCCGAGCGCGGCGAGAAGAAGAACGGCACGCGCGTGCGCGTGTGGCCAGACGCCAAATATTTCGATTCCGAGAACATCCCCCAGGCCGAGCTGCAACGCTTGCTGCGCAGCAAGGCCGTGCTGCTGCCGGGCGTGAAGGTCACGCTCACGCTGGAAAAAACTGGCGAGACACTCGAATGGAAGTACGACCAGGGCCTGCGCGGCTATCTGGTCGAATCGCTCGCGCAGGGCAGCGGTGCCGAGCCGGTGATCCCCCTGTTTGAAGGCGAACACTTTGCCGACCCCGACAAGCCCGGCGAAGAAGGTTTTGCCTTCGGCGAGGGCGCATCGTGGGTGGTGGCGTGGACGGAAGAGGGCTCGCCGGTGCGCGAGTCGTACGTCAACCTGATCCCGACGCCCGCGGGCGGCACGCACGAATCCGGTTTGCGTGAAGGCCTGTTCCAGGCCGTGAAGAGCTTTGTCGAGATGCACGCGCTGCTGCCCAAGGGCGTCAAGCTGATGTCTGAAGACGTGTTTGCGCGCGCATCGTTCGTGCTTTCGGCCAAGGTGCTCGACCCGCAGTTCCAGGGCCAGATCAAGGAACGCCTGAACAGCCGCGACGCGGTGCGGCTTGTGTCTACCTTCAGCCGTCCGACGCTGGAGCTGTGGCTGAACCAGCACGTCGAGCACGGCAAGAAACTGGCCGAACTCGTCATCAAGCAGGCGCAGGCACGCACGCGTGCAGCGCAGAAAGTCGAGAAGAAGAAGGGCTCCGGCGTCGCCGTGCTGCCCGGCAAGCTGACCGATTGCGAATCGGACGACGTCACCCGCAATGAACTCTTCCTGGTGGAGGGCGACTCCGCCGGTGGCTCCGCCAAGATGGGCCGCGACAAGGAATTCCAGGCCATCCTGCCACTGCGCGGCAAGGTGCTCAACACGTGGGAAACCGAGCGCGACCGCCTGTTCGCCAACAACGAAGTGCATGACATTGCGGTTGCCATTGGCGTGGACCCACACGGGCCGACCGACACGGTTGACCTGTCCGGCCTGCGCTACGGCAAGATCTGCATCCTGTCCGATGCTGACGTGGATGGCGCGCACATCCAGGTGTTGCTGCTCACGTTGTTCTTCAAGCACTTCCCGCAACTGATCGATCGCGGGAACGTATGCGTGGCCCGTCCGCCGCTGTATCGTGTCGATGCCCCGGCGCGCGGCAAGAAGCCCGCGCAGAAACTCTACGCGCTGGACGAGGGCGAGCTGGAAGCCATTGAAGACAAACTGCGCAAGGACGGCGTGAAAGAAGGCGCCTGGCAGATCTCCCGCTTCAAGGGCCTGGGCGAAATGAGCGCCGAGCAACTGTGGGAAACCACCATGAACCCCGACACCCGCCGCCTGCTGCCCGTGGCGCTGGGCGAGCTTGGCCAAGACCAGACCATCAACATGATGAACATGCTGATGGGCAAGGGCGAAGCCGGCGCGCGCCGCACGTGGCTGGAAGCGCGCGGTAACGAAGTCGAGGCCGACATCTGACTGCTGACTACTGACCGACAACGATGAAGCTTTTCGTACGTTTCGCACTCGCATTGACGGCACTGGCCTTGTTGGCCAGCCAGCCGGCGCGCGCGGACGTCTATGGCTACATCGATGAAAACGGTCTCGCGCACTTTGCTGCGGAACGTCTGGACGATCGCTACGTGCTCTTCATGCAGGGCGTGGCGGTGGCGAGCAAAGGCGATGCCAAGGACGACAGCGCCATTGCCCTGCCGGCCACCGAGTTGCCGGATGCCGATGCCTACCTGAACGCCAGCAAGCGCGATGCGCTCGACAACGCCGGTGGCATGCGCCAGCGTCTGGTGCGCGCGGTGCTGCAGCACCCTAACGTGCCGACAGTCGAGCCGCTGATCCGCCAGGCCGCGAACAAGCACGGCATCGACCCTGCCTTGGTAAAAGCGGTGATTGCCGCCGAATCCGGCTTCAACCCGTTGGCTGTATCGCCCAAGGGCGCGATCGGGCTGATGCAGGTGATTCCGGATACGGGCGCGCGCTACGGCGTGACCGGCGATGCGCGCCGCACGGTCGCGCAAAAGCTGGCTGACCCGAAAACCAACATCACCACCGGCGTGCGTTACCTGAGCGATCTGCTGCGCATGTTCTCGGGCAACCTTGAACTTGTGCTGGCCGCCTACAACGCCGGCGAGGGCGCCGTGCAGAAGCACGGCAACGACATCCCGCCCTACGCCGAGACGCAGAACTACGTAAAAACGGTGCTGCAGTTCTACCGTTATTACAACCCGGTTGCAGCCGCGCCTGGCCTGATGAACGTGAGCGCCAACGGCGTCATCGCCACACGCAAGCCTGGCCGCACAGGCCGGCCCGCACGCATTGAACTCGTATTGGACCCGGCCACCGGCGTGGCCGCCAACGTACCCCAACATTGATCCTTGGCGGCGCCGCAATGTGACGTGTGCCGCTTTCGCTTGAGCTTCCATGGAACAACAAGACATCCTCTTCGACCCTAGCGAGCCGGCCGAAGCGCTCACGCTTGGCGCCTATGCCGAACGCGCCTATCTCGACTACGCCATCAGCGTGGTCAAGGGCCGCGCGCTGCCCGAGGTGGCCGATGGCCAGAAGCCGGTGCAGCGCCGCATCCTGTTTGCGATGCACGAGATGGGCCTGCGCGCCGATGCCAAGCCGGTCAAATCGGCGCGTGTCGTGGGTGACGTGCTCGGTAAATACCACCCGCACGGCGATCAATCCGCCTATGACGCGCTGGTGCGCCTGGCGCAGGATTTCTCGCTGCGCTACCCGCTGATCGACGGCCAGGGCAACTTTGGCTCGCGCGATGGCGACGGCGCTGCCGCGATGCGTTATACGGAAGCGCGCCTGACGCCAATCTCGCGCCTGCTGCTCGAAGAGCTGGACCAGGGCACGGTCGACTTCATCCCGAACTACGACGGCTCGATGGACGAGCCGAAGCTGCTGCCGGCGCGCCTGCCGTTCGTGCTGCTCAACGGCGCATCGGGCATCGCGGTGGGCATGGCGACTGAGATCCCGTCACATAACCTGCGCGAAGTGGCAAACGCTGCGGTCGCGCTCATCCGCGACGACAAGCTCACCAGCACCGACCTGATGCAGTACATGCCGGGGCCTGACTTTCCGGGCGGCGGGCAGATCATCTCATCAGCGGCTGATATTGCGCAGGTGTACGAAACCGGCCGCGGCAGCCTGAAGGTGCGCGCGCGCTGGAAGATCGAAGAGCTTGCGCGCGGCCAGTGGCAACTGGTGGTCAACGAACTGCCGCCCAACACCTCGTCGCAGAAGGTGCTCGAAGAGATTGAAGAGCTGACCAATCCGAAGGTGCGCACCGGCAAGAAGTCGCTCTCGCCGGATCAGCTCACCATGAAGCAGACCATGCTGGGCCTGCTCGATGCGGTGCGAGATGAATCAGGCAAAGACGCGCCCGTGCGTCTCGTGTTCGAGCCCAAGAGCAAGAATATCGACCAGCAGGAATTTGCCAATGCGCTGCTGGCGCATACGTCGCTGGAATCGGGCGCAGCCATCAACCTGGTGATGATCGGCACGGATGGCCGGCCGCGCCAGAAGGGCTTGGCCGAGATCCTGCGCGAGTGGATCGCCTACCGCTTTGCCACGGTAACGCGTCGCACCCGCCATCGCCTGGGCAAGGTGGAAGACCGCATCCATATCCTCGAAGGCCGGCAACTCGTGCTGCTGCGCATCGAAGATGTGATCCGGATCATCCGCGAAAGCGAGGACCCCAAGGCCGCGCTGATCCAGGTCTTCAACCTGAGCGATCGCCAGGCGGAAGACATCCTGGAAATCCGCCTGCGCCAACTCGCCCGCCTGGAAGCCATCAAGATCGAGCAGGAGCTGAAGAATCTGCGCGACGAGCAGGGTGAGCTGGACGTGCTGCTTAAATCCGAGACCATGATGCGCCGTCGCATCATCAAGGAGATCGAGACCGACGCGAAGCAATACGGCGATGACCGCCGCACCTTCATTCAGGAAGAGCGCCGCGCCGCCGCCGAAGTGAAGGTGGTTGATGAACCCGTTACGGTGATCGTCTCGCAGAAGGGCTGGGTGCGTACGCGCCAGGGGCACGGGCATGACGCCACGCAGTTTGGCTTCAAGGCGGGCGACACGCTGTACGACACGTTTGAGTGCCGCACGACCGATGCGCTGCTGATCTTCGGCACGCGCGACGACAAGGGCACCGGCCGCGTCTATTCCGTGGCCGTGGCCAACCTGCCGGGCGGCCGTGGTGATGGTGTGCCACTCACCACACTGATCGAACTCGCGCCGGGCACGCATATCGCCCACACGTTCGCGGGCCATGCCGAGCAAAATCTGGTGATTTCCACGCATGGCGGCAACGGCTTCATGGCCAAGGTGGGCGACATGATCGGCCGCCAGAAGGCCGGCAAGGCGTTCCTGACGCTGGATGAGGGCGACCAGCCCAACAAGCCCGCGCCGGCACCGGCTGACGCCTATGGCGTGGCCTGCCTGTCGGCGGGCGGTCGCGTTCTGTTGTTCCAGATCAGCGAGCTGAAGACGCTCGCCAGCGGTGGCCGTGGCGTGATCCTGATGGAGTTGGAGAAGAACGAAACGCTGCTTCAGGCGCTGGCCTTTGGTGCTGCAGGCTTTGTGCTCTCGGGCACCGGCCCGCGCGGCGGCAAGGCGGTCGAGCAGACCATGACGACGCGCGCGCAAGAGCCGTACGCCGGCAAGCGCGCACGTAAGGGCAAGACGCTGGAGCCCAAGCTGCGCGATCCGAAGCTTTCGCTGCCCAAGCCCGCACCGCAAGCCGCCTGAAGCGATGAGCGATCAGCGCGCCGAGCCTGACACCAACGCCGCAAGCACCGCGGCAAGCGTTCCATCCTGCGGCAAACTCTTCATCGAGTTTGCGCGCATGGGGCTGTCGGGCTTCGGCGGCGTGCTGCCGTTCGCGCGCGCCGGCATTGTCGACCGCAACCGCTGGCTCTCCAACACCGAATTCGCTGAACTCCTGAGCCTGGGCCAAGTGCTGCCGGGCCCGAACATCGTCAACCTCTCGGTGATGCTGGGCTATCGATACCACGGCGTGCGCGGCGCGGCGTCAGCCATGGGTGGTCTGGTGCTTGTGCCTGCCGTGCTGCTGTTGCTGATCGTCATGCTGTACGACCACTACAGCGCGCTGTCCGTCGTGCAGAACCTGCTCAAGGGCATGGCGGCGGTGGCCGCAGGGCTGGTGCTCTCTACCGCCGTCAAGCTGGCGCAGGGGCAATCGCGCACCTGGCGTGCCATCGGCATCGGCCTGGCTGTGTTCCTGACGATTGGCGTGCTGCAATGGCCGCTGTTGCCGGTCATGCTCGTGCTGATTCCGCTCGCGCTCGTGCTGGAGTGGAGCGCGACGCGGTGACCTACCTCGCCACTGTCTTCGATCTGTTCTGGCACTTCCTCGTGCTGTCGTTCCTTGCCATTGGCGGGGCCAGCTCGACGCTGCCTGACATGCACCGTTTTCTGGTCGACACGCGCCACTACATGACGAGCGAGCAACTCAGCGCTATGTACGCCATCTCGCAGGCCGCGCCGGGGCCGAACGTGCTGTTTGTCGAATTGTTTGGTTGGCAGGCCGCGGGCGTGGGTGGGGCGATTGCCTCGCTGGTCGGCATCTGCGGGCCGTCGTGTGTGATCGCTGCTGTGATCGCGCGGGTCATGCACCGCACGCCCGAGGCGCGATGGATTGCGCTGGTGCGTCGCGGCCTGGCGCCGCTCACCATTGGCCTGCTGTTTTCCACCGGCTGGATTCTCGCGCGCGGGGCGGACAACAGCTTCGGCACCATCCTGCTGACGGTGGCGACGGTGCTGGCCTGCACCTTCACACGCGTACACCCGCTGATTCTGGTCAGCCTGGGCGCGCTGGTGGGCGGGTTGGGCTGGGTGTAGCCGCGCTCGATGCAGACGCCGGCGCCGATGCGCGTGCGGTGTCAGTCGATCCATGCCAAGGGCGGACGATGTCCGCCTTTTTCTTTGCACGGGCTTGAAAAAGTTGGCCACCGCCTTCTTTCTCTAAAACTTCGGGAATACCCCAATACATCTGTGATTGTATATACAACAACATGCGCCAATACATGATGTTGTCTGTATTTCATGGGGTATCGATCAAACAACATTTCACCGCTTGGCGGGAGCGGACGAAGATCCGCTGGCCATTCACACGGTTCCAGGCGCCATTCGCTGACATATGCGCTGACATATTCGCTGACATAAACAGGAGACAGATTGGAACACCTTCAACGCAACCTGCGCGCGCGGCATATCCGTTTTCTCGCGCTCGGTTCGGCCATTGGCACGGGCCTTTTCTATGGATCTGCATCGGCCATCCAGTTGGCCGGTCCGGCCGTGATCCTGGCGTACATCATCGGCGGCGCGGCCGTCTACATGGTCATGCGCGCGCTGGGTGAAATGGCTGTGCGGCAGCCGGTTTCCGGCTCCTTCGGGCGCTACGCACGCGACAACCTCGGGCCGCTCGCCGGCTTTCTAACCGGGTGGACGTACATCCTCGAAATGGTGATCGTCTGTCTGGCCGACGTAACCGCCTTCGGCATCTACATGGGCTTCTGGTTTCCCGATGTACCGCAATGGATCTGGGTGCTCGGCATCGTTATGCTGATCTGCGCGCTGAACCTGTGCAACGTCAAGGTATTCGGCGAGATGGAGTTCTGGCTCGCGCTGGTCAAGATCGTGGCGATCGGCGCGATGATCGTCGGCGGCATCGCCATCCTGTTCCTGGGCGTGCAGATGAACGGCGAGCACGCACCCGGCCTGAGCAACCTGTGGGCGCACGGCGGCTTCCTGCCGCACGGCGTGGGCGGCCTGGTTGCCTCGCTTGCGGTGGTGATGTTTGCCTACGGCGGCGTCGAGATTATCGGCATCACCGGCGGTGAGGCGCAGAACCCCGACAAGGTCATCCCCAAGGCGATCAACGCCGTGCCCGCGCGCATCCTGTTGTTCTACGTGCTGACGATGTGCGTGCTGATGGCGATTTTTCCGTGGACGGGCATCGGCGGCCAAGGCAGCCCGTTCGTGCAGATTTTCTCGGGGCTGGGCATCAAGTCTGCCGCGGCGATCCTCAACCTGATCGTCATCTCGGCGGCCATCTCGGCCATCAACAGCAACATCTTTGGTGCGGGCCGCATGATGTACGGCATGGCCGAACAGGGCCAGGCGCCGCGCATCTTTGCCGCGACCTCGCGCCACGGCGTGCCCTGGGTGACGGTGCTGACCATGGCCGCTGCATTGCTGGGCGGCGTGGTGCTGAATTACCTGATTCCCGAAAACGTCTTCCTGATCATCGCGTCCATCGCCACCTTTGCGACCGTGTGGGTGTGGCTGATGATTCTGCTGTCGCAGGTGGCCATGCGCCGCCGCCTGTCGGCCGACGAAGTGCGCGCGCTCAGGTTTAAGGTGCCGCTGTGGCCGGTTGGCCCGGCACTCGCCATCGCCTTCATGCTGTTCGTGATCGGCGTGCTGGGCTACGTGGAAGAGACCCGCGTGGCGTTGTATGTCGGTGCTGGCTGGGTTGTGCTCATGTCGGCGGCCTGGTATCTGCGCGTCAAGCCGACTGCCGGTGGCCCCCTTGCCAACGAGGCGCGCGGCACATAAACCTGTTGCGGTGGCGCAAGGCGTCAAGCCACGCCGACAAACCCCCCCGTCTGATGCGCCCACAGGCGCGCATACAGCCCACCCGCCTGCAGCAGCTCGGCGTGCGTGCCGCTCTCCACGATGCGGCCGCCGTCGAGCACCACCAGCCGGTCCATCCGCGCAATGGTTGACAGCCGGTGCGCAATCGCAATCACCGTCTTTCCTTGCATCAGCGTCTCCAGGCTTTCCTGGATGGCGGCTTCGACTTCTGAATCAAGCGCGGAGGTCGCCTCGTCCAGGATCAGGATCGGCGCATCCTTGAGCAGCACACGCGCGATGGCAATGCGCTGACGCTGCCCGCCCGACAGCTTCACACCGCGCTCGCCCACCAGCGCATCAAAGCCGCGCCGGCCTTGCGCATCAGACAGTTGCGGGATGAACTCGTCAGCGCGGGCGCGGTGCACGGCTTGCATCAGCTCGGCCTCGGTGCTCTCGGGTTTGCCGTAGCGCAGGTTCTCGCGGATGGAGCGGTGCAGCAGTGACGTGTCTTGCGTGACCATGCCGATCTGCTCGCGCAGGCTTTCCTGCGTGACGGCGGCGATGTCCTGGCCGTCCACCAGAATGCGGCCGCGCTCCACGTCGTACAGGCGCAGCAGCAGGTTGACGAGCGTCGATTTGCCCGCGCCCGAGGGGCCGACCAGGCCAATGCGTTCACCGGGGCGTACCACCAGGTCCAGCCCTTCGATCACGCCGCCGCCCTTGCCGTAATGAAAGCCCACCTGCTCGAAGCGCACTTCGCCCCGGGCAACATGCAGCGGCTTGGCATCGGGCTGGTCCGTCACCGTGCGGGGCAGGGCGATGGTCTGCATGCCGTCCTGCACCTGCCCGACGTTTTCAAAGATGCCGTTGACCACCCACATGATCCAGCCCGACATGTTGTTGATGCGGATCACCAGCCCCGTGGTCAGCGCAATCGTGCCGGCGCTCACCCGGCCCTCGCTCCACAGCCACAGCGCAAGTGCTGATGTGCCGACGATCAGCAGCCCGTTCATGGCTGTGATGGTGAAATCCATACCGCTGATCATGCGGCCCGACAGGCGCGTCTTGTCGGTCTGCTCGGCCATGGCGTCGCGCGCATACGTCTCTTCATGCTGCGTATGGGCGAACAGCTTGAGCGTGGTGATGTTGCTGTAGCCGTCGACAATGCGGCCCATCAGCTTAGAGCGCGACTCCGTGGCGATAACCGAACGTGCCTTCACGCGCGGTACGAAGTAGGCGAGCGCGGCGATGTAGCAGCCGATCCACACCAGCAGCGGCACCATCAGCCACCCGTCGGCCTTGGCAAACAGGACCAGCGCGCTGATCGAATAGATCACCACGTGCCAGAGCGCGTCTACCGCCTGCACCGCCGAATCGCGCAGTGAGAACCCCGTCTGCATGATGCGCTGGGCAATGCGGCCGGCAAAGTCGTTCTGGAAAAACGTCAGGCTCTGCTTGAGCACGTAGCGGTGGTTTTGCCAGCGGACGAGGTTTGACAGGTTCGGGTTGATGACCTGATGCACCAGCACGTCGTGCAGGCCGAAGATCATGGGCCGGGCGATCAACGCAACAAAGGCCATCCACAGCAGTTCGTTGCGGTGGCGGGCGAAGAACACGGCACCGGGTGTTGCCTGGGTCATGTCGACGATGCGGCCGAGGAAGTCGAACAGCGCCACTTCGATCAGCGCGCCCAGCAGCCCCACAAGCAGCAGGAATGCGAACACGCCCCGCACTTCACGCAGAAAGTAGGCGTAGAAGTGCCAGACGTTGGCCGGAGGTTGGCTGTCGGGCAGGGGGCGGAACGGGTCGATGAGTTGTTCGAGTCGGCGCAGAGGCATGTCGGATCGGGGGGATGGGCCGACGCCCCACGGCGGGGCGCGCGCAGGTGATTGACCCATGATACGCGCCGAGCAAGCCACGCTTGGGACGCGGCTTTCCGAGTCTGCCGCGCAGAAGCCGGCCGCCTGAGCCCCGCGAGCGGGGCTCTGAACCCGGCATCCGGCAGTCGTCATCCGGGGAACCCGGCGCCGCATATAAAAAAAGCCGCTCGTTTGAGCGGCTTCTTGTGTAGACAGCGGGCGCAGTCTTCAGTGCACGACCATGCGCGTGAACGGCTCCACGTAGGCCTGCAGGGTGATCATCAGCCCCACCAGGAAGGCCAGTGCGATCGAGTGGAAGAACACGTAGCGCAGGATGTCGCCCTCGTGGCCGTACCACTTGGTGGCTGTGGAGGCCACCACGATCGACTGCGCGTCGATCATCTTGCCCATCACGCCGCCTGCGCTGTTGGCGGCTGACATCAGGATCGGCGACAGGCCAAGCTGCTCGGCCGTGGTCTTCTGCAGGCCGCCGAACAGCACGTTCGATGCCGTGTCCGAGCCGGTGAGCGCCACACCCAGCCAGCCCAGCATCGTGCCGAACAGCGGATACAGCACGCCGGTGTGCGCAAAGGCCAGGCCCAGCGTGGCGTCCAGACCCGAGTAGCGGGTCAGGTAGCCGATGCCGAACATCGCGCAGATGGTCAGCAGCGAATAGCGCGTGAGCTTGATGGTGTTCCAGTACTCCTTGAGCATGCGCGGGATCGAATACCCCATCAGCAGACCCCCCACCACGGCTGACACCAGAATGCCGGTGCCCGCCATCGACAGCACATTGAAGGTGAACACCGCGCCTTCGGCCGTCAGCTTGGGCACCACCGGCGGGCCCTTGAAGACCATCTTGTCGAGGCCCGGAATGGCGAATTTGAATTGCCAGATGCCGTCGACCATGGCCTTGAACTGCGGCACGCCCCAGATGAACACGAAGATGGTCAGGATCACCCACGGCAGCCACGCCTGCACGCGCGAGATCTTGCCGTCGATGGCGGTGGTGGCCTCGCGTGCATCAGCCGCGGCTTCGGGGTCAACGCGGGAGTTGTCTTCGCGGTTGCGCAGGGCGGTCGACGTCCAGATCGTCTTGGGCTTCCACACCTTCAGGAACAGCGTGAGCGAGCCCATGGACACCAGCGCCGCAATCACGTCCACCAGCCACGGGCCGTGGAAGTTCGACACCAGGAACTGCGGAACGGCAAACGACACGCCCGCCACCAGGATCGCCGGCCAGATCTGCAGCATGCCGCGGAAACCCGCAAACGCCCAGATCAGCCAGAACGGCACCAGCACCGAGAAGAACGGCAATTGGCGGCCGACCATGGCCGACAGGTGCAGAAGATCCAGCCCCGTGACAGAGGCCAGCCCGATGAGCGGCGCGCCCAGTGCCCCGTAGGCGACCGGCGCGGTGTTGGCGATCAGCGCCAGGCCCGAGGCCGCCAGCGGCGAGAAGCCCAGGCCGATCAGGATGGCGCCGGTCACGGCCACCGGCGTGCCGAAGCCCGCTGCGCCTTCAAAGAACGCGCCAAAGCTGAAGGCCACCAGCAGCAGTTGCAGGCGGCGGTCTTCCGTGATGCCCGAGATTGAACTCTGCAAGACCTTGAATGAGCCGTTCAAGGTGGTGAGCCGGTGCAGGAAGATGATGTTGAGAACGATCCAGCCGATCGGGAACAGGCCCGACACGATGCCCAGCCCCGCAGCCTTGCCTGCCATCGCGGCCGGCATGCCGAACACGAACGCGGCGATGCCCACCCCGACAATCAGCGCCAACCCGGCCGCCAAGTGGGCCTGCATATGGAAGAACGCCAACGAACACAGCAATACCGCAACGGGTATCCCGGCCGCCAGGGTTGACCACACGGCATTGCCGAGCGGGTCATAGACTTGATTCCACATCTTGATCTCCTCCTATTTGGGCGTTTCAGTTCTTCTCGATACCGAACGTCTTCTGTCGCCCCAATTTTGAGGGGCAAAGGCCGATTGTAGGAACAAGCGTGTCCGGGGCCGGGCAATATTCTGTCACTTTCGCCCTGAAAAGTATTCATCGGCGCCGGTGCGTGGTGTGGCGCGGCGCACGCAATTGCACCGGGTAAATCCGGGTTGTGGAATCATTGCGCCTGCATCGCTGCCCACCACATAAATTTGCCCTCTATTCATGGCTTTCCTGACGGCCTTTTTGCTTTGCCGCCGCGGCTCCCAATTGAGCACTGCCGCGCTCACCTTGTTCATGGCATTGGCGACGCTATCGCCCGCGGCGCATGGCCAGACTGCACAGGCGCCCACGCAGGCGAATGCCGAATCGACACGGCCACGCATTGGTTTGGTGCTGTCGGGGGGTGGGGCGCGCGGCTATGCGCATATCGGCGTGCTCAAGATGCTGGAGCGCATGCGCATTCCCGTTGACGCGATTGCCGCGACCAGCATGGGTGCTGTGGTGGGTGGGCTGTACGCCAGCGGCATGCGCGCCGATGCGCTGGAACAGAAGCTCTCGCAGGTTGACCTGAGCGACATCGCCTTTGACCGCAACGACCGCGCCAAGCTGCCGCAATCGTTGCGCGAGGATGACTTCCAGTATCCGATCGGCCTGTCTGCCGGTTATGGCGACGGCAACCTCAAGCTGCCGGCCGGGCTGGTGCAGGGCAACCGCTTGCTGGCGCTGCTCAAGAACTGGACGGCGCAGTGGCCCGACAACATCAAGTTCTCGCGCCTGCCGATTCCGTTCAAGGCCATGGCGACCGATCTGGCCACGGGCGACGCGGTGATCCTCGATCATGGCTCGCTGCCGCTGGCCATGCGCGCCAGCATGGCCGTGCCGGGGCTGTTCGCGCCCATTGAGGTGGAAGGACGCACGCTGGTGGACGGCGGCCTGGTGAGCAACCTGCCGGTGCAACTGGCGCGTGACATGGGCGCGGACATCATCATCGCCGTCAATATCGGGTCGGACTTGCAGCGGCCGGAAGATCTGGCCTCGCCGGCGGCGGTAACGCAGCAGATGATCACCATCCTGGTTGGCCAGAACGTGCGCGCGCAGAAGGCGCTCCTGCGCGGCAAGGATGTGCTGATCGAGCCGCAGCTCTCGGACCTCTCGTTCACCGATTTCGCCAAGGGCCCGCAGGGCGTGCGGCAGGGTGAGCGCGCAGCACAGGGCGCCCAGGCCAGGCTCGCGGCGTTGTCGCTGTCGCCGCAGGCGTATGCCGCGTACCGCGCTGCCCACGAACCGCGGGGCACGCTGATGGCGGGCGCACGCATTGATGCCATTGATGTGACCACCAACGGCCGCGTGCCGGCGGCGCGCGTGCGTCAGTTGATCGCGGTGCACGAAGGTGATGCGTATGACGCGGAAGCGCTCAACCACGAACTGTCGGCGCTGGCCACCACGGGCGATTTTGAAACCGTCACGCAGCGGCTGGTGGAAGAGAACGGCGTGCACACGCTCAAGATCGACGCGCGCGAAAAGTCGTGGGGCAATCAGTTCTTCCTGTTCGGGCTGGGCATGTCGACCAACTTCGATGGGCGTGGCGCGCTCAACATCAACCTCGGCCATCGGTATCCGTGGCTCACGCAGAGCGGGCTGGAGTGGCGCAATGACATCGTGCTCGGCAGCAACCGGGCGAGCATTCACACCGAGCTGCGTCAACCGCTATGGCAGGCGCGCGGTTTCTACATTGCACCGTATGCGGAGTATTCGCGCCGCCGTGCGGACCTCTATCTCGACGATGAGCCGCCGAGCAAGGACACCAAGCCATTCAATGCCATCACGATCGAAACGGCGCGCGCTGGTGTCGACCTGGGTATCCCGCTTGGGCGTAAGGGCGAACTCCGGCTTGGGGTGAACTACGTGAGCAAGAGCCTGAGCGTCGATTACCAGGGGCTGCTGCTCGATGACGCAAGCGGGCAGTCCATTCCGTTCAACTTCCTGACGCAGCGTGCCAAGCAGCCCGCGTTCCGGGCCCAGCTCACGCTGGATCAACTGGACGATGCGTTGTTCCCCCGCAGTGGCTACTACCTCTTCAGCAGCGTGGAAGCCGGTTTCGGTTCGCTTGACAAGACATACAACACCGCGCAGGCCAAAGGGCTGTGGGCCACGAGCTACGGTCGTCACACCTTCAATGTCGCCTTGGAGGGTGCCGGGCAATTCGGCGCGAACAGTCCGACGCGGGAGAACGACGGCGGCAGCGGAAACGGCACCAGCGAGGGCTTCGCGCTTGGCGGCTTCCAGCACCTCTCGGCCTATGCGCAGGATCAGTTCAATGGCCAATACCTGCTGTATGGCCGGCTGACCTATCTGTACGACCTGCGTATCAACGATCTGCTCGGCCTGCGCGCGCCCGTGTTCGGGGCCAGCGCGGAGGCGGGTAACGTCTGGCAGTTGCGCAACAACTTTGGCACGGGCCCTTACTTGAAGAGTGGCAGCGTGTTCGTTGGCGGCAACAGCCCAATCGGGCCGCTGTACTTCGGTTTTGCGATGGCGCCGCGCGGCGTTTGGAACGCGTATTTGCAGCTCGGTCGCGTCTTCTGAAGCGGCATCGATCGACAACAATCGGCAGCGGGTTTGCGCAGGCGCGCCGGGAGCGCGGCGCGTGTTCAGGGGCGGCGAGCGCCAGCGCCGGCTGGATGCCGCGTACGAGCACGAGACGGTGGGCCCGGCCGTCTGATCACTCGGCCATGGCTGCGCCTTTGCGTTTGGCTGCTGCCGGGTCGAACCCGAAGAAGCGCAGCACCTCGGCCGCGACCTGATCGCGGTCGTTGTCCACGCAGATCATGTGGTAGCTGTCTTCCAGCACCACGGTGCGCGCGTGGGGAAGGGTGGCTTGCAGCGTTTGGGCGGAGCGCAGGCTGGTGAGCTCGTCTTCGCGGGAATGGATCACCAGCGTTTGGCACTGCGTGTCGGGCGCTGCCGCCCGGGCCCGGCGGCGCAGCCGATCCACCTGCCGAATGCACGCCAGTGGCACCCAGGGGTAGTGGAAGCTGTCGCCACGCGCGAGTTTGGCCTTGATGATCCGCCGCAACAGCGGGTTCTTAACGCCGAACGGTTCATCTTCTTCCACACGCATGCGTGCGGCCATGCCCGGAATGCGATACACCGCATACCGCAAATCCCGATACCAGGGCGTCGACCAGCCGTCGATATGGATGGGCGTGGCCAGCAGCGCCAGCCTGTCTTGCGGGCGGTCGATGCCATGTCGAACGCGGTGCGCCAGTATCAGCGCCAGCAGCGCGCCCATGCACATTCCCCCGATATGCACGGTTTCATGCTCGGCGACGAGCTGCTCATACGTTTGCGTGAGCGTTTCAAGCCAAGCTTCAGCGGGCATATGAATCAGGTCTTCGGGGCGCGTGCCGTGGCCAGGCAAGGTCGGGACGTGCGTCACTGCGCCGGCATTGCGCAGCGCTTTCTGCAGCACGCCCAGGTCGTAGGCCGTGCCGCCCAGGCCGTGAATCAGCAGCACCGCAGTGCTGCCGGGCGCTTGAATGGTCATAGAGGGGTCACAGCGCCGTCTCGACCGACCAAGTGCCGGCCACCAGCGCGGTGTTGCCGAGGGCGTCGGTCAGCGGGCCGCCGTTGTCGACCACGGTGTGCAGCGTGCCGTCGCGCGCGGTGATACGCAGCGTCTGGCGTCGTGCAGGGGAGGCAGCCTCATCGTCTTGCGGCGCGTCACCCAGCCAACGCGCACGCAGCGCATTGCGGTCATCCGGATGCACCAACTGCAGCACGGTTGAGATGGACGCCAAGCTTGCCGCGTCGTGCCCGAAAACGAGAACCACATCGCCACCCCAATCGATGCGGCCGCTGGCCGGGTCGATGGTGTAGACGAGTTGCCCCGCCGCCGACAGCGCCAGTTCCACGCGGTTTTGCCACTGTGCACTTTGCTCGTGCAGTTGCTCGCGCGTCGTCTTGAGTGCGCTCACCACCAGCACCAGCAGTGCGGCGACGCCCAGGTACAACTGCGCTTCGAGCAGCGACTGGCCGTAGTGGTGATCCAGCACAGCGAAGGGGCCGTCGCCTTCAGCGGTTTGCGTAAGCGCCACCAGCGTGAGCAGCAACACCGCCACCGAGCCGCCGCGGCCGCCCCACAGCAGAGCCACTACCACGGCAAAAAACAGCGGGATGTACGTCAATGCAAAGCCGATGCCGTCGCCAAATTTCGCGTCGCTGTTGCCATCGAAGATGATGTATGCCGACAGCGCCAGCGCAACGAAGGCGGCCAGCCCGAGCAGGAAATCCGTACGGTCGGTGCCGCCTGAACGGAACGCGCGAAAGCGCGACCACGCCGCCAGCACCGGCGTGACGATCAGAACGCCGAGAAAGTCCGACGCCGCCCAGATGTGCAGCACGTGCCCGAACGCGCCGCCTTGTGACCACGCAAACCATGCCGCGCCGAACAGCGCGCCCAGCACTGCGCTGAACGCACCTGCGGCCAGCATCGCCCGCACGAAGTACAGTCCCTCGAGCGGCACGCGCGCCAGCCGCACCAGCGCCACGCCCAGCGCCGCGCTGCCCGCCTCGTCGAGCACAAACAGCATCGCGTGCGCAGGGTTGGTGTGTTCAATGGCCGCCAGCGCCAGTTGCGCGGCGGCAAACGCCGCGCCCAGCCCCGGCCATTCGCGGTACGGCCGCAGCATGAACGCGGCCATCGTCACGCCCGCCGGCAGCCAGAGGTAGCCCGTCATGTCGACCGGCCCGTTTAGCCGGTGTGACACGATGGCGGCAACCAGGTAAAGCGCACCCCAGAGGATCGTGGCGACGGTGGTGGAGGGTCGGTTCAGTGGCATCCGGATTTGCCTCGGTAAAAACAAAAAACCGCGCCGGCCAGGGTGCCGTGCGCGGTGGATGATGCTACCGCAATCGGTTTGGATGGTGGTCTAAACCACCGGCAGCGCCAACACTTCCCGCGCTGCTCGACGGTCGCGCAACTCCGTCATCCAACGCTCAAGGTTCGGGCGGGCGGGGCGCTCCATCGGCAAGCCGAGCCAGCGGTGCGTGGCGCAGCCGCAGACGATGTCGGCCATCGTGAAGCGCTGGCCGGCCACGTAGGGCTGCTTGGCCAACACGGCTTCGAGAACGGCGGTGGCGCGCTCGGCCGCCTGGCGTGAGTGTTCAATGCGGGCGGCGTCGCGCTGGTCTTCCGGCGTACGCACGAGCTGCAGGAACGCATCGACCATCGACGGGCTGTACGAGGTGGTCTGCCAATCCATCCAGCGGTCGGCATCAGCACGTTCATGCAGTTCGAGCGGGTAGAGGTTGCCAGGGCCGTAGCGTGCCGACAGGTAGCGCACGATGGCGTTGGATTCCCACAGCACGAAGCGCGTATCGCCGGAATCGTTCAGGCCGTCTTCGATGACGGGGATCATCCCGTTCGGGTTCATCGCCTTGAATTCCGCCGTATCGACGCCCCCAAAGGCACCGCCGACGTCGATGCGTTCATGGTCCAGCGACAGCTCGCGCGCGCACCAGACCACTTTCTGCACATTGACCGAAGAGAGTCTTCCCCAGATCCGCAACATCGACGACGGCTCCTTTCTTAAGCGTGGTGACGTAAATTTAGGCGGCCTTGGGCGTGAGCGCCGCGATTTCCGCGCGGATCAACTCGCCCAGCACGGCAACGCCTTGTTCGATGCGTTCCGGCGCGACAGTCACGAAGGCCAGGCGCAGGGTATTGCGACGCGGCGCGTTGGCATAGAACGGCGCGCCGGGCACGAAGGCCACATTGCGCGCAACGGCCTTTTCCAGCAAGGCCATCGTGTCGATGCCTTCGGGCACTTCCACCCAGATGAACATGCCGCCTTCCGGACGGTTCCAGTGCACGCCGGTCGGCATGTGGCGCTGCAGCGAATCCAGCATCGCTTCGCACTGCTTGCCGTAGAGGTCTCGGATGCTCGGGATATGCGTGTCGAGCAGGCCGGTCTTCAGTACCTCGTATGCCACGCGCTGCGTGAAGCTGGGCGTGTGCAGATCCGACGCCTGCTTGGCCTGCACGAGTTTGAAGTGGATGTGCTCGGGCGCAATGATGTAGCCCAGGCGCATGCCCGGTGCCAGGATCTTCGAGAACGAACCCATGTAGACCACGCCGTCCGGGTTGAGCGAGCGCAGCGAGGGCAACTGGTCGCCGGTATAGCTCAGCTCTCCGTACGGATCGTCTTCGACCAGCAGCACGCCGAGTTCTTTGGCGCGGGTCACCAGGGCCTGGCGGCGGTCCAGCGGGAGGCGGCGGCCGGTCGGGTTCTGGAAGTTCGGGATCGTGTAGAAGAAGCGCGCGCCGGCAGTCAGTTCGGGCGTGAGCGCTTCGGGCAGCAGACCTTTGTCGTCGCTGGGCACCGACATGTACGCCGGCTCGAACAGTGAGAACGATTGCAGCGCTCCCAGATAGCTGGGCGTTTCCACCATCACCTTGCTTTGCGGGTCGATGAAGATCTTGCCCAGCAGGTCCAGCCCCTGTTGCGACCCCGTCGTGATGAGCACGCGCGAAGCCGTGGTGTCGTGTCGCTGGGCAATCCATTCCCGCAGTCCGGACAGCCCCTCGGTCGGGCCGTACTGCAGTGCGGCCTGCGGGTTGTCTGCAAACATGCGGGCGCACGCCGCCTGAATCGCCTCGACCGGGAAGGTGACCGGGGCGGGCAGGCCACCGGCAAACGAAATGACCTCAGGACGTTCAGTGATCTTGAGGATTTCCCGGATCGCCGAACTGGTGAGCTGTTGAGCACGGCGGGAGAAGGTACAGGGAGCGTGGTCCATGGTGTGGTCCTTGTGTTGCGGTGCCCACCTCGTGAGCGGGCGCCGTGGGTGGGCAAAGCGCAGAGAATAGCAGGCAACCGGCCCGTCTAACATAGGGCGGCCGCCTTGGGCACAGGCGGAAAAGCGTCGCTCAGGCGACTTCGGCAATCAGTTCGATCTCAACACACGCGCCGAACGGAATCTGTGCAACGCCGAAAGCGCTGCGGGCGTGCTTGCCGGCCTCGCCAAACACATCGGCAAACAGTTCCGACGCGCCGTTGGTCACCAGGTGCTGCTCGGTGAACTCCGGTGTGGAATTGACCAGGCTCATGACCTTGACGATGCGTTTGACGCGGGCGAGGTCGCCCCCCAGGTGCGTGTTCAACGTGGCGATGAGGTCGATGGCGATGGCGCGTGCAGCGGCCTTGCCTTGTTCGGTGGTCATGTCGGCGCCCAGCTTGCCGACCCAAGGCTTGCCGTCTTTCTTGGCGATGTGGCCAGACAGGAAGACCTGGTTGCCGGTTTGAGCGGCCATAACGTACGCAGCGGCTGGAGCACCGGCGGCGGGCAATTCGATGCCCAGTTGCTTGAGCTTGGCCTGAGCGTCGTGCGAGGCGGACATATTGACTCCTTGAGGTGTTGGGTGAACAGGGATGGGGAACGACGCTATCGGCGCACCGACGTCCGCCGGCCAATGCCGACCACGGCAATCACTGCCAGCGCAAACAGCACGGTGGGCGCGTCCAGCGATTCGCCCAGCAGCAACCAGCCGCCAATCAGCGTCATGAAAGGTTGCAGCAATTGTATCTGGCCGACCCGTGCAACACCGCCTGCAGCAAGGCCCGAATACCAGAACAGGAAGCCGATGAACATGGAAAAGGCCGACACGTAAGCCAGCCCCATCCAGGCGCGCGATGAAGCATGCGCCAGTGCCTCGGCCTGATGTGTGGCCGGCAGCCACGCCAGCGCACCCACCAGCGGTAGCAGCACGGGCAGCGAGACGACCAGCGCCCAGGCAATCGTCTGCGTGCCGCCCAACTCGCGTGCGAGCTTGCCGCCTGTCGCATAACCGAGGGCCCCGGTCACCATGGCCGCAAACAATAGCCAATCGGCGCGATGCAACGCGCCTGCACCTTGCAGCAGCGCAAATGAGACGACGAGCACACTGCCGATCACCGCGCACAGCCAGAACCCCGTCGATGGCCGTTCACGCCCGAACCACGCGGCAAAGACGGCGGTTGCCAGCGGCAACAGACCGGTGATGATGGCGCCGTGCGCGGCTGGCACATCGCGCATCGCCAGTGACGAAAACAGCGGAAAGCCCACCACCACGCCCATCGCGGTTACCGCGAGTTGCCACCATTGGTTGCCGCGCGGGCGCTTGCCGGGGGAAAACGCCCGCGTCGCTGCCAGCAGGCCGAGTGCCAGCACACTGGCCAGCACCGCCCGCGCCAGCGCTACGAACGTCGCGTCCAGCTCAGCGACGGCCATGCGCGTGAACGGTAGCGTCTGGCTGAAGATCGTCACGCCGATGAAGCCGAGCAGCAGGCCGCGGCGTTCAGCGTGATCAATGTGGTTCATGGGCAGGGTGGCGGACTTGTTCATGGCGGCCGCTCAATCTGCAAACGCCACTGCCACGCGCCGGTTCTGGCGGCTCTTCTTTTCGATCTTGGTGACGACCACGCGGCCGATTTCACCGGTGGCGCGCACGTGGGTGCCGCCGCACGGCTGGCGGTCGATGCCCTCGATATGGATGATGCGGATGGCTGACGCACCCGCCGGCGGCGCCGCGCCGATGGTGCGCACGAGCTCTGGCTGCGCGGCCAGCGCTTCCGGCGTGATCAGGTCGATGCGTACTGGCGTGTTGCGGCCGATGAGTTCGTTCAGTTGCGTGGTGAGCGTGTCGCGGTCGAGCGTCGATTCGGGCAGGTCGAAATCGATGCGGCCGGAGTCTGGCGAGATGCCACAGCCCGTGACCGGCACCGGAATCAGCGAGCCCAGCAGATGCAGGCACGTATGCAGGCGCATCAGGCGGTGGCGGCGGTCCCAGTCGATGGTGGCGGTGACGGGCGTGCCAGGCGCGAGCAGCGTGAGCTTGGCGTTGTCGGCGGCCACGTGCAGCACGGTCTGGCGATCGGCGCTGTAGACGGTGTCGGCAATTGTGATGGCCTGCCCATCGCCCAGGACGAGCGTGCCGGTGTCGCCGGCCTGACCGCCGCTGCGGGCGTAGAACACTGTGGCGTCCAGCTCAATGCCTTCCGGGTGTACGGCGACAACGGTGGCGTTGCAGGTGGTGCGGTAGGCGTCTTCGTCAAAGCGTTTCAACGTAGGCATGTGCGGTCTCCAAAATGCGCTCTGGGGGCGGAATTCTGACCTTGATGCTACCGAACTGTGTCTGTACAGTACCTGTACACTTTGCCATGGTGCTTTCTGTACAGTTTTCCGCCTGCTCCAGCGTATCCCGTCATGAATTCCACCTCTCATATCATCAGCCTGGATGCCCGCCGCGCGGCAGCGCGCCCGGCGGCGGAGCAATTGCCGGATCCGATTCCGTCAGCGCAGATGACGCTGGTGGATCAGCTCACGGAGTGGGCGCGCATGCGCATTGACGAGCGTGTGTTTCGCGCCGGCATGCGCATGCCGTCGATCCGGCAACTGGCACAGGAGAAAAGCATTTCGCGCTTCACCGTGGTGGAGGCGTACGAGCGGCTGGTGGCGCAGGGGTATCTGGAATCGCGCCGCGGCTCGGGCTTTTACGTAAAGGAGCGCCACACGCCGTTGCCCGAAGAGCCCGCTGCGCCGCCAGCCACGGCACGCAAGATCGACGTGACCTGGCTGTTGCGGAACATGTTCCATTCTGCCGAGCCGCGCAAGGCGCCGGGCATCGGCTTTTTGCCCAACGGCTGGCTCGACGGCGAGCTGATCGCGAACGCGCTGCGTACGCTGGGCCGCCAGAACGGCAACCAGTTTCTCGCGTGGGGGTCGCCGCAGGGCTTCCTGCCGTTGCGCCAGCAGTTGCAGACGCGGCTGGCGGAGCTGGAGATTGGCGCGCGGCCGGACCAGATCGTCATGACCTCCGGCATTACTTCGTCGCTGGACCTGATTGCGCGTCAGTACGTGCAGCCCGGCGACACAGTGCTGGTGGGCGATCCGGCATGGTTTCTGATGTTCGGCCGCTTTGCCGCGCAGGGTGCCCAGGTGATCGGCGTGCCGTACACCACCGAGGGCCCGGATCTGGCCGCCCTGGAAGGGCTGGTGCAGGTACGCCGCCCAAAGCTGCTGATTATCAACTCGATCCTGCACAACCCGACGGGGACATCGCTCTCGGCGGCCAAGGCGTTTCAGTTGCTGCGGCTGGCTGAGCAGTACGGCTTCCTGATCGTGGAAGACGATATCTACGGCGATCTCGCGCCGCCAGGACATCCCGGCACACGGCTGGCGAGCTTGGACCAGTTGCGCCGTGTGATCTACCTGAGCAGCTTTTCCAAGACGCTCGCGGCGAACCTGCGCGTGGGCTTTATCGCCTGCCATCCGGAGTTGGCCAAGAACCTGATCGACGGCAAGTTGCTGACCGGTTTGGTCACGCCGGAGATCAACGAGCGCGTGCTCTACAAGATCCTCACGGAAGGGCACTATCGCAAGCACGTCGAACGCATACGCGGCCGCCTGGACCGCGCCCGGGACGGCGTGCAGCGTGGCTTGGAGCGCATGGGCCTGAAACTGTTTGCGCAGCAGGGCGCGGGCATGTTCCTCTGGGCCGATACCGGGCAGGACACCACCGCCATCGCCCGCGCCGGGCACGAGCAGGGCTATGTGTTTGCGCCGGGCAGCCTGTTTTCGCCGTCGCAGATGCCGTCTACGTGGATGCGCTTCAACATTGCGACCAGCGCCGATCCGGACATGATCCGGTTCTTGGCTGAGCAGCTTGAAAAGGGGTGAAGTTGCTTATGTACGCCCTTGCTTTAGCCAATGCCACGCAAGAAGCGCCAAGAGCGCGACCAAACAGGTTAGGGAGAGGGAAACCAGCAACCACGTGTAGCCGAGAATCAATGAGGCAACGATGCGCCACGCTACCGGGTTGATATCGGTACCGTAGCCGGAGAGCGCCGGAAAGGTGGCCGCACCGACCTTGAATGTGCTCATCGGTTGACCATTCAGTTCAAAGCTGCAATCGAGCGTGGAGCCACGCCAACGGATTGAACGTGTCGATTCCGGCCGTGCGCCGCCATGCCTCACAATCGCCGAGTGTGATTTTTGTGCATGTGTGGCGCTTGAAATAACGGCTCAACGCCCTATCTAGCTTCACAAATTCATGCGGGCGCACGCGCAAGGTGTAGCCCGCTTCTCTTTCCACTTTTCAGACTTTTACGCACACCATGAGCGCACCGCACGAGAAGATGGCTTTCCAGGCAGAAGTGAAACAGCTTCTGCATCTGATGATCCACTCCCTGTACAGCAACAAGGAAATCTTCCTGCGTGAGCTGGTTTCCAATGCGTCGGATGCGGTGGACAAACTGCGCTTCGAGGGCATCGCCAATCCGGCTTTGCTCGAGGGTGGCAATGCGGGCAGTGGTGAATTGGGCATCCGCATCGGCGTTGATACGGCCGCACGCACCATCACCGTTGCCGACAACGGCATCGGCATGAGCCGCGACGAGGCCATCCGCAACCTCGGCACCATCGCCCGCTCGGGCACGCGCGAGTTCTTCAGCCAGCTCTCGGGCGACCAGCAGAAAGACGCGGCACTCATCGGCCAGTTTGGCGTGGGCTTCTACTCGGCCTTCATCGTGGCCGACCGCGTGACGGTGGAATCGCGCCGCGCCGGCGTGGCCGCCAATGAAGGCGTGCGCTGGGAAAGCGCGGGCGACGGCGAATTCACGGTCGACACCATCGAGCGCGCCGAGCGCGGCACCACCATCACGCTGCACTTGCGCGAGGGCGAGGACGATTTCCTCTCCGCCTGGCGCGTCAAGTCGATCGTGCAGAAGTATTCGGACCACATCTCCCTGCCGATCCAGATGCGCAAGGAAGCGTGGGACGAAGAGAAAAAAACGATGGTCGCCCAGGACGAATGGGAAACCATCAACCAGGGCAGCGCCCTTTGGGCCCGCCCGCGTGCGGATGTGACCGACGAGCAATACATCGCCTTCTACCAGCACATCGCGCACGAAAACGGCAAGCCGCTCGCCTGGACACACAACCGCGTGGAAGGCCGCAGCGAATACACGCAACTGCTGTACATCCCGACCAACGCGCCGTTCGATCTGTGGGACCGCGAGCGCCGCAGCGGCCTGAAGCTGTACGTCAAGCGCGTCTTCATCATGGACGACGCCGAGCAACTGCTGCCGGGCTACCAGCGCTTCGTGAAGGGCGTGATTGATTCGGCCGACCTGCCGCTGAACGTGTCGCGTGAAATCCTGCAGGAAAGCCGCGACGTGAAGGCGATCCGTGAGGGCTCGACCAAGCGTGTGCTGGGCATGCTCGAATCGATGGCCGAGTCCGATGATGCGGCCGAGAAGGAAAAGTACGCCACGTTCTGGCAGCACTTCGGCCAGGTGCTCAAGGAAGGCATTGGCGAAGACCACGCCAACAAGGACCGCATTGCCAAGCTGCTGCGCTTTGCCTCCACGCATAACGAAGACAGCGCCCAGACCGTCTCGCTGGCCGACTACATCGGCCGCATGAAGGAAGGTCAGGACAAGATCTACTACGTGACCGCCGAGAACTGGACGGCTGCCAAGTCGAGCCCGCACCTGGAGATCTTCCGCAAAAAGGGCGTGGAAGTGCTGCTGTTGACCGACCGCGTGGACGAATGGATGCTCTCGTTCCTGCACGACTTTGAAGAGAAGGAACTGGTGTCGGTGGCACGCGGGGATCTCGACCTCGGCGCGATGGAAGACGAAGCCGAGAAGGCCGAGCACGCCAAGGTGGAAGGCGAGTTCAAGGCGCTGGTGGAGCGCGCCAAGGCTGTGCTGAACGACAAGGCCAAGGACGTGCGCATCACGCACCGTCTGACCGATTCGCCGTCGTGCCTGGTGGCGGATGACGGCGACATCAGCGGCACGCTGGCACGTCTGCTCAAGCAGGCCGGTCAGCAGGCGCCTGACAGCAAGCCGGTGCTGGAGCTGAACCCGACGCATCCGCTGGTGCGCAAGCTGGCGCTGCTGGAGACCGTCACGGGCAATGAGGCGGACCGCGCTGCGTTTGAAGATCGCCTGCATGTGCTGTTCGATCAAGCACTGCTGGCCGAGGGGGGCTCGCTGACAGACCCGGCAGCTTACGTGCAACGTGTGAATCGCCTGCTGGCCTGACGGGCAACGTGACGCTCAAGCGATGCTTTCCGCCCGTGGCCGACGCGCACACGCGCGTACTGATTCTGGGCAGCCTGCCCGGCGAAGCATCGCTTGCGCAATCGCAGTACTACGCCTACAAGCACAACCAGTTCTGGGATCTGACGGGCGATGTCATTGGGCAGGACCTGCGGGGCATGGACTACGCCATGCGTTTGCAGACGCTGCTCGCGCACCGCATCGGCCTGTGGGACGTGGTGGCGGAGGCGAAGCGCGAGGGTAGCTCCGATAGCGCGATCCGCGACCATGCCGGCAATGATCTGGCTGGCTTGATCGCATCGTTGCCCGAACTGGCGGTGATCGCTTTTAACGGCGGCACCGCTGCGCGCATCGGCCTGAAGGCACTCGGTGAACACGGCGAACATCGCATCGTCAGGCTGCCTTCCAGTAGTCCGGCGCATACCGTGTCCTACTTGGAGAAGTTGCAGGCCTGGCGGGAGTTGCGAATCTGGCTGGACCGGCTCGCCTGATGACTGCGGAGACAATTCATTCGATCCGTCAGTACCACGTCTTCAACGCTATCCCGCCCAACGCCAATCGCCTTTCCTTCAACAGGTCTGTTGCGAGACTGAAACGTTTTTTACGGTTTCACTGCGTGGCGCTGTGCCATGCCAAGGATTGACGCCTGTCACGCGGCCCGCTCCAGCTGATGGCATGCTAGATGCTTCGCATTTTCCCTGGGCGATGCGACGCAGACGAATGGCGTTTTACGGAGATGGCGATGCGAATTTACCGGCTGTTCTTTGCGAGCATCGTTGCCTTGGGCATCCTCGCTCTGAGTCAGGCGCACGGTGAGGCAACGGAGACGCAAACCGGCACGCACCTCATCACGCTCGGTACGCGCGGCGGCCCGATTCCCGCCAAGGATCGGGCGCAGTCATCAAATCTGTTGATCGTCAACGGGACGTATTACCTCGTAGACGCTGGCGATGGCGTGCTCCGCCGGTTGACGCAGGCAGGGGCCAATTTTCGGCAGATCGGGCTGGTGTTCATCACGCACGGCCACGACGACCACACTGCGGGGTTGGGCGCACTCATGTCTGTTGCGTGGGATTTTCAGCGCCACGACCCCATTGCCGTTTACGGTCCGCCTGGGACCGCCGCGCTGGTAAAAGGCGCCATTCAGTATTTCACGGTGAATGCGGAAATCCGCTGGGCCGAAGGCAGGCGCACACCGCTTGGCGATGTCTTTGTCGGCCATGATGTGGCGCCAGGACTGATCTACCAAGATCAGAACATCAAGGTTACTGCTGTTGAGAACACGCACTTCCATATCCCGGAGGGCAGCCCGTACTACGGCAAGTACAAGTCCTATTCCTATCGTTTCCAGACACCCGACCGTGTCATTGTCTTCACTGGCGACACCGGCCCCAGCGACGAGGTGACGGAGCTAGCAAGGAATGCCGATACGCTCGTGTCGGAGGTGGGTTCCGGCGAAGACGTGAAGCAGGTGTTGATCAAGAACGGTACGTGGCAAGGCATGACACCGGAGCAACGGACAGCGTTCATGCGGCATGAAGTTGAGGAGCATCTGACACCGGATGAGGTCGGGAAAATGGCGGCACGCGCTCACGTCAAGAGGGTGGTGCTAACTCATCTGCTGCCGACGGTCAACGAGCATGACGATTACCAGCGCTATGTGCTCGAGGTTAAGAAATTTTTCTCCGGACAAGTGGTCGTTGCCAAGGACCTGATGGAGTTTTGACCCCATGTCCGCTCAATTCAATCAACCTTTGCAACGCGGCAGTCCCGGCCCGGCATCTGCCGGGCATGGAGTACGCCGAGCGCCTGCAAGCATTGCTCGTGCATCGGCCTGACGCTGTTCAGAGACGGACTTGGCAAAACCGGCGACCGTCACGCGATCGCCAAACTGCCTTCTAGCAGCCCGCTTACACTGTGCCGTACGCGCAAACGCGCGATGCATGGTGGAACCTGCGAGCCTGGTTGCCGGTCACCATCGATTGACCCCAAGGAGCCCCTTCCCGATGACCACGTCTTTGATGTACGAGTTTCTGGTGCCGACCGCAAACCGCATGCTGGGCAACCTGTCTGCGTTGCTCGACACGGCGGCCGCCCACGCCGAAGCCAGGAAGTTCGACCCGGCCAATCTGATGAGCGCGCGTCTGGCGCCGGACATGCACCCGTTTGTGCGGCAGGTGCAGATCGCCTGCGATCAGGCCAAGGGCGGCGCGGCGCGTCTGTCGGGCAACGAGGTGCCGTCGTTCCCCGACGTGGAGACGACGATTCCCGAACTGAAGGCGCGCATTGTCAAGACGCTGGCGTTCGTCAACAGCATCGACCCGGCGGCCTTTGCCGGCAGCGAAGATCGCCAGATCACGCTCAAGACGCCCACGCGCGAACTGCAGTTCACTGGTATCGATTACCTGCGCGGCTTTGTGCTGCCGAACCTGTATTTCCATATCACCACCGCCTACGCGCTGCTGCGCCATAACGGCGTGGAGATCGGCAAGCTCGATTTTCTCGGTCGCCCCTGAAACAAGCAGCGTCGCTGCAAGGACAACGCCGGCTGCCTGACGACAGGCGCCGGCGTTTTTCATGGGCGCGCGATCAACCCGGCTGCGGCAGCGTAGCGGCGTAGCTCGGCCGTTCTCGAATGACGGCCTGCGCGCGGCGGATGTTCGGGCAGCGCTCCAGCAGCGCCTTGCTCTCGGGAAACATCTCCAGAGACATCACGATCGGCGCGAGGAACAGGTCGGCCATCGACAGCGTGTTGCCGACCAGGAAATCGCGTTCGCCGTACGCCTGGTCGAGCACCTGCAGTTGGGTGGCCATTTCCGGCAGGGCGGCGTCGATGGTGGCGCGCTCGGGTTGTCCGTCCGCACCCTTGGGGAAGATGTACTGCAGCACGTAGCGGCGCACCATCGTGTCGTACGCATGGCAGTTGATCAGGCTGATCCATTGCTCGCCGCGTGCGTGGGCGGTGGCGCCCCATTGCGGCAGCAGGCTCGGGCCGTCGAAGGCTTCGTCGATGTAACCGAGGATGGCGCGCGTTTCATAGAACTCGATCGGACCATCACTGAACGCCGGCACGCGGCCAAACGGATTATGTGCGACCAGCTCCGGCGTGTGCGGCGCTAGCGGGTTGAGCTTGTAGGGCACGCCTTTTTCGGCAAGTGCCATGCGTACCGTGCGGCAGTAGGAGCTGCGCGGGTTGCCGTACACGGTGACGGTGCCGGCTGTGCCGTCGGGGTCCAGGTAATCGTTCAGGCGGTTGAAGACAGATTGCCAGCCGCCCATGTGGCCGTCGCGTGCCAGCGCATCCGGGAAGCCGGTGTGGCGCATGTGCAGATCGGTGCCGCCGTCTTTGTCGGTCAGCGTGACTTCAATCAGCGTCTTCAGTTCGGGCGGCAATGATCCAGCTTCCCACCACCACGTGTAGGCGAGGAAGTTGGCGCGATCGAGCGTCTGGTATTCCCCCGCGGCGATGTATCTGGCGCCATCGCGCCCACCCATGACGATGCGGTATTGGCCGCCTACACGCGCATCGGCGGTGGCTTGGGTGACGCCCATGCCGCGCGGGCAGTGCCACGCCGCCAGTGCCGCCTGATCGGTAAAAGCATCGAACACCCGCTCGCGCGGCGCGCGGATGTGGCGGGTCATCTCCAGTTCGAATGTGGCAGCACGGTCCATGATGGTCTCCGGGGCTTGCGTCAATCTTTGGTGGGTGGGGTTTGAGTTTGCTCGACAAAGGCGACCAGGCGATCCAGGTTGCCCTCCCAATGCAGGCGATAACGCTCAAGCCAGCCATGCGCATCGCGCAGGGCATCAGAGCGCAGATGGCAGATACGCCAGCGCGCGTTGATTTCGCGCTCGATCAGCCCGGCCTCGGCCAACACGCGCAGGTGCTTGGAAATGGCCGGGGCGGACATGTCGAACGGGCGGGCAAGCTCGCTGACGGGGGCTTCGCCTTCGGCCAGGCGCGCGAGGATCGCTCGGCGGGTCGGATCGGCCAAGGCAGCGAATACGGTCGAAAGGGTGTCGTCTGATGTCGGCATGCGTTCATTTAACTAACTGGTTAAATGTGTGTCAAGGGCCGTTACATGC
Source organism: Ralstonia sp. SET104 (assembly GCF_003851545.1). Classification (GTDB taxonomy): domain Bacteria; phylum Pseudomonadota; class Gammaproteobacteria; order Burkholderiales; family Burkholderiaceae; genus Ralstonia. Next base: position 31,011 of record NZ_BHVX01000004.1, on the reverse strand, counting down.
GGCGTTGAAGGCGCTCGATGTGCAAGCGTTAAGAACAGGTCACGACCGCGCGCCGGCGCATCTGTCACAATCGCGCCCGTGGCCGGCGCGGGGAGTGTCGGTGCATTTCACTTTCGGGTCTTCACATGCCGTTTCTTGGAATCGGGTTTCACGTCATCGTCGCGTTGTTCTTTGCCGTGCATGTCGTGCGCAGCAACCAGAACATGTATTGGCTGTTCATCCTTTTTGCGTTTCCGTTGCTGGGCAGCGTGGTGTATTTCTTTGCGATCTATCTGCCGGAGATGCGTCACTCGCGCGGTGCCCGCGTTGCCAGCCGTGCCGTGACGCAACTGATCGACCCGAACCGCGCCGTGCGCGAGGCCCGCAACGACTTCGATCGTGCGCCGACCGTACAACACCGCCTGCGCCTGGGTGAAGCGCTGCTGGAAGCCGGCGATGCCAAGCAGGCGCGCCAGCACTTCGAGCAGGCCGCCACTGGCCCGTTTGCCGGCGATCCGGCAGTGCTGTTGGGCTTGGCCCGCACGCAGTTCGCCACCGGCGATGCAGCACTCGCCAAAGGCACGCTCGACAAGCTGTTCGAAGCGCATCGCGTGACGCGTCAGCAGCCTGATCCGACACTGCTGTACGCACGCGCATTGGCTGCGACGAACGCGCCGAATACGCGTGAAGCGTTCGAGCAAGCGCTGACCTGCGCCAACGATGCCGCTGCCCGCTGCCTCTTCGGCGAATGGCTGCTCGACCAGAAGAACGACGCCGACAAGCAACGCGCCCAAGCCTTGTTCGAAGAAATCCTGCGCGATGCCAAGCACTGGACGCGCTACGCCAAAGACCACAATCGCGAATGGCTGCAGCGCGCTGCGGCCGCTCAGTCTGCTTCCCGTTGATCCGATTTATGACACTGTTGAAACGCAAGTCCATCGAGGCCGTTGCCTCGCGCCGCCCGGCCCGCGCCAAACGCGAAGACCGCATGAACCACGATGACGAACCGAAGCGCATGGCGCCGCGCTTTGCGCCGGTCACGTTTTCTGAACTAGCGGGCGTGCGCTATCTGCACTTTGGCACCGAGTGGGTGCAGGGCGCCATGCGCCTGTCCAAGCCCGACGCCATCGAGTTGGAATACGCCCAGCAGATGATGGCGTGGATGCTGTTTCTTGATCCGGCTGCGCGCCCGGATTTCCATGTCGTGCAACTCGGCCTGGGTGCCGCAGCGCTGACCAAGTTCTGCCACCGCCAGCTTGCGCCCGCGCAGGTTACGGCAGTGGAGTTGAACCCGTCGGTCATCGTCGCAGCGCGCAGCATGTTCGGCATGCCGTTCGACGACGCACGCTTGAGCGTGCTCGAACAGGACGCCTACGACTGGGTGACAGACGCCAGCCACCACGGCACCGTCGATGCCCTGCAGATCGATCTGTACGACGCCACGGCGCGTGGCCCCGTGCTGGATACGCCTGCGTTCTACAAGGCCTGCCGTCAGGTGCTGCGTTCGCCGGGCGTGATGACGATCAACCTGTTTGGCGACCACACCAGCTTCCCGCGCAATATAGAGCGGATTTGCGACGCGTTCGACAACCGTGTGCTCGTCTTCCCCGAAGTGCATGACGGGAATGTGATTGCGCTGGCGTTCAATGGGCCGCCGTTGAAGGTGAGTTGGGAGGCTGTGCAGAAGCGGGCTGCGGCGCTGCAGGCATCGCTCAAGCTGCCAACCAAGGGTTGGGCAGAAGGGCTGCGCAACGCCAATGCCGGACAGGAAGACGGGCTGGTGATTTGAGTTTTTGCTTGAGGTTCACCCCGGCAGGGGGTGAGCCAAGGGATCGATCAGAAACACATAATCGATCCCCCCACAACATTACTTGGACAGCAACCGCATTGCCGATTCCAACCCGGCAATCGTGACCGGATACATCCGCGTCTTCACGATCTGGTTGATGACCGAGATGGATTGGCGGTATTCCCACAGGCCTTCCGGCTCAGGGTTGAGCCAGACGAACTTCGGGAACTGCTCAATCAGCCGCTTGAGCCAGACGGCACCGGCTTCTGCGTTGTTGTATTCGACCGAGCCACCGGCCTGCAGGATTTCGTACGGGCTCATCGTCGCGTCGCCCACGAAGATCAGCTTGTAGTCGGGCGGGTACTTGCGGATGACATCCCACGTGGAAAAGCGCTCCGCGTGGCGGCGGCGGTTGTTCTTCCACAGATGCTCGTACACGCAATTGTGGAAGTAGTAGTACTCCAGGTGCTTGAATTCGGTCTTGGCGGCGGAGAAGAGTTCTTCCACACGTTTGATGTGGTCGTCCATCGAGCCGCCCACGTCCATCAGCATCAGCACCTTGACGTTGTTGTGCCGCTCGGGGCGCATCTTGATGTCGAGCATGCCGGCATTGGCGGCGGTGGAGTGGATGGTGTCGTCCAGGTCCAGCTCGATGTCGGCACCATCACGTGCGAACTTGCGCAGACGGCGCAGCGCCACCTTGATGTTGCGCGTGCCGAGTTCGACGGTATCGTCGTAGTCCTTATACGCACGCGCTTCCCACACCTTGACCGCCGTGCGGTTGCCCTTCGATGGCCCGCCGATGCGGATGCCTTCCGGGTTGTAGCCACCGTGCCCGAACGGCGACGTGCCGCCCGTGCCGATCCACTTGCTGCCGCCTTCGTGGCGCTCGTGTTGCTCATTCAGCAGCGCCTTCAGGCGCTCCATGAGCTTGTCGAGGCCGCCCATGGCTTCGATCTTCGCTTTCTCTTCCGGCGAGAGTTCGCGCTCGAGCTTCTTGATGAGCCAGTCGAGCGGAATGTCTGCACGCCAATCGACCGCGCTTTCCATGCCCTTGAAGTACGCACCGAAGGCTTGGTCGAACTTGTCGAAGTGCTTCTCGTCCTTCACCAGCGTCATGCGCGCCAGGAAGTAGAACTCGTCGAGTGACGGCGCGATGACCTGCTGCTTGAGGCCCTCAAGCAGCGTCAAGTATTCCTTGACCGAGACCGGCAGCTTGGCGTGCCGCAAGGTGAAGAAGAAATCGATGAGCATGTTGTCTCCTGCTCAGTGTGATGTGCCGCTCAGGTTCAGCAGCGCCACGCCGCCCACCACCATGCCAATACCGGCGAGTAGCAGCCACGGGTTCATCGCGGCAGCTCCAGCTTGTATTGCAGATGGCGTTTCACCGTGAGCCATTCCGACGCGATGATGGAGAACACGACCGTGTCCCGGAAGCTGCCATCCGGCATGCGCTGGTGATTGCGCAGCACGCCGTCCTGCTTGGCGCCCAAGCGGGCGATGGCGGCGCGGCTCTGGTGGTTCATCCAGTGCGTGCGGAATTCCACAGCAATGCAGTGCAGCGTCTCAAAAGCGTGGGTGAGCAACAACAGCTTGCATTCCGTGTTGATGGCCGTGCGCTGTACCGATTTGGCGTACCACGTGTGCCCGATCTCCAGCCGGCGGTTGGCCTCGTCCACGTTGAAGAAGCGCGTGGCACCGACGACCCTGCCCGGTTGCCCATCGCGCATCTCGCGCACGACAAACGGCATGGCCCCCAACCGTTCACGCATGTCCAGCGCAATCGCCAGCCAATCGCCAACTTTCTCGGGTTCGGGCACCGAGGTGTACCAAAGCTTCCACAAGTCACCGTCCGCGACCGCGGCGCGGACTTCGTCCATGTGTTCCGGGCCGAGCGGTTCCAGCCAGGCGTGCTGGCCGGACAGGGTGACGGGCTCGATCAGGCGCGGCATCGTCGGGCCCCGTTCAGCGGTTCGCGCGGTTCATGAAGACCAGCCGCTCGAACAGGTGCACGTCCTGCTCGTTCTTGAGCAGCGCGCCGTGCAGCGGCGGAATCGCGGCGTTCTTGTCCTGGCTGCGCAGCGATTCCGGGGGAATATCCTCCGCCAGCAGCAGCTTGAGCCAGTCAATCAGCTCGGAGGTCGATGGTTTCTTTTTCAACCCCGGCAGGTTGCGCATCTCGTAGAACGCGTCCAGCGCGGCCTTGACCAGCGCGGGCTTGATGCCCGGATAGTGCACGTCGACGATGGCCTGCATCGTGTCCGCATCCGGAAATTTGATGTAGTGGAAGAAGCAGCGGCGCAGGAAGGCGTCGGGCAACTCCTTCTCGTTGTTCGACGTGATGATGACGAGCGGACGGTGGCGGGCGCGGATGGTCTCGCGCGTTTCGTACACGTAGAACTCCATGCGATCCAGCTCGCGCAGCAGGTCGTTCGGGAATTCGATGTCGGCCTTGTCGATCTCGTCGATCAGCAGAACGACGGGCTCGTTGGCCTCGAAGGCCTGCCACAGCACGCCCTTGACGATGTAGTTGCGGATGTCGTGGACCCGGTTGCTACTTTCCTTGTCGCCCAACTGAGAGTCGCGCAGGCGCGACACGGCGTCGTATTCGTACAGGCCCTGCTGCGCCTTGGTGGTGGATTTCACGTGCCACTGCAGCAGCGGCATGCCCAGCGCGGCGGCCACTTCCTCGGCCAGCATGGTCTTGCCTGTACCCGGCTCGCCCTTGATGAGCAGGGGGCGTTGCAGCGTCATCGAGGCGTTGACGGCGAGCTTGAGGTCATCGGTGGCAACGTACTGGTCGGAGCCTTCGAAACGTGCGGCCTGTTTGGGCGTAGTGGACGTCGAGGTAGGATTCATCGGGCAAGCCTACTGAGCGGTAAAGGAATCGAAAACGGCCAGTATAAGAGCATTTGGGCGTTTGCCGCCGGGCAGCGCCAGGGCGGGCGCCGTGCCATTCCGCGCTGTCAAGTCACGGGTCCCCTAACTGGACTGGAAAAAAAGCAGTGCGCTACAATGCGCCGGTTTGACGCACCTCAAACGACCGTCCTATGGCTTCTTGCCAACGGCGGGTGAACGCGCCCAGCGAGACAGCCGGCTGGCAAGCCAAGCAGGCAGGCAGGGCGAGCAGGATTCTGAAACTCCACGCTTAAGAACGAGATGAAAAAGATCCTCACCATGGTGGCCGCGTTTGGCGCATTCAGCGCGCTGGCCGCGTCAGCCACAGCAGCCGACGTTCAGGGCAACGCGGCTGCCGCCGAGAACAAGGTCGCCATGTGTATCGGCTGCCATGCCATTCCCGACTACAAGACGTCGTTCCCCGAGGTGTATCGCGTGCCCTATCTGGGCGGCCAGAACGCCAAGTACATCGAAAGCGCGCTGCATGCGTATCAGAAGGGTGACCGCAAGCACCCGACCATGCGCGCCATTGCCGGGTCGCTGACGGACCAGGACATCGCCAACCTCGCTGCGTACTACTCGCAGCAGACGGCCGCCACCCAAAACAACCCCCAGAAGTGACGAGGACGAACATGAAGAAGATTTCGCTCGCAACCTCGGTCACTCTTGGCGCGTTGATCCTGGGCGCTGCCTTGTCGGCACAGGCTGCTGATCTGGAGAAGGGCAAGCAACTGGTGGAGAAGGGCACGTGCGCGGCCTGCCACGGTGCGGGCCTGAATGCCCCGATTTCGCCGGACTACCCGAAGCTCGCCGGCCAGCACGGCGACTACATCTATCACGCACTGCTGGCCTACCAGACCAGCAACAACCCGCTGGTGGGCCGCAGCAACGCCATCATGGCCGGTCAGGTCAACAGCAACCCCGCCACCATCGGCGCCGACGGTAAGCCGCGTCCGTTCACGCAGGCGGAGTTGAAGGACATTGCCGCGTATATCGAATCGCTGCCAGGTTCGCTGGTGCTCAAGAAGTAATCGGGTATTTGCAGGCAAAGAAAAACCGCTCTTCGGAGCGGTTTTTTGTTGGGCGGATGACTCGAACGCTTAGCGGGCAGTGGCGCGCTTGCGCACGCATTCGATATAGCCTTCGCCGTCGGGCGGCAAGCCGGTGCGCTGCGCCGTCCATAGCATCTGGCCAAGGCATTCCATGACCTGATGCTGCGCTTCGTGCGGTGAATCCAGCCGCTGCGCCAGAGCCTCATACGCCGCACGAATGCCGCGCGGCTGGTCCACCGACACCTGCTCGCTGATCGACAGATGCATCGACAGGTGCAGGAACGGGTTGCTCTGGCCGCTCTCGGGCGTGTAGTCGCGGGTGAGGGCTTCGTCGCCGGCTTCCAGCGTGTCGTGGTATTCGGGATGCTGCAGCATCCAGTCGAGTGCCATGGCTTCGAGCGGCGTGAGGATTTCTGCCTGACGGTGCTTGCGCCACGCGCCGCAGAAGAATTGACGGACTTCGTCGCGGGAGGGATTGAACATAATCTCGCCATTGTACCGGCGCGCCTTGATGTCTGCCGGGCGGTTTCAGGCGACGCCAACGCTACAATGGCGCCCCGCACCCGCAGACGGCGATCTCATACAAAACGCCGCACGCCATGAGACAAGCCACCGATTCCAACCTCGCTGCACGCGCCGCTGACAAGCTGCTAGGCGTGCTGCTGATCGCCGTGTCCGCAGCATCGTTCGGCGCGATGGCCATCTTCACGCACTACGCCTATGCGAGCGGCGCCAATGTGGTGGGCTTGCTGATGCTCCGCTTTGTCATCGCGGCTGTGGCGCTGATGGTGGTGATGCGCGCGCGCCGTATTGGCATACCGCCGTGGTCGCGCGTGGCGGGGCTGGCGGCCATGGGCGGTATCGGTTATGCGGGGCAGTCGTTCGCATTCTTCACAGCGTTGAATTACGCGCCGGCCAGCCTGGTGGCGCTGCTGCTGTATCTGTATCCGATGTTCGTCACGATGCTGGCCGCGATTTTCTTGCGCGAGCGGCTGACCACGACGGCGATCATCGCGCTTGTGTTGTGCTCGGTCGGCGCGGGGCTCACGGTGGGCGGTGCGGGACTGTCAGGCGGCAGCATGCTTGGCATTGCGCTGGGTGTGGCGTCAGCGGTGATCTACTCGATTTACATCACGGTCGGCGCGCGTGTGACGCGTGGGCTGGACCCGCTGGCGAGCACGACTGTCATCTGCGCCGCGGCGGCGGTGGTGTACACGGGCATGGCCCTGGCCGGCGCGCCCGCACACTTGCCCGGCACATTCGGCGGTTGGGCGGCGGCGCTGGCCATTGCCGGCTTGTCGACGGTGGTGGCGATCCTGACTTTCTTTGCCGGGTTGCAAAAGCTGGGGGCGGCGCAGGCGTCAATGCTGTCCACGTTGGAGCCCGTGGTCACGGTGCTGCTGGCGGCGTTGTTGCTCGGTGAATCGATTGTGCCCACACAGATGACGGGCGGCGTGCTGATCCTGGCCGGGGTGCTGTGGCTCACGCGTGCGGATGCTAAGCCTTCGGGCCATGAGACGGAGGATATGGCCTGATGTTGGCGTGATGCCAAAAGAAAAGTTCGTAAGCAAGCCGTGTAAAGGGCCGTTTTTCATCGCACGCGATTGGCTGTAAAAATGACCATGCCCAGGCAATGTGGCGCCGCAATACGTGCGATTAAATACAAAGAAGGCATACGTTTTTTTATAGTTTTTTTATAGAGATCCGGTGCAACTGATGGGAGCCGGATGCCCATCCGGTGCGTGCAGGTGTCCGGCACGCGCGGATACGGCGCATTACAATGCGCTCCTCAACTCTTTCCCGGAGCACCTTGCAATGCCCATGCTTGAACCGTCCGTGCTGGACCAACTGTTCCACGCAGCCCGTACCCACAACGTGTGGCTCGACAAGCCGGTCGACGACGAACTGCTGCACACGCTGTACGACACCGTGAAATACGGCCCGACCGCCGCCAACAGCACGCCGGCCCGCTTCGTGTTCGTCAAGAGCGCTGCTGCCAAGGAGCGCCTGATTCCGTGCATGTCGGCCGGCAATCAGGAAAAGACCCGCCAGGCGCCCGTAGCCGTGATCGTTGCGTACGACACGCAATTCCACGAGCAACTGCCCAAGCTGTTCCCGCACACCGATGCGCGTTCGTGGTACGCCGGCGACCAGGCCAAGATCAATGCGGCCGCGCTGATGAATGGCTCGCTGCAGGGCGGCTACCTCGTGCTCGCCGCGCGCGCGTTGGGTCTGGATTGCGGCCCGATGGCCGGCTTTGATGCCAGCAAGGTCAACGAGACGTTCTTCCCCGATGGCCAATGGAAGGTCAACTTCATCATGAACATCGGCTACGGCGATGCGGAAAAGCTGCACCCGCGCAACCCGCGCCTGTCGTTCGAAGAGGCGTGCAAGATCGTCTGATTGCCTGATCGCTGAAGCGCGATCGTCGATCAAGCCCCTGTGAGAAATCGCAGGGGCTTTTTTACTGGATGGACAACGCGTTCATCAGCGTACGCAGCAGTTTTGCACCATCGCCGCGCCACGCGCTGCCGTGCATGCAGGCCAGGGTGGTCGGCTCGGTAGCGATCAGTTTCTCGAACAGCGGCTGGGCGCCCATGGTGTGCGAGTAGTAATCCAGTTGATGCCGGAAGGCCTCGCTGGGCCCGAGAATGTCCGACTCGGTCAGCGGCGGCAGGCCTGCACCGGGTTGGGTGAAAAGGTCACCGCAGAGCAGGGTGCGCGTGCTGTCTTCGATCAGGAACCCACATTCCCAGGCATGCGGGAGATGCGGGGTGTCGAGCCAGCGAACGCGATGCCTTCCCAAGGCGACCGTTTCTCCGTCGGCGAGTGCTTTGGGCGCCCGATCCGCAAGATCCCCGATCGACACAAGTGCGGCAACCGACCCGCACAACGGCACGGACTGAGGCGCGACACGCAGCCACTCGTTGAGCGAGCCGCACTCGTCGGCTTCGACGTGAGAGAAGGCGATATAGCGAAGCTGATCGACCGGCAATACGCTGGCAACCGCCTCCTGCACGAGCGGAAACATCTTGCGCGGGCCGGTGTGAAACAGCAGCGGCGTGTCGTCTGCGATGAGGTACTGGTTGAACGAAAAGGCACCCGCGCCCGGGATCTGGACCGGCGTGTTGATGCGGTAGATGCCGTCGGCAACTTCGTGCACATTCGTTCCCGACGTTGGGTTCGTGATCGCCATTCGCCACCTCCAAGGTCTGACGCAAGGGTGCTGGTCATTATAGGCAGCGTGGTGGCGGAAATTCGGGAGCCTGTACGTCGTCTCAAGCAGTGATGCCGTTAATGGGAGGCGGCGAACCTGCGGTGCTCATTCCTTCGGCGCAGGCGTTTTCGGCCGGAACTCGCACAGCGGCTCGATCGCGCAGTGCCAGCATTCGGGCTTGCGCGCCTTGCACACGTAACGCCCGTGCAAAATCAGCCAGTGGTGCGCGTCCTGGCGGAATTCTTCCGGCACCACCTTCAGCAGTTTCAGCTCGACTTCCAGCACGTTCTTGCCTGGCGCCAACCCGGTACGGTTGGCCACGCGGAAGATATGCGTGTCCACTGCGATGGTCGGCTCGCCGAAAGCCGTGTTCATTACCACATTGGCCGTCTTGCGGCCCACACCGGGCAGTTCTTCCAGCGCTGCGCGGTCACGCGGGACTTCACCACCGTACTGGTCGAGCAGAATGCGGCACGTCTGCAGGATGTGCTTGCACTTGGTGCGGTACAGGCCGATGGTCTTGATGTATTCGGTGATGCCTTCCTCGCCCAACGCCAGCAGCTTGGCGGGCGTGTTGGCCACCGGAAACAGCTTGCGCGTCGCCTTGTTCACGCCCACGTCGGTCGCCTGTGCGGAGAGCAGTACCGCAATCAGCAACTCGAACGGCGTGGTGTACTCCAGTTCGGTGGTCGGCGTCGGGTTGTTCTCGCGCAGGGTCTCGAAGATGGCGTAGCGCTTGGCGGGATTCATCGTCGGGCGTCGTCAGGGTTTGTCGGCGTCGGGTTTGGCGCTGTGCTTGATCTGGTCTGCGACGCGCTTGCGGCGGGCTTCGGCTTCATCGATCTGGGCTTGCACATCCGCAGGCACGTCGGTCACGTTGCGCGGCCCTTGCCCGCGCGCGGCCATGTCGGCCTGCTTCTGGCGTGCGCGTTCGATAGCGGCCTGGATGATCGCTTTCTTGCGCGCCTGTGCGGCGAGTTCAGCGTCATCAGCGGGTTGTTCGGCACTCACGGCGGCCAGCTTGGCGGCGGCTTTGGCAGCCAGACGCGCCTCGTTTTCGGCCTGTTCACGTTGCAGGCGTGCGTTGCGGAAGACGTAGCGGTCGCGGGCGACGTCGGCCTGCTCTTGGCTCCACGCGTCCCAACCGGTGCGCCCGCCGGTGATGGGGATCATGTCGATGCAGTCGACCGGGCAGGGCGGCACGCAGAGGTCGCAGCCGGTGCACCAGTCTTCGAGCACCATGTGCATCGCCTTGGGTGCGCCGACGATGGCGTCCACCGGACACGCCTGGATGCAGAGCGTGCAACCGATGCAGCGTTGCGGGTCGATGACGGCCACCGCACGCGGTTGCTCGATGCCGTTAGCGGGGTCCAGTGGCAACAGATCACCCGCACGACCGAGTGCGTCAGACAGGCGGCGGATGCCTTCCACACCGCCAGGCGGGCAGCGGTTGGGCAGCGCTTCGCCGCTGGCCATAGCTTGCGCGTAGGGGCGGCAACCGTTGTAGCCGCACTTGGTGCATTGCGTTTGTGGCAGGAGGTTTTCGAGCCGGTCGGCCAGCGATGCGGCCAATGCGGGGACCAAGGAAACCACGGTGGGACTTGTCGTTTGAATAGCCTGCCATTATCGCCGATTTGGTCACCGTGCAAGGCGTGCATGCCCTGACATCGCGTGCGGGGAGCATGTCGTAACCCTATGACATAATTCCCGCGTTCTCAACGGACCGACGTGCCATGTCGCCTCATCCAGCCGCGCCGCTCCCGGATATCGAAGCCGATGCCCTGGGCGAATCCGCCGCACCCCGCGCGCGTCGCGACCCTGCCGGCACGCGCCGACGCATCCTCGCTGCTGCTGTTGAAGAGTTCTCGCGCGGCGGCTTTGCTGGTGCCCGTGTCGACGCCATCGCCCGCCGCGCCGAGACCAATGAGCGCATGCTCTATTACTACTACGGCAGCAAGGAAAAGCTCTTCCTGACTGTGCTCGAGCACATGTACTTTCGCTTTAAAGAGGCGGAAGAGCAGGTGCAGATCGAGTCGTCGGACCCGCGTGAGGCAGTCATCCAACTCGCGCGTTTCGTCTGGGATTTCTACTACGAGAATCCCGAGTTCATCCGCCTGCTCAACAGTGAAAACCTGCACGAAGCGCGGCACCTGAAGACGTCGCCGCACTTGGTGGAGCTGGTCAATCCGGTCATCGACGTGCTCCGTGGTGTGGTAGATCGTGGTCAGCGTACCGGCATCTTCCGCGACGATATCGATGTGTCGCGCCTGTATCTGACGATCTCGGCGCTGGGTTATTACGTGCTGTCCAACCGCTACACGATCAGCGCCGTGGTGGGCCGCGATATTGCCTCGGCCGATGAACACGAGGCGTTTGCACAACTGCATATCAAGATGCTGCTGGCATATCTGGATCGGCCCAAGGATTGATCGACGTGAATTGACCGAAGTGAAGTGTCATCGCGCAAAAAAGCCTCGCAAGAAGCGAGGCTTTTTCTTGTGTGCTTCAGACTCAGGCGACAGCCTTGAAGCGTGGTGCGTTCTCGTCGTAGCGGCGGATGAAATCGCGCAACTGCGGATACACCTGCTCGCGCCAGCGGCGGCCCGAGAAGATGCCGTAGTGGCCGCACTTGGGCGCCGTCAGATGCTGCTTGTGTGCCTTCGGGATGCCGCTGCACAGGCCATGCGCGGCTTCGGTTTGGCCGCTGCCGGAGATGTCGTCCAGCTCGCCTTCGATGGTGAACAGCGCGGTGCCCTTAATGTCCTGCGGGCGTACCGGCTTGCCTTCCACCACCCACGTGCCGTTGGCCAGGTGGAATTCCTGGAACACGTCGCGGATGGTCTCCAGGTAATACTCGGCGGCCATGTCGAGCACGGCGTTGTACTCGTCGTAGAAGCGCACGTGAGCTTCAGCGTCTTCCGTGTCGCCTTCGATCAGGTTCAGGTAGTAATCGTAGTGTGACGACACGTGGCGGTCCGGGTTCATCGCCACGAAGCCAGCATGCTGCAGGAAGCCCGGATACACCCTGCGACCATGGCCCGGGTAGTTTGCCGGCACCGTATAGATCACGTTGTTCTCGAACCAACTGTGCGACTTGTTGGTCGCCAGCGAGTTGACGGCGGTCGGGCTCTTACGCGCGTCGATCGGGCCGCCCATCATGGTCATGGTGCGGGGCGTTTTCTCGCCGTCCGAGGCCATCAGCGAGATGGCCGCCAGCACCGGCACGGTCGGTTGACACACCGAGATCACGTGCAGCTTGTCAGCACCGATGTGGTTGATAAATTCGCGGATATAGCTGATGTAGTCCGACAAGTGGAAGGCACCTTCTTCGGCCGGCACCATGCGGGCGTCGATCCAGTCGGTGACGTACACCTTGTGATCTTGCAGCAGCGTGCGCACGGTGTCGCGCAGCAGCGTGGAGTGGTGGCCCGACAGCGGCGCGCACACCAGCACGACGGGCTCATCCTTGAGCAGCTTGATGGTCTCGGCGTCGTCGGCGTAGCGCTTGAAGCGGATCAGGCGGCAGAACGGCTTCTCGACGATGGTCTGTTCGACGATCGGGATGTCGCGGCCGTTGGACTTGACGGAGCGGATGCCGAATTCCGGCTTTTCGTACTCCTTGCCCAGGCGATACAGCAGTTCGTAGCCCGCAGCGTAGCGTTGTGCGCCAGGCATCAGGGACAGCGGGCTCAAGGGGTTAGTGAAGGTCTTGGCAGTCGCTTGGGCCCAAGCCGTCATGGGGCTGAGCAGGGCGCGCTGGAATTCGTGAAGCTGGTAAAGCATGGCTGGACCGGTCTGTGGTGGCGGCGAGGGGGCAAGGTGCGCAAACGATTATGCACCTGGGCGCAGGTTACTGCGATGCAGCATAAACCCTGATAACAGAGTGTTGCGCCGCTTATATGATGCGCCCGTGTCAGTCTAGTCCGATGCAGCAAAAAAGCGGCCGAAGCCGCTTTTCTTTTTGCAATTGCTCTGAGATGAGCGACGTATGAATCACCTTACAGAACATCAGCGATAGCGTTTACCACCGCGTCGATGTTGTGGGTGTTCAGCGCGGCCACGCAGATGCGGCCGGTCGACACGGCGTAGATGCCGTGCTCGGTACGCAGACGATCCACTTGCGCGGAGCTCAGGCCCGAGTACGAGAACATGCCGCGCTGCGCCTTCACGAAAGAAAAGTCGGTCTTCACGCCCTTGGCGGCCAGCTTGTCGACCAGCGCGTTGCGCATCGACTTGATGCGATCGCGCATTTCGCCCAGTTCCTGCTCCCACATCGCGCGCAGCTCGGGGCTGTTCAGCACGCTGGCGACCACCGTGCCACCGTGCGTCGGCGGGTTGGAGTAGTTCGTGCGGATCACGCGCTTGACTTGCGACAGCACGCGGGCAGCTTCGTCCTTGCTGGTCGTCACGATCGACAGTGCACCGACGCGCTCGCCGTACAGCGAGAACGACTTCGAGAACGAGCTGGACACGAAGAACGACAGGCCCGATTCAGCAAACAGGCGCACGGCCAGGCCGTCTTGCTGGATGCCGTCGGCAAAGCCTTGGTAGGCCATGTCGAGGAACGGAATCAGGTTCTTTGCCTTGATGACTTCAACGACCTGCTTCCATTGGTCGGTGGTCATGTCCACGCCGGTCGGGTTGTGGCAGCAGGCGTGCAGCACGATGATTGTGTTCGGCGCGTAGCTGTTGAGCGAATCGAGCATGCCGGCAAAGTTCAGGCCGTGCGACGGAGCATCGTAGTACGCGTAGTTGACGACTTCAAAGCCGGCCGACTCGAACAGCGCGCGGTGGTTTTCCCAGCTCGGGTCGGAAATGGCGACCTTGGCGTCCGGGTACAGGCGCTTGAGGAAGTCGGCGCCGATCTTCAGTGCGCCCGTGCCGCCCAGGGCTTGCGCCGTGACCACGCGGCCTTCGGTGATGAGGGGCGATTCAGCGCCGAACAGCAGCTTCTGCACGGCCTGGTCGTAGGCGGCAATGCCTTCGATCGGCAGATAGCCGCGCGGGGCAGCAGCAGCCAGGCGTGCCTTTTCGGCTTCCTGTACAGCGCGCAGCACCGGAATTTTCCCTTCGTCGGTGAAGTACACGCCCACGCCCAGGTTCACTTTGGTGCTGCGAGTGTCGGCGTTGAAGGCTTCATTCAGGCCAAGGATGGGGTCGCGCGGGGCCAGTTCGACGGCGGAGAAAAGCGACATGAATTGTCTCGATCGGTTGGTTCGGAATTCGGTGGGATCTTGCAGGCGGTGCGGCGCGGACTCCGGGGCGGGTTGCCCGGTGCGGCTCACACAAGGGAGCAATTGTACCGAATACGGACTCTAATCGCCCGAGAAAACCTTGCAGAACAGGCGTGCAAAGCGTTTTGGTGGCCGGTACAGATGGGGCCGGTTCGGGTGTCCAAACCATTGCTACGGGTCGTCGATACGGCGCGCTACACTAAAAGATTGGTTGCAATTGCCGTTGCCGCCCTCATTTTCTGGGGCGTGCGAGTCACTTTTGTCGACTTTCCGCGCTGCCATCCTGCCCCGCCGCCATGACCGATCTGAGCCAAGTCCCCAGCCCGCACGACGAGTCGAAGTTCGTGACTTTCGAGGGCTCGCCGTTCCAGTTGTACCAGCCATATCCGCCGGCCGGCGATCAGCCCGAGGCGATCCGCCAGCTCGTTGAAAACATCGGGGATGGCCTTGCGTATCAGACCCTGCTGGGTGTGACGGGCTCAGGCAAGACGTTCACCATGGCCAATGTGATCGCGCAGGTGGGGCGCCCGGCCATCGTGTTTGCGCCCAACAAGACGCTGGCGGCGCAGTTGTACTCAGAGTTTCGCGAGTTCTTCCCCCGCAACGCGGTCGAGTACTTCGTCTCGTACTACGACTACTACCAGCCGGAAGCCTACGTGCCACAGCGCGATCTCTTCATCGAGAAGGATTCGTCGATCAACGAGCACATCGAGCAGATGCGGCTGTCGGCCACCAAGAGCCTGCTGGAGCGCCGCGATGTGGTGATCGTGGCCACTGTCTCGGCCATCTACGGGATCGGCAACCCGAGCGAATACCACCAGATGATCCTGACGCTGCGCGCGGGCGACAAGGTCAGCCAGCGCGATGTGATCGCGCGTCTGATCGCCATGCAGTACACGCGCAACGAGACGGACTTCCAGCGCGGCACCTTCCGCGTGCGCGGCGACACGGTTGACATCTTCCCCGCGGAGCACGCCGAGATGGCCGTGCGCCTCGAACTGTTCGATGACGAAGTCGAATCGCTGCAACTGTTCGACCCGCTTACCGGGCGTGTGCGGCAGAAGATTCCGCGCTTCACGGTGTACCCGTCAAGCCATTACGTGACGCCGCGCGAGACCGTGCTGCGCGCCATCGAGACCATCAAGGCCGAACTGCGCGAACGGCTCGATTTCTTCTACAAGGAAAACAAGCTGGTTGAGGCGCAGCGGCTGGAGCAGCGCACGCGCTTTGACCTGGAGATGCTGCAGGAGCTGGGCTTCTGCAAGGGCATCGAGAACTACTCGCGGCATCTGTCGGGCTCCGCGCCGGGCGAGCCGCCGCCAACGCTGGTCGACTATCTGCCGCCCGATGCGCTGATGTTTCTGGATGAGTCGCACGTGCTGATCGGCCAGCTCAACGGCATGTACAACGGCGACCGCGCGCGCAAGGAAACGCTGTCCGAGTACGGTTTTCGGTTGCCTTCTGCGCTCGACAACCGGCCGCTCAAGTTTGCCGAGTTCGAGACCAAGATGCGGCAGGTGACGTTCGTCTCTGCCACGCCGGGCGACTACGAGAAGAAAACGGTGGGCGACACCGAAGTGGTCGAGCAGGTGGTGCGTCCCACAGGCCTCGTCGATCCGACCATTGAAGTGCGCCCAGCCACCACGCAGGTGGATGACCTGCTCTCGGAGATCCACTTGCGCGTCGAAGCGGGGGAGCGCGTGCTGGTGACCACGCTCACCAAGCGCATGGCAGAGCAACTTACGGAGTTTCTGTCCGAGAATGGCGTCAAGGTTCGCTACCTGCACTCGGATATCGATACGGTCGAGCGCGTGGAGATCATCCGCGACCTGCGACTGGGTACGTTTGACGTGCTGGTCGGCATCAACCTGCTGCGCGAGGGTTTGGACATTCCCGAGGTGTCGCTGGTGGCGATTCTGGACGCGGACAAGGAAGGTTTCCTGCGCGCGGAGCGCTCGCTCATCCAGACCATCGGACGCGCCGCGCGGAACGTGAACGGCACCGCCATTCTCTACGCCGACCGCATTACCGAGTCGATGAAGAAGGCCATTGGCGAAACCGAGCGCCGCCGCGCCAAGCAGATCGCCCACAATGAGGCGAACGGCATCACGCCGCGCGGTGTGGTCAAGCGCATCAAGGACATCATCGACGGCGTGTACAACGTCGACGAGGCGCGTGCCGAGTTGAAGGCCGCGCAAGAGGCCGCCAAGTACGAGGACATGAGCGAAAAGCAGGCGTCCAAGGAAATCAAGCGGCTGGAAAAGCAGATGCTCGACCACGCCAAGAACCTCGAATTCGAGAAGGCGGCGGCGGTTCGCGATCAACTGGCCAAGCTCAAGTCGCAGCTCTTCGGCGCGAGCGGCGAAGACCATATCGTTCCGGCCGCCTGAACTGCGCGGCCATTTGACGGGTCGGATACTCACCGCCACCTCCTGCGGAGCTGGCGGTGAGTTCGTTTTGACACAATTTCAAATCATATTCAGGCGCCGCGCGTCGCCTGTTCGGAGCTGGGACACGTTAAGCAGGCACCGGCCCATGCGCTGGGTGCACGTGTTCGTTATCCAGGGAGTTTGATGTTCAATTTTTTGCTCAATCCGTGGCGCAAGTGGCGCGCTTCCCGGCACGCCAGCCATCAACTCGATGCCATCCTGGCGCAGTTCGAGCCCACGCGCAGTCTGGCCGAACGCAATGAATGGCTGATCGAGCTGGCGTACTGGCTGCGCCGTGCCGATCGGCCTGCGGGGGCCACATCAGAGTCATGGCGTTACGCGCGTCTGCGCTATCTGCTGCAGGTGCTGGAGAACAACCCGGAGCTGGCCGAGCGGGTCGGGCATACGCTGCGCAGCATCATGCAGGACAACGATCCGGTGTCGCTGCTGTGCGATACGGGGCTCTCGTCACGCTCCGGTTTCTGGGGTGAATTGGTTGACCGCTGGCAGGCGCGCTTCCTGCCGCCCGCGCCCAATCAGGCGCAGTTGTCCACGCTGTTCGCACTGCTGTTTGTTGGCCCGACCGATGCGCAATGGGTGGATGGCCTGGACGACGAACTGGTAACGCGTCTGCACACGCTCTTCCGTGCCGGCCTGAGCGATGAAGATGAAACGACAGGCCAGACACGGCTGGAACGCAGCTTGGGGCTGGGTATCCAGATCCTGATCAGCCAGGTGCGTGCGGCGGGCTTGTCGCGCGGTATCCGTATGCGCATGGACTATGCGGAAGTCACTGACTCGCCGTTCTACCGGTTGGCCGATGCCGCCAACGCCATCTTCCTTGAACGGCCGGACGAGGCGCCCGCCCGCCCCGAAGCCATGGGGCAGCAGCTCAACTACTTCCGTGCCGTGCTGGACCAATGCCGCATGGCCACGGCCAGCGTTTATCAGCATCTGGATGAGAACGGCGTTTCGGTTGAAGTCGTGTTCCAGGTCGAGCGCATGAAGGCGTGGCTGGGCCGTCTGGACTTGCTGCTCACCGCCTGGGCCGATGCGCGCGCCTCACGCCGCTTCGTGCATCTGACGGCCGAATTGGTTTCTGCCAGCCAGCACCGCCGAAGTGTCGGCTACCTGATCCGTTCCACTTTTGCCGATCTGGCACGCAAGGTGGTCGAGCGTTCCGCCGAGACCGGCGAGCACTACATCACCCGCGACGGCAAGGAATATGGCGCCATGGTGAAGGCGGCGGCCGGCGGCGGCCTCATCACGGTGGCCACGGTCTACATCAAGTTCTTCATTACCGCCGCGCATCTGAGCCGCGTGGCAGAAGGGTTTTTCGCGTCGATCAACTATGCGGTGAGCTTTCTTGGCATTCACTTCGCGCACTTCACGCTGGCGACCAAGCAGCCGGCGATGACAGCCCCCGCGCTGGCACATCGGATCGATCAGGTGAGCCGGCCCGAAGGGCTGGATCGCTTCGTTGACGACACCGTCGCCATGATCCGTTCCAACGCGGCGGCGATTGCCGGCAACCTCGTGGCAGTGGGGCCGGTGGCGTTCCTGGTGCAGTGGATGGCCGGGCGCTTTTTACATGCGAATCTGATCTCGCCGGAGAAGGCGGTGGCGACGATCGATTCGTTTTCGATTCTTGGCCTGACGCCGTTGTACGCAGCCTTCACAGGTGTGCTGCTGTGGGCATCGAGCCTGGCGGCAGGCTGGGCCGACAACTGGTTCGCGCTGCATCGCGTGGGCGATGTGATTGCCTACCACCGGCGCCTGCGCTTCATGGTGGGCGAGCGCGGCGCGCATCGCGTTGCAGACTTCTGGAAGCGCAATCTCTCGGGCATTGTCGCCAACGTGTCGCTGGGTTTTATGCTGGGGCTGGGGCCGGAGATCATCTCGTTCTTCGGGCCGCATCTGGAAGTGCGTCACGTCACACTGTCGACGGGTTCGGTGGCGACGGCCGTCGGTGTGCTGGGCTCGGATGTAATGCACACGGGCGCGTTCTGGCTGGCGGTGGCTGGCATCGCCCTGATGGGCGTGTTGAACGTCGCGGTGTCGTTTGCGCTGGCGTTTGGCATGGCGATGCGCTCGCGCAACCTGCGCAGGCTGGATCGCTGGCGCATTACGGGCGCGGTATTGCGACGGATCGTGCGTGACCCGCTGTGCCTGCTGGTGCCGCGCGCGCCGACTGCGAGCGCGCCGCCCGGCACCAGCACGCCGGCCTAATGCGTCACGGGTGTGGCAGGTGCGCCCAACTCGCTACGGAACGGAATGGACGGCTGCGCGCCCAGCCGGGTGACTGACACCGCCGCCGCGGCTTGTCCGAACTCAATGGCTACATCGGGTGCCGCATCTTCCGCCAGCGCCGCAGCCAGCGCACCGACAAACGTGTCGCCGGCGGCCGTGGTGTCGATGGCCTGCACGGTGGGCGCCGGCATTAGCAAGCGTGAGTGGGTATCCATGTAAGCAACGCCATGCGAGCCCAGCGTGACAATCACGTGCCGCGCACCTTGCGCGTGCAGATCTGCGGCAGCATCCAACGCGGCTTCGGGTGAATCGACAGGGCGGGCCGTCAGCAGTGCGGCTTCGGTCTCGTTCGGGATCAGATAATCGCAGGCCGCAATCCATGGCGTAGGCAACGGGCCGATGGCGGGCGCCGGGTTCAGGATGACGATCTTGCCCAACCGCTGGCCCAGCTTGAGCGCGCATTCCACCGCATCCGGTGGGGATTCCAACTGACAGACGATCACGCGTGCGCGCTCGAATGCGGAGCGCTGCGCTTCGATCATGGCCGGCGTCAGCAATTCGTTGGCGCCGGCCACAATGACGATGGTGTTCTGGCCGCTATTGGCCACGGTTACGCAAGCGATGCCAGTAGCGGCGCCAGCGTGCGCAGACACCATCGACGTCTCCACGCCCTCGCGGCGCAGGCCGTCGCGCAGTGCCGTGCCGTATGCGTCATCGCCGACGCATCCAAGCATGGCGACACGCGCGCCCAGGCGTGCAGCGGCCACGGCCTGGTTGGCACCCTTGCCACCTGGGATGGTTTCCAGCGCAGGCGCTGCAACCGTTTGCCCAGGACGCGGCAGGCGCGGTGTGCGGATCACGAGATCCATATTCAGGCTGCCGACGATCAGCACGTCGGCAGCAGGGTAGACAGGAGAGGCGGAAGGGTGCT
This sequence comes from Ralstonia sp. SET104, assembly GCF_003851545.1. GTDB lineage: Bacteria > Pseudomonadota > Gammaproteobacteria > Burkholderiales > Burkholderiaceae > Ralstonia. The sequence goes on along the minus strand of NZ_BHVX01000004.1, from coordinate 11,232 downwards.
TTGCCACGATGGCGGGACTACGTTGAAAGCGTGAAAGGAATGCAGGATCAGGCAGCGCGTGCCGGGCGCTCGGGCTCGGCGGTCGACTCGCGCAGCGATAGGCGCGGCGGCAGCACGATGCGGCGCGCGCGCGGTTCTTCCACGGGATGGCGCAAGGCGTTGTCACCGAGGTGTTCGAGCAGCGTTTGCGCGGTGGTCTCACCCAGTTGGCGGATCGACTGGCCAACGGTGGACAGCGCTGGATAGACGTAGCGACTGAGTTCGATGTCGTCAAAACCGATCACGGACAGCGCCTTGGGCACGGGAATGCCCAACTCGGCCGCGGCACGCAGCGCGCCGATGCCCATCAGATCATTGCCGGCAAAGATGGCGGTGGGCAGCTCACCTTCGGTCAGCAGTTGACGCGCGGCGCGGTAGCCGCCGGGGCTGGTGAAATCGCCTTCGGCAATGCGGGCGGAGGCCTCTGGCACGCCCGATTCGCGCAACGCACGATGGAAACCTGCCAGGCGCTCGGCCGTCACGCTCAGCGCCGACGGCCCGCTGATGCAGGCGATGCGGCGGTGGCCAAGGTCCAGCAGATGCTTGGTCGCCATGTAGGCGCCTTCTTCGTGATCGACTTGCACCTGATCGGCATGGATGCCTTCAGTCGGGCGGTCGACCATCACAACTGGCAGGGCCGATTCGCCGAGCGCCTCGATCAAAGCCGTGTCGGGCCCGGCACTGCTGACGATGATGCCGTCGACGCGCTTTTCCATCAGCACGCGCAGGTAGTCGCGCTGCTTGCGCGGGTCGTCATCGGAATTGCAAAGTATGACGCTGTAGCCGGCAGCCGCGCACACGTCTTCAATGCCGCGCGCCAGCTCCGCAAAGTACGGGTTGGTGGCGGTGGGCACGAGCACGCCGATGGTGCGCGTGGTGCGGTGCTTGAGCGAACGCGCCACGGCGCTGGGCACGTAGCGCGTGGCACGGATGGCCTCTTCCACGCGCTTGCGGGTCTCGGCGTTGACTGGCCTCGTGTTGTTGATGACGTGCGAGACGGTGGTGAACGAAACTCCGGCCAGTGCGGCCACGTCCTTGATGGTTGCCATGACGATCTCCTCGGTCTCTCAGTGTGGCTTGGTGCGGTTGCGGCGGGTGCGATAGGTATCCATGACCACGGCCGCGACAATGACCGCGCCCGTGATGATCCGTTTGGTGGGTTCGGAAGCGCCGATCTGTGCGAGGCCCGATTCGAGCACCGAGATGATCAGCACGCCGAACAGCGTGCGCGCGACCGACCCGCGTCCGCCCATCAGGCTCGTGCCGCCGATCACCACCGCAGCGATCACTTGCAGTTCCATGCCGACGCCGGCATTCGGGTCGGCCGCCTCCAGGCGCGACACCTGGAACAGCGCAGCCAGGCCCGAGAGCAGGCCCATCAGCGCGAACACCGCGATCTTGTAGGGGCGCGGGTTGACGCCCGCCAGCCGCACGGCTTCTTCATTGGTGCCGATGGCCACGAGGTAGCGCCCAAACACCGTGCGTACCAGTACGATCTGGCCAACGACCGTGATAACAATCGCAATCAGGAACGATGGCGCAATGCCTAGTGCGATCGGGTTGGCCAGCCAGTCGACCGCGCTGCCGATGTACACAGTGCGCGAATCGGTAAGGCTGTAGGCGAGGCCGCGCGCCATCTCCAGTACACCCAGCGACACGATGAATGAAGGGATGCCCCAGTGCACCGTCACCGCACCCGTGAGCGTGCCGGCTGCCGTTGCCAGGACGACGCCTGCCAATGCCGCCGGCAACAGGCCCCAGCCGAACTTGGTCATGGCAACCGACAGCACCGAAGCCGCCAGCGCCAGCACCGAGCCGACCGACAAATCAATGCCACCGATCATCAGAATGAAGGTCATGCCGACGGCCATGACCAGCAGGTCGGGAATTTCGTTGGCAATGGTCGTGAACGTGGGCGGCGAGAAGAATGTCGGCGAGAGTGTGCTGAACAACACCAGCATGGCGATCAACGCGGCCAGCAGCCCGCCGATTGCGCCAAGCGACATGCCCAGCGCGGCGCGCGTGCTGGCAGGCGCAGCGGGCGGCGTCGGAGACAGGGTGGAATCAGAGCGCATCTGCGGTCTCCGAAGACGAACTGAGGTTCGGTAACTCGGGTTCCGACTCACCGAACGCAGCGGCGAGCAGAGCGTCCTGGCTCCAGCCGTTGCGTTGAAAGATGTGCGTGAGCCGCCCAGCACGCATCACGCCGATGCGATCACACAACTGCATGAGTTCGCGCAAGTCGCTCGACACCACGACCAGCGCCTTGCCGCGCGCGGCCAGCGCATCGAGCAGCATGTAGATGTCAAACTTGGCGCCCACGTCCACGCCGCGCGTGGGTTCATCGAACAGCAGCACCGGGGTGTCGCGCTCCAGCCAGCGGGCAACCGCCACCTTTTGCTGATTGCCGCCAGAGAGCTCACCTACCGGTTGCTCCGGCCCCGCGCAACGGATGCGCATTGCGCTGATGTGCCGCTGCGCCAGCACACGCTCGCGCGCCGGTTGCAGCCAGCCGCGCGTCGTTACGCTTGGCATGTTGCCCAATGCAATGTTGGTGGCAATGGGCAAGCCGAGCATCAGGCCTTCGTCTTTGCGATCTTCTGTGAGCAGGCTGATACCGCGGCGCACCGCGTCGTTGGGGGAGTGGATGCGCGCCGGTGCCAGCGGCGTGCCGACTTCAATGGTGCCGGCATCCGCGCGGTCTGCGCCGAAGATCAGCCGCAGCAGTTCCGTGCGCCCCGCGCCGACCAGGCCCGCGATGCCAAAAATCTCGCCCGGTGCGACGTCGAAGCTCACGTCGCGCACAGCCGGCGCGCGCGTGAGACCGGTCACTCGCAGTGCGGGTGAAGCATCGCCATGCCAGGGCTTGCGTGCGGCACGTTCCGTTTCGGATGGGGCCGCCACGTCGCGTCCGACCATCGCCCGGATCAACGTTTCCTGCGTGACCGTGGCGGCCGGCGCATCGATGATCAACTGGCCGTCACGCAACACGGCGATGCGGTCAGCAACACGCGCCAGTTCGTCCAGGCGGTGCGATATATAGACGATCGCCACACCTTCGCGGCGCAGCGCGTCGATGCGCTCGAACAGCGTGGCGCTTTCGTGCGCGCTCAGCATCGCCGTCGGCTCGTCGAGGATCAGCACACGACACGCGCTGGCCAGAGCACGGGCAATCTCGATCATCTGACGGTGGCCGATGCCGAGCGTATGCACGGGCGTCCACGGGTCGAGCTTCAGGCCGACGCGCGCGAGTGCCTGCTCGGACCGGCGGTGCAGCGCGGCACGGTCAACAAAGCCGAGACGCCGCGGCAGGTCGCCAAGGAACAGGTTCTCAGCCACCGAAAGCGTCGGCACCATGCTCAGTTCCTGCAGCACCATGCGTACGCCCAGCGCTTCCGCCGCGCAGCGCGAGGCCGGTGCGTACAGCGTGCCAGCCAGTGTCATCGAGCCCGAAGTCGCCGTCTCCAGCCCGCAAAGGATCTTGGAGAGTGTGCTCTTGCCCGCGCCGTTCTCGCCCGTGAGCGCAAGCACCTCGCCCGCATGCACGTCGAGATCGATGTCTCGCAGCACGGGGGCGGCGTAGCGCTTGCTGACGTTGGAGATGCGCAGCAGTGGCGGGCGCGGTTCGTAAGCGGCAGACATGGCTGGCGGCGGCTTGCCCGTCTGTGGCGTTACGCGCGCGTAACGAGGTTGACCGGCGTCTCGACGACACCCGTCAGCTTCGCCTGCGGCGTTTTGGCAGCCAAGGCCTTCAGTGCGGTCTCGATACCGTAGACGGCCTGCTGATCGGCGTGCTGGTCTGCGGTGGCAATCACGCGTCCGTCAGCCAGCATGGCCTTGATGGCGTCGATGTTGTCATAGCCGCCAATCAGCACCTTGCCCAGCTTGCCCGCTGCGCGCACGGCAGACACGGCGCCAATTGCCATGTTGTCGTTACCGCACAGCAGCGCTTTCAGGCCTGGTTGCGAGCGCAGCATCGCGGCGGCCACCTTGTTGCCTTTGTCGATTTCCCATTCGCCCGATTGCACGCCCGCGATCTTCAGCTTGGCAGCCTCGGCGGCATCCTTGAAGCCGGCAGTGCGCTGCTGGGCGTTGGTGGTGGTCGGAATACCTTCGATAATGCCCACGGCGTCGCCCGGCTTGAGCGACTTGGCAACGAAGTCGCCCACCAGCCGCGCGCCCTTGCGGTTGTCCGGCCCAACGAAGGGCACGTTCAGGTCTTTCTCCTTGAGCGCAGCCGGGTCCAGCCGGTTGTCGATATTGATGACGAGGATGCCCGCGTCCACGGCTTTCTTGACCACCGGCACCAGCGCCTTGGAATCGGCCGGCGCCAGCACCAGCGCATCGACCTTCGATACGATCATTTGCTCAATCAGGCGGATCTGGCCGGTGGTGTCCGTCTCGTCGCGGATACCGTTGCACAGCAGCGTGTATTCGGCAGCGTGATCTTTCTGATGCTTGCGTGCGCCGGTCTCCATGGTCAGGAAGAACTCGTTGGCGAGCGATTTCATCACCAGCGCCACCTTGGGCGGCTGATTGGCGGCATGTGCAAGGGAAAACGGAAAGGGCAACGCAACAGCTACAACAGAACCCGCGCCAAGTTGCAGGGCGCGGCGACGGCGGATATCCATGGTGTCTCCTCCAGGAAGAGGCCTGTCTGGGGCGGATGGGTGCGAGCGTCGTTGCTTTGTCGTGCCGTCAGGGCTTTCTAAGGGCAATCGCGCCTCGCTCTTCGCAAACGTTTGCGTATTTAGGAGTCTCGGCTACCACGTAACAGAAGTCAACAAAATTGCGCTTTCCATCGCATAAGTAGAAACCCGTAGTGGCCATGCCGTCGCGGTCGGTTCGCAAGTCGCGCTGAAGGAGTGGCGTGATAGGCCCTATCCAACGTGGTGGATTGTTTTGGTCCACAATACGGCCTGCCGCGTGGCCACCCCATTCTTGGGGCGCTGCAAACCCCTTGCTGCGACGCGGAATCCCCCGACGCCTTAGTTGACTGATTTTGTCGGGTTCCTTTATACTTGAGCAAAATGATCAGGTATTTCCCCCGACGCCATGAGACTGACCACCAAAGGCCGCTTCGCGGTCACCGCCATGATTGACTTGGCGCTGCGCCAAGAGCAGGGCCCGGTCACGCTGGCCGGCATCAGCCAGCGTCAGAAGATTTCGCTGTCGTATCTGGAGCAGTTGTTCGGCAAACTGCGCCGCCACGAAATCGTGGAAAGCGTGCGTGGTCCGGGCGGTGGCTACAGCCTCGCGCGCCGTGCGGACGACGTCACCGTTGCAGACATCATCATCGCCGTGGACGAGCCCCTTGATGCCACCCAATGCGGCGGCAAGGGCAACTGCGGCGGCGAAGAGCACAGTGGTGGACACGCCGGCCGCTGCATGACGCACGACCTTTGGGCCACGCTCAACCAGAAGATGGTGGAGTACCTCGATTCCGTATCGCTGCAGAATCTGGTTGACCAGCAACGCGAGCGTCAGCCCGAAGTGATTCAAGACATGCGCGAAGCGCGTCCGGCCCGCCGTGAGCGCACGCCGACGCGTGCCCGCTCCCTCGACGCGCCCGCCACCGCATCGGTAGCGGCCGAGCCGGTCAAGCGCGCACCGCTGGTCAACTCCGTTTTCAGTCTGGCGCAGTCGTGACTGTGCCGGCGTGAGGTTCGGCCCTGAAGCCGCCCCACAAATAGAACATCGCCCCCCACACAAGGCAGACAAGATATGAGCACCCTGCAGCTTCCCATCTACATGGACTATTCCGCGACGACGCCGGTGGATCCGCGCGTGGTCGACAAGATGATTCCGTACCTGCGCGAGAGCTTCGGCAATCCGGCATCGCGCAGCCACCCGTTTGGCTGGGAGGCCGAGAAGGCCGTCGAGACCGCGCGCGAGCAAGTCGCCGCGCTGGTCAATGCAGACCCGCGCGAGATCGTGTGGACGTCGGGCGCGACCGAGTCGGACAACCTGGCGATCAAGGGCGCAGCCAATTTCTACAGCAGCAAGGGCAAGCACATCATCACCGTCAAGACCGAGCACAAGGCTGTGCTGGACACGACGCGTGAGCTGGAGCGCCAGGGCTTTGAAGTCACGTATCTGGACGTGAAGGACAACGGCCTGATCGATATCGAAGTCTTCAAGCAAGCCATCCGCCCGGACACCATTCTTGCGTCGGTGATGATGGTGAACAACGAGATCGGCGTCGTTCAGGACATCGAGCAACTTGGTGAGATCTGCCGCGAGAAGGGCGTGATTTTCCACGTGGATGCGGCGCAGGCCACGGGCAAGGTGGGCATTGACCTGCAGAAGCTGAAGGTCGATCTGATGTCGTTCTCGGCGCACAAGACATATGGCCCGAAGGGCATTGGCGCGCTGTATGTGCGCCGCAAGCCGCGTATCCGCATCGAAGCGCAGATGCACGGCGGTGGCCACGAGCGCGGTATGCGTTCGGGCACGCTGGCGACGCACCAGATCGTCGGCATGGGCGAAGCGTTCCGCATCGCCAAGGAAGAAATGGCGACCGAGAACGAGCGCGTCCGCATGCTGCGTGACCGCCTGTACCGCGGTCTGAACACGATGGAAGAGGTGTACGTGAACGGCGACATGGAACAGCGTGTGCCGCACAACCTGAACATCAGCTTCAACTTTGTGGAAGGCGAGTCGCTGATCATGGCGATCAAGGACGTTGCCGTGTCGTCAGGTTCGGCTTGTACGTCGGCCTCGCTGGAACCGTCCTACGTGCTGCGTGCGCTGGGCCGCAATGACGAACTGGCCCACAGCTCGATCCGCTTCACGGTCGGCCGCTTCACCACGGAAGAAGAGGTCGACTACGTGGTCGATCTGCTCAAGAACAAGATCGGCAAGCTGCGCGACCTGTCTCCGTTGTGGGAGATGTACAAGGACGGCGTGGATCTGAACAGCATTCAATGGGCGGCGCACTAAGCGCGGCGTTTGACGAATAACAGGCGCCCCCGCGCCAGCCAACGATTGAAAGAGGTGTGAAATGTCTTACAGCAACCAAGTTCTGGACCATTACGAAAACCCGCGCAACGTCGGCTCGTTCGAGAAGGGCGACGAGACGGTCGGCACCGGCATGGTTGGCGCGCCGGCCTGCGGCGACGTGATGAAGCTGCAGATCAAGGTCAACGAGCAGGGCGTGATTGAAGACGCAAAGTTCAAGACTTACGGCTGCGGCTCGGCGATCGCCTCGTCGTCGCTCGTGACGGAGTGGGTGAAGGGCAAGACGCTGGATCAGGCGCTGGAAATCCGCAACACGGCCATCGCTGAAGAGCTGGCCCTGCCGCCGGTGAAAATCCACTGCTCGATCCTGGCTGAAGACGCCATCAAGGCGGCCGTGGCCGACTACAAGGAAAAGCACGGCACTGCTGCCGAGCAGAAGGTTGCCTGAAGCCCATCGATTGGAAGGACGCAGCATGATCACTCTGACCGACAAGGCCGCGCAGCACGTCTCACGCTACCTGACCCGCCGTGGCAAGGGCGTGGGCCTGCGCGTGGGCGTGAAGACCACCGGTTGCTCGGGCCTGGCCTACAAGCTCGAATATGCGGATGAGATTGCCGCCGAAGACCAGGTCTTCGAATCCAACGGTGTCAAGGTGATCGTCGACCCGAAGAGCCTGCCGTACGTCGATGGCACCGAGTTGGACTACGCGCGCGAAGGGCTAAACGAAGGCTTCCGCTTCAACAACCCGAACGTGAAGGACGAGTGCGGTTGCGGCGAGTCGTTCCGCGTTTGAAGCAGCGTATTGTCGGTTTCGAGCGGGACGAGGATGGCCACTGGGTCGCCCGTCTCGCTTGCGGGCACGGCCAGCATATGCGCCACGATCCGCCCTGGCAGCAACGGCCCTGGACCGAAACCGAAGCAGGGCGCGCCAGTAAGATCGGCGTGATTGTGGAGTGCCTGAAGTGCGATCGGGGTGAGCCGGTCGGCTAGCAACACCAAGGCGGCGCGGCCGCTTTTTTTATTCATGAATCCTGGCCTGTCAGCGAACACCACGCATTTCTCCCTGTTTGGCTTGCCCGAGCACTTTGAGGTCAACGAAGACGCGTTGAACACCGCGTACCGGACCGTGCAGTCGCAGGCGCACCCGGATCGTTACGCTCATGCCGGTGACGCTGAGCGCCGTGTTGCCATGCAATGGGCCACACGCGCCAACGAGGCGTATCAGACGCTGCGTGATCCGCTGAAACGGGCGACATACTTGCTGCACCTGCGCGGTATCGACGTGCAGGCCGAAAACAATACGGCCATGCCGCCGGCGTTTCTGATGCAGCAGATGGAATGGCGCGAAGCGTTGGGCGATGCGAAGGCGGAGCGCAACGTTGATGCGCTGGACGACCTGCTCGGCATGCTGCGCAAGGAAAAATACGCGCGCTATCAGGCGCTGGCCGGCCTGCTCAACGGCGACAGTAACGACACCGCAGCGGCTGACGCCGTGCGCCAATTGATGTTCATCGAAAAGATCGAACGCGACACCGCTGAGGCCATCGACCGGCTGGAAGACTAGAACCCAGAATTTGCGACAATGTCGGGTTTGCCAAAGCCACGCCGTTCATCGCACTGGCAACCGCACCCGCGCAATCGAGACACCCCATGGCTTTACTGCAGATTTCCGAACCCGGCGAATCGCCCGCACCGCACCAGCGCCGTCTGGCGGTGGGCATCGACCTGGGCACGACCAACTCGCTGGTGGCCTCCGTGCGCAGCAGCGTGCCGGAAGTGTTGCCCGACGATCAGGGCCGCCCGTTGCTGCCGTCTGTGGTGCGCTATCTGCCCGCCGGCGGGGCGCACATCGGCTATAAGGCGCAAGCCGAATCTGTGCGCGATCCGAAGAACACCATCATCTCTGTCAAGCGCTTCATGGGCCGCGGTCTGAAGGACGTTGCACACATTGAGAACACGCCGTACGACTTTGTCGACGCGCCTGGCATGGTGCAGTTGAAGACCGTGGCCGGGGTGAAGAGTCCGGTGGAAGTGTCGGCGGAAATTCTCGCCACGCTGCGCCAGCGCGCGGAAGACACGCTCGGCGATGAACTGGTCGGCGCCGTCATTACCGTGCCGGCGTACTTTGATGACGCACAGCGCCAGGCCACCAAGGACGCCGCCAGGCTGGCCGGCCTGAACGTGCTGCGCCTGCTGAACGAGCCGACCGCCGCAGCGATCGCCTACGGCCTGGACAACGGCGCCGAGGGCATCTATGCCGTCTACGACCTGGGTGGCGGCACGTTCGATATCTCTGTGCTCAAGCTCACCAAGGGCGTATTCGAAGTGATGTCGACAGGCGGCGATTCCGCGCTCGGCGGCGACGATTTCGACCAGCGCATCGTGTGCTGGGTCGTCGAGCAAGCCGGCCTGCAGCCGCTCTCTGCCGAGGACACGCGCTTGCTGCTGAACAAGGCGCGTGCAGCCAAGGAGTGGCTCTCCACCGCTGACAGCACGGAGATCGACGCAATGCTTTCGACCGGCGAAACCGTGCACCTTGTGCTGACCGCCGAAACCTTTGCTGAGTTGACAGCTAATCTGGTGCAGAAAACGCTGTCGCCGGTGCGCCGTGCGCTGCGCGATGCCGGCGTTACGGTGGAAGATGTGAACGGTGTGGTGCTGGTGGGCGGCGCGACGCGCATGCCGATCATCCGCCGCGCTATCGGCCAACTGTTTGGTCGTACGCCGCTCACGAATCTCGATCCGGACCAGGTGGTCGCGATTGGCGCCGCCATGCAAGCCAATCTGCTGGCGGGCAACCGCGCACCGGGTGAAGACTGGCTGCTGCTCGACGTGATCCCGCTGTCGCTGGGTGTCGAGACGATGGGCGGCCTGGTCGAGAAGATCATCCCGCGCAACAGCACGATCCCCGTGGCGCGCGCGCAGGAGTTCACCACCTTCAAGGATGGCCAGACGGCCATGGCGATCCATGTGCTGCAAGGCGAACGTGAACTGGCGAGCGATTGCCGTTCGCTCGCGCGTTTCGAGCTGCGCGGCATTCCGCCGATGGTGGCTGGCGCCGCGCGCATCCGTGTGACGTATCAGGTGGATGCCGATGGCCTGCTGTCGGTGTCCGCGCGCGAGACTGTGTCGGGCGTGGAAGCATCCATCACCGTGAAGCCGTCGTATGGCCTGGGCGATGACGATGTCGCGCGCATGCTCCAGGAAGGCTTCCAATCCGCCGAAGACGACATGCGCCGCCGTGCGCTGGCCGAAGAGCGCGTCGAGGGCGAGCGCCTGCTCGAAGCGCTGACACAGGCGTTGGCGGCCGATGGTGATCTGCTCTCTTCGGACGAGCGCAGCGCCATCGACACCGAAATGGCCAAACTGCGCGCCACCATGCAGGGCGAAGACCACCGCGCCATCAAGGACGCCGTGGATGCGCTGTCGCACGGCACCGACGAATTCGCCGCGCGCCGCATGGACCGCGGCATCCGCAAGGCGTTGGCCGGCAAACGTATCGAGGAGCTCGGCTGATCGCCGGTCGCATCCCCGCAAACACACTTATCGAACGAGTCTCTTCATGCCACAAATCGTCGTCCTTCCTCACGTCGAATACTGCCCGGAAGGGGCTGTGATTGAAGCCAAGTCCGGCACAACCATCTGCGATGCGTTGCTGGACGCCGATATCGAGATCGAGCACGCGTGCGAAAAATCATGCGCCTGCACGACCTGCCACGTGATCGTGCGCGAAGGCTTCAACTCGCTGGATGAAGCGACTGAGAAAGAAGAAGACCTGCTCGACAAGGCTTGGGGGCTGGAGCCGAACTCGCGTCTGTCCTGTCAGGCCAAGGTGGCGGACGAAGACCTCACCGTCGAGATCCCGAAGTACACCATCAACCATGCCAAGGAGAACCACTAAGCCGCGCGGCTTGTGGTGGAGGGAGCCATCATGAAATGGAACGACATCACGCAGATTGCGGAAGCGCTGTACGACAAGTACCCCGACGTTGATCCGACACGCCTGAACTTCGTCGATCTGCACAATAAGGTCGTCACCCTGGAAGGCTTTGATGACGACCACAAGCGCGGTGGCGAGAAATTTCTCGAAGCGATCCAGCAGGCGTGGATTGATGAAGCGGAATAAGCGCAATGTTCTAAACGCGCATGAAAAAACCGGCCCGAAGGCCTAATGCCGTTCAGTTAAGACCTGAACGGCATTTTTGTTTTTAGGGCTTGGAGTTGTAAACAGA